>NZ_CP092841.2:0-965000 GCF_030272265.2 Bradyrhizobium sp. 62B | reverse complement strand
TTCGTCCGCGAAGAAAGAGAAACGAAGACGGCGAAATCCCGCCAATGCAGCTCAACGATCTGGCGATCTGTTGGCCACTGATGTTTCTAAAACGGTTCGATAGAAGCAAGCTTCTGAAGAACCATCCTTAGAAAGGAGGTGATCCAGCCGCAGGTTCCCCTACGGCTACCTTGTTACGACTTCACCCCAGTCGCTGACCCTACCGTGGCCGGCTGCCTCCCTTGCGGGTTAGCGCACCGTCTTCAGGTAAAACCAACTCCCATGGTGTGACGGGCGGTGTGTACAAGGCCCGGGAACGTATTCACCGTGGCGTGCTGATCCACGATTACTAGCGATTCCAACTTCATGGGCTCGAGTTGCAGAGCCCAATCCGAACTGAGACGGCTTTTTGAGATTTGCGAAGGGTCGCCCCTTAGCATCCCATTGTCACCGCCATTGTAGCACGTGTGTAGCCCAGCCCGTAAGGGCCATGAGGACTTGACGTCATCCCCACCTTCCTCGCGGCTTATCACCGGCAGTCTCCTTAGAGTGCTCAACTAAATGGTAGCAACTAAGGACGGGGGTTGCGCTCGTTGCGGGACTTAACCCAACATCTCACGACACGAGCTGACGACAGCCATGCAGCACCTGTGCTCCAGGCTCCGAAGAGAAGGTCACATCTCTGCGACCGGTCCTGGACATGTCAAGGGCTGGTAAGGTTCTGCGCGTTGCGTCGAATTAAACCACATGCTCCACCGCTTGTGCGGGCCCCCGTCAATTCCTTTGAGTTTTAATCTTGCGACCGTACTCCCCAGGCGGAATGCTTAAAGCGTTAGCTGCGCCACTAGTGAGTAAACCCACTAACGGCTGGCATTCATCGTTTACGGCGTGGACTACCAGGGTATCTAATCCTGTTTGCTCCCCACGCTTTCGTGCCTCAGCGTCAGTATCGGGCCAGTGAGCCGCCTTCGCCACTGGTGTTCTTGCGAATATCTACGAATTTCACCTCTACACTCGCAGTTCCACTCACCTCTCCCGAACTCAAGATCTTCAGTATCAAAGGCAGTTCTGGAGTTGAGCTCCAGGATTTCACCCCTGACTTAAAGACCCGCCTACGCACCCTTTACGCCCAGTGATTCCGAGCAACGCTAGCCCCCTTCGTATTACCGCGGCTGCTGGCACGAAGTTAGCCGGGGCTTATTCTTGCGGTACCGTCATTATCTTCCCGCACAAAAGAGCTTTACAACCCTAGGGCCTTCATCACTCACGCGGCATGGCTGGATCAGGGTTGCCCCCATTGTCCAATATTCCCCACTGCTGCCTCCCGTAGGAGTTTGGGCCGTGTCTCAGTCCCAATGTGGCTGATCATCCTCTCAGACCAGCTACTGATCGTCGCCTTGGTAGGCCATTACCCTACCAACTAGCTAATCAGACGCGGGCCGATCTTTCGGCGATAAATCTTTCCCCGTAAGGGCTTATCCGGTATTAGCACAAGTTTCCCTGTGTTGTTCCGAACCAAAAGGTACGTTCCCACGCGTTACTCACCCGTCTGCCGCTGACGTATTGCTACGCCCGCTCGACTTGCATGTGTTAAGCCTGCCGCCAGCGTTCGCTCTGAGCCAGGATCAAACTCTCAAGTTGGACTTGAACTTTGAACCGGCTGATCACAACGTTTGACGAGGTCCCACCATTTTTCCGACGACCGAAGCCGCCGAGCTGCCCGCGATTCACATCGCTGGCAACGATGGTGTTTCCTTTAAAACGTGTACCGCCGAAGTCTTTCGTCCGGTCCCGATCCAAAAAGCCGAAGCTTTCTAAATGCGAGACCCGCAAGGACTCCGCCGTCCACGTTTCTCTTTCTTCATCTTCACTTGTCAAACAGCCCGAGACCGTGGAGGCCTCAACCTTCCCTCAGGAAGGGTACCGACACCCTTACCGACGATGAATGAACTCCAACCGACTTGTGTCGGCTGTTGTGTCACTCAACAAAGTGAGGAGCATCAGTGGCGCGTTCGCTCGCCTTGGTCAGTGACCCGGCGGCGCCGCGCTCAGTGGTTGGGGTTATAGGCCCCACCTTCCGGGCTGTCAACGCCAATCGTCAACAAAACGTCGCACAGTGGATCGTCGCGAAAATTCCAGCAATTCCAGCCTATTAGCGAGGCGCGGGACGCGGCGTCGGCGCCCGCGCCGGAAAAAATCTGAAAAAAAGTTCGCGCGCCGGCGGGCTCCGGAGGGCGCTCCAGGGCCCCCTTCCCGGGCCCTTCGCCTCCCCCTCTCCCGGCGTCCCCCTTACCTGACGCGGCGGATCCAGGAGCGGCCCGGCAATGCCCGGCCAGAGACCCGGCCGGATCAGCCGCTCGGCCCGGGCCGAGCTTTGCTCCCCCCTCAGACCGGGCTTTTACGGCCCGTCATTCAGGAAACTTTTTCCATGATAGGCGCCGTACTTGAGCCACAATCCCGCGGCGTTCTGATAAGAGACAAGCTTGAATCGCGGGGGTGCCAGTGGGGGCTGCCGGCGGTTTTCATGGGGTCAGAGGAAGGCGATCTTGCAGATGACGCGGCCTTCCCCGGACATTCGAGAGACATCGAGAGCGCTTTTTCCGTCCAGCTGTTCGTAATTTCGGCCGGGCCCCTCGCGGGGTCTTCTGAGCGCGAACGTCTGTGCGGCTTGCCTTTTTCCGGCGATGCCCCTTCAAGAGGGCGACACGGACAAGGTTCGGATCGGGCTTCTTGGGTCGTTGATTGGGGGACTTGAGTGAACCACAGGACGTCACGCGGCGCTTACGGGCGTGAGACCGGGATCATCGATCTCGGCCACGAGCCGCCGCTGTCCGTCGACGGTTCTGAAGCCGCCGTGATCGACCGCCGCCGCGTCTCGGTGCAATGGTTTAGCGGCACGATTCTGACCGGACTCTGCGGCGCAGCCCTGATCGGCGGCGCCGTTTTCGCATCGCTCGACGGCGAGATGACCTTCGCCAAGGTGCCGGAGCGGGTCGAAGGCGCGCTGCGCGGGGCCTTCGGCGCAGCCGATCGCGCCGCCACGCTGCACAAGAGCGACCGCCTGCCGCCGCCGAGCGAATCCACGGCGTCGCGCAACATCGTGCGCGTCTCCACGGTCGCCCGCGTCGGCAACCGCGACGTGATGCGGGTGCGCCCCTTCGTCCGGATCGCCGGCAATCTGTCGATGACGACGAGCGATCTGTCGGCGAAAATTCCGCCGTTCAACGCCCAGCGCCTGCTCACCGATGTCGGCTCCGATCCGAAGACGGCCGCGGAAGACCCCAACAATCCGGAAGCCGTCGAGCCCGACGCGGAGGTCTCCTTCGTCACCAAGGACCTGTCGCCGGTGCTGCCGAAGGCGAAGATTTCCGCCGTGGTGGCGCTCGACGACATCCTGATGCGGGTGCGCGACGCCGCCAATTGGCGCGGCAATGGCGGGGTGCGCTACGCATCGCTCGCCAACGCCGCCGCCGACATCTCCGGCGCGACCGGCCCCTCCGACATCAGGACTGCCTACGCCGCCGAGGCCTCGCCGTCCGATCCCTATGCCGGCTTCGAGACGCGCGTAGTGCCGGAAAACGTCACGCTGCTGCCCAAGACCAAGGAGCAGATCACCGGCGGCAATCCCAACGGCGAACGCGTCCATCTGGTCAAGAAGGGCGACAGCGTCGCTGGCGTGCTGCGCGATCTCGGCGCGACCGCCGACGAGATCAAGGCGATCACCGCGACGCTCGGGCCCCGCGGCCGCGACGGCGGCCTCAAGGAAGGCGAGAAGCTCCGCATCCTGATGGCGCCCGCAAGCCCCGGCGCCCGCCTGCAGCCCTATCGCGTCGTGGTTGCAAACGAGACCATGGTCGAGGCGATCGCGGCGCTGTCCGATCTCGGCAAATACGTCGCGGTCGACGTCTCCAGCATGAACACCGTCGCGGACGCCGCGGCCAGCGCCAACAGCGACGACGATGACGACGATGACGGCTCCGGCGTGCGGCTGTACCAGAGCATCTACGAGACCGCGATGCGCAACAAGGTCCCGATGCCTGTCATCGAGGACATGATCAAGATCTACTCCTACGACGTCGATTTCCAGCGCAAGGTGCAGCCGGGCGATTCCTTCGACGTGTTCTATGCCGGCGAAGACGAGGGCGTGGCGTCGAGCGAAAAGAACGACGTGCTGTTCGCCTCCCTCACCGTCGGCGGCGAGACCAAGAAATACTACCGCTACCAGAGCCCCGACGACGGCGTCGTCGACTACTATGACGAGACCGGCAAGAGCGCGAAGAAGTTCCTGGTCAGAAAGCCGGTCAACAACGCCATCATGCGCTCCGGCTTCGGCGGCCGCCGCCACCCGATCCTCGGCTATGTGAAGATGCACACCGGCGTCGACTGGGCCACCGCCTACGGCACGCCGATCTTCGCCTCCGGCAACGGCGTGATCGAGAAGGCCGGCCCCGAGGGCGGCTACGGCAAGTATATCCGCATCAAGCATTCCAACGGCTACGAGACCGCCTACGGTCACATGTCGGCCTTCGCCAAGGGCATGGAAGCCGGCAAGAAGGTGCGTCAGGGCCAGGTGATCGGCTTCGTCGGCTCGACCGGCCAGTCGACCGGCCCGCACGTCCACTACGAGATCCTGGTCAACAACCGCTTCGTCGATCCGATGCGTGTGAAGCTGCCACGCGGCCGGTCGCTCGAAGGCCCGATGCTCGCAAGCTTCGAGAAGGAGCGCGACCGGCTCGAGGGCATGATGAGCGGCCGCGGCGGGGCCATCGCCCGCATGTCGGACGCCACCGGCGGCCCGCTGCAAGTCACTAACCGGTAAGCCGCTAACCGGTAAGCCGGCAGCCCGCCGACATCGGCCGGACATCTCCAAACACGACACGACTCTGCGTTGATCGCGCAAGGCTACTACGCGACGTCACAACGTCAAGTTTTGTTTGCCAAAGCGCCGTGAGGAGCGAATACTTTCCAAAAAACGGGAGGTCTCGCCATGAAGAACAGGCTCGCCTGCGCAGCCTTCGTCGCTACGTTTTTCACCGCGTCGAGCGCGTCAGCCGACGGTTGGGAAGTGACAAAACTCGTTCCCGGCTCGGCATTCCATGGCGTGCACGGGCTCGGTGTCGACAAGGCCGGCCATCTGTTTGCCGGCAGCGTCGCCGGCGCGGCGCTCTACGAGGTCGACATCTTCGGCGGTACCGCCAAGGTTGCAATCCCTTCCCCGGTGGGCATGGCCGACGACATCGCGTTCGCGCCTGACGGCACCATGGCCTGGACCGGATTTTTGACCGGCGATCTCTATTCGCGCAAGGGCGACGGCCCGATCAAGAAGCTCGCGAGCGGCCTTCCCGGCATCAACTCGCTCGCTTTCCGCAAGGACGGCAGGCTCTACGCCACCACCGTCTTCCTGGGCGACACGCTCCACGAGATCGACGTCGAGGGCACCAAGCCGCCGCGCCAGATCATGGAGAAGATGGGCGGCCTCAACGGCTTCGAGTTCGGTCCCGACGACAAGCTCTACGGTCCGCTCTGGTTCAAGGGCCAGGTCGCCAAGGTCGACGTCGACAAGGCCGAGCTGACCGTCGTTGCCGACGGCTTCAAGGTCCCGGCCGCAGTGAATTTCGATTCCAAGGGCAATCTCTGGGTCGTCGACACCGCGCTCGGCCAGCTCGTCCGGGTCGATCCCAAATCGGGCGCCAAGACCATGGTCGCGCAGCTCAAGCCGTCGCTGGACAATCTCGCGATCGACGACAAGGACCGCATCTACGTCTCCAACATGGCCGACAACGGCATTCAGGAGGTCGATCCCGCGACCGGCCAGGCCAAGCAGATCATCATCGGCAAGCTCGCGCTGCCCGGCGGCATCGGCGTCACTAGCGAGAACGGCAAGGATACGATCCACGTCGCCGACGTGTTCGCCTACCGCACGGTGGACGGCGCGACCGGCGAGGTCACCGAGAAAGCGCGCATGCACGCCGCCGGCACCACGCTCGAATATCCGATGAGCGCGACGGCGCAGGGCAACGACGTGGTGCTGTCGAGCTGGTTCACCGGCACCGTGCAGGTGATCGACGGCAAGACCGGCGCGACGCGCGACATGCTGCACGGCTTCAAGGCGCCGCACGACGCGATCGTGCTCGCCGACGGCAGCATCCTGGTCGCCGAGCTCGGCACCAAATCGCTGGTCAAGGTGAGCGGCGAGCACGGCAAGGACCGCACCACGCTGATTGGCGACCTCGAAGGCCCGGTCGGGCTCGTCCGTGGCAAGACCGACGAGGTCTACGTCACCGAGGCCTTTGCAGGCACCGTGTCCCGGATCGACGGCAACGGCGAAAAGACAGTGCTCGCCAAGGAGCTGAAGATGCCCGAAGGAATCGCGCGCGGCAGCGACGGCACGCTGATCGTCGCGGAAGCCGGCGCCAAACGACTGATCGCGATCGCGCCGGAGAGCGGCAAGGTGACGGAGATCGCGGCCAATCTGCCGATCGGGCTGCCGGGCGCGCCGGGCGGATTGCCGACGAACATTCCGACGGGCGTGGCCGTCGGGGCGACGGGGGTGGTCTACTTCTCGTCGGACGTTGAGAACGCGATCTACAAGGTGACCAAGAAATAGGCCTCGGCGCGTTCCCGCCTGCCGGCGGGGCCGCGCGTCGTGGCGCGCTACAAGGCCGAGCAACCGCAGGTCCGCGAAGGTGCCTCGGGCCAGCGGAGGCGTATCGTGTACACGGGTAAACCAGCTACCGACTTGTGGCGCGAGGTCAACGTCAACACCCCATGCGGGCGACAGCACGCGCTGCGCGGGCTCCGGCACGTGCAGTGAGCCTGCGAACGGCCCTGCAAAAAAATCGCCCCGGAGAGGCTGACCTCTCCGGGGCGGTTTGTCGTTTTAGACTTCGAACACCCGCGTTCAGTTCAACTTGCGTTTTGCCACCGGCGCCTCGAACTGCGCAATCTCGGCGGTCTGCGGTGCCTTGCCGTTGAAGGTCAGCACGTTGCCTTCGGAGGAGATTGCAACGGCATCGCCGTCCCTGACGTCGCCGGCCAGGATCATCTCGGCGAGCGGGTCCTGGAGGTGACGCTGGATCACGCGCTTCAGCGGCCTTGCGCCGTAGGCGGGATCCCAGCCCTTGGCGGCGAGCCAGTCGCGGCCGGCAGCGTCGAGGGTCAGCACGATCTTGCGATCGGTCAGGAGCTTCTGCAGCCGCGCGAACTGGATCTCGACGATCCGGCCCATCTCGCTGCGCTGCAGGCGATGGAACAGGATGATCTCGTCGACGCGGTTGAGGAATTCGGGGCGGAAATGCCCGCGCACCATTCCCATCACCTGCTCGCGCACGGCCGAAGTGTCCTCGCCCTCCGGCTGGTTCACCAGGAATTCCGAACCGAGGTTCGAGGTCATGATGATCAGCGTGTTGCGGAAGTCGACGGTGCGGCCCTGGCCGTCGGTCAGGCGGCCGTCGTCGAGCACCTGCAACAGGACGTTGAAGACGTCAGGATGCGCCTTCTCGATCTCGTCGAACAGCACGACCTGGTAAGGCCGGCGCCGCACCGCCTCGGTGAGCGCGCCACCCTCGTCATAGCCGACATAGCCCGGAGGTGCGCCGATCAGCCGCGAGACCGAGTGCTTCTCCATGTATTCGGACATGTCGAGGCGAACCATCGCGGTCTCGTCGTTGAACAGGTACTCCGCCAAGGCCTTGGTCAGCTCGGTCTTGCCGACGCCGGTCGGCCCCAGGAACATGAACGAGCCGGTGGGACGATTCGGGTCCTGCAGGCCGGCGCGCGAACGGCGCACGGCGGTTGCGACCGCACGCACGGCCTCGGCCTGGCCGACGACACGTTGTCCCAGCTGCTCCTCCATCTTCAGGAGCTTCTCCTTCTCGCCTTCCAGCATCTTGTCGACGGGCACGCCGGTCCAGCGCGAGACCACCTGCGCGATGTGGTTGGCGGTGACCGCCTCCTCCATCATCTCGCCTGAGTTCTCTTTCGCCTCGATATCGGCCAGCTGCTTCTCGAGCTGCGGGATCCGGCCATAGGCGAGCTCGCCGGCCTTCTGAAATTCGCCGCGCCGCTGCGCATTGGCGAGCTCGACCCGCAAACCGTCGAGCTCCGCCTTCAGCTTCTGGGCATCGGAGAGCTTGTTCTTCTCCGCGCTCCAGCGCGCCGTCAGCGCCGCCGACTTCTCCTCGAGCTCGGCAAGGTCCTTCTCCAGCGTCTGGAGCCGGGACTTGGAGCCGAGATCGCTTTCCTTCTTCAACGCCTCCTGCTCGATCTTGAGCCGGATGATCTCGCGGTCGAGCGAATCCAGCTCTTCCGGCTTGGAATCGACCTGCATCTTCAGCCGCGCCGCAGCCTCGTCCATCAGGTCGATCGCCTTGTCGGGCAGGAAGCGGTCGGTGATGTAGCGGTTGGACAGCGTCGTCGCCGCCACGAGCGCGGAATCGGTGATCCGCACGCCGTGATGCTGCTCGTACTTGTCCTTGAGGCCACGCAGGATCGAGATGGTGTCCTCGACCGAGGGCTCGCTGACGAAGATCGGCTGGAAGCGCCGCGCCAGCGCGGCGTCCTTCTCGACGTGCTTCTGGTATTCGTCGAGCGTGGTCGCGCCGATGCAGTGCAGCTCGCCGCGGGCGAGCGCCGGCTTGAGCAGGTTGGAGGCGTCCATCGCGCCGTCGCCCTTGCCCGCGCCGATCAGCGTGTGCATCTCGTCGATGAACAGGATAAAGTTGCCCTCGCTGCCGGTGACCTCCTGGAGCACGGCCTTCAGCCGTTCCTCGAACTCGCCGCGATACTTCGCGCCGGCAATCAGCGAGCCGAGATCGAGCGACAGCAGCTTCTTGTCCTTCAGGCTCTCCGGCACGTCGCCATTGACGATGCGCAGCGCAAGGCCTTCCGCGATGGCCGTCTTGCCGACGCCGGGCTCGCCGATCAGGACGGGATTGTTCTTGGTCCGGCGCGAGAGCACTTGAATCGTGCGACGGATCTCCTCGTCACGGCCGATGACCGGATCGAGCTTGCCGTCGCGCGCCGCCTGGGTCAGGTCGCGGGCATATTTCTTCAAGGCATCATAGGCGTTCTCGGCAGTCGCCGAGTCCGCGGTGCGGCCCTTGCGCAGCGCCTCGATCGCGGCGTTGAGGTTTTGCGGGGTGACGCCGCCCTTGTTCAGGATCGTGCCGGCCTCGCTGGTCTTCTCCAGCGTGAGCCCGAGCAGCAGCCGCTCGACGGTGACGAAGCTGTCGCCGGCCTTCTCGCCGGCCTTCTCGGCCGCGTCGAAGGTGCGAGCGAGCTCGGGCGCCAGGTAGATCTGGCCGGCGCCGCCGCCGGAGACCCTCGGCACCTTGCCGAGGGCCTCCTCGGTCGCCTTGAGAATTGCACGGGAATTGCCGCCGGCGCGGTCGATCAGGCCGGAAGCCAGCCCTTCATTGTCGTCCAAGAGGACCTTCAGCACATGCAGGGTGGAGAACTGCTGGTGCCCCTCGCGCATCGCGAGCGACTGCGCGGACTGGATGAAGCCCCTGGAGCGTTCGGTATATTTCTCAATATTCATCTTTTCTGTCCCTCGGCCTGCCCTCGGGGCCCTCTAAGGCACCCCAAACGGCATCTTCATTGGGTTTCCGATTACCGCATTGACGTTTCTCAACCGGTAACGGTCGTCATTGACCGACGTTGCCGCCGGCCTGAGGCAGATGTGGGAAGCAGGTTGCGGGTGCGAAAGAGGTGCCTTCACAATTTCGTGCGCTGGAGCGGCGGCTTGGCGGGGACAGGGCGAATCTTTTAAGTAACGGCATGACCCCTGTCGCAAAGTCGGCCAGCCAGACCGCCGAGATCACCGGCCTCTACCGCTACCCCATCAAGGGCCTGACGCCGGAGCCCCTGCGCCGCGCCCCCTTGCGGACAGGCCAGACCCTGCCCGCCGACCGGCGCTACGCCATCGAGAACGGCCCGAGCGGCTTTAATCCCGAGCAGCCCGAGTGGAAGCCGAAGATCCAATTCCTGATGCTCGCTCGCAATGAGCGGCTGGCGCAGCTCGACAGCCGCTTCGACGACGCCACCAATGTGCTGACGATCCGCAAGGACGGCCAGATCGTCGCGAGCGGGGACCTCGAGACGGCCGCCGGGCGTGCCGCGATCGAGCGCTATTTCGCCGAGAATTTTCAGCCGGAGCTGAAGGGCCCGCCGAAACTGCTGTCCGGCCGCGACCACAGCTTCTCCGACGTCGCCCGCAAGGTGGTCTCCATCATCAATCTCGGCAGCGTCCGCGCCATCGAGACCATGCTGGGCGGTACCGCCGTGCATCCCTTGCGCTTCCGCGCCAATCTCTACGTCAAGGGCTGGCCGGCCTGGTCGGAGCTCGACCTGGTCGGCCAGACGCTTGCGATCGGACAGGCGCGGCTGAAGGTGGTCAAGCGCATCGTCCGCTGCCCCGCCACCAATGTGGATCCGGTGACGGCCAAGCGCGATCTCGAGATCCCGCCCACGCTCTCGCGCCATCTCGGCCACATGGACTGCGGCATCTATGCCGAGGTGGTCGAAGGCGGCGAGATCGGTATCGGCGACGCCGTCGCGGTGGAAGAGCCGAAGCTGCTGTGAGCTAACGCCGCGGCCGTAGGGTGGATTAGCTGAGCGGCTGCGCGAAGTGCAGTCGCCTACCGTAATCCACCCGACGGCACCTTCTCAATTCGGCATCACATACGCATAGATCTTGCCGCGCGCGACCGGCGCCTCGCGGACGCGGTTGCCGTTGTTGCCGGAGATCATGATCGGATTGCCCTGCGCGTCGACGCCGGTGATGATGCCGACATGGCCGCCACGGCCGCCGCGCGACATCACCGCGATGGCGCCGACCTGCGGACCGGAGACGCGCGTGCCATAGCGGGCGAACGAGCTCGCCATGTCGGAGCCTGAGCCCTTATGGCCGGTATGCTCCAGCACCATATTCATGAAGCGCGCACACCACAGCCTGCCGCGCCCGGTCGGATTGCCGCCGATGTAGCGGCGCGCCTCGGAGACGAGGCCCGATCCGCCGCCAAAGCCACCGTTGCTCGTGGCGTCATTCGCGATGCCGCCGTTCGCGCTCATCGCCGCGCGACGGCTTGCGCGCGTGATCATTCGACCGCCGCCGGTGATGATCGTTCCTCCATTGCCGGTCATGGCAACGCCGGGGCTATTGGTGTTCGGATCATAGCTGGCAAAAGTGCCGCCGAACCCGCTCGCCTGCAACTGCGCCGCGCTGCGCTCGAAGCGCGAGCTGCGTGCATGGTGGCGGTAATGATGATGTCTGGCGTGGTGCACGTAAGCGTGCCGCTCTGCGCTATGACGATGATGCGGCCGCGCTGAGGCCGGAGAAGCGAATGCGGCAAATGCCGCGGAGAAGATCGCCAGCGCGACAACACAACGCGACAGGCGAGACGCAAGCAACTCAAACATTCTTCATCCTTCGTTGACACCCCGCTTCCCATCGGCCCGTGCAAGAGCCGACATCCGTCCGGCCGTTAAGCCGCCGGATGTGGCGAGAAAAAGACGCCAATAGCCTGCGAATAGCTGCGATGATTTTGCGCTGGCACTGGCCCAATGCTGCCGCATTGCGGACAACAGCATTAACTGCGATCCTGCAAAGGCGGCTTGAAGAGAGGGAAACGGTTAATGCCCCACGCCACGACCAAGGACGATGTCCGCATCTATTTCGAGGAAGCGGGTCAGGGAACGCCGATCATTTTTCTGCACGAGTTCGCGGCCGACCATACCAATTGGGAGCCGCAGATGCGTTACTTCTCGCGGGGCCATCGCTGCATCACCTATTCGGCGCGCGGCTACACGCCGTCGGACGTGCCTGCCGGCGAGGTCTACAGCTTCACGCATTTCTACACCGATGCGCTCGCGGTGCTCGACCATCTCGGAATCGAACGCGCGCATCTCGTCGGCCTCTCGATGGGCGCCTATTCCTCGCTCCAGATCGGATTGAACGCGCCGCAGCGCGCGCTGTCGATGACGCTGGCCGGCGTCGGCTCCGGCTCGGAGATCGAGAATTTGGAGGCTTGGCGCAAGCAGTGTCGCGCCAATGCCGAGCAGTTCGAGACGCTGGGCTCGGTGGAAGTCGCAAAGGTCACGCGCGAGGCGCCGAGCCGGATCCCCTTCCTGGTGAAGGATCCGCGCGGCCACGCCGATTTCTACGCCGCGCTGGCGCGGCACGACGCCAAAGGCTCGGCGCGCACGATGCGCGGCTTCCAGGGCGGCCGCCCCTCGATCTTTACGATGACGGACGCGATCCGCGCCGCCGCGACGCCGGCACTGATCATCTGCGGTGATGAGGACGATCCCTGCGTCGGCGCGAGCCTGTTCCTGAAGAAGCACCTTCCCGCGGCGGGGCTCGCGATGTTTCCGAAGTCCGGCCACGTGCTCAATCTCGAAGAGCCCGCGCTGTTCAACGAGACGGTGGCACGGTTCGTGACGCTGGTGGAAGCGGGACGCTGGCCAGTACGCGACCCGAGGTCGCTGGCCCCACACTAGCTGTCGTTCCGGGATGCGCCGGAGGCGCAGGCCCGGACTCCATCGGGCTGCGGGGCACTGTTGCACGATGAATTCTCGGATGCGCAATTGCGCATCCGAGCTCGCGCTTCGCGCGCCCCGGAATGACGGAGAGAGACTACTTCCCCCCGCCGCGGCTCAGCAGAAACACGCCCTGCTCGCCGAACATGTTCCACACCCACCAGGGCAGGTTCAAGGGCACCGGACGGCCGTAGAGATCGAGCGCCACCGAACGCTCCATCTTGACGTTGATCTCGTCGCAGAGCTCGACGAAATCCTTGATGGTGCAGAAATGGATGTTGGCGGTGTCGTACCAGGTCGCCGGCAAATTCTCGGTGCGCGGCATGTGGCCGCCGATCAGGAGCTGGAGCCGCATCTTCCAGAAGCCGAAATTCGGGAACGACACGATTGCGCGGCGGCCGATGCGCAGCAGATTCTCCAGCACCACCCGCGGCTGCCGCGTCGCCTGCAGCGTCTGCGACAGGATCACGTAGTCGAAGGCGTCATCGGGATAATTGACGAGATCGGTGTCGGCATCGCCCTGCACCACCGCAAGGCCCTTGGCGACGCAGCGATTGACGCCCTCGCGCGACAGCTCGATGCCGCGGCCGTCGATGCCGCGGGTCTCCAGGAGCTGAAGCAGGTCGCCCTCGCCGCAGCCGACGTCGAGCACCTTCGAGCCCGGCTTGACCATTTCGGCCACCAGCCGATGATCGGCGCGAAAATCACCGGACCGTCCGGTCGTAACGCCGCCCAGCGGCAATACGTCCTGCGCAGACATGCTAGCTATCCTTCAGCCCGCGGGCCTTGCCTGCCGATTGCAGGAAGGCGCGGGAGATGTCGAAGAATTCGGGAACGTCAAGCAGGAAGGCATCATGGCCGCGATCGGTCTCGATCTCGGCGAACGACACCCGCGCGCTCGACGCGTTCAGGGCATGCACCAGCGCGCGCGATTCCGAGGTCGGAAACAGCCAGTCGCTGGTGAAGGAGACGACGCAGAAGCGGGTCTTGATATCCGCGAACGCCTTTGCGAGCACGCCGCCATGGTCGGCGGCGATGTCGAAATAGTCCATCGCGCGGGTCAGATAGAGATAGGCATTGGCATCGAAGCGTTCGACGAAAGAAGAGCCCTGGTAGCGCAGGTACGACTCGACCTGGAAGTCGGCGTCGAACGAGAAGGTCGGCAGCTCGCGGTCCTGCATGCGCCGGCCGAACTTGCGATGCAGCGCCGCGTCCGAGAGATAGGTGATGTGCGCCGCCATGCGCGCCACCGCGAGCCCGCGATGCGGATGGATGCCGTGATCGGCATAGCTGCCGCCGTGCCAATCGGGATCGGCCATCACGGCCTGGCGGCCGAGTTCGTGGAAGGCGATGTTCTGCGCCGAGTGCCGCGTCGCGCAGGCGATCGCCAGCGCGGAGAACACGCGGGCCGGATACGCCGCGGTCCATTGCAGCACCTGCATGCCGCCCATCGAGCCGCCGACCACCGCGAACAGCGTGTCGATGCCGAGCCGGTCGATCAGCATCGCCTGCGCGCGCACCATGTCCGGAATCGTGATGACGGGAAACTCGAGACCCCAGACCTTGCCGGTGGCGGGATTGATCGACGCCGGCCCGGTCGAGCCCATGCAGCCGCCGATCACGTTGGAGCAGATGATGAAGTAGTGCTTGGGATCGATCGGGCGGCCGGGGCCGACCAGCGTCTCCCACCAGCCGGACTTGCCGGTGACGGGATGCACATTGGCGACATGCTGATCGCCGGTCAGCGCATGGCAGATCAGAATTGCGTTGGAGCGATCGGCGTTGAGCTCGCCATAGGTCTGATAGGCGATCTGGAACGGGGAGAGATCGACGCCGCAATCGAGCCGCAGCGGCTGCTCGGCGCCGAAATGCGCGATCTGCGAGCTCGGATGATCCACCTCGTGCGACCGCTCGTCGGCGCTGATCGCAGGACTCGGTATCGACTTGACGCCACCCATCTGACCATCGACCTCGTTCGCGATCAAACCTTGATCGCCACTTGCATCAGGCCATGAAAAACCCGGCCTGAACGATAGGTTCGGCCGGGATCGGAAGCGTCCCCGGCCTGTTTAGCGAGTTTTTTAACGTGGCTGCAAGCCGGCCGGCTCAAATGACCACGGAACGGATAAAAACTACCGTCTTGGGCGGTTTTCGTCAAGTCGCGGCCCGGATCGGTTCAATTCGCCTCTGTCGCGCGGGACGAAAAGGACGTCATTTCTCTTTGCTTTCGCCGCTCCGACTGCCTAATCAGGGCATTCCCCCATCGGAACGATCGACAGCCAGACATGTCCCAACGTCCGCCCGCGCCACCATCGCTGCAGGAACTGCGCAAGGAGATCGACGCGATCGACGAGGGCATGCACCGCCTGCTGATGCAGCGCGGCGACATCATCGACCGCCTGATCCAGGTCAAGCAGACCCAGGAGGTCGGCTCGGCGTTCCGCCCGGCGCGCGAGGCATCCATGATGCGCGAGCTCGTGCAGCGCCATCGCGGCATCCTGCCGCTCGACACGGTCGAGAGCATCTGGCGCGTCATCATCTCGACCTTCACCTATGTGCAGGCGCCGTTCTCCGTGCATGCCGACATCTCGGCCAGCGAGGCGGCGATGCGCGATTCCGTGCGCTTCAATTTCGGCTTCACGGTGCCTTACGTCGCCCATTTCAGCGCGCAGGCCGCGGTCGAGGCGGTGGCGAAATCCAAGGGCGATTTGGCAATGGTCTCGGCAACCTCGAGCCGCACGCCGTGGTGGCTGGAGCTGGAAGCGGACGGCGCGCCGAAGATCATCGCGCGGATGCCCTTCATCGAGCGTGCCGACCATCCGGCCGCATTGCCGGTCTTCGCGATCTCGCGCGTCGCCGACAGCGCCCTGGTGACCGAGGTCGAGACCTTCAGTGTCCGCGTGTCCGGCTGGAACGCGGAGGTCGCGCGCGCGCTCTCGCCGCTCGCCGAGATCGTGGCGGTGCCCGACACCGCCTTCGACGGCGCGGCGCTCCTGGTCTCGGTCACGAGCGCGACCAGCATCGACAAAATCAGGGCTGCCCTGATCGAGGCGGGGGCCTCGGTGCGCTCTGTGGCCCTCGTCGGCAGCCACGCAACGCGCTATACGGTGCCCCCGACCGGGGCGAAATCGTAAACCGCGCGCCCGCCCCGCCATTTTCGGAGTTCAAGATGTCCCGCCCCGTGCCGAATCCAGGCATTCTCGATATTGCGCCCTACACGCCCGGCAAGAGCCCGGTCGCCGAGCCGGGCCGCAAGGTGTTCAAGCTCTCCGCCAACGAGACGCCGTTCGGGCCCTCGCCCAAGGCGATCGAAGCCTTCAAGCGCGTCGCGGATCACCTGGAAGACTATCCGGAAGGAACCTCCCGCGTGCTGCGCGAGGCGATCGGCCGCTCGTTCGGGCTCGATCCCAACCGCATCATCTGCGGCGCCGGCTCGGACGAGATCCTCAATTTGCTGGCCCACACCTATCTCAGCCACGGCGACGAGGCGATCTCGACCACCCACGGCTTCCTGGTCTACCCGATCGCGACCATGGCGGTCGGCGCCAAGAACGTGGTCGCGCAGGAGACCAACCTCACCTGTGACGTCGACGCCATCCTCAAGGCGGTGACGCCCCGCACGAAACTGGTCTGGCTCGCCAACCCCAACAATCCGACCGGCACCTATGTGCCGTTCGACGAGGTCAAGCGGCTGCGCGCCGGCCTGCCCTCGCACGTGCTGCTGGTGCTGGACGCCGCCTATTGCGACTACGTTTCTCGTAACGACTATGAAATGGGGATCGAGCTGGTCGCCACCACCGAGAACACCGTGGTGACGCACACCTTCTCCAAGATCCACGGCCTCGCCGCGCTGCGCATCGGCTGGATGTTCGGTCCCGAGCACATCATCGACGCCGTCAACCGCATCCGCGGTCCCTTCAACGTGTCGACGCCGGCGATGTATGCCGCGGTCGCCGCGATCGAGGACACTGCGCATCAGGCGATGTCGAAGCAGTTCACCGAGACCTGGCGCAATTGGCTGACCGAGGAGATCGGCAAGCTCGGCCTGAAGGTGACGCCGAGCGTCGCCAATTTCGTGCTGATCCACTTCCCGACCGAGAAGGGCAGGACCGCCGACGACGCCGACGCCTTCCTCACCAAGCGCGGCCTCGTGCTGCGCGCGTTGAAGAACTACGGCCTGCCGCATTCGCTGCGCATGACCATCGGCACCGAGGAGGCCAATCGCCTCGTGGTCGACGCCTTGCGCGACTTCATGGCCGGCAAATGAGCGAGCAGACGCACTTCCAGCGCGTCGCGCTGATCGGCTTCGGCCTGATCGGCGGCTCGATCGCGCGCGCTGCGAAGCTCCAGGGGCTGGCGGGCGAGATCGTCACCACCGCGCGCTCCGAGAAGACCCGCGCGCGGGTGATGGAGCTCGGCATCGTCGATCAGGTCGTCGCGACCAATGCGGAAGCCGTGAAGGATGCCGATCTCGTCATCCTCTGCATTCCCGTCGGCGCCTGCGGACCGGTGGCGCAGGAGATTGCCGCGCATCTGAAGCCCGGCGCGATCGTGTCGGACGTCGGCTCGGTGAAGGGCGCGATCGTCAGGGACATGGCGCCGCATCTGCCGAAGACCGTTCATTTCGTGCCGGCGCACCCCGTTGCGGGCACCGAGCATTCCGGCCCGGATTCAGGTTTCCCCGAGCTCTTCATCAACCGCTGGTGCATTCTCACTCCGCCCGAAGGCGTCGATGCCGCGGCCACCGATCGCCTGCGCGCGTTCTGGGCGGCGATGGGCGCCAAGGTCGAGGTCATGACGCCGGATCACCACGATCTCGTGCTCGCCATCACCAGCCATCTGCCGCATCTGATCGCCTACACCATCGTCGGCACCGCCGACGAGCTGGCGCAGGTGACAGAGTCAGAGGTGATCAAGTTCTCCGCCGGCGGCTTCCGCGATTTCACCCGCATCGCGGCCTCCGACCCGACGATGTGGCGCGACGTCTTCCTCGCCAACAAGGAGGCCGTGCTGGAGATGCTCGGCACCTTCACCGAGGATCTCGCCAAGCTCACGCGCGCGATCCGCCGCGGCGACGGCGAGGCGCTGTTCGACCACTTCACCCGTACCCGCGCCATCCGCCGCGGCATCGTCGAGATCGGCCAGGATTCGGCGGCGCCCGACTTCGGCCGCCAGCACGGACAGCTCGGCAAGAAGCCGTAGCGACGTCTCCTCGTCTTCCGTCATTCCGGGGCCACGCGCGGCGTCGAACCCGGAATGACGCGCGAACCAATCAATACAACGGCGGGATCTGGCCGACCTTGACCGGGCCGAGCAGCACGGCGCCGTCGACGAACTTCAGCGGGAAGCTGCGCGCCTTCTTGCCTTCCAGCGTGCTCTCGGTGCCGATCGAGTTGATGCCGGCGGCAACGCCGGCATTGGCGTTCTGCTTGATGACCTTGCCGAGACCGGGCACGGCACGATCAAGCGCACCGAACAGATTGTTGAGGTCCTGCGACTTCACGCCGGGCGCCACGCGGTCGAGCGTTGCCTGCGGCACGCCCTCCTCCAGCATCTTCTCGATGCCGAGCGCCGGGATCACGCGCTCGAGGCCCGTCACGGTCATCTGCAATTCACCGTCGAGCCGGCCGTTGGCGGAGAGGCCGAGCGTGCCGGCCGCGATCGCGATCATCTCACCCTGCTGGATCCGCGACTGCACGATCTCGATATGACCGCCGGCGGCCTGGATCTCGCGGAAGCGCTGCGGCCAGGGCTTTGGCGTGAGGTCGGAGAGGCCGGTGACCTTGGCGCGGGTGTCCGCCTCGAACGGCTCGGCAAGCAGGGGATGAACGCCCTGGATGCTGCCCTGCGCGACGTGGAGCACGGTCTCGATCACGGGATGATCGGCCGGCGAGCCGTCTGCGAGGCGGCCGTGCAGCTCGATCTGCTTGGCGCGCGCCAGCGGCACCTGCACGCTGCCGTCGAG
Source organism: Bradyrhizobium sp. 62B (assembly GCF_030272265.2). NCBI lineage: Bacteria > Pseudomonadati > Pseudomonadota > Alphaproteobacteria > Hyphomicrobiales > Nitrobacteraceae > Bradyrhizobium > Bradyrhizobium sp. 62B. The sequence continues at coordinate 946,516 of NZ_CP092841.2, read as the reverse complement.
GCGGTTGAGCGAGGGATCGTCGAACACGAGGGAGGCGCGGTCCGGCACCGCCGGCAGGCCGACCACGCTGCTGCGGCCCTTGCTCCAGTTCACCACGAAGGTGTTCTGCGTGACGCTGTCGGTCAGCGTCGCGGGTGCGGAGAATTCGGCGATGACGAGCTTGGGATCGTACACTTGGGCGACGACCAAGATGTTGTCCAGCTTGGCCGTGAATGGCGTCTTGCTCGCATTCTGCGAGACCAGGGCGACGCTGGCGCCGGAGCACTGGACCTCGAAGCGGAACGGGAAGCCGGCGATCGAGCGCTTGGCGCAATCATAGATGCGGCCGGACTTGGCCTCTTGCGCCCGCCAGGCGTCTGCGGCCACTTCGGCCTGTGAGGCCGCATAGAACCAGAAGCAGCTCCATGCGACGGCAAGGATCAGGACGATAACGGGTGCGATGAAAAGGCCCCAGCGGGAGCGGCGGCCGGCGGCAACGGTCATATTGGACATGCGGCGACCCTTTGATCCCAGATTTTGGCAAATGTAAGCGAGGCAGGCCTGCGACGAAAGGCGGAGAATTTACTTCGCTTGGGGCCTTCGTTCTGGTAGCCGTGCGCGAAATGTCCGAAATCACCCTTCCCTCCGTCACGACAGCCACCGGCGACCTCTGGGTGTTCGGCTACGGTTCGCTGATGTGGCGGCCGGGCTTCGACTTCGAGGAGCGCGTTCCGGCGCGGCTGGTCGGCGAGCACCGCGCGCTCTGCGTCTATTCCTTCGTGCATCGCGGCACGCCGGAGAAGCCGGGCCTCGTGCTCGGGCTCGACCGCGGCGGCGCATGCCGCGGCATTGCCTTCCGCGTGGCCGAGAAGAACCGTGCCGCGGTCGTCGCGTACTTGCGCGCGCGCGAGCAGGTCACCTCGGTCTATCGCGAGGTGATGCGCTCGGTCTGGCTGGAGAACGACGCGCGCCAGCGCGTCTCCGCGCTCGCTTACGTCGTCGATCGCGGCCACGTGCAATATGCCGGCCGGCTGTCGCTCGCCGAGCAGCACCGCCATGTCATCCAGGGCCACGGCCAGTCCGGCGCCAACCGCGACTATGTCACCGCAACGGTGAAGGCGATCGAGGCCGAAGGCTTTCGCGACGCGCAGCTGCATCAGCTTGCATTGATGCTGCATGGTGATGCGCATTCCCTGCACGCGCCTGTACCAGGGCAAGACCGCGAGAGTCGCTAGCGCTCCGCCGGAGTATAGCTCGGCGCCGAGCCGATCAACTGCTCCTGCTCCTTGCGGCCGGCCTCGACGAGGCGGCCGGTTGCTTCTTCGATGGCGGTTTGCACGCGGGAGAGAAATTCGTCCTTCGGCAGGCCCGGCGGCAACGGATCGAGGAACTCCACCACCAGCGTGCCGGGATAGCGCATGAAGGTGCGGCGGGGCCAGAACAGGCCGGAGTTGAGCGCGACCGGCAGGCACGGCACACCGCAGGACGAATAGATCTGCGCAAAGCCGGTCTTGTAGTCGGGCTCAGCGCCGGGCGCGCGGCGCGTACCTTCCGGAAAGATGACGAGTTGCCGGCCGCTGCGCACCGCGTCGCGCGCGCGGCGCGTCATGTCGAGCAGCGCCTTCACGCCGGCATTGCGATCGATCGCGATCATCCCGGTCTTGACCAGGAACTGACCGAACACCGGGATCTGCATCAGCTGACGCTTGAGGATGAAGATCGGCCGATCGAAGAAGCCCGGCAGCACGAACGTCTCCCAGAACGACTGGTGCTTCGCCACGATCACGAGCGGTCCCTGCGGAATCTTCTCCGTGCCCCGGAATTCCACCTTGATGTTGCAGACTACGCGCATCAGGACCAGCGTCGCCTTGGCCCACCATTCGGCGACCGTCAGCATCGCGCGCGGCGGCAATGCGAAGGTCGGCAGCGCCACGATCGCGAGGCACACCAGCACGGCGTAGAACAGCACGTTGAACACGAGCGAGCGCAGGAAAATCAGGAACATCGACGATCCGATTATTTGCCGGTCAATTGGCGTGTCAGTTCGCCTGGGCGGTGGCGGGCCGCTTGAGCTGGTGACCTGCAGGCTGCTCCGACATCTCGGGCGAAAGGTCAATCCCGAAATCCTCCAGCCGCACCCTGATCTCGGCCGCGATGTACTTGACATATTCCGACAGCAGCAGCCGCAAGGTGGAGGCCGAGGTCCACCACGGCTCCTCGCGCCATTTGTCGCCGACCACCGCGAACGGGATCAGCGTCGTTTGCGGCATCGCATGCGAGAATTCCACCAGCGCGCGCGGCATGTGGTAGTTCGACGTGACCACGATCAGCGACTTGAAGCGGCGTCCCTCGGCCCAGCGCCGCGCCTCCGCCGCATTGCCGCGGGTCGAGAGCGCGGTGCGGTCGAGATCGACGCAACAGGTCATGAAGGACTGGTTCTCCGGCAACGTCCTGGAGATGTCGCTCGCCGTCGAGGTCGGATGCACGCCGGAGATCAAGAGCCGCCTGCCGTAGCCGGCAGCGAGCAGCTCCATCGCGTCCGAGACCCGCGAGGAGCCGCCGGTCAGGACCACGATGCCGTCGGCCTTGCGACCCGGCGCGACCTCGGCGCCACGCAATTGCGACAGGAACGCGATGAACCCCGCCGCAGCGGCGACGAAGGCGAGCGCAATCGTCGACACCAATGCCGCGCGCAGCCAGCCGCGCGGCAGTTTCGGCGATCGATCGTCGGTCGGCGAGGCCATGTGATGTCGGTAATCCCTTCCCTGAAGTGATTTTAGGACGTTTTGAGGCGAAGTGGAGTCTCGTTTCTGCACCCTCTCCCCTTGTGGGAGAGGGTGGCTCGACGCGAAGCGGCGAGACGGGTGAGGGGTCTCTCTCCGCGAATTCGCACAGTTCTTTTGCGCCGAGATATACCCCTCATCCGGCGCTTCGCGCCACCTTCTCCCACAAGGGGAGAAGGGAAGAAAGGATCTCAATCCACGTCATTCAGCGTCGCAAACAGCGTCTGGCGCGAGGCCACTGCGGTGATGGCGCCGATCAGCACGGCCTGGACCGCGAGCACGATGTAGCCCGACGGCCGCAGCGAGAAGGTGCCGAGCAGGGCCGCGAACTGGTCGCCGACGGGGGTACCGGAAAACCAGCCGGCGATCGACTCGGAGAACCCGAACACCAGCATGGCAGCGCCGCCGCCGATCACGCCGCCCTCGAGGCCCAGGCGGAGGAAATGGCGCAGGAAGTGATTGGCGATGTAGCGGTCGCCGGCGCCGACGAAATGCAGCACCTCGACGATCGGGCGGTTCGCCGCCATGGCGCCGCGGGTCGCGAACGAGACGGAGATGATGGTGGCGACGATGACGAGCGCGAGGATGCCGAGGCCGGCGAGCACGGTGGCGTTGGTCATCGAGCGCATCCGCTCGATCCAGGCACGATGATCGTCGACGCTGGCGCTCGGCGCCACCTGGGTCACCCGCGCGCGCAAGGCGCCGAGATCGAGCAGCGTGCCGGGCTGCACGCGCGCGATGATCATGCGCGGCACCGGCAGGTCGTCCATCGCCAGCCCGGTGCCGAGCCAGGGCTCGAGCAGCTTGCCGCTCTCCTCCTTGCTGAACGGCTTGACCTCGACGATTCCGGCTTGCGCGCGCATCGCCTCCGTCACCGCGGCGGTGTCGCGATCGAGATCGCGCCCCGTTTGCGGACGAACCTGGATGGTGATCTCGCTCGCGACGTCGGACTGCCATTCCGCGGCGGAAGCACTCACCAGCAGCACGGTGCCCGTGGTCATCGACGCGAGGAACGTCATGATGGCGACGACGGCGACCAGCGCCCGGCCCTGGATCGAGGCGCGCGGCACGATCGGCGACATGTTGCGCGCCTTGGCCGGCAGCTGCGGACGCTCCTGTCCGAGGTCGACCAGCACGCCGCGCTCGTCTGTCCTACTCATAGACGTGCAACCGTCCCTGGTGCAGCACCAGCCGCCGGGCCTCATACTGGTCCATCAGGCCGATGTCGTGGGTCGCGATGATGACGGCGGTGCCCGATTTGTTGAGCTCGATGAACAGCCGCAGCAGGCGGCGTCCGAGCGTCGGATCGACGCTGCCGGTCGGCTCGTCCGCAAGCAGCAGCTGCGGCCGCGAGATCACGGCGCGCGCGATCGCAGCGCGCTGCTTCTCGCCGCCCGACAGGATCGGCGGCAGCGCGTCCATGCGGTCGCCGAGCCCGACCCAGCGCAACAGATCAATCACCTCCTTGCGGTAGCTCGACTCGCTGCGGCCCATGACGCGGAACGGCAGCGCGACGTTCTCATACGTCGTCATGTGATCGAGCAGGCGGAAATCCTGGAGCACGATGCCGATGCGCTTGCGCAGATCGGCGATCTCGTCCTTGCCGAGCTGCGAGATGTCGTGACCGAACAGATTGACGAGGCCCCGCGTCGGCCGATGCGACAGGAACAACAGGCGCAGCAATGAGGTCTTGCCGGCGCCCGACGGGCCGGTAAGGAACTGGAACGAATGCGCCGGGATCTGGAAGCTGAGGTCGCGGAGGATCTCCGGCCCCAGACCGTAACGCAATCCGACATTTTCGAACCGAACCAAGCTCAGCTCCGTTCGAGAGGGGGCGCGGGACACATGGCCGCGCTCCGCCATGCGCGATCCACGGGTTTTGCCGCCGTTATGGTTTCCGGTTCGTTAACGGTCGCCCTGTAGCATATTGGTCGCATCCTGGCCGCCCGGTTCTTCCTGACGGGGTTATGGTCAGGACCTCGTTCAAGTCCTGGTTCATGCATCAAGGCTCGTCCATGCATATCGTCTGCCCCCATTGTATGACATCCTACGCCATCAAGCTTGCAAGCCTTGGGGCGAACGGGCGGGCGGTCCGCTGTTCCCGCTGCAAGGAGACCTGGATCGCCCATGCCGAGGACGCCATCGAGGAGGCGTCCGTTCCGGCCATGGCCGCAGCTAGCCAGGCCGACGACCAATCCGACCTCGCCGAGCAGTGGAACTCCTACGCCAAGGACGACAGCGCTACTAACACGCCCGTTGTCGACAGCCCGTCGATCGCCAGCGACTGGCCCGAGGAAGAGGCCAAGGAAACCGAGGACGAGTGGTCAGCGGCGGCCCGGGAGGTCGAGGAGGAGGTCGCTGGCGTGCAGCACCAATCCTGGTTCCGCAGCCTGTTCAGCCGTCGCGGGGCGCGGGTCAGCCGTCCCGCCGCCACCGCCGCTCCACGAAAATCCTATTTTGGGCTGCCGACCGCCTGCGCCGCCATGGGCGCGCTGGTGCTGGCGCTGGTGATCTGGCGCGGCGACATGGTGCGCCTGCTGCCGCAGACGGCAGCGTTCTACAAGATGGTCGGGCTCGAGGTGAACCTGCGGGGCCTCGCCTTCAAGGACGTGAAGCTGTCCAGCGAGACCGTGGACGGTAAGCAGGTGTTGGTCATCGAGGGCGTGATCGTCGGCGAGGGCAAGAAGCCGCTCGACATCCCGCGGCTGCGCTTTGCCGTGCGCGACGCGCAAGGCGCGGAGATCTACGCTTGGAATACGGTGCTGGAGCAGACCGTGCTGCGGCCCGGCGAGCGCGCCTTCTTCCGCTCGCGTCTCGCCTCGCCGCCACCGGAGGGCCGCAATATCGACGTGCGCTTCTTCAACCGGCGCGACATTGCCGGCGGCAGCGTATAATCAGCTTGTAGGGTCCCGCACGGGAAGGTTTGTCCCAGAGGTTGATCTGATGCCGAAAATCCTGATCGCCGACGACGAGGATTCGATGCGCACGCTCGTGGCGCGCGCCATCGCCATGGACGGCCACGAGACCGTCACCGCGCAAGACGGCGCCGAGGCGCTGGAGATCCTGAGCCGAGAGGACGGCGCCTTCGACCTGCTGCTCACCGACATCCAGATGCCCGTCATGGACGGCATTGCACTGGCGCTCTCCGCCGCGCGCGATTTCCCTGATCTGACCATCCTCTTGATGACCGGCTTTGCCGACCAGCGCGAGCGCGCATCGAACCTCAATGCGCTCGTGCACGACGTCGTGACAAAACCGTTCTCGGTCGCGGATATCCGCACCGCAGTGGCGGACGCGCTGGCGGCGAAGAAGGGGTAGCCCGACGGCCGCCAAGGATTCCGCTGTCATGCCCCGGCTTGACCGGGGCATCCAGTACGTCGCGGCCCCTCGGATGACTCACTAGCTTCTCGGAATACTGGATCGCCCGGTCAAGCCGGGCGATGACACCGAGTGTGACGTCAAAAATCCTTCAGCAGCCGCTCGATGTAATCGAGCTCGATCTGCGGGCGCGAGCTGTCCCCCAAGCGGCGGCGAAGCTCTTCGAGGATGCGACGTACACGCTGGGCGTCGATCTCACCGGGGATCTTGACGGTGTAGTCGTCGCTGAGATCGCGGCCGTGCAGCGGGCGTCCCAGCGGATCGGTCTGATTGCCGCCGCTCTGCTGACGGCCGGCCCGATTGCCGGGACCATCGTTCTGCCCGTCGCCATCGCCCTGCTGCATCGCTTCGGCCATCTTCTGCGCACCCTTGCGCATCGCATCGAGCGCCTTGCCCTGCGAATCCACGGCGCCGTCGGCATTGCCCTCGCCGAGCTTCGAGCCGGCATCACCCATGGCGCCGTCCGCGGTGTCGAGGCTGCCATCGTCACCGTCGTCACCGTCCTGATCGCCGTTCTGGCCCTGGTCCCCCTGCTGGCCTTTCTGTCCCTGCTGCCCTTTCTGACCCTTTTGTCCCTTCTGCGCGAGACCGCGCTTGGCAAGCTCGTCCTGCAGCTTCTTCAGGCGGTCGCGCAGCGACTGCTGATCCTGCTGCAGATCCGACATCGACTGGTCGCCCTGCTGCTTGCCGCGCGAGCGGTCACGCCGGGAATCCTGGCCCTGCTTGAACGTCTTGTCGCGCAATTGCTGCTGCTTGCGGATCATGTCGCTGAGCTCGTTGAGCGCCTGCTCCATCTCGCTTTCGCCGGATTGCCCGGGCTGCGCCATCTGGAGGTTTTCCATGATCTGCGCGAGCTGCTCGAGCAGGCGCTGGGCGGCCTCTTTATTGCCTTCGCGCGCCGCCTTCTCGATCTGCCGCAAGAGGTCGTCCAGATCGCGTTGCGTGATGACGTTGCGGTCACGGCTGGAGGATTGGCTCCGTTCCGTCGCCCGCTTGTACTCCTCGAGCTTCTGGATCGCGTCGGACTGGTTGCCCAGGCTCTTGCCGGATTCCTTCTGCCTGAGGCTGTCGCCGGACTCCTGCATCGCCTTTTCGGCGCTGTCGAGCAGCGCGTCAGGATCCTGGTCCAGCTGGGCCGCAACCGGGGTAACGCTTCCCAACAGGAAGGCGAGGCAGGCGATCGACATCGCCTTCAAGACTGGCACGCGCGCTAGCTTCCGCATTTCCGGTCCCGCGTAAACTGGTTGGTCTTGTCGTCCCCCGCCTTGTTGGCACGGTTGTTCGCCGACTTCCGATAGGCCTGAAGCTGCTCGCGCAACGCGTCCTGCTGCTGCGCCAGCTCGGCGAGCTGCTCGGGCGTCGCATGCTGGGTCTTCTGTCGCAGCTCGATCGCCTTGTCGAGAATGAGCTGGACCTCCGCCGGGAACGGCTGCCGGGCACCGAGCGGATTCTGTTCGGCGCGGCGGGCGAGATCGCGCACCTTGCCGGCCATGGCCTCGCGGAGTTTCTGCGTCAACACTCTCAGCTCGTCCTCGCTGGCGCCGCGGTCGAGCGCCGCCTTGAGCGCGTCCTGCGCCGAGCGCAACGCGGCGTTGACGCTGCCGGCGACACCATCATCCTCGATGGTGGTCGCGAAGGCCCACATGCTCGCCACAACATTGCGCAGCGCATCGTCGGTGCGGGCCGCCTCGAGCTGGCTCGCGAGGCTGCGGAGGCCGAGATAGCAGCCGGCGTCCGGGGTGAACAATTCGGGTGCGATCATCAGCGCATCGAGCGCGGTGTAGACGTCCGAATTCCTGTTGGCGTCGAGCGCGAGGATGCGGCGCTGCTCGATCAGCGCGCGCGCCAGCGAGTTGGTGAAGAGACGTTCCGGCAGGCGCATGTTGAAGGGCTCGCTTCGCGCCTCGTTGCCGGCTTCGTCCTTGGCGGTGAGCGTCAGCGTGACATCGGCACCGGCATAGGGATCCTCGCTGAGGTCCTTCACGGTCTGGCCGACGCCGTTGCGGGTGCGCGCGTTCGGCAGCACGAGCGGGAATTGCGGCGGCTGGAACAGCGGCCGCGGCGCGGCCTTGCCGTCGGAATCCTTGGCTCCGTCTTTGGCGTCGGCGGGGCGCAAGGCGATGTGCGCGTCCGCGCCGGTGACGCCGTAATCATCCTCGATCTTGTAGGAGAGCTGGAGCCCGCCGCGCGCCTGGCGTTCGGGATCCTTGGCGAGCGCGATCGTCGGCGCATGGTCCGGCGTTGCGGCAAACGCCCATTGCGGCTGGCCGGAGGGCGCGCGGACATGCGCGGTGCCGTCGGTGGTGATGGTGAAATGCTTCTCGTTGGTGCCCTTGGGTGCGGCTTCCGTGGGGGCGACCTCCTTGAGGCCGCCAGAGACGACGACATCCAGGCTGCCGCCGGAGGAGCGCACGATCAGGGTGGAGCCGGCGGGAACGGCAAGCGGGCCGGAGGCGGGCAGCGCCGCGGCCTCCTTGTTGGCGGCCGACAGGATGACCGGCGGCTTGCCGGTATAGAGCGGCGGCGTCACCCAGGCGTCGACGCGAACATTCGCGGGCGCCAACACGCCGTTCCAGTCGAAGGCGGCGCCGAGCCGCATCGCGCGCTCGTCGCCGGCGGCGAAGAAGGTTGCAACCAGCATCACCATGATCAGTGCGCGCAGCGCCCAGGGGTCGTGGAGCGCAAGCCGCGGATGCGGCAGACCGGCGCGGATACGCTTGAGCGAGGCCAGCGTGCGTTCGCGCTGCGCCTGCCACAGCGCCTGCGCGACCGGATCCTGCGAGGACAGCGTGTCCGTCAGCGTCGTGGCCGGGCGGTGACGGATGCCGGAGCCCCGATCGAGCCGGCCAAGTGCCTCCTCGCGGCTCGGCCAGCGGAAGCGAATCAGGGGCAACAGGGCCGCAATGGCGATGCCGGCGAAAACGACGAGACCGATGGCACGGGCCAGGAAAGGCAGCGCCAGCCAAAGGCCGGCCCAGGACACCGCCAGGAACAGGCCGACGACGGTCAGAAGCCGCGCCAGATGTGGCCAGGCACGCTCCCATGCGATGGCATAGAGGGCCCGATCCAGGGCCTGCGCCAGCTTCAACCGCGACAGAGCGTCACTGTTGCGGATCGGGTCTGACGGGTCGGGGGTGACGCCGTTCAATCAACTCTCCAGGTTGCCCGGTGGAGCGAAGCCTATCACAACGGCAGCACTGAGGCATCCGTTCCGGTACGGGAGACACCCCTTTTCCCGCATAACACGAGGACGTGACTGGCTCGCCCCAACCCCGTAATTTCCGCGCGTGATCCGAGGGAAACGAGAGGAAACGCCATGGACAAGAAGATGCACGACAAGGGCCTGGAAGTCCGCAAAGCGGTGCTGGGCGAGGCCTATGTCAACAACGCCCTGAAGAACGTCGACGACTTCAACCGTCCGTTCCAGGAGATGCTGAACGAATATTGCTGGGGGACGGTGTGGGGCCGCGAGGAGCTGCCGCGCAAGACCCGCAGCATGCTCAACATCGCGATGATCGCGATCCTCAACCGCCAGCACGAATTCCGCGCGCATCTGAAGGGCGCGCTGACCAACGGCGTCAGTCGCGAGGAGATCCGCGAGATCCTGATGCAGGTCGCGATCTATGGCGGCATGCCCGCCGCGGTCGACAGCTTCCGCATCGCGCGCGAGGTGTTCGCGGAGATCGACGGCAAGGCGTGAGATGCAGCGCCAATCTCCGCTGTCGTCCGGGACAAGCGAGCTCGGGAAAACGCGTAGCGTCGTCCCGAGCGGAGCGCAGATCCGAGACGACAGCGGGGATGGAGCGAGCACTTACACAACAACGAAGAAGCAAGACAAGGAAACACCATGGACATCGGATTCATCGGCCTCGGAAACATGGGTTTTCCGATGGCGCGGCGGCTGATCGAGGCAGGGCACAGGCTCGTCGTGTTCGACACGCGCAAGGACGTTATGGGCAAGCTCACGGCGCTCGGCGCGACCGCCGCAACATCGCCGAAGGACGTCGCCGATCAGGTCGAGACCGTGATGGCGAGCCTGCCTTCGCTGCAGGCTTCGCTCCAGGTCGCAACGGGAGCGAACGGCGTCATCGAGGGCAGCCGCGCCAAACGCTTCATCGATCTCTCCACCGTCGGCTCGGCGATGGCCGTGACGATTCACGGCCTGCTCGCCAAGCGCAACATCGTGCAGATCGACTGCCCGGTCTCCGGCGGCGTCGGCGGCGCCGAGAAGGGCACGCTGGCGGTGATGGTCTCCGGACCCAGGACCGAGTTCGAGCTGCTCAAGCCCGCGCTCGACGTGATCGGAAAGGTGTTCTTCATCGGCGAGAAGCCCGGCGCGGCGCAGACCATGAAGCTCGCCAACAATTTCCTGTCGGCCACCGCGATCGTGGCGACGTCGGAAGCGGTCGTGATGGGCGTGAAAGCCGGGCTCGATCCCGCCGTGATGATCGACGTCATCAATGCCGGCTCCGGCATGAACACGGCGAGCCGCGACAAGTTTCCGCGCGCGGTGCTGCCGCGCAGCTTCGACTTCGGCTTTGCCACGGGGCTGATGGTGAAGGACGTCCGGCTGGCGCTGGAGGAGATGAAGCAGCTCGGCCTGTCGATGGAGGTCGCCGACGCGGTCGGTAGGTTATGGGAGACCGTGATCGCCGCGGAAGGTGCCGAGTCCGATTTCACCGCGGCGATCAAGCCGATCGAGAAGAAGGCGGGAGTCGTGGTCGGTGGAGCGAAAGGCGGATTGGCGGGGAAGTAGCCCTCCCCATCTCCACTGTCGTCCCGGACAAGCGCGCCTGAAGCGCGTGCAGATCCGGGACCCTCACGGTCAGACTACGACACACTCACAGCCACGGCGCCGGCTTATCCATCGCGATCAGCTGCTCGACCTCGATGCGCGGGCGCACCACGGCGTATTGGTCGTCCTTCACCAGCACTTCCGGCACCAGCGGCCTTGTGTTGTAGGTGCCGGCCTGCACCGCGCCATAGGCGCCGGCGGTCATGATGGCGAGGAGATCGCCGGGCTTCGGCGTCGGCAGCGTGCGGTCGAGCGCGAGATAATCGCCGGTCTCGCAGACCGGGCCGACGACATCGGCCATGATGGTCGCCGCGCCCTTTGGGGCTTGCGTCACCGGCAGGATGTCGTGATGCGCCTCGTACAGTGTCGGGCGGATGAGGTCGTTCATCGCAGCGTCGATGATGACGAAATTCTTGCCGTCGCCATGCTTCACATAGATCACCTTGGCGACCAGGATGCCGGCATTGCCGACGATCATGCGGCCCGGCTCGAACATCAGCGTGCAGCCGAGATTGTGGCTGACGCGCTTGACCATGGCGGCATAGGCGGCCGGCGCCGGCGGCGCCTCGCGGTCCATGTAATAGGGAATGCCGAGGCCGCCGCCGAAATCGACGTGGCTGATGTTGTGGCCGTCGGCGCGCAGCGTCTGCACGAATTCGGAGAGGATGCGGAACGCGGTCTCCATACCCGAGAGGTCGGTGATCTGGCTGCCGATATGCACGTCGGTGCCGGTCACCTCGATGCCCGGCAGCTTCGCGGCGCGCGCATAGACCTCGCGGGCATGCACGATCGGGATGCCGAACTTGTTCTCGGACTTGCCGGTGGAGATCTTGGCGTGGGTGCCGGCATCGACATCCGGGTTGACGCGCAGCGAGACGCGCGCGGTCTTGCCCATCTCGATCGCAATCCGCGACAGCAGCTCGAGCTCGGGCTCGGATTCCACGTTGAGGCAGAGAATGTCGGCGGCAAGCGCGGCGCGCAGCTCGGTTTCGGTCTTGCCGACACCGGAGAAGAGGATCTTGTTTGGCGGAATGCCGGCTGCCAGCGCACGCTTCAATTCACCGCCCGAGACCACGTCGGCGCCGGCGCCGAGCTTGGCCAGCGTGCGCAGCACCGACTGGTTGGAGTTCGCCTTCATGGCGTAGCAGACCAGCACCTTCTCGCCGGCGAAGGCGTCGGTGAAGACGCGATAGTGCCGCTCCAATGTCGCGGTCGAATAGCAATAGAACGGCGTGCCGACGGTCGTGGCCAGCTCGGACAGGTTCACCGCCTCGGCGTGCAGCACGCCGTTGCGGTAGTCGAAATGGTTCATGGCTTAGGCTCGGTTGTCCCGGCTTATTTTCTGCCGGGAGGTTCGTCCAGGAGCGGGTCGAGAATAAACGGTTTCTTCCGGCCCTTGGCCGCCGCCGGCTCGGCATCCGCGCCTGAGCTGGGATTGAACATGCTCGACGTCTTCTGGGCTGCGGTGTCGGTGTTGGTCGAAGCTGCGCCGTTGGGCGCGGGCGCGTTGGTGGCCGTCGGCGGCAGATCCAGCGGACCCTTGCGGCCGCAACCGGCAAGCGCAAGCGCCGTCAGACTCAAGACAATGATGGCCCACCCCGAGCCGGCCGGGCGAAACTTTGACGTCACGACGAAATCCCCAATACGCGGGCCGCACCATACAGAGATTGGCGCGCTCTGGCGAGAGCCCGGATGACCATGAAACATCAGCGAAATTTTGCCTTCAGCCCAATTTCCGCTCTTTTTCCAGCCGCTTCGCCCACGCTTTGGCCTGGGCCGTCACGTTCTTCGGCGCGGTACCGCCGAAGCTGGTGCGGCTCTTCACCGACGATTCGACCGAGAGCACGCCGAACACGTCCTTGGTGATTTTCGGCTCGATCGCCTGCATCTCCTTGAGCGGCAGCTCGTGCAGCGCCACGCCGCCCTCGGCGGCCTTGGCGACGATGCGGCCGGTGACGTGATGGGCGTGGCGGAACGGCATTTTCAGCGTCCGCACCAGCCAGTCGGCCAGATCCGTCGCGGTGGCGTAGCCCTCGCCCGCAGCGGCCTTCATCCTGGCTTCGTCGGGCACGAGGTCGCGGACCATGCCGGTCATGGCGCGGATCGCGAGCGACAGCGCGGCAAAGCCCTCCATCGCGCCCTGCTTGTCCTCCTGCATGTCCTTTTGATAGGCGAGCGGCAGGCCCTTCATCACGATCAACAGGCCGTTGAGCGCGCCGATGACGCGGCCGGTCTTGGCGCGCACCAGCTCAGCGGCATCCGGATTGCGCTTCTGCGGCATGATCGACGAGCCGGTGGTGAACTTGTCGCTGAGCCGGATCATGCCGACCAGCGGTGAGGTCCAGATCACGATCTCCTCGGCAAAGCGCGACATGTGCACGGCGCAGATCGAGGCCGCCGACAGCGTCTCCAGCACGAAGTCGCGGTCGGAGACGGCATCGAGCGAGTTCGCCATCGGGCGATCGAAGGCAAGCGCCTTCGCGGTGGCGTGGCGATCGATCGGGAACGAGGTGCCGGCCAGCGCGGCGGCGCCGAGCGGGGATTCGTTGAGCCGCTTGCGCGCATCCTGGAACCGGCCGCGGTCGCGCGCGGCCATCTCGACATAGGCGAGCAGATGGTGGCCGAAGGTCACGGGCTGCGCGGTCTGCAGATGCGTGAAGCCGGGCATCACGGTGCCCGCGTGCTCCAGCGCGCGCTCGACCAGCGCCTGTTGGAACGCCGCCAGCGCCGCATCCGTTTCGTCGACGATGTCACGGACATAGAGACGGAAGTCGGTCGCGACCTGGTCGTTGCGCGAGCGCGCCGTGTGCAGGCGGCCGGCGGCGGGGCCGATCAGCTCGGACAGGCGGCTCTCGACATTCATATGAATGTCCTCGAGCGCGCGCTTGAATTCGAAGCCGCCCTTGCCGATCTCTGACAAAATCGTGTCTAGACCCTTGCCGATATTTTTCGCATCAGAACCCGTGATGATGCCTTGGTTGGCGAGCATCGCGGCGTGGGCCTTGGACGCGGCAATGTCCTGGGCGAAGAGGTGACGATCGACGTCGATGGAGACGTTGATCTCTTCCATGATCTCATCGGGACGTTCCGAGAACCGGCCGCCCCACATCTTGTTGCTCATGATCCCCTGCTCACGCCTTGATTTGCCGCACGTTTGCTGGCCGCCGCCAGCCGTATTAAGAGGCCTCTGATAGCCATATCTGCGACCGGATGACAAACGATATGCTCGACAAGAAGCCCTCCGCCACGCGCCGGGTCCCCCTCGTGATCGCCACCGTGGCGGTCGGGGGCCTGGCCGGCTTCGCCGCGCTGTACGGGCTGGGCCTGAGCCGGGCGCCCTCGGGCGATCCGACCTGCAAGCCGGCGGTCGCGACGGCGCAAAAGATCGCTCCCCTCGCCCATGGCGAGCTGGCGGCGCTGACCATGGCGAGCGCCCCCCTGAAGCTGCCGGACCTCGCCTTCGAGGATGCCGATGGCAAGCCGAAGAAGCTGTCGGATTTCCGCGGCAAGACGCTGCTGGTGAATCTCTGGGCCACCTGGTGCGTGCCGTGCCGGAAGGAAATGCCGGCGCTGGACGAGCTGCAGGGCAAGCTGTCGGGCCCGAATTTCGAGGTGGTGGCGATCAATATCGACACCCGCGACCCCGAAAAGCCGAAAAACTTCCTGAAAGAGGCCAATCTTTCAAAGCTGAGCTATTTCAGCGACCAGAAAGCCAAAGTGTTTCAGGATCTTAAGGCGATCGGCCGGGCCCTGGGCATGCCGACCTCGGTGTTGGTCGACCCGCAGGGCTGCGAGATCGCGACGATCGCGGGGCCGGCGGAATGGGCGAGCGAGGACGCGCTCAAGCTGATCCGCGCGGCAACCGGCAAGGCCGCGGCGGCGCTTTAGAAAGTCAGGCGGTGACGTTGAGATTGCCGCCGACGCCAGGGCCGACATTGGCGAGCGATGGCTGACCGGCACCGAGCAGCGTCAGGACAGTAGATTTCTCCATATCCGCGTTCTGCTTGCTGAGCGTCGCCGCAATATTCGACTGCAGCGCACCTTGCTGAGCGGCCAGCATGGTGCTGACCATTGCCATCATGTCCATTACGCGAACCCTCGTACTCGCCGTAACCTAGGCGCGAGAGGTTAACGCGACATGAAATGTCACAGAGGCTTGTGAAGTGGCCGTATTCCAGCCCTCCAGCGCATCGCTGACGCGCTGCGCTGCGTCGGGGGGCACGAGACCACGCTTATCGCGTCGGAACCGGCTTGGCGCCGCGGTAGTCGTAGAAGCCACGCTGGGTCTTGCGGCCGAGCCAGCCGGCCTCGACGTATTTCACCAGCAGCGGGCACGGGCGGTACTTGGAATCGGCGAGGCCCTCGTGCAGCACCTGCATGATGGAGAGGCAGGTATCGAGGCCGATGAAATCGGCAAGCTCGAGCGGGCCCATCGGATGGTGCGCGCCGAGCTTCATCGCCGCGTCAATCGCCTCGACGTTGCCGACGCCTTCGTACAGCGTGTAGATCGCCTCGTTGATCATCGGCAGCAGAATGCGGTTGACGATGAAGGCCGGGAAATCCTCGGAGACCGCGACCTGCTTGCCGAGCTTGGAGACGAATTCCTTGGACGCCTCGAAGGTCGAATCATCGGTGGCGATGCCGCGGATCAGCTCCACCAGCTCCATCAGCGGCACCGGATTCATGAAGTGAATGCCGATGAAGCGCTCGGGCCGGTCGGTGGCGGCCGCAAGCCGTGTGATCGAGATCGAGGAGGTATCGGAGGCGACGATGGCCTCCGGCTTCAACACCGCGCAGAGCTCATGGAAGATCTTGCGCTTGACCTCTTCCTTCTCGACCGCGGTCTCGATCACGAGATCGCAATCGGCGAGGTCGTCAAGCTTTTCGGCGGGCGTGATGCGCGCCATCGCCTTGGCCTTGTCGTCCTCGGAGACGGCCTTCTTGGACACCTGGCGCGCCAGATTGCCGTTGATGGTGGCCATGCCCGATTTGAGGCGGTCCGCCGAGATGTCGTTGAGCACCACGTCGAAGCCGGCGAGCGCCGCGACATGCGCGATGCCATTGCCCATCTGCCCCGCGCCGATCACGCCGACCTTCTTGATCACTGCCGCCATAATGTCATCCACCGGAACGGCGCGCATATCGCGCCTGTCTATCCCCCGAGCCGGGAGGTCTGATTTGATCAGGAGCTGATTTAATCAGAACCCGGGCTCGAAACCTAGATTGGATCGCTTCCCCGGCGTGCCCCCCGCCAAAGAAAACGCTTCAGAAATGAAACACCGGCCGGAGTTTATACCTCCGGCCGGTGTTTACGACGTCTTTTACTTGCCGAGCTTGCCGAGTTCGGTCGTCAGCTCCGGAACCGCCTGATAGAGGTCGGCGACCAGGCCGTAATCGGCAACCTGGAAGATCGGCGCGTCCTCGTCCTTGTTGATCGCGACGATCACCTTGGAGTCCTTCATGCCGGCCAGATGCTGAATGGCGCCGGAAATGCCGACGGCGACATAGAGCTCGGGCGCCACGACCTTGCCGGTCTGGCCGACCTGCCAGTCGTTCGGCGCATAGCCGGCATCGACCGCCGCGCGCGAGGCACCGACACCGGCCCCAAGCTTGTCGGCGAGCGGCTCGATGTACTTGGCAAAATTCTCACGGCTTTGCATGGCGCGGCCACCGGAGACGATGATCTTGGCCGAGGTCAGCTCGGGACGGTCGCTCTTGGCAACTTCCTCGCCGACGAAGGTCGACAGGCCCGGATCGGCCGCACCCTGAACGGTCTCGAGCGGCGCGCTGCCACCCTCGCCCGCAGCGGCGAAGGTCGAGGTCCGCACCGTGATGACCTTCTTGGCGTCCTTCGACTTCACGGTCTGAATGGCGTTACCGGCATAGATCGGGCGCTCATAGGTGTCGGGGGCGACCACCTTGATGATCTCCGAGACCTGCATGACGTCGAGCAGGGCGGCAACACGCGGCATCACGTTCTTGAAGCGCGAGGTCGCGGGCGCGACGATCGCGTCATAGCCGGATGCCAGCGAGACGATCAGCGCGGCCAGCGGCTCGGCCAGATCGTGCGCGTAGAGGTCGCCATCGACGAGCAGCACCTTCTTCACGCCGGCGAGCTTGGTCGCGGCATCGGCCGCGGCCTTGGCGTTCTGGCCGGCGACCAGGACTTCGACATCCGCGCCGAGCGCGGCGGCCGCGGTCAGGGCCTTGTTGGTCGCATCCTTGAGCGACGCGTTGTCGTGTTCGGCAATCAGAAGCGTCGTCATCAGAGCACCCCGGCTTCGTTCTTGAGTTTCGACACCAGCTCGGCGACGTCCTTGACCTTGACGCCAGCCTTGCGGCCCGCCGGTTCAGTCGTCTTGAGAACCTCGAGGCGCGCGGCGACGTCGACGCCGTAATCGGCGACGGCCTTCTCCGCGATCGGCTTCTTCTTCGCCTTCATGATGTTCGGCAGCGAGGCGTAGCGCGGCTCGTTGAGACGGAGATCGGTGGTGACGATCGCCGGTCCCTTCAGCTTCACGGTCTGCAGACCGCCGTCGACTTCGCGGGTGACCTTGAAGTCAGAACCTTCGACCTCGAGCTTCGAAGCGAACGTCGCCTGCGACCAGCCGAGCAGTGCAGCCAGCATCTGGCCGGTCTGATTGCTGTCGTCGTCGATCGCCTGCTTGCCGAGGATGATGAGGCCCGGCTGCTCTTCTTCGGCGACCTTCTTCAGGATCTTGGCGACCGCGAGCGGCTCGACCGCACCTTCCGCCTTCACCAGGATGCCGCGGTCGGCGCCCATGGCAAGACCAGTGCGGATCGTCTCCGACGCCTGCGCCGGTCCAATGGAGACCACCACGACCTCGGTCGCCTTGCCGGCTTCCTTCAGACGCAGCGCTTCCTCGACCGCGATTTCGTCGAACGGGTTCATCGACATCTTGACGTTGGCGAGTTCAACGCCCGATCCATCGCCCTTGACGCGGACCTTGACGTTGTAATCGACCACCCGCTTTACCGGCACTAAGACCTTCATCGATCCTCTTTCACTCAATTTGGGAGGGGGGTTATCAACTGGCGCGGAACCTAAAGGCCTGATCTGCCCCGGTCAACGCGCGAACGGGCCTAATTTTGGCCTTCTGAAATGCAGCGGTCTCGATGGGTCAGCGGTTCTGGCCTGGAACCCAGAGCACGTCGCCGGCGCCGTTACCGTTGGCGGCTCGGCTGGCCACGAACAGGAGGTCCGACAGGCGGTTCATATATTGGATGCCAGCCGCGCTGACCGGCTCGCCCGGCCGGGCCGCCAGTTCCACGATCACCCGTTCCGCCCTGCGGCATATCGTGCGCGCCACATGGAGATAAGCGGCGGCCGGCGTGCCGCCGGGAAGCACGAAGGAGGTCAGCGGGGCAAGCTTGTCGTTGAGCGCGTCGATGTCGCGCTCGAGCCGTTCGACCTGGCTCGCCACCACCCGCAGCCGTTCCGCCTTGCCTTCACGCTCGGGCACCGCGAGATCAGCACCGAGATCGAACAGATCGTTCTGGATGCGGCCGAGCATTGCGTCGAGTTCGGCCATGCCCCCGGTATGGAGCCTGACGATTCCGATCGCGGCGTTGGTCTCGTCGACAGTGCCATAGGCTTCGACGCGCAGATCGTATTTCGGACGCCGCTCGCCGGTTCCAAGCGCCGTCGTGCCGTCGTCACCGGTCTTGGTGTAGATGCGGTTCAACGTGACCATGGGGCCCTCTTGAGTTGAGGCATGATCCTGTCGGAAAACCGCTTCACACTTTTCCGGATCATGCCCTAGCGCCCCATGGCCCAGACCGCGGCCATCGCGATGACGATCGCCACGAACTGAAGCAGCACGCGCCAGCGCATCAGCTTCTGCGAGGTGTCGGGCGAGCCGCCACGCATCATGTTGACGAGACCGAGCAGCAGCACCAACGCCACGGCACCGACTGCGATCGGCAGGATAAAAGTACTCAGGATAGATGCCATTCGGGGGTGATAACACCATGTGCGCCGGTCCGCCATGGTGCAGCGGCAGCCGCCAGCGCCATTCTACGCGCGTCCCGGAATGACAGCGGGGCGTTTCGCGAACTGGCTTTTGGGCCAATAATGTCAGATGGTAGCGTGATGATTTCCGATTTGTGCCGATTGCCCGCCCTCCTCGCCTCTCCCTGCGTCCAGGGGGAGAGAGCAGCGGCGTAGGTGCCACGTGAAAGCCGTCCGCTACATCTACTGCGTTCTGGAGGATGCGTTCTACACGTTCCTCGCCGATGACGGCTGGGCGATCGCAAGCCACATCGCCCTGTCGACACTGATGGCGCTATTCCCGTTCCTGATCGTGCTGACCTCGCTCGCCGGCTTCTTCGGCTCCAAGGAACTCGCCGACCAGGCTGCCAGCCTGATGCTGCAGATCTGGCCCAAGCAAGTCGCCGATTCGATCTCGGGCGAGGTCCATGACGTCCTGACCACGACCCGCACCGGCATTCTGACCATCGGCGCGGCGCTGTCGGTCTATTTCGCCTCCAACGGCGTCGAGGCGCTGCGGGTCGCGCTCAACCGCGCCTATGCGGTGGTGGAGATGCGGCGCTGGTACTGGCTGCGGCTGGAATCCATCCTCTACACGCTGATTGCGGCTTTCACCGCGCTCGCCATGGCGTTCCTGATCGTGCTCGGCCCGCTCCTGATCGAAGCGGCGCGGCGCCATATCCCGCTGTTCGTCGAGTCCAACGAGAGCATCCTCACCTGGCTGCGCTACGGCATCACCATCGGTGCGCTGGTGGTGGCTCTGATCATCCTCCACGTGTGGCTGCCGGCGGGACGGCGCAGATTTGTCCAGATCCTGCCCGGCATCATCTTCACCATCGTGGCGTCGCTGATATCAGGCATCGTGTTCGGCCAATATCTGGCGCGCTTCGCCAACAATTACGTGACGATGTATGCGGGGCTCGCCTCGGTCATCATCGCGCTGGTGTTCCTGTACTTCATCGCCGCGATCTTCGTTTACGGCGGCGAACTCAACGCCGCGATCATCAAGTCGCGGCTTCCTCACGGCGTGTCGCTTCAAGCAGCGCAGTCGCTAGCGCCCGCGGAGACACAGGCTTGACCAGGAAGGCGTCGGCGCCGGCCTCGCGCGAGGCTGCCTCGTCCTCGCCGCGACCGGACACCCCGATGATCGGGATCTGAGCCAACGGCGCGTCCATGGTACGGATCCGCCGGATGGCCTCGACGCCGTCGATGCCCGGCAGCACCATGTCCATCAGCACCGCATCGAACGCGCCTTGCGCGAGCCGGCCGACGGCGTCCTCGCCACGCCCGATGAACTCGGCATGATGGCCGAGCTCGGTCAGAATCGTGTTGAGCACGACACGGCCGAACGGGTTATCCTCGACGCTGAGGACGCGCAGCGCGGCGACCGTATCGACCTCGGCCCCGCCCTTTGTCTTGCTGGATTTGCCCGGTCCCGTGGCATCCAGTGACACCGTCAGGGTGAAGGTGGCGCCGCCGCCGCGTCGTGGTGCGACGCTGATGTCGCCGCCCATCGCCCGCGCCAATTGCTTGACCGAGGACAGGCCGAGGCCGGCGCCGCCGAAGCGCGAGGCAATGGTGACGTTGGCCTGGGTGAACGGGCGGAACAGCCGCTTGATCTCGGCCATGGTGAGGCCGATGCCGCTGTCGGACACCGCGAAAGCAACGCCGACCCTGCCTTTGGTTTTGGCCTTGCCTTTGGCAGGACGCCACGGCTCGACCGCCAGCGCCACGCCGCCCTGGTCCGTGAATTTCACGGCATTGTCGATCAGGTTCTCGAGCGCCGCGCGCAGGCGGACGGGATCGCCGACCACGAGGCCGGGGAGCTTGTCGGAGATACTGACCTCGGCCTGGAGCCCCTTGGCTGCGGCGCGCCCCGCAAGCGAATCGCCGGCGCTGCGGGCGAGCGTGCGCAGATCGAACAGGTCCTGCCGCAGCGCGCTGCCCCTGCCGGCCCCCTTGCCGCTTCTGGCGGCATCCACGAACAGCGTGGCAAGGCTCGCCAGATGCTCGGCCCCGGCCTTGATGGTGTCGGCCCAGCGCCGCTCCCGCTCGCCGAGATCGGAGGTCGCGAGCAGGTCGCTGATCGCCAGAATGCCGGTCAGGGGGGTGCGGACCTCATGGGCAAAGGCGGCGAGCGCCGCCTGGACCACGTCAGGCGCAACCACCTTCGTGCTGCGCTTGCGCACCTGTGCAGTCGCCCCGGACCGTTTCCGAGGCGGTCGGCTGGACGTCCGCGTGGTGCGCGCTGGGCGCTTCTTCGCCGCCATGAATTCCCTTCGAAGTCTCCCTTTCGGGCCCGGGTTGTTTACCGAGCATGGCACGGCGAAACACCCGGAGTCACGGCGACGTTTCGCTAACCCCCAGAGAAACTTAACCTAATCCCACCAGCTGGCGGATACCGGCAGGCGTGATGCCGACCGCGCGCAAGGCGCGCAGACCGGTCGAGCCGCTCGATTTCGACAGCTTCCGCCCGTCACCGTCGCAAATCAGCCGGTGATGGCGGTAGGCGGGTTCGCCCAGGCCGAGCAGGGCCTGGAGCAGGCGATGGACGGAAGTCGCGTGAAACAAATCCTGGCCGCGAACGATCTCGCTGACACCCTGCAGCGCGTCGTCGACGACCACGGACAGATGGTAGCTGGTGGGCGTCTCCTTGCGGGCCAGGATCACGTCGCCCCAGGCCTCCGGTCGCGCCGGGATGGCGCCGCGCTCGCCATCGCTCCCCTCGCCGAGCTCATGCCAGGTCAGGCCGGCAATCCGCTGACAGGCGGCCGCCATGTCGAGCCGCAGCGCGTAGGGCATGCCCGATGCGATGAGACGATCGCGCTCGGGAGCCGACAGCGATTTGGCATCACCAGGATAAAGCGGCGCACCGTCGGGATCGCGCGGCCACGGGCCATCCGCCTCGCGCGCGGCAACGAGCTTCGCGATCTCGGCGCGGCTTTCGAAGGCGGGATAGACGAGACCAAGCGCCGACAGCTTGTCCAGCGCAGCGCGATAATCGGCGAGATGCTCCGACTGCCGCCGCACCGGCGTCTCCCACTCAATCCCGAGCCAGGCAAGATCCTCGTCGATCGCCGCCTCGAATTCCGGCCGGCAGCGCGTGCCGTCGATGTCCTCGATCCGCAACAGCAGCCGCCCGCCACTCTCGCGCGCGCGGTCGAAATTCAGCAGCGCGGAATAGGCGTGGCCGAGATGCAGGAAGCCGTTGGGGCTGGGGGCAAAACGGAAAACGGGTGGCACCATCTGATAGATCTCGTCATGGCCGGGCGTGGCCGCCACGGCTGTCATTCCGGGGCGGTCCGAAAGGATCGAACCCGGAATCTCGAGATTCCGGGTTCGATGTCCGGGTCGCGCTTCGCGCGATCCCGTCGCATCGCCCCGGAATGACGGAGTAGGATAATAGATGCGTGGTCAAGCCCGCGCATGACGTCGGAGAGAGCCTGCCAAACACATGACCATCCACCTCGAAACCCAATCCGATCTCGAAGAGGCCGTTCACGCGCTGATCAAGCGCGATCCGCGCCTGAAACCGGTGCTCGAAATCGCGGGCATGCCGGCGCTGCGGCGGCGCGAGCCGGGCTTTGCGGGGCTCGCCCACATCGTCTGCGGGCAGCAGTTGTCGACCGCGAGCGCCGCGGCGATCTGGGGACGGCTGTCGGCGGCCTTCGACCCGTTCGACCATGAGGCGGTGGGGCGCGCCCGCACCGACCGGCTGGGGCGGCTCGGGCTCTCGGCCGCCAAGATCAAGACGCTGAAGCACCTGGCGCGCGAGATCCGCGCGCAGCGGCTGAACCTCGACGTGCTGGCCGAGGAAGACGCCGATGCCGCGCATCACACGCTGATCGCGCTGCCCGGCATCGGCCCCTGGACCGCGGACGTCTATCTGCTGTTCTGCCTCGGCCATGGCGATGCCTGGCCGGCCGGTGACCTCGCCGTGCAGGAAGCCATCAAGATCGGTCTCGGCCTGAAGGCGCGGCCTACCGAGAAGCAGATGGCGCCGCTCGCCGAGCCCTGGCGTCCCCTGCGCGGCGCGGCGGCGCATTTGTGGTGGAGCTATTACCGTGCGATGAAGAAGCGCGAGGGCGTGCTGGCAGGATCGAACTAGCCGCGCAGCCGCTCGCGATCGGCGCGGGCGCATTCGGCCACGAAATCGACCACGGCCCGCACCGCGGACAGTTCGACCAGATCAGGGTGAGCGAGCAGCCAGAGATCGGCGACGCTGGCGAGCTTCTGCGGCGCGACACGCACCAGGTCCGGATAGCTCTCCGCGACGAAGCAGGACAACGCGGAGATCCCGATTCCCGCGCGCACCGCCGCCAGCATGTCGCCCTGCGAGGAGCAGCGCATCACCATCGTGCCCTGCCGCGTGATCGCATCGCTCCAGCGCGCCAGCTGGGCGTTGGAGTCTTGATCGGCAAAGCCGATGACGCTGTGCCCCTTCCACTCGCCGCTGCGCTCCGGCAGGGACCGGCCCGCCGCATAGTCACGCGAGGCATAAAAACCTGTGCCGAGACGGCCGATCTTGCGGCCGACCAGATTTTCCTCGCCGCTGTCGACCGGACGCAGCACCACGTCGGCTTCGCGGCGCCGCACGCTGGCCGGAAATGGATGCGTGATGATCTCGAGCCGGATGTGATCATGCGCGCCGAGGAAGGATCGCAGCCGCGGCATCAGCCAGTGCGAGGCCAGCGTCGCGCCGATCGACAGCTTGACGGTGCCGCGCGCCTTGCGGCCGCCGGCGCCAACGGCCGCCTCGGCCCGCAGCGCGGCAGCGGCCATCGCCTCCGCATGCTCGCGCAAAGTGCGACCGTCGGCGGTGAGCACGAACCCCTCCGCGGCGCGCGCCAGCAGCTTGGTGCCGAGCTGCGCTTCCAGCGCCGTGATCTTGCGGCTCACGGTCGGATGGCTGACATGCAGCCGCCGCGCCGCCGCGGTGAAGCTGCCGGTATCGGCGACCGCGACGAAGGTCTTGCAGAGATCCCAATCCACAGGCGCTTCCGTTCAAACTTGGATAGGCATATGTTCAATATTGAACGATCCCCCGGCTGCCGTCCAACCCTATAGTGAGGCCAAAGGCGCTAGCGGACACCCCGCCGGCGCGACAATCGACATGGAAGCGCTCGACCAGCGGCCGGCAGGCCGCCGACGCGCGCCGTCAGGAGGATCGGATGGCACTGCCCGTCCTGCTCAAGAACAATCTCGAGCTGCCCGTCGTCGGCTCACCCCTCTTCATCGTGTCCGGCCCGGAGCTGGTGATCGCGCAATGCAAGGCCGGAATCGTCGGCTCGTTTCCCGCGCTCAATGCCCGTCCGGTCGAGAAGCTCGACGAGTGGCTGAGCCGCATCGAGGACGAACTCGGCGAATACAAATCGCGCAATCCCGGCAAGAAGGTCGCACCCTACGCCGTCAACCAGATCTGCCACGCCTCCAACGACCGGCTGATGAAGGACATGGAGACCTGTGTGAAGCACAAGGCGCCCATCATCATCACCTCGCTGCGGCCGCCCGCGGAGATCGTCGAGGCCGCGCATTCCTATGGCGGCCTCGTGTTCCACGACGTCATCAACGTCAAGCATGCGCGCAAAGCCGCCGAGCAGGGCGTCGACGGCCTGATCCTGGTCTGCGCCGGCGCCGGCGGGCACGCCGGCACGCTGTCGCCCTTCGCTTTGGTGCGCGAGGTCAAGCAATGGTTCGGCGGCGCCATCCTGCTGTCGGGCGCGATCAGCGACGGGTTCGGCATCGCCTCGGCGCTGACGCTGGGCGCCGACCTCGCCTATATGGGCACGCGCTTCATCGCGACGAAGGAAGCCAATGCCGACGAGGCCTACAAATCCGCGCTGACGCAGCACGCCGCGCATGACATCGTCTACACCAATTTGTTCACCGGCGTGCACGGCAATTATCTCGGCCCTTCGATCGCCGCCGCGGGACTCGATCCGGACAATCTTCCGGCCGCCGACAAGTCGAGGATGAATTTCGGCTCCGGCGGCAATATGAAATCAAAGGCGTGGCGCGACATCTGGGGATCGGGCCAGGGCATCGGCCAGATCGTGGATGCGCCGCCGGTCGCCGAGCTCGTGGACCGGATGAAGGGCGAATTCGACCAGGCAAGACAGGATTTTCTGATGCGCGCCAGCGCCTGATGGTTCGGACTGACAGAACGAAAAACGGGAGGACACCATGAAGCTGGCAGCCGCATTGATCGGCCTGTCGTTGCTGGCGCTCGCCGCCGGCAAGGCCCATGCCGAAGGCAGCGATGAGATCCGGATCGGGCAGACCCTGCCCTATAGCGGCCCCGCCTCCGGCTTCGGCGCGATCGGACGGACGCAGGAGGCGTTCTTCGAGAAGGTGAATGCCGAGGGCGGCATCAACGGCCGCAAGGTCAAGTTCATCACGCTGGACGATGCCTATTCGCCGCCGAAGACGGTCGAGCAGACCCGCAAGCTGGTGGAGCAGGACGAGGTGCTGATGATGTTCGGCTCGCTCGGCACCGCCACCAACAGCGCCGTGCAGCGCTACCTCAACGGCAAGAAGGTGCCGCAGCTTTTCGTGCTCTCCGGCGCGACCAAATGGGCCGATCCGCAGAAATATCAATGGACCATGCCGGGCATGGCCGCCTACGAATCCGAGGGCGTGGTCTATGCCAAGCACGTGCTGCGGACCAGGCCGGCCGCCAAGATCGCCATCCTGTCCCAGAACGATGATTTCGGCCGCGACTATGTCGCCGGCTTCAAGCGCGCGCTCGGTGACAAGGCCGCGAGCATGATCATCGCGGAGCAGACCTACGAGACCAGCGCGCCGACGATCAGCTCGCAGCTTTCGACGTTGAAGGCATCGGGCGCCGACGTGCTGTTCGGCGTCGTGCTCGGCAAGTTCACCTCGCAGATGATCAAGGGCGTCGCCGAGATCGGCTGGAAGCCCGAGCTGTTCTTCGTGCCGACATCAGCCTCGTCGATCTCGTTCCTCGAGCCGGCCGGGCTCGACAATGCGGTCGGGCTGATCTCGTCGAGCAACCAGAAGGACACGATGGACCCGCAATGGGCCAGCGATCCCGGCGTGAAGGAGTATTTCGCCTTCATGAAGCAATACATGCCGACCGCAGATCTCTCCAATTCCAACTACGCGGCCGGCTACCATTACGCGACGCTGCTGATGACGGTCCTCAAGGCCTGCAAGGATGATTTCAGCCGCGACAACATCATGCGCCAGGCCGCGTCGCTGAAGGACGTCAAGCTGCCGCTGCTGCTGCCGGGCATGTCCGTCACGACAGGCCCCGACGACTATCTGCCGTTCCAGCAGCTGCAGCTCCGCCGCTTCAACGGCAAGAGCTGGGTCGGGTTCGGCGACGTGCTGGACGATCGATGATGAGGGCGGAACAAGGACAGGCCATGATCATCAGCGGCAAACGCCGGATCGGCTATGACGAGATCCAGGCGCGCATCAAACGCGCGGCGAGCGGGCTTCGCGAGATGGATCTTGCCGAAGGCGCGCCAGTCGCCATGATGCTGCGCAACGATTTCGCGCTGTTCGAAGTGGTTGCGGCCTCGGCCGCGCTCGGCAGTCCGGTGGTGCCGATCAACTGGCATCTCAAGGCCGAGGAAGTCCGCTACATCCTGACCGACAGCGGCGCGAAGATCCTGGTTTGCCATGCCGACCTGCTGCCGCAGATCCGCGCCGGGATCCCCGACGACGTCCGCCTGCTCGTCGTCGCAAGTCCGCCGGAGCTCGCGGCGACGTTCGCCATTCCTCCAGGGCTGACCGAGGTTCCCGCCGGACTGTCCGATTGGGACCGCTGGCGCGACGGCCACACCGAAACCCAGGAGCCGCCGCGCCGCGCCGCCGCGATGATCTATACGTCGGGCACCACGGGCATGCCGAAGGGCGTGCGGCGCATGCCGATGCCTCCCGAGCAGGCCGCCGCCTCCGAGCGCGTCGGCGCCATCGCCTATGGCATCAAGCCGCGCGAGGGCCAGATCGTGCTGATCAACGGCCCGATGTATCATTCGGCGCCGCATTCCTACGGCATGATGGCGTTCCGCAATGGCTGCACCATCGTGCTGCAGGCGCGGTTCGACGCCGAGGAACTCTTGGCGCTGATCGAGCGGCACCGCGTGACGCACATCCACATGGTGCCGACCATGTTCGTGCGCCTGCTCCGCCTGCCCGAGGCGGTGCGCCATCGCTACGACCTGTCGTCACTGCGGTTCGTCGTGCATGGCGCCGCGCCCTGCCCGCCCGAGGTCAAGCGAGCCATGATCGAATGGTGGGGACCGGTCATCAACGAATATTTCGGCTCGACCGAGACCGGAATTCCGGTGTGGCATTCGGCCGAGGAAGCCCTGAAGAAGCCCGGGACGGTCGGCCGAGCCATCGAGGGCGGCATCGTCAAAATTTTTCGCGATGACGGCAGCCGCTGCGGCGCCGGCGAGGTCGGCGAGATCTTCATGCGGCAGACGGCGGTGCCGGATTTCGACTATCACGGCAAGGCGCAGGCCAGGGCCGAGGCGGGGCGCGAGGGTCTCGTCAGCGTCGGCGATGTCGGCTATCTCGACGAAGACGGCTATCTGTTCCTGTGCGACCGCAAGCGCGACATGGTGATCTCGGGCGGCGTCAACATCTATCCCGCCGAGATCGAGAGCGTGCTGATCGGAATGCCCGGCGTGCGCGATTGCGCCGTCTTCGGCATCCCTGACGCGGAATATGGCGAGCGGTTATGCGCCTGCATCGAGCCCGACAGCGGCGCACGGCTCTCCGCCAGCGCCGTACAAGGCTGGCTGCGCGACCGGCTGGCCAACTTCAAGGTGCCGAAGGACGTTCAGTTCCTGGATGCGCTGCCCCGCGAGGCGACCGGAAAGATCTTCAAACGCAAGCTGCGCGACCCCTATTGGGCTGACCACAAGGCGGGCGGGCCTTAGTTCACCGCCGAAGCCCGGCCAGGGCATCGCCGGCACATTCCGTCCGAGCAGTGCCATATGCCGGCATCGCCGGGGTCGCCGGCTTTTGGCGGCCCGCGAAACAGGATAGCTTCGACCCGAGGAAACGCCGCGAAGACGGCCACGAGGTCGCATGCTGGACAGGACGAAGGATATCGCCGCATCCGCGCAGGCCTGGCTCGATGCATTCGAGCGCACGCTGGGCAACCCCGAGCCCGATGCGTTCGGCCACCTCTTCCTCGCCGACAGCTTCTGGCGCGACGCGCTGGCGCTGAGCTGGAACCTGCAAACGCTCTCCGGCCGCGACACGATTGCGCAAGCGCTGGCCGCGCTCGCGCCCAGGGCGTCACCAACCGATTTCAAGATCGCGCCCGACCGCGCACCGCCGCGCTGGGTGACGCGCGCCGGCACCAATACCATCGAGGCGATCTTCAAGTTCGAAACCGCGATCGGGCGCGGCAGCGGCATCATCCGGCTCATTCCGGATACCGCTGACGGCGACCGTCTGAAAGCGTGGACGCTGCTGACCGCGCTCGAGGAGCTCAGGGGATTCGAGGAGCGGCTCGGCACCTCGCGACCACGCGGCCAGGCCTATTCGCGCGATTTCCGCGGGCCGAACTGGCTCGATCTGCGCAACGCCTCGCGCGACTATGCCGACCGCGATCCGGCCGTGCTGGTGGTCGGCGGCGGCCAAGCCGGGCTTGCGATCGCAGCGCGGCTGAAGCAATTGCAGGTCGACACGCTGATCGTCGATCGCGAGACGCGGATCGGCGACAATTGGCGCAAGCGCTATCATGCGCTGACCCTGCACAACCAGGTGCAGGTCAATCATTTGCCCTACATGCCGTTTCCGCCGAGCTGGCCGACCTATATCCCCAAGGACAAGCTCGCCAACTGGTTCGAAGCTTACGTCGACGCGATGGAGCTGAACTTCTGGACCGGCACCGAATTCGAGGGCGGCGCCTATGACGAGGCGAAGGCATGCTGGACGGTGACATTGCGGCGCGCCGACGGGGGCAAGCGCACCATGCATCCGCGCCATGTCATCATGGCGACCGGCGTCAGCGGCATTGCCAACGTTCCTGCTATTCCGACCCTCGACAATTTCAAGGGGACGCTGCTGCATTCCAGCCGCTACGAGGACGGCGAGAGCTGGACCGGCAAGCGCGCGATCGTCATCGGCACCGGCAACAGCGGCCACGACATCGCGCAGGATCTCTATTCCAGCGGCGCCGAGGTGACGCTGGTGCAGCGCTCGCCCACCCTCGTCACCAATATCGAACCGTCGGCGCAGCTTGCTTATGCCACCTACAATGAGGGCACGCTCGAGGACAACGATTTGATCGCGGCCTCGATGCCGACGCCGCTTGCGCAGAAGACGCACGTCATGCTGACCGAGCAGTCGAAACAGCTCGACAAGGAGCTGCTCGGCGGCCTTGCCCGCGTCGGCTTCAAGCTCGATTTCGGCGAGGCCGGAACGGGGTGGCAATTCAAATACCTCACCCGCGGCGGCGGCTATTATTTCAACGTCGGCTGCTCCAATTTGATCGTCGAGGGCAAGATCAGGCTCAGGCAATTTGCCGACATCGAGAGCTTCGTCACCGACGGCGCACGGATGAAGGACGGCTCGACCCTTGCGGCCGATCTCATCGTGCTCTCCACCGGCTACAAGCCGCAGGAATACCTCGTGCGAAAGCTGTTCGGCGATGCCGTCGCCGACCGCGTCGGCCCGATCTGGGGCTTTGGCGACGGCTTCGAGCTGCGCAACATGTATGCGCGCACTCGGCAGCCCGGCCTCTGGTTCATCGCCGGCAGCCTGGCGCAATGCCGCATCAACTCGAAATTTCTCGCGCTGCAGATCAAGGCGATCGAGGAGGGACTTTTGGGGCGGACGTAATCACAATCGTCATTCCGGGACGCGCGTAGCGCGAACCCGGAATCCATGGAAACTCCGGGACCCGCGGCCCAATGGATTCCGGGCTCGCGACTTCGTCGCGCCCCGGAATGACAAGAGGAGAGATCAGTGCCAGCCATTCTCGGCAGCGGCGAGCACCGCTATCGCGTCGTCGACAATTTCGCAAAGCTGCCGGACGGCTGGCAGCTCACCGACGTCGCCTCGGTCGCGGTCGACAGCAAGGACCGCGTCTACGTTTTCAACCGCGGCGCTCATCCGATGGTCGTCCTGGACCGCGAGGGCAATTTCCTGCGCAGTTTTGGCGAAGGGTTGTTCTCGCGCGCGCACGGCCTGCACATCGATGCCGACGACAATCTCTATTGCACCGATGACGGCGACCACACCGTGCGCAAATGCACCACCGACGGCAAGGTGCTGCTGACCATCGGCATCCCCGCAAAACCGTCGCCGTTCATGAGCGGCGAGCCGTTCCACCGCTGCACCCACACTGCGCTGTCGCCGAAGGGCGAAATCTACGTCTCCGACGGCTATGGCAATGCGCGCGTGCATAAATTCACGCCGGACGGCAAGCTGATGACGAGCTGGGGCGAGCCGGGCACCGATCCTGGCCAGTTCAACATCGTGCACAATATTGCCACCGATGCCGACGGCTGGGTCTATGTCGCCGACCGCGAGAACCATCGCGTGCAGGTGTTCAACGGCGAAGGCAAATACGAGACGCAGTGGAACAATTTGCACCGCCCCTGTGCGCTGTGCTGCTGCGGCGGAGCGAAGAGCCCGACCTTCGTGATCGGCGAGCTCGGCCCCGGCATGGCCGTCAACCGCAAGGTGCCCAATCTCGGCCCGCGACTGTCGATCGTGGACGCCAAGGGCCAGCGCATCGCACGGCTCGGCGGTGAGGACGGCCCGGGCATTGCCAGCGGCAAATTCCTGGCGCCGCACGGCATCGCGCTGGATTCGAAGGGCGACATCTATGTCGGCGAGGTCGGCGTCACCGACTGGAAGACCAGCTTTCCGGACGAGGAGATGCCGGCAACGGTGCGCGCCACGCGATGCCTGCAGAAGCTGGAGCGGGTACGGGAGTAGCTGCCACGGCACGTCATGACGCGCAGAGGCAGGCAGTTCCGCGTCCGCCGCATGCCTCCGCCAGATCGCGGCTTTTTGTGCGCCTTCGCCACCCCGGCGCCGCATTGCTTGCGCCTGAATAAGTCGCTCAACGGGCTTCACAATCCCGTCACGCTGCATGTAGTATGTCAACACATGCTGCTTCGCAGCGTATATTGGAGGCCGGGAGCGTTACTTGAACGCACATGTCTCGCAAGGCAGTTGGCCGGTGTTGGTGCTGAATGCGGACTTCCGGCCGCTGAGTTACTACCCGCTGTCTCTTTGGTCGTGGCAGGACGCGATCAAGGCGGTGTTCCTCGACCGCGTCAACATCGTCGCTCACTACGATCAGGCGGTCCACAGTCCGACGCTGCAAATGCAGCTGCCGAGCGTCGTCTCGCTCAAGTCCTTCGTCAAGCCGACCACCCACCCCGCCTTCACCCGTTTCAACGTCTTCCTGCGCGATCGTTTCGCCTGCCAATATTGCGGCTCGCCCGAAGACCTCACCTTCGATCACATCATCCCGCGCAGCAAAGGCGGCCAGACCACTTGGGAGAACGTGGTCGCGGCATGCTCGCCGTGTAACCTGCGCAAGGGCAATCTGACGCCGGCGCAAGCAAGAATGTTTCCGCGCCAGAGCGCGTTTGCGCCGACCGTGCACCAGCTCCACCGCAACGGCCGCCTGTTTCCGCCGAACTATCTGCACGACAGCTGGCTGGACTATCTCTACTGGGATACGGAGCTGGATCCGTAGGAGGCGCCGGCGCCCTCACCCCCGCTGCAGGGCGAGCGTCACGCCGCCGAGCGTGAGCGCCATCGCCGTCCATTCGCGATAGCCCAGCGGCTCGCCGAGAATGATGGCGGCGGAGACGACGCCGATCACGGGTACGATCAACATGCCGGTCGAGGCCGTGGTCGGTGGCAGACGGCGCAGCGTCTCGAACCAGGTGACGTAGCAGATCCCCATCGGCACCAGCGTCATGTAGACGAAGCAGCCGAGCCCCAGCGGGGTGATCGCGGTGACGTCGGGACGCTCGAACGTGACGCCGAGGATCAGCATCGTGGCGCATCCGAGCCCGACCTGCCAGGCGACGACGACCAGCGGCGGCATCGGCAGCGGCTTGCGGTTGAGCACGTTGCCGAGCGCGAACAGGATAGCGCAAGACAGCGCCAGCACAATACCCAGCAGCTTGTCGGCGCCGAACGCAAGACCGTTGCCGCTGAGGAGCAGCGTGACGCCGGCGATACCGAGGACGAGCCCGAAGATATCCCGCGGGGCCGGCCGTGCATGCAGCGCCGGCCAGGCGAACAGCATCGCCCAGATCGGCATGGTGTAGGCGAGCAGGGCGCCCTCGCTCACCGTCACGTACTTCATCGCAACCGTGCCGAGCCCCATCCAGGCAAAGACATTGGTGAAGGTGGCGAACACCAGCCGCGGGATCGCCTCGCGCGGAACGACGAACGATTCCTTCCGGCTCAACACCAGGGCACCAAGGATGAGCGAGGCGCAAACACCCGCAAGCCCGCGCGCGAACAAAGGCGGCCATTGCTGCAGCAGCAGCTTCATCAGCGGCCAGTTCAACGCCCAGCCGAAGGCCGTGACACCGAGGCAGAGAGAGCCGATCATCCTGTCGCGTCGTGCGGGATCCATGGATAGCGCATAGCAGGCGGCTACCGGCCGCTCCACCTCGGCCGGCGCATGCAAGCCATCGCGCAGAACGGAACTGGACCGCCCGGCGCCCGTTCAGATGAGAGCACGGCGCGCGGGCGCGTGCCGCAGCGCAACCGAGGGAGACCATCATGCCTGCAGCCGAGAAGGACCATGTCTACAAGATCCTGGACCTGGTCGGATCGTCCGAGACCTCGATCGAGGACGCGATCAAAAATGCGGTCAGCCGCGCGTCGAAGACCATTCGGGAGATGAAGTGGTTCGAGGTTGTGCAGACCCGCGGCCACATCGAGAACGGCGCCGTCCGCCACTATCAGGTGACGCTGCGCGTCGGCTTCACGCTGGAGGAATGACGCGGCTGATTTCGACGGGAACCATCTCGCGCCGTCCGCGTGAACATCCACCGGCCGCGAGGCGATCGAGAGATATCCACGACGGTCTCCGGTAGAGTACGGACCCTGCGCAATCATCGCAAATATTGCAACAGGCCGTTAAGGTCAAAGTGAGAGGTTTGCTCCGATTTGGAGCAGCCCGATGGTGACGAGTCGCGAACTCGGCAAGACGCGCCTTCCGCTCTGGGCGGCTGGGTTCGTCGTGCTCATCTGCGTGGCGATCCTCGGCATGAGCATCTGGCGCGAATGGGAGGCACGCAATGCCGAGCTCAGGAATGCCGAGATCGACGTCGCCAACCTCGCCCACTCCCTGATCCAGCATGCGGACGACACGTTCGAGCTGGCAGACACATTGCTGGTCGGCCTGGTCCACCGGCTCGAAATCGACGGGACGGGTCCGGACACGATCACCAAGCTCCAGGCCTATCTGCCGACACGCAAATCATCGGACCGTATCCGCGGCATCTTCGTCTACGACGCCACCGGCCGCTGGCTTGCCACGACGGAGCGCCTCGACTTCTCCAAGCTCAACAACAGCGACCGCGAATATTTCCAGCGCCATCGCGACTCCCCGGAGACGGGCACGCTGATCGGGCGGCCCGTCAAGAGCCGCGCCGGGGGCCAGTGGATCATCACGGCCTCGCGCCGGGTCAACGATGCCGACGGCGGCTTCGCCGGCGTTGCCCTGCTCACGATCGACGTCAGCTATTTCGCGAAATTCTACCAACGGTTCGACTTCGGGCCGAACGGCTCGGCATCGCTGCTCAACACCAGCGGCATCCTGCTGGCGCGCAGCCGCGACGAAGGCGACACCTTCGTCGGACGCGACCTGTCCAACACGCCGCTGTTCAGGGAGTGGGGAAGCCGACCCGCGGCGGCGATCTACTATTTCACGTCGCCGCTCGATGGCGTGAGGCGGCTGAGCTACTATCAGCGCAGCAACCGCTACCCCCTGATGGTGCTCGCGAGCAAGTCGCAGGACGACGTGCTGGCTCCGTGGCGAAGAGCGGCCGCCGCACGCATGACCTTCGTCCTCGGCCTCGTCCTGTTGATCGCGGTGATCGGCTTCCTCCTGGTCCGTCAGTTGCTGCAGCGGCAGCGGACGGCACAGGCGCTGGTCGCCCAGGAAGCGAACTTCCGCCTGCTGGCCGAGCAGTCCAGCGACATGGTGACCCGGATCGGACTGGACAACCAGTTGCTCTACGTGTCTCCCTCATGCGTGCGCATCACCGGCTGGTCACCCGAGGAACTCCTGGGCACCTCGTCGCTCGCCGGCATTCACTCCGACGACACGGAACGGGTCGAGCAGGCCGTCACCGCGCTGAAGAACGGCGAAGCGGAGGAAGCGCGGTTCGTCTATCGCCAGCGTCATCGCAACAAGGGCGAGATCTGGGCCGAGGCTGCACTGCACGTGACGCTGGCGTCGGACAGCGGCGAGATCGACGGTGTCGTCGCAGTCGTGCGCGACATCACCGAGCAGAAGGACCTGCAGGACAAGCTCGCCTCGCTTGCAACGACCGACGGCCTCACCGGCCTCGCCAACCGGCGCGCCTTCGACGAACGTCTCGCCGACGAATGGGCGCGCGCGCGGCGCGACGACACACAGCTTTCGCTGCTCCTGATCGACGTCGATCATTTCAAGAAGTTTAACGACCATTACGGGCACGTGGCGGGCGATGGTTGCCTGCGTGCCATCGGTCGGATTCTGTCTGCCCATGCCAAGCGTCCGGCCGACCTCGCGGCGCGCTACGGCGGCGAGGAATTCGCCGTCCTGTTGCCCAATACCGATCCCGCCGGCTGCGCCGAGGTCGGCGAAGGGATCCGCCGGGCGCTGCACGATCTTGCGCTGCTGCACGTGCAAAATCCGCCCAGCCGGCTGGTCACCGCCAGCGTCGGCGCTGCAACCGCTCGTCCGGCCCAGGCCACGACGGATTGCAGCACGCTGGTCGCCGCCGCCGACCGCGCGCTCTACGCTGCCAAGGACAGCGGCCGTGACCGCCTGGTGATGTCAGGACAGGTCGTCCCCTGGCCCGCCAAGACTGCGTGACGCGGATCCGCCTTCGCCTTCTCGCATCCGTTTGTCGCCTGCGGCCTGACGGGATATGACTCCGGACCCAGCCGGGCGCCGGCCGACCCGAGAGTGCTGCCGTGACCGATACCATCAAGCTCGTCCTGTTCGACATGGACAACGTCCTCTGCGGCTACGACAGGGGCAAGCGTGTCGCGTGTCTCGCGGAGCTTGCGGGATCGACCAGCGACGCCGTCTACAAGGCGATCTGGGACAGTGGATTCGAGCTGCTCGGCGATTCCGGCGCGCTCGACGCCGCCGACTATCTGCGCGGCTTTGGCGAACGCATCGGCTATCCGCTATCGCTCGACGAATGGGTCGAGGCGCGGCGCCGCTCGATGCAGGCGGATCGCGCGATGCTGGAAATTGCCGCGCGCTTGCGCAAAACCGTCGATATCGCCGTGCTGACCAACAACACCACGCTGGTCGCGGACCACATCGACACGCTGCTGCCGGAGCTGCGTCCGCTGTTCGGCGCGAACATCTACACCTCGGCCCAGTTCAAGACCGCGAAGCCGGACCCGCGCTGCTACCGTCTCTGCCTGTCCGAGCTGCAGGTGGCGCCCGCGACCGTTCTCTTCATCGACGACCTCGCGCAGAATGTCGCCGGAGCGAAGGAAGCCGGTCTCCTGGCGCATCATCACACCACGCCGGAGGCTCTGAGGCAGGCGCTCGCGATGCACGGCCTGCTCGCGGCGTCGTGAGCAGAGCCGGATCAGGCAAGCTCCGCGCCGCGCCGCTCCGGAACCAGCGCGAGTAGCGCCACGACATCGAGCAAATAGAGCAGCGCCAGCGCACCGATCGCCGTCGGAAAGCCGTAGGACGCGCTGATCAGGCCGACCACCAGCGGACCGAACCCTGCGACCGCGCGGCCGATATTGAAGAACACGTTTTGTGCAGTCGCCCGCGAAGCGGTCGGATAGAGCTCGCTCATCAGCGCGCCGTAGCCGCCGAGCATGCCGTTGACGAAGAAGCCCATCACGGCTCCGCCGACCAACAGCGCGGTGGCGGCAGTCAATTGCGAATAGACCAGCACCATGACGGCTGCGCCCAGCATGTAAGTGAGGAACGCAGGTCGGCGACCGAAGCGATCGGCCGCATGGCCGAACAGAAAGATGCCAAGCGCCATGCCGGCAATGGTGACGGAGGTCCAGACTGCCGATTGGGTGAGGCCATAGCCGAACCGCGTCGAGAGATAGTTCGGCAGCCAGATCATGATGCCGTAATAGCCGAAATTCTGCACCGAGCAGAGGATGACCATGGCAAGGCTGATCTTTGCCGTCTCTCTGTCGGCGACGAGCGCGCGAAGCGAGGCGACGGCATCCGTCGTCGTGGCCCGACGAGCCAGGAAGATGTCGGGCTCGTGCAGCCTGCGCCGGATCACATAGGCAGCCAGAGCCGGAAACAGCCCGACCGCGAACATGCCGCGCCAGCCGATGAGAGGCAGGAGGATCGGCGTCACCAGCGCCGCACAGAGCACGCCGAATTGCCAGCCGAGACCGACATAGGAGGTCGCCCGCGCCCGCTTGTCCGACGGCCAGGCCTCGGCGACCAGCGCCATGCCTATGCCGAATTCGCCGCCGAGCCCGATGCCTGCGATGGCCCGGTAGATCATGAGATCCCAATAACCCTGGGCCAAGGCGCATAGTCCCGTGAAGACCGCAAACAGGACAATGCTCCAGGTCAGGACGCGGACCCGCCCGAGCCGGTCGGACAGCAGGCCGAAGACGAAGCCACCGAGCACCGCCCCGACCAGTGTCGCGGTCACCAGCGAGGCAGCCTGCGGCTGCGTCAGATGAAGATCCCTAGAGATCGCCGTCAGCATGAAGCCGAGGATGAGCAGATCGAACCCATCCATGCCGTAACCCAGCGCAGATCCCCACAACGCCCGGCGCGCATCGGCGCCAATTTTTGTGGCTCGAGTCGAAAGCAGCTCCGCTTCAGTCATGATGAGACCGGTATCATGGATCTGACTCACGTTCCCCTCCCCGCACCAATCCGTCGCAATCGCCTGCCGGCGTCAGGCCAGATGACACGCCACGAAATGCCCTCCAGCGCCCTCCTTCAGCACGGGCGCGCTCTCGGCGCAGCGCGGCTGGGCAATCGGGCAGCGGGTGTGGAAGTGACAGCCCGACGGCGGCTTCATCGGGCTCGGCACGTCGCCCTTGAGGCGGATGCGCTCACGCTTCAGCTTGGGATCGGGCACCGGCACGGCCGACAGCAGCGCCCTGGTGTAGGGGTGCTGCGGGTTGCGGTAGAGGTCGCTCGCTTTCGCCAGCTCGACGATGCGTCCGAGATACATCACCGCGACGCGGTCGGAGATGTGCTCGACCACCGAGAGGTCGTGCGCGACGAAGAGATAGGTGAGGTTCAGCTCGGCCTGGAGGTCTTCCAGCAGGTTGATGACCTGGGCCTGGATCGACACGTCGAGCGCCGAGACCGGCTCGTCACAGACGATCAGCTTCGGCTCGACCGCGAGCGCGCGCGCGATCACGATGCGCTGGCGCTGGCCGCCCGAGAATTCATGCGGATAGCGCCGCATATGCTCGGCCTTGAGCCCGACCTTGACCAGGAGTCCCGCGACACGTTCCTCGCGCTCTTTCGCGGACGATGCGAGATTGTGGATGGTGAAGGCCTCGCCGAGGATGGCGCCGACCGTCATGCGCGGATTGAGCGAGGCGAAGGGATCCTGGAACACCAGCTGCATGTTCCGCCGCATCGCGCGCAGATCATTGCCGCCGAGCTGACGCACGTCCTGGCCATCGAAGACGACCTCGCCGTCGGTCGGCTCGATCAGGCGCAGCACGCAACGTCCCGTCGTCGACTTGCCGCAGCCGGATTCGCCGACGAGACCGAGCGTTTCGCCCCGGTTGACCGAGAACGACACGCCGTCGACCGCATAGACGGTGCCGACCTGGCGCGACAACAGCCCGCCGAGCACGGGGAAATGTTTCTTCAGGCCGCTGACGCGGAGCAAGGGTTCGCTCATGACGCGGCTCCCAGGTTCGGATCCCCGAGATGACAGGCCATGCGGTGACCGGGCGCAATCTCGCGCAGCAGCGGCTCCTTCTCGGTGCAGACATTCATGGCGAACTTGCAGCGTGGTGCGAAGCGACAGCCGACCGGCGGATTGATCAGGATCGGCACCGAGCCGCCGATCGCCTCGAGCCGCGTCTTGTGCTCGCTGTCGAGATCGATGCGCGGGATCGAGCGGATCAGGCCTTGCGTATAGGGATGGCCGGGATGGTCGAAGAGGTCGTCGACGGGCGCCTCCTCCACGACCTTGCCGGCATACATCACGACGACGCGTTGCGCGGTTTCGGCGACGACGCCCATGGCATGGGTGATCAGCATCACCGCCATGCCGAAGCGCTCCTTCATGTCCTGGAGCAGATCGAGGATCTGGGCCTGGATGGTGACGTCGAGCGCGGTGGTGGGCTCGTCGGCGATGATCAGCTTCGGCTTGCAGGCCAGCGCCATCGCGATCATCACGCGCTGGCGCATGCCGCCGGAGAACTGGTGCGGATAGTTGTGCACGCGGCCTTCGGCGTTGGGGATCTGCACCAGCTTCAGCATCTCGATGGTGCGATCGAGCGCCTGCTTTCTGGTCACGGCCTCGTGGCGGCGCAGGCTCTCGGCGATCTGCTCGCCGATGGTCAGCACCGGGTTGAGCGAGGTCATCGGCTCCTGGAAGATGAAGCCGATCTCCTTGGCCCTGATCTCGTCGAGCTGGTTGCTGGTCAGCGGCACCAGGTCGCGGCCCTCGAAGATGATCTGGCCCGCCGCGATCCGGCCCGGGGGCATCGCGATCAGCTTCAGGATCGACATCGCGGTGACGGTCTTGCCGCAGCCGGACTCGCCGACGACGCAAAGCGTCTCGCCCCGGTTGATGGAGATGTCGACGCCGTCGACGGCCTGCAGGATGCCGTCATCGGTGGAGAAGTGGGTCTTCAGTCCCTTGATCTCGAGCAGCGGCGCCATCAGATCACCCGTCGCGCATCGAGCGCGTCACGCAGACCGTCGCCGATGAAGTTGATGGCCACCACCGCGATGAAGATCGCGCCGCCCGGGAACAGCGCCCAGTGCGGGCCGATGTCGAGAAAGTCCTTGGCGTCATACAGCAGCCGGCCCCAGGTCGGCGTAT
The DNA here is from genome assembly GCF_030272265.2 of Bradyrhizobium sp. 62B. Lineage (NCBI taxonomy): Bacteria > Pseudomonadati > Pseudomonadota > Alphaproteobacteria > Hyphomicrobiales > Nitrobacteraceae > Bradyrhizobium > Bradyrhizobium sp. 62B. Next base: position 907,342 of record NZ_CP092841.2, on the reverse strand, counting down.
CCGGCGGGAAACCGAGGCCGAGGAAGGACAGCGTCGATTCCGCGATGATCGCTGCGGCAACGTCGATGGTGCCGGCGATGATCACCGGGCCGAGCGCATTGGGCAGAATATGCCGCACCACCTGCCGCACCGGGCTGGCCCCGAGCGCGCGTGCAGCCTCGACAAACTCCTTCTCGCGGATCGACAGGAATTGCGCGCGCACGAGCCGCGCCACCGGCATCCAGCGCAGCCCCCCGATCACGAGCACGATCAGGATGAAGATGCCGCCCTCGGGGCCGAACACCTGCTTCAACCCGTCGCGGAACAGGTAGATGAGCAGGAGCAGCAGCGGCAGTTGCGGCAGCGACAGGAAGAGGTCGGTCAGCCACATCAGGCCGTGCCCGAGCGCACCGCGCGACATGCCGGCGAGCGCGCCGATCAGCGTGCCGATGAAGACCGAGACCAGCATCGCGGCGAGTCCGACCGCGAGCGAGATGCGGCCGCCATAGATCATGCGCGCCAGGATGTCCTGCCCGAGATCGTCGGTCCCGAACGGATGGGCGAGCGACGGCCCCTGCATGCCCGCGACGATGTCGATGTCGTTGATCTTCACACGCCACACGAAGGGCCCGGCCACGACGGCGAGAACCAGAATGAGGAGCAGGAAGGCGCTGACGACGGCGAGCTTGTGGCGGCTGTAACGCCGCCACGTCTCGCGCCAGGGCGAGTAGACGCGCCGCTCAGCGGAGGGAGATGCGAGGGTCAAGCCAGCCATAAAGCACGTCCGCGATGAGATTGAACAGCACGACGAGACACGCGAAGACGAAGGTGACGGCCATCACCACCGGCGTGTCGTTGGAGAGGATGGAGGAGATCAGCAGCGAGCCGATGCCGGGAATGCGGAAGATCTGCTCGGTGACGATGGCGCCGCCGAACACCGCGGGCATCTGCAGCGCGATCAACGTCACGACCGGGATCATGGCGTTGCGCATCACGTGCTTGACGATGACCTTGGCCTGCCCGAGCCCCTTGGCGCGGGCGGTGGTGACGTAGTCGAGCCGGATCACGTCCAGCATCGCCGAACGCACGAACCGCGTCATCGACGCCGCCTGGAACAGGCCGAGCACCGCCACCGGCATGATCGCCTGGCGGATCATCTCCAGCACCCAGTGGATGCCGGTGGCTTTGATGTCGGTGGTATAGACGAACGGCAGCCAGTCCAGCGTGACCGAGAAGATCAGGATGAACAGGATGCCGGTGAAGAAGGTCGGCAGCGAGAAACCGACGAAGGCGAGCGTGTTGGCGATCTGGTCGAACAGCGAATAGGGCTTGGTCGCGGCATAGACGCCGACCGGGATCGCGATCAGCAGGGCCAGGATCTGCGCCGAGCCGATCACGTAGAGCGTGGCCGGCAGGCGCTGCAGGATGAGCGTGTCGACGTTCATCCGGCTGACGAAGGAGAAGCCCCAGTCGCCGTGCAGCATGGCGCTGAGCCAATGCAGGTAGCGAAGGTGGATCGGATCGTCGAGGCCGAACTTGGCCCGAAGTGCGGCCTGCACTTCGGGCGGAACGTTCGGATTCGTCGCCAATTCGGAGAAGGGATCGCCGGGCGCAAGCGCCAGCACGAAGAACAGCACGGCCGAGATTCCGAGCAGGCTCGGAATCGCGATCAGCAGGCGACGTAGGACATATTGACTCATGAGGGAAAGTCCCCGTCTAGCGCTGGGGGATCATTCCTCGCGGTACCAGTCGAACAGATTGTCGGTCTCGTTGGCCCAGCCGGAAACGACCGGCCGCAGGTTGTTGGCGGCCGCCTCGACCTTCAGGCGATGCTGCACCGGGATGAACACCGTGTCCTGGTACATGAGGTCGTTGGCCTTGATGTAGAGCGCAGCGCGCTTGACTGGATCCATCTCGCCGTCCGCGGCCTGGATGGTCGCGTCGTACTCCTTGTTGATCCAGCGCGGGAAGTTGGTGCCCTGCCACTTGTTCTCCTTGGTGGCGACCAGGGTCGAGAGATAGCGGCGCATGTGCTGCGACGGATCCGGCTGGCTCAGCGGGATCTGGAACATCTCCATGTCGGCGTAGAACTTGGAGTAGGTGTCGGGATTGCCGACGTCGGAGGAGAAGAACACCGAGGCGACGACCGATTTCAGCTCGACGTCGATGCCGGCCTTCTGGCAGGCCTGCTTGACGATCGCCTGGGTCTTCTGGCGCGGGCCATTGATCGAGGTCTGGTAGACGAGCTTGAGCTTCTTGCCGTCCTTCTCGCGGATGCCGTCGGCGCCCGGCTTCCAGCCGGCATCGTCGAGCATCTTCGAGGCCTTCTCGATGCTGAATTCCCACGAGGTGTTCTTGGACACGAATTTTTCGGGCCCATTGAGGAAGTTCGCGGTGGTGCGGCCGGCGCGGCCGTAGATCGCCTTCTTGACCGACTCGCGATCGATCAGCAGCGAGAGCGCCTTGCGCACCGCCGGATCGGAAAACAGCGGGTGCTTGGTCTTGATCGACGAGCGTTCGCCGTCGACCTCGGTGTTGGGATCGGTGAAGTTCAGTGCGATGAATTCGGTGTCGCCGCCGACGGCATAGACGGTCTTTCCCTTGCCGCCCTTCTCCAGGCGCAACAGCACGTCGTCCTCGACCTGGATGTTCCAGCCGAAATCATACTCGCCGGTCTGGATCACCGCACGCGCGGCCGAGACGGCATCGCCGCCACCCTTCATCTCGACCGAATCGAAATAGGGACGGTTCGGCATGTGATAATCGGGGTTGAGCACGCCGCGAACGAGATCGCCCGGCTTGAACTCGACGAACTTGTAGGGGCCGGTGCCGACCGGCGAGAGGTTGGTCGGCGCCTCGCGCGACTTGGACCCCGTGTAGTCCTTGAATAGATGTTTCGGGATGATGGTGTTGGGCGCCCCGACGAAGGCGTCGGCCCAGAACGGCGTCGGCTTGTTGAAGACAATGCGCACCGTGAGCTCATCCACCTTCTCGACCGTGATGTCGCGGAGGGTCGCGATCGTCAGCGCGGAGGTCGCCGGATCCTTGGCGTATTCCCAGTTGAACACGACGTCATCAGCCGTGAACGGCTGGCCATCGTGCCACTTCACGCCGGGCTTCAGCTTCCAGGTCACCGACTTGCCGTCGGCGGCGAGCAGGCCGTTCTGGATCGACGGAATCTCCGCCGCCAGCACCAGCTTCATGTTGCCGTCGGGATCCCAGCAGGCGAGGGGTTCATAGAACAGGCGCGCACCGTCCTGGTCCTTGGTGCCGGTGGCGAAATGCGGATTGAGCAAGGTCGGACCCTGCCACCACAACAGCTTCAGCGCACCGCCGCCGCCGCGCTTGGTCGGCTTGTAGGTCGAGGCGCCCTCCGCCATGGCGACGCCGCCAAGCGCGAGGATCTGGTTGGCCAGGGGGGCGGTGAGGCCGACCGCGGCCATGTGCTTGATGAAGGCGCGGCGATCCATTCGCCCGTCCTTCACCTGGCCGATCATCGAACGCAGTTCTTTATCCAGCATGGTTATCCCCCGTCTGGTTCCCATCGTGATGAAGACGGCCGTGATAAGGAGCCGCCCAATTAGCTGGCAGTAGATGGCACACCGAATGGGGGGCGCGTCAACTGGGACCGTGTGTATGCAAACGGTCTTCTGGCTGTCCGTTGGGCAAAACTGCGTTCTGCAGCCCATCCGTTCGGCAATCCAGCATCAAAACATGCTGGATTGCACGCTGCACTGCGAAAAATTTGTTCGCCGGATCAGACGAAATATCGAGGCGAAATTCTACGCCACGGACATGTCGAGCGGCGGCTCAACGTGGTCCGGCAGCGGACAGACATAAGGTGTCTTGGCCGTCCGCTTCTTCAAATCGGCCTTCGCCGCCTTGATCAGCTCCGGATCCGACAGCGCCTTGATGCCGAGACCGGCCATCGCCTTGGCCGCCTGCACCATGGCCTTGTGGGCATGCGGGCTCTTGCCCTGCGCCACCACCTGCCAGGTGTGGAAGGGCGTGCCAATTGCAACCGTCGGTGCGTGAACCTGCACGGTCGGCACCACCCAGCTGACGTCGCCGACGTCGGTCGAGCCGACCAGCGGGTTGCGTTTGGCATCGAGCGGCACCAGGAAGTCGGCCAGCGGCCGATCGGTCGGCTCCATGCCGATCGCGTAATAGACGGACGCGATGTCCTTGTCGCTCAGCGTCGCGCGGATCTGGCCGGCAAAGCTCTTGTCGGCATCATCGAAATGCGGCGGTCCGAGCTCTTCCATGACCCGGTGCAGCGCCTGCTCCAGCGGCGCGTTCGGCAGGATATTGGAGACCGCGGAGATGATCTTCATCTCCACCTTGGTTTCCGTCATCAGCGCCGCGCCCTGCGCGATCTTGGACACGCGCTCGACCAGCTCGTTCATGCCGGGAAGATCACGTGCGCGGATCGAATAGCGCACCCGCGCATGGGCCTGCACCACGTTGGGTGCGATGCCGCCGGTGTCGAGCAACGCATAATGCACGCGCGCATCGCTCGGCATGTGTTCGCGCATGTAGTTCACGCCGACATTCATCAGTTCCACCGCATCGAGCGCGGAACGGCCGAGATGCGGCGAGGCCGCGGCATGCGAGGTGCGGCCGGTGAAGATGAAGTCCGCACGCGTGTTGGCGAGCGACGGCGTCACCGCGACCTCCCAGAAGCTGTGCGGATGCCAGGTGATCGCGATGTCGGCGTCCTCGAATGCGCCGGAGCGCACCATGAAGGCCTTCGCCGCGCCGCCTTCTTCAGCCGGGCAGCCATAATAGCGCACGCGACCGGGCACCTTGTTCTCGGCGAGCCAGTCCTTCACCGCGGTCGCGGCGAGCAGCGCGGCGGAACCGAGCAGATTATGGCCGCAGCCATGGCCGTGCCCGCCGGCTTCGATCGGGCGATGCTCGGCGATACCCGCTTCCTGGCTGAGACCAGGCAGCGCGTCATATTCCCCCATGAAAGCGATGACCGGACCGCCCTCGCCCCACTCGCCCATCACCGCGGTCGGAATGCCCGCGACCTTCTCGGTGATGCGGAAACCTTGATGGCGCAGCTCGGCGAGATGCTCGGCGGCGGACCGCGCCTCGGTGTAGCACACCTCGGGCATGCCCCAGACCTTGTCGCTGAGGTCGATGAAACGCGCCTTGATCGTGTCGATGCCACGCCAGATGTCGCTGCGGTTGTCCATGCTTCGATCCGTGATCCCTTGGTCAAACGAAGCGGCAATGGTTAGCAGCTTCACCGCACGGCGCCTAGCACCTCGCCGGACAGCAGCCATGCGGCACATGCCGGATCGAGGGGACGCCTGTCGCCGTGCGACTTCCCCGCGCCTTTCGAAGATTTCACGCGGCGTTCTCACGAATTGTTGGGGAACGAGGCTTTCAAGACGGCCTCCTCCGGCCTAAATTATGCGTGCGTCGCGCGCCGCTCTGCAGCAATCCCGGAGCGATGCACTCAGCCAGGAGAACTCCATGACCACCCTGACCGAATGGAGAGTGCCGCCGGCCAATCAGCCGCGTGCGAGCGACTACGGTTTCGATCTCGACCGCGCGCTCGCATCCGTCGTCGGCCTGCATGCCATCATCCCGCCGGACGCCTTCAGCGCCGAGACGCTGGGCACCGAACGCGCCGGCAACGGCGTCGTGATTGATGACGGCCTCGTGCTCACCATCGGCTATCTCATCACCGAGGCGGAATCGGTGTGGCTGCATCTCGCCGACGGACGGGTGGTCGAAGGGCATGCGCTCGGCTTCGATTCCGTCACCGGCTTCGGCCTCGTGCAGGCGCTCGGTGCGCTCGACGTCGAGCCCTTGCCGCTCGGCAACTCGGCAGCAACCCGGATCGGCGACCGCGTCGTGGTCGGCGGCACCGGCGGCCGCACGCGCTCCGTCGCGAGCCAGATCGTGGCCAAGCAGGAATTCGCCGGCTATTGGGAATATCTGCTGGACGAAGCCATCTTCACCTATCCCGCGCATCCGAACTGGGGTGGCACCGCGCTGCTCAACGAGCGCGGCGAGTTGATCGGCATCGGCTCGCTTCAGCTGGATCGCGAACGCGACGGCAAGGCCGAGCACGTCAACATGATCGTGCCGATCGACCTGTTGCAGCCGATCCTGGAAGATCTGCGCAAGTTCGGCCGCGTCAACAAGCCGGCGCGGCCCTGGCTCGGGCTGTTCTCGACCGAGATCGACAACCGCGTGGTGGTGATCGGAATCTCCGCCAACGGCCCGGCCGCGCGCGCCGAGCTCAAGACCGGCGACGTCATCCTCGCCGTCGACGGCGACAAGGTCACGAGCCAGACCGAATTCTACAAGAAGATGTGGTCGCTCGGCGCCGCCGGTGTCGACGTGCCGCTGACCGTGCACCACGAAGGCGTCACCTTCGACGTCACGGTGACCTCGACCGATCGCTTCAAGCTGTTGAAGGCACCGAAGCTGCATTGACTCCCCGCTGAAGGACGCCGCCAAGGATGCAATGAGCGAGGCCGTGATCGACGACATCGTGGCCGTGCTTCCGCCGCTGCTGAACGCGTTGGAGGCGCTCGGCTTCTTTGCCCGGCATCTGCATCCGCCGGCGTTTGCCTCCGTCATGAACGCAATCGGCACGCCGGACGAGGCTCTGCACGCGGCACGCGCTGCGATCGGGGATTGGCCGGAGCAGTTCGCCGGCTTGCGGGCGCAACTGAATCACGCCTGCGACGAGACGCTCGCCGCCTTTGCCGGCATCCGTGAGGTCGAGCGCGGCCATGGCGATCTCGTCGCGGTGTTCCGCGCGCTGCGCCATCTGCCGCGCGCGCAGGAGGCGCTCTATCCGCTTTCGGCGCAGTTTCCGCCGGTAAGCAGCTTCTTCCTCAACGCCGCCCATCGCGACGATGCGGACCTGTTATCCCGGCTCGAAGCCGGCACGCGCGAAGACACCGGCATCTTGCACGATCACAACGAGCCCGGCAGCCGCGGCGGCTTCTCGGTCTATGTGCCCGAATATTACACGCAGGATCGCGCCATGCCGCTGGTGATGGCGCTACATGGCGGCAGCGGCAACGGACGCGCTTTTCTGTGGAGCTGGCTGCGCGATGCGCGCAGCCTCGGCGCGATCCTGGTGGCGCCGACCGCGATGGGCCCGACCTGGGCGCTGATGGGCGATGATGCCGATACGCCCAATCTCATGCGCATCCTCGAAGCCGTGCGCAGCCGCTGGACCGTCGATGCCTCGCGCATGCTGCTGACCGGAATGAGCGATGGCGGCACCTTCTGTTACGTGAACGGGCTTGAGGCCGCTTCGCCCTTCACCCATCTCGCCCCGGTCTCGGCAACCTTCCATCCGCTGATGGCGGAGATGGCGGACGCCACGCGCCTGCAGAGGCTGCCGATCTTCATCACCCACGGCAAGCTCGACTGGATGTTTCCCGTGCAAACAGCGCGCCAGACGCAGGCGGCGCTCGCAGCCGCCGGCGCCGATGTCACCTATCGCGAGATCGACGATCTCAGCCACACCTATCCGCGCGAGATCAACGCGGCGCTGATGCAGTGGCTGAATGCCGCTTAGCAGTCATCACAATAAGCCCTGCTTGAGAGATACATCGGGTAACGCCCCTACGCGATCTCGGGCCTCCCGCAGGATCCGGCGATCGCTCGCGCTCAGAGCTCGAAGATCTCCATCTTCGAAGAAACCTATTGCGCGCAGCACTTGCGCTGGTTCGCCGCCAAACATCTCCCGGAATGCCGAGATTCCGCGCGGCAACGACACACCCGCGGAGATCATTTCAGCAATGTCCCGATAGTCCTTGGCTTCGGCGCGGTCGAGCGTCGCCTTGAGCTTGGTGGCCAGCAAGTCCTCAAGCGATGCTACAAACATGGTGCCATCAGCCACTTGCATCGGGTCGTTGATGCGACCGAAGCCGATGCGTCCGAAGAATGAGACTTTCACTGAGCCTGAGGGCATGGTGGTCGAGACAACCAGTGTATTGGGCGCATCATGAAGGATGGCCGCACCCTTGACGAAGTCGAATTGCGCACGGACTTCGTCCTTATCCAATGGAGCAGAGCAGAAGAAGTCGAAATCGAGTGACTCTCGGTGCCCCAATTGAAGGGCAACGGCAGTTCCGCCGTAGAGGACAAGCTGCAACTTCCGTGAAGGGACAAGCAGGGGCCAAATTTCGCGTTGAGCGGCAGGCAAGATCGACAGTTTCGGCTCAAAACGTTGCTGCATCGAAGGCTCTTCGTGGCGCCTTGTCCGGCAGCTCGGTCCCCGTTGCGAGGGAAAGGCGCCCGCGCCAAAATTCCCAGGAGCGATCGCTGAACCAACCCGGCTCAGCGTGAAGCATGATGTCTGAGAGACGGGCGGTACCCAGCGCGGCCTCCAGCTGGAGAATATCGTCGTATGTGCCGAAGTTCATGATCTGCGCGACGACGCGATCCTCGGAGATTGGCAATCCGTCGACCGGTCGCCACCAGAGGTACTTGCGACCGAGCTTGTCGATCAGGCTTGCGGATGCATCGTTCGTCATTGATTTCAAATATAGCCAACCTGCTTCCGTTAATCCACGCCCCGTAGGGCCGATCCGGGCCGAACTCCCCCAGGACCAGCACGGAACTGTCCAGCCCCACCGACGTTATCGCCCGTCACCGGAGGTTCGCAAATGCAGACGTTTTTAGGAATGATTTTGGGCGCGTTGCTGCTCGCGGGCGGCGTCTACGTCTATGATTCCATGCAGACGTCGTCCGTCGCCAACGGCCAGGTCGCGACCACCAATCGCACCATCGTGAACTGGGACGTGGCGAAGGCGGATTGGGATGCGCTGCGCGATCGCGCGCACAAGGACTGGGTCCGGATCTCGTCGAAGTAACGACGCCGTATCATGAACAAGGCGCCGTCGCGAGCACCGCGGCGGCGCCTTTGTGTTGGCTGCGGTCGACGTGTCGGCGCCGATCGACGCCGTGCGCGTCAGTTCATCTTGGCCTTGCGGGCATCGGCGATGACTTGCTCGAACTCGGCCATGCTGAGCACACCGGGCACACGGTACTTGCCGACGATGAAAGACGGGGTGCCGTTGAAGCCGAAGGCCTCGGCCTGCTCGTTGTTGCGCTTGAGCAGCGCATCGATGTCGCTGCCACGACCGGCAAGATCGCGTTTCAGGCGGTCCATGTCGACGCCGGCCGCCGCCAGCAGCTCGTTGATGCGCGACTCGGTCAGGCGCGAGCTGACGCCCATCATGGCGTCATGGGCCTTATGATACTTGTCCTGGAATTTCGCCGCGAGCGCGGACCGCGCCGCCGTGACCGAGACCGGCCCGAGGATCGGCCAATCCTTCATCACAAGTCGCACCTTGCCGTCGTCCTGAACGACCTGGCGCAGCTCGGGCTCGAGCTTGCGGCAATAGGGGCAATTATAATCAGACCATTCGACGATGGTGATGTTGCCATCGGGATTGCCGGCGACGGGCGTATCGGGATCGCGCAGCACCTTGGCTTCGGTCAGCACCTCGTCGTCACCAGCGGCTGCCAGCGCAGAGTTGATCCCGCCCGCCGCAAGGGCGCTTGCCCCGATCAGCGTCAGAGCCGTGCGCCGCGTCGGCTCAAATGCCTTGTTCTTGAATCCGGCCATATCTCGTCCCGTTTCGGTCCCATCTCCGTCGATACGGTTCGGGACTGGGAATTGTTACAGGTCATATAGAGTGTCGCGGCGGCGATGTCATCGCACCAGCAGCGTGACGGCCAGGGGCACCAGGAACGAGGTCACCAAGGCGTTCAGGCTCATGGCGATACCCGAAAACACGCCCGCGATCTCGTCGACCTGGAACGCCCTCGCGGTCCCGATGCCATGGGCCGCAAGGCCGGCCGCGAATCCGCGGGCACGGTAATCGGTGACGCCGGTGCGGTTCATCAGCGGCGTCACGATGATGGCGCCCATGATGCCTGTGAGGATCACCGCGACGGCCGCCAGCGAGGGATCGGCATGCAGGGATTCGGCGATGCCCATCGCAACGCCGGCGGTGACCGATTTCGGCGCAAGCGACAGCACCACCTCGCGGGGAAGGCCGGCAAGCTCGGCCAGCAGCACCACCGACACCACGGCGGTGACCGAGCCCGCGACCAGCGCCACCAGCATCGGCACGATGGAGGCGACCACGCGCTTGCGGTTCTCGTAGAGCGGCACGGCGAGCGCGACGGTCGCAGGCCCGAGCAGGAAATGCACGAATTGCGCGCCGGCAAAATAGGTCGTGTAGGAGGTGCCGGTCAGCAGCAGGAACGCGCCGATGATCCACATCGCATGCAGCACGGGATTGGCTAGCGGATGGCGTCGCGTCGCCAGCGACACCGCGTCCGTGGCCGCATAGACCAGCAGCGTCACGGTCAGCCAGAGCAGCGGCGACTGCGAGAGATAGACCCACAGCGAGAACGGATTGTCGCTCATGGCGCGTCCTGCTGCTTCAACAGGCGGCTGACCAGTCGAAAGGTCAGCACGGTCGCAAGCAGCGTGACGACCACGGAGAGGGCGAGCACCAGAACGATGGCGATGCCGTGGGCCGCGAGGAGATCGAGCTTCTGCACCACGCCGACGCCGGCCGGCACGAACAGCAGCGAGAGATGGGCAAGCAGGCCCTTGCTTGCCGTCTCCACGCCGTCGCCGCCGAGCGGCCCGCGCGCGATCAACGCAACCCGGTCGCGCACGAGCAGCAGGACCAGGAGCAGCAGCAGGCCGAGCACGGGGCCCGGCAGGGGCAGGCCGAGGCCGCGCACGACGGCTTCGCCGATCAATTGGCACAGCAGGATGAGGCCGAGACTTGCAAGCATGACCGCCGCATGAAGGGATGGGCCGGCAGGCTTGTCAATCGCGGCTATGCGCCGGACGGGGCCGGCGCGGGCGAGGCAGCAATGCGCGGAAGCATCGCCATCAACGTCGCTGTCATCGTGGCGATCGGCGTGGTCTTGCCGTCATGCTCGGCGAACGCCCTGGCCTCGCAGAAGGTCAGCGTGCGGCCGGGCTTGACGACCTCGGCCTTGAAGACGAAGCGCCCGCCCCGGGCCGGCGCCAGCAGCGTGGTCTTGAACTCGACGGTGAGGATATCCGCCTCGCGCGGCATCAGGGTGAAGGCGGCAACGCCGCAGGCATTGTCCAGCCCGGCGGTGATGATGCCGGCGTGAACAAAACCGTTCTGCTGGGTGAATGCAGGCGAATGCAGCATCGCCAGCTCGATCTCGCCCGGTGCAAGGCGGACAATCACGATGCCGAGGGTGTGCATCGCCGGCTGGGCATCGAACATGGCGATGGCCGCTGCCCGATAGCCCGGGTTCTTCGGCTCGAACGCGGCCATGGTTCAGGCCTCGGCCGGCTCGGCGAGATGCCGCAAGGCGGTCTCGCGGACGGCATCGGTGAACGGTGCCGATTTGCGCTGGCTCCGGTCCATGTGCACGCCAGTGATCTCGCAAATCGCGGCGATCTCGCCGGTCTCGGCGTTCGTCATGTCGTGCCGGAAGCGGATCGACTTGTCGCAAACCTCGAGCAGATGGCTGCGGATCTCGACGATGTCGCCGGCGAGCAGCTCGCGCCGGTAGGTGATGTTCTGCTGCACGGCGGCCATGCCGCGGCCGGAGGACCGCAGGTAGCTCGGCGTCAGTCCTAGGCGCGTGAACAGATTCCAGTTGGCCTCGTCGAACTTGCCGACATACCACATGATGTTCATGTGGCCGACGTGATCGCACTGCCACGGATAGACCGTGCCGCGATAGGTTGCCTCCTGCTCCATCGCCATTCCCTGCCCTCGTGCGTCTTTTGATTTTGATACGGTAGCGTATCAGGGTGGCGGCGGGTTAGCAATACGGCACCGTATCAAGAATCCGAGAGGCCTACTTCATGAGCGACGGCAGGGGCGACGTCTGGGTCGAGGCTGGGTTTGCTGAGCTCGCCCGCTCGGGGGTCGAGGGTGTCAGGGTCGAGGTGCTCGCCAAGAATCTCGGCGTCACCAAGGGCGGCTTCTACCGCCGCTTCGCCGACCGCGCAGCGCTGCTCGAGGCCATGCTGCAGCGCTGGCGCGAGGGCCGCGCCGCGTCGATCGCGCAGCAGACGCGCCTCGACGGCGAGGAGCCCCGCGAACGGCTGAAGGCGGTGATTCAGCTCTATTCGGAGCGGCTCAATCCGGAAGCCATGGCGATCGAGCTCGCGATCCGGCAATGGGCCCGCTCGGACGAGACCGCCGCGGCGGCCGTGGCAAGCGTCGATGCCGCGCGGCTCAAGCACGTGGCCGAGCTCTATCGCGCGACCGGGCTCGACGCCGAGGCGGCCGAGGCACAGGCCTTCCTGTTCTACTGCTTCATCTTCGGCCAGAGCCTGTTGTTCGTCGAGCGCGGCCCGCGCAAGCGATCGCAGCTGGTGGCGAAATCGGCCGAGAAGCTGCTGGACTAAGCAAGATGGCCGGAGCTTTGCTCCGGCCATCGCGTCATGTCGAAACTCAGGCGGCGCCCTTCAGCTTCTTGGTGCATTCGCTGTAATAGCCGCCGCCCTTCTGGATCCACTTCAAGCCGCCATTGCCGTTGGTGGTCTTGTTAGCATTGTACTGGTCGACGCAGGTGTGCATCCGTGCCTTGCCGGGGGTCTCCTTGGCGTATTTCGGATCGACCGCGTTCGGATAGATCGCGGGACCGGCGGGCAGGGTCGGCGCGGCGGCGGGGGCCGCCTCCTTCTTCGCCTGCTTCGGTTCAGTGGGAGCGGCCGGAGCAGCGGGCGCAGCCGCAGTCGGCGCGGCGGCCGGCGTCGCATCCGCACCGCACTGGGCCTTGCGGAAGTCATTCCACTTCATCGTGCCGAGCGAGCCGTCCTTCTTGGCAGCCTGATATTTCGCGCTGCATTCCTGCGAGGTCAGCGCCTGCGCCGGTGCCGACAGCGCGAGCGCCGCAAATCCCGACAACGCAACCGCGCACAGCCATTTTGATTGAATGGTCATCCCTGGGTCTCCTCCTTGGTCTTCTCCCGACGGGGAAGTGAAATAACACTTGCTATCCTAGCGTGTCGGCTGCTTGCGACAAGGATGCGACGGCTTCTGCCGCCAAAATATAGTGACGGCCTCGTTCAGATTATTCATGTCGCGTTCAGCAATCCGAGCCGACGTTCGCGATCCCTCGCAATTCTCGCAAGATAGAGTGCAACACCATGACCCTCGCCTCCCGCCTCGCCGCCGTCACCCTCGCTTCCCTGCTCGTCACCGGCACCGCCTTCGCACAGACCACCGCGCCGGCGGCCAAGACCGATGTGAAGACTGATGTGAAGACCGAGGCCGCGAAGGCGACGAAGGAGCGCACGGCCGAGTCGATCGAGTGCTCCAAGCAGGCGGACGCCAAGGGCCTGAAGGGCAAGGAGCGCAAGAAATTCCGTCGCGAGTGCAAGAAGGAAGCGAGGTCCGGCACCGCCGCGCCCGCTGCCCCTGCCGCCGACAAGAAGTAACCCTCGCGACCCTCCACGCGCGCCGGCGCGAGGCGCACGCATTGCGGCATGACGAGCCTGCAATTGTGCGCCTCCCGCCGATTTGCGATAAGGCGGCGTGAAGCAGATCACCGCCTCCCTGCCGTTCGAATGGCCGAGCCGCGCCAAGCTCTTGAGCACGGCGGAGACGCTCGTCATCGGCACCGCCGGAGGCCTGGTGTTTCTCTTCGCCGGCCTGCCGGGCGGGCTGATCTCGGGCTCGATGATCGCGGTCGGCATCGCTGCCATCGCCGGCCGCCAATTGTCGTTGCCGCCGCTCCTGACCCAGACCGTGCTGGTGCTGCTCGGGATTTCGCTGGGCTCGGTGGTCTCGCGCCATCTGCTGCAGCAGCTCAGTGCCTATCCCCTCACAATCGGGCTGCTTGCGCTCGCGACCTTCTGCTCGACCTTCGGCTCGAGCTATTACCTCCAGCGCATCCATGGCTGGGACCGCACCTCGGCCTTCCTGGCCGGCAGCCCCGGCGCCCTGTCGCAGATCACGATCCTGGCGGTCGAGCGGGGTGCCGACCTGCCGGGCATCGCGGTGGTGCAGACCATGCGCGTCATCATTCTTACCGCCGCGCTGCCGATCGTGCTCGCGCTCGCGGGCGTCGCCCCCTCCGCCGCGCCGTCGCTGACGACGACGACCATTGCCTCGCCGCTCGACCTCGTGGAGCTGGCCGCGGCCTCACTTGTAATGGCGCTGGTCCTGCGGCTGATCAAGTTTCCGGCGAGCTGGATGTTCGGCGCCATGATCGCCTCCAGCGTGCTGCATGGCGCGGGCTGGGTCGAGGGCGGCCTGCCGGACTGGGTGCGCGGCGTGGCGCTGGTCGGGATCGGCGCCCTGATCGGCAGCCGTTTCGCGCGGATGCGGATCAAGACGCTCGCCGGTCACCTCAGCGCGGCGCTGGGCTCATTCACGGTCGCGATCGGCGTCTCCGCCATTTTCGTCGGCATCATTGCGCTTACCACGCAGGTCAAATTCTCCGACGTCGTGGTCGCCTTCGCGCCGGGCGCGATGGATGCCATGCTGGCGCTGGCGCTGACCTTGCACATCGACCCGATCTTCGTCGGCGCCCACCATTTGTCGCGCTTCGTGTTCGTGACGATCGCAACGCCAGGCATCGTGCACCTGTTCGGACGCACCCAGGACGACGTGGACGATTGAGCTTCAGCGCTGCGCCGTCCGCACAAATCCCCACACGGCGATCGCGGCCATCAGCAGCGAGATCAGCACGTTGTAGCCGGCGAGCGAGAGGCCGAGGAAGCGCCACTGCACCTCGTCGCAGCGCACCACCTTCACGGTATCGAGCCGCGAAAAGAGATCGCCGGCGTTGCCGAGGTTGACGACGGGACCCGTGCAATCGGTCGGCCCCTTCCAGAATCCCCATTCGACGCCGGAATGGTAGGTGCCTAGCCCGGCATTGGCGAGCGTCGCGATCGCGAGGATTGCGAGCCCCGCCAGCAGCAGCGGCCGCGGCGCGCCGCTTCGCGCGGCAAGCGCCGCGAGCGCACCGAGGGGAATCGCGAGGTAATAGGCATAGCGCTGCTCCAGGCAGAGCGGACAGGGCAGGATCTCCAGCACGAGCTGGAAGAACCAGGCGCCCGCGATGGTCACGGCCGCGATCAGCGTGACGAGCAGCGAGGCCGTCAGCGCGGGGCCGCCGGCAGCCGGCTTGAATGCAGGTATGGCGGCACTCTGGGTCGTCACGGCAGCCTCTTTCCTGGGGGTCGCGCCCTTTAGCCTCTAGCTCCGGTCCATGCGGCTGTCGAGAACGGCGGACATCACTTTGGCGCGGGTTGACCCCGCTTTGTCCATGGCTATAGTCCGCCGGCTTCGCGACGCTCCCTTCCAGGGCCGACCGAGGGCCCCTGTGGCGGAACTGGTAGACGCGCTCGACTCAAAATCGAGTTCCGCAAGGAGTGCTGGTTCGATTCCGGCCAGGGGCACCACGCTTCGCCCTTCGGGCTACGCGTGGCGCAGCCACGCTGGAGGTGAAGGGCGCAGCGTGTCCGGCGTAGCCTCTTGGCAAAGACGGACTGTCTCGACACAGCTCCCCTTCCCATCGTCACATCCCACCTGTATAAACCGGTAGCTTCTTCCGTTACTCGAAGGAGCTCATATGAACGACCTGCACGCGTGGCTTTCGCAACAGCACCACGGTTTGCGGACTTTTCAGACCTTCCAGCACAAGCTCGAGACGCTCGGCCGGCGCGATCCCGCGCAGCGCGGCCTGTGCCGCCTGCTCAGCGGTATCGTCGGCAGCTATGTCGAGGCCTTTGACGAGGCGCCGCTCCCGGTCGAGGTCGCCGACGGCGCCTATCGTCGCCTGCTGACGCTGGTCGAAAGCCTCGATCTGAACGGAGATGCCGCGCGGCGCCTCGCCGACATCAATCGCGTGGCGACCTGCGACTTGTGGCGCTGATCGGCAGAAGCAGCGGACGGGCCTGATCGCGAAACGCCGCTTGTCCATGGGCCAGGATGAACGCGACATACGATATTTCCGAATTTCGGTCAGGCAGAATTTTTCGATCCTGCAACGGCGCGTTCGGGCTGGCCGCGCTCCGGCCGAGAACCATGTTCTTGGCCCGCCTGCCTCCACATCTTCATTGCGAGCGCAGCGAAGCAATCCAGGAATGCGTCTGCGGAGACAGTCTGGTTTGCTTCGCCGCAAGGGCTCCTCGCAATGACGAGGAGGAGAGATTACGCTCTCCCGAGGCTTCGACTTCGCCACGCCAATCCCTATATCCTGTAGCAACCGACCCGATGCCGCGGACAGTTTGATGGCCAGGACACGCACGACGGACGCCGACGACCTTCCCCGCTATTTCGTCTGGGTCCGGGGTCTCGAAGGCCCCGAGCCGCAGAAATGGAGGGCGATGGATTTCGGTATCGGCGACTGGAAGCGGCCGCTCGTGCTGGCCTATCTGGAGCTGCCGGAGGACGAACGGCGTCTGTCGCTGTCGATGCTGGCGCGCCGCTATCCGCCGCCGCGGGTGGATCTGTCGTGAGCCGGCCGGGGTGTGAATCCACGGCTTTGCAAGATTGGGCGGTCAGCCCAATCGCGCCGCGACCGCCTCGCCAGCGTCGTCTTTTCTCCACTGGTCAGATGCGGCCTTCTTGTCCAGGCTGGGCGGCTGCCCGTACATGCGGGCGTATTCGCGGCTGAACTGCGAGGGGCTGACGTAGCCCACCTTGAAGGCCACCTGGCTCAAGGTCTTCCCCTCCAAAATCAAGCGTCTCGCCTCGATCAACCTGAGATGTTTCTGAAACTGCAGCGGCGACAGCGACGTGATGGCACGAAAATGCTGGTGAAACGCCGAGCGGCTCATGCCAGCCGCAGCCGCCAGGCGCTCGACTTGCACGGGCCGGGCGTGGTCGGCGCGCAGCATCGCCACGGCGCGTGCGATGCGTTGCGCGTGGCTGTCGGACAGACCCAGGTTGCGGATGGCGGCGCCCTGGCGGCCAAGCAGCAGCCAATAGTGAATTTCCCGGATCAGACCATCCTTCAGCATCGCGAGTGGTTGTGGCCGATCCAGCAGCAGCACCAGCCGACGGAAGGCATCGCGCAGCTCCTCGCTTGTCTCAGGCGCGGCTCGCGATGAATGGAATTCGGGTGCCCTCGTGATCAGATCCGTGATCACGGTGGGATCGAGGTCCAGCGCGATCGCCAGGTAGGGAACGGCGGGACTCGCCTTGCTGATTCGAGTCGCCTCCGGCCGGCTGCTCGTGACGATCATCGTCGACCCCGCAGCATAGGATGACACGCCCCTGCCCGTGGTCACTCGCTTGCAACCCTGCAGGACCAGGCACACCAATGGGTGCGCCAAGGCGTACTCCAATTCGCTCGGTGCCGTGTGCCTGACCAGGTACAGGCCGTGGACAGGCGTGACGGTGACGCCCTCCGCTCGCTTGTGCTCTCCGGTGTAGCGCAGGATGGCCTGCTTCAGATCGTGCGACATGGCAACAATTCTGGCCATGACGACCCGCGAAGTAAAGCTGACCTGAAAGCCGACCTGGACGATTAGGCAAGGAATGCCGACGTTCCGGCACCTCGCGCGGCAGGCGATATCCTACAGAGGGCGCATCAACACTAGGAGCCGCGCCCATGACCCAATTGCCCTCATCGCAGACCTCGACCGGCTCGCCCGCTCCCCACAAGGGCGTGCAGGTGCTGGGAGAGCAAGGCCCTGAAGGCCGCAAGGCGTTCTTCATTCAGATCGAAGCCCGCCCTGGCCAGGAGGAGGCCGTCGTGCAGATGTTGCGCGACATTCGCGCATGCGTCGAAGACGAACCCGCAACCGGACCATGGTTCGCCGTTCGCTTTTCACAGACGAGCTTTGGCATCTTCGAAGCGTTTCCCGATCTGGCGGGACGCCAGGCCCACGTGGAGGGCGGCGGCGGCGACATCTTTCGCGACGTGACGCGAATGAACGCCATCCTGGCCGAAGCGGCCAGCGTGCACCGTGTCGATGTCCTCCTGAGCAAGGATACGTTCTCTCATTTCGACCCGCGCTGACCCGGGGACCGTCGCTCCCGCCCCCATGATTATGGGTGTCACGGCATCCCCTCACCGGCTAAACTTGTCCTTGCGCCGCGGGGGACACGCGGGTGCGGGACCATGATCATGACCGAACAGGGCGAGACGGGTGAAATCATCACCATCCTCCTCGTCGAGGACGACGCACCGACCTGCTGGCGGCTCCAGGACGCGCTGGTCAAGGCCGGCTACGAGGTGCGCAGCGCCGGCACGCTCGGCGAAGCCCGTGCCGCGCTCGCCGGCGGCGCGCCCCGCGTGCTGCTGACCGATCTGCGGCTGCCCGACGGCCACGGCATCGAGCTGATCCGCGAGATGAGGCAGCGCTTCCCCGACACCGAGATCATGGTGATCTCGGCGCTCGGAGACGAGGAAAGCGTGATCTCCGCGATCACCGTCGGCGCCACCGGCTATCTGCTCAAGGACGCCTTCCCAACCGACATCGCCACCACCGTGCGCGATCTGGTCGCCGGCCATTCGCCGATCTCGGCCTCGATCGCCCGCTTCATCGTGCGCAGAACGCAAGGCGCCACGCAGAACTCGGCAGAGCCGCCGCCCGGGCCCGTGCTCAACACCGCGAAGCTGACGCCGCGCGAGATCGACATCCTCTGGGGCATCGCAAAAGGCTTCAGCTATGCCGAGATCGCGAGCCATCTCGGCCTGTCCAAGCAGACCGTGCCCGGCCATATCAAGAACATCTACCGCAAGCTCGAGGTGCACACGCGCAGCGAAGCGGTGTTCGAGGCGGTGCAGCAGGGCCTGATCAAGCTGTGAGCGAGATCCCGGCCAAGGCAATTACAAAGGCAACTACCAAGGCAACGACGACGGCACCGGCGCGACCGCGGCGCCAGCTGATCGCCTCGCGCCTCGTGCCCTATCTGCTGCTCCAGGTCCTGATCGTGATCGTCACCATCCTCGGGCTGCGGCTGCTGCAGCCGAGCGACCCTGACGATTTCGCGGTGAGCGATTTTTCGGCGCGCGAAGACGGCCTGACCCGCCCTGTGACGCTGCCGCATTTCACGTCGTCGCGCTACTCCCTGGCCGACCCGCCATTCTACGCCGGCGCCTTCACGTTCCGGCGCGACGATGCGGCCGCGGGCTGGTCGGTGTACCTGCCGCGCTTCAGCAACGCAGTGGAGGTCGCCGTCAACGGCGTCGTCGTGCTCGATTCCCGGCGCGATGCCAATGCCAACCGGCCCGATCGCAACACGCCTGAGATCGCAGCCATCCCCGCCTCGCTGCTGCGCGATGGCAGCAACGAGATCACGGTGCGGCTGTTCGTGTGGGGACCGCTCAAGGGCTTTCTCGACACCGTCTATGTCGGGCCGGATGTCGCCTTGCGCCCGGCCTATGAGACGCGCACCCTGCTGTTCGTCACCCTGCCGGTGGTGTTCTCGGCATGGCAGTCGATCCTGGCCGTCATCCTCGCGATCATGTGGCTGATGCGGCGCCGCGAGCCGGTTTATGGCGTGCTGGCGACCGCGATGGTGCTCGGCGTGGTGCAGGCGTTCGCGCCTCCGCCGGTGCCGCCGGCCGCCACGTCGCGGCTCGCCGCCGTGCTGCTGGCGTCCGCGCCGATCGAGAGCGCGCTGGTCGTGATGTTCGGCGTGCTGTTCTTCGGCTGGCGCTGGCCTCGCTACGGCACGCTGGTGTTCGCGCCGGGAATCGTCGTGTTCGTGGTCGGTCTGATCGGCGGCCCGCCGCTGCCGCGCATCCTGTTTCTGGTGCTCGGCATCCCAACGGTCGGGCTTTGCCTGTTCCTGATGGCTTGCGTCACCGCGACCGCCGTGGTGCGGCGGCAGGATGCGGCAAGCTTCATGATCGGCTGCGCCGTGACCATCGTGCTGGTCTGCTGGATCAAGGACATGCTCACGGTCTTCGAGATCGTGAGCAACGAACGCATCTTCGTCTCGCGCTTGTCCTATTCGGCGATGCTGGTCGCGATCGGCGCCGGGCTGACCTGGCGCTTCGCCCGCGCCTTGAACCAGGTCGACAGCTTTGCCGGCCAGCTCGTGACGCGCGTGCGGGAGGCCGAGGAGCGGCTGAAGGCGAGCTTTGCCCGCGAGGAGGAGCGCGCACGCGCCGCCGCCCTTGCCAACGAGCGCACGCGCCTGATGCGCGACCTGCATGACGGCCTCGGCGGCCAGCTCGTCAGCATCGTCGCGCTCTCCGAGCGTGGCCATGAGGGCGCGACCATCACCGACGCTGCCCGTGCCGCGTTGAAGGATCTGCGTCTCGTCATCGATTCCATGGACGACATCGGCGGCGACCTGATGCTCGCCCTCGGCTCCTGGCGCGAACGCGCGAGCGCGCAATTGCGGCCGCACGACATTACGCTGGACTGGCGCGTGGCGACGCCGCAGGGACTGCCGCTGCATCCGGAACTGCGGCCATGGCACGTCATCCAGATCGTACGCATCCTCGACGAGGCCGTGACCAATGCGGTCAAGCACGCGCAGGCGCGCCGCATCGCGGTCACCATCGACACGCTTGACGCAGGCCAGGGGCCGTACGGCGTAATCAGCGTGACCGACGACGGCCAGGGCTTTGCACCGAACGAAATTAACGAGGCCGGACGCAACGGCCAGACCGCGCGCGGCCTGCGCAACATGAGAAGCCGCGCCGCGCGCTGCGGTGCGGCGCTCGATCTGAGTTCGGATGCCTCCGGCACGCGCGTGCGGCTGCAATTGCCGCAGCGTTTCCCCGACAGCGACGCAGCCGCGGGCTGAAAAGCCCCCTCCCCGAACGTGTGGGGCGCACGGAGAGAGGGGACGGGCCGGGTAAATCCGCCTGCGGAAGACGGGGGGTGTTCATCCGCAGGCCCCGTTGGCCCGAAGCAATGCAATCAATCCAAAGGAAATATCAGCGCCTGCCGACGCGGTTGACCGGGCCGCCGCGATTCATCGGCGTTCCCGCGCGGACGCCGACACCGGGCGCGCCGACGCCGGGCGTTGCGACCGCCGCCGCGGCGACCGGCGCTCCCGGGGCGACCACCACCGCCGCCGTCGGCCGCACCACGCAACCCTTGGGCACGCCGACGGTCTTGCAATAGACCACCGCATGCGCCGGGCTCGTGCCCAGCAACACCATCGCCGCGCCCGCGAGCGCCGTGACCGTCAGTGCCAGGACCGTCAGCCTTGCGCTCAGCGCTCCAGCTCTCTTCGACATTCTTGCTCTCCTGCTTCCCGTTCGGCGTCCCGATGCAATCACCGGATTTCGCAGCCGAGGTGCAGCCTGAATGACAAAAGACGGGGCGCGGATACATGCCATGAAGATGGGGGTACCGCGGCCGCAAGGACCGGCCGGTGCCATGAACATGGCATGGACCGGCGCCCGGCCTTTGCGGGATCGTCCGGCCGCTTGATCCCAGGCGGGACCAACGACAATCCCAAAGAGGTGCTTTATGAAGATTTCGGTTCTTGCCGCGCTGCTGCTCGCCACTGCCGCCCTGCCCGCGTCCGCGCAATCCGGGCCATCGGTTCAGGAGCAAATGGCCTGCCGCGGCGATGCCAGCAAGTTCTGCGCCGAACATATCGGCAAGCCGCCGCAGATGAATGCCTGCCTGCGCGAGAACAAGTCGAAGCTCTCGGAGAGCTGCCGCAAGGTCGTCGAATCGCGCGGCGGCTAGGCCGTCGTCGTTCTGCCTTGAAGAATATGAGGGCGGCGCACCGCCGCCCTCACGATTCCGACGCCGCTATTCCTGCATCATCTCGCCGCTGCCGCCGAACTCGGCCGGAAAATCCTTCAGCTTGGGCAGGCCGTCGCGCATCGGCAGCACGGTCTCGGCATAGTTGACGTGAACGCCGGGCGCGAAAGCGAGCGTCGGGATGGTGGCGGTGAAAACGTCGATGAGGCCGAGCGGCGGGTGGTTGGTCATGAGATGACCGCCGCACTTCTTGCAAAATTGGCGCTGGCTCAACGGAGTCTTGGCAAAGGTCTCGACATTCTCGGCGCCTTCGCTGACGCGGACCGCCTCGGGCTTCCACAGGCTGAAGGCGTTGACCGGGCCACCCGACCACGACCGGCAGGAGCGGCAATGGCAATAGCCCATCGCCTCCGGGGCACCCGTGACCTCGATCGTCACGGCGCCACAAAAGCAGTTTCCGACATGTTTCATTGGGTCGTCTCCGTTTGATGAAGGGGAGAAATCCTCTCCCCGCCCCTGTTCCACGATAGCTCGGGAAGACGGGATGCGGGGAGAGGGTGTCGGGGTGAAGGAGGAGATCACCCCGGGGGACTTTGAGGGGACGGACGCGTGCGAGGCTTGCGTAACTCACACGACGCGACTGGACGTCCTCCGTTCGGGGGACGCGCGGCGCCGCGCTTGCGTTAGTGTGACCGGCGCCAGGGAATAAGCATCGCCACCCGTTGTTTGTACTGCCGGTACTCGTCGCCGAAGACCGCGACGAGGTCGTGCTCCTCCAGAGCAATGCCGACGAAGATGTAGAGCGTGGTGACGGCCGCGAACAGCAGATGGCCCGCGGTCATGGTCGGCGCCGCCCAGAACGCAATGATGAAACCGAGATAGATCGGATGGCGGACGAAATTGTAGAGCAGTGGCGTCTTGAAGCGCGGCGGCGGCGTCTCCTTGCCGATCAGGTGGTTGGTCACCTGATGCAATCCGAACAATTCGAAATGATTGATCAGGTAGGTGCTGGTGAACACCAGGACCCAACCCGCGAAGGACAGCGTGACCAGAGTCACGGCAAGATTCTGGTTCTCGACGTTCCATATGACCGCAGGCAACGGACGCCACTGCCAGAACAGGAGAAGCAATGACAGGCTCGCCAGCAGCACATAGGTGCTTCGCTCGACCGGCTTGGGGACGAACTGCGTCCACCACGCCTTGAATTGCTGCCGCGCCATCACGCTGTGCTGAACGGCGAAGATCGACATCAGGAGCAGGTTGATGATGACGGCCTCGGTCGTCGAACTCTGGGTTCCAGTGTCGATGGACTTGTCGATCGTCTTGGGCACCACCAGACCCGTGACGAAGCCGATGGCGTAGAGAATGGTGACGAAAAAAACGAGATACGCCGCAATTCCGTACAAAAAGGCGATGATTTTGAAACTACGCAAGCCCGCAACCCCCGGGCCAATCGAATGAACCTGATGATCGAGTTGGGTCATGAAACAGCTCCGTTGTGCCAGAACGCCGGCACTTCGTTGGTTGCTTCACCATGCACCCCGGACGGGCCTGGGGCTTTCGCGGACCATTGATTTTCGCCTGAGACGACTTTGATTTTTGCTTGAGATGATGAAGCCGTGCGATTTCGCTTTGAAAACAACGTGCTCGACGCCGACCTGCGGGAGCTCACCTGCGGCGGGGCGGCCGTGCCGTTGCAGCCACAAGTATTCGATCTCTTGCTCTATCTCGTCGCACAACGTGCGCGTGTCGTCAGCAAGGATGACCTGATCAGCCAGATCTGGAGCGACCGGATCATCTCCGATTCGGCGCTGAACAGCCGGATCAACGCCGCACGCAAGGCGATCAGCGACGACGGCGCGACACAGCGGCTGATCAAGACCATTCCGCGCAAGGGCTTTCGCTTCGTCGGCGAAGTCCGGGAAGAAGCGGCAGCCTCGATCGTGCCGGCTGAAGCCAGGCTCGCTCTGCCGCGCGCGGCGGATCGCCCGGCGGTCGCGGTGCTCGCCTTCGAGAACATGAGCGGCGATCCCGCACAGGATTATTTCGGCGACGGCATCAGCGAGGACATCCTCACCGCGCTGTCGAAGCAGCGCTGGTTCATGGTGATCGCGCGCAACTCGTCCTTCACCTACAAGGGACGCGCAGTCCACATCCGGCAGATCGCGGAGGAGCTCGGCGTCCGCTACGTGGTCGAAGGCAGCGTGCGCAAGGTGGGCAGCCGTGTCCGCATCACCGCGCAGCTCAACGATGCCAATTCGGGCAGCCATCTGTGGGCCGAGCGCTATGACCGCGAGCTGGTCGACGTCTTCGCCGTCCAGGACGAGATCACAAACGCGATTGCCGCGGCGATCGAGCCGCAGATTCACGCGGCCGAGAGTTTTCGCGCCCACTGCAAGGGGCCCGCGAGCCTGGACGCGTGGGATCTCCTGATGCGGGCGCTGTCGCATTTTTGGAAGGTGACGAGGTGCGATCACGAGGCCGCGCGGACGCTGCTCGAACGCGCGATCGCGATCGATCCGAACTACGGGCAGGCGCTGTCGCTGCTGGCGGCCAATGACATGTTCGGAGCGCATCTCGGCTGGTCCGAGCTCACAGCGGTGGCCCCAGTGGCGGAAGCCGCCGCACTGGCCGCGGTGCGCTGCGACCATGAGGATGCCTGGGCGCATGTCGCGCTCGGCAGCGTCTATTTCTCGACGCGCAGGCTTACGGACGCGCTGTCCGAATTCGAGCGGGCGCTCGCGCTCAATCCGAACTTCTCGCTGGCCCAAGGCTATTACGCGCTGGCGCTGTCCTATGCCGGACGGCCGAGGGAGGCGTTCGAGGCCGCGCAGAGGGCGATCCGGCTGTCGCCACGCGATCCCTCGCTGGCGATTTATCAGGGCGTCGCCGGCTATGCGCGCTTCACCGAACGCCATTACGACGAGGCCATCGCGCTCGCGCGCGAGGCGATCCGCCATCGCGGCGATCTCACCGGCGCCTACCGCGTGCTCGCGGTCTCGGCCGGCATGACGGGCGACGGCATGCTCGCGGAGACGGCGCTGGGCGAGCTGCGCCGCGCCCAGCCGGGCATCTCGCTGCACTGGATCGCGACGCAGCTGCCCTGGGCCAACGACGCCGATCGCGCGCACTATCTCGAAGGATTCAGGCGCGCCGGGTTGCGGTGAAGTGTGGCGCTACGTCCGCTTGCGGCGCAGATGGACGATGACGTCGAGCCGGGCGATCTCGTGGCCGGGAAGCGCCTCGGGCATCCCAGTGAAGGCGAGGCCTTCGGCAACGTCGACCAGCATGTCCTCGCCTTCGAGATAAAAGTGCGGATGCACCGAGGTGTCGGTATCGAAGAACGACTTGAAGCCGTCGGCGGCGATCCGGCGGAGCAGGCCGGCCTCGGTGAACTGGTTCAGCGTGTTGTAGACGGTCGCCAGCGACAGATAGGCGTTCGCCGCCATCGCCTCTTCATAGAGGCTCTCGGCGGTGACATGACGATGGCCGTTCAGGAACAGCAATTGGCCGAGCGCGAGACGCTGGCGCGTCGGGCGCAGGCCGGCATTGCCGAGCAATTGCAGGCAGTGCTGCACGCCCGCATCCGGCGGTGGCTCGAGGCCGGCGACATCAGGTCCGTTGTCGTCAACCGCCGGGATATTCGTGGCCTGCATGTCCATCGATCGTCTCACCGGCTCGAGGGAACGCGACGCGGAGTGCCGGGCCCCGCCAGTTGCCATTGGATCGCAAAAGCGGCGGCCTCACTTTGATCCGGATCAAATCCGCATGCCGCCTCTGACCTATCGCAAGGCGGCCCGTTCTATTCCCGGCCAGAATCGACCGGTATCAACGAGGCTCACATGTCCAGACCGGTTCCCGACAAGGCAGAGGTCGCGCTCGAATATCCCGACAAATTCTATGTCGGCACTTTCGAGCATTCGTCGCGGTTCGAGGCGCGGCTCGACGGCAGCGGCGTTGCGCTGGTGCTGCAGCATCCGGGAGCAGCCGACGAACGCAAATCGGTGCACCTGCACATCAATTTCGGCCTGCTCGCCGGCATCCTGCGTGAGCTCGCCGGAAGCGTCGCCGGCATCCCCAAGGACGACATCGCGCACCGCGAGCAGCTCGCAGAGGCGCTCGACGAATTGCGACGGGCGCTTGGCGCAAAATGACAGTCTAACGCTTTTGGTCGCAGGCGCGGACTTGTGCACCGCCTCGGCATGCTCTCGACACGACCGAGCGCCCCGATCGCTCGGAGCGGGCCCATCTGCCGTGCGATTGCACGGCGAAGAAACAGGACGCGCTGTACATTTTTTGTGCTGATACTGTCGCGACTTTCATCTTGCGGCGCTGAACGAGACTATGTGAGCCTCGCTATCGGATGGGGACTGGGATGGGCTGGCCACAGCTTTGCGCGCGAGGACGTTGCGAAGCGTTTTCGGCTGGCCGCGCTTGAGAAAGATACGACATGCCGAAACGAGTGTTGCTTGGTCTCCTCCTGGCTTGCGGCCTTGCGGCCCCGGCATTTGAGCCAGTTCTTGCGCAAGAGCCGAAAACGGGGGGAACGGTCAATGCCGTGATCCAGCCCGAGCCGCCCGGCCTCATGCTGGCACTGGTGCAGAACGGCCCGACCCAGATGGTGTCGGGCAACATCTTCGAGGGGCTGCTGCGCTACAGCCCCAAGCTCGAACCCCAGCCGGAGCTTGCCGAGAGCTGGAGCGTCAGCGAGGACGCCAAGACCTACACCTTCAAGCTCAGGAAGGGCGTGACCTGGCACGACGGCAAGCCTTTCACCGCTGCGGACGTCTTGTTCTCCATCGAGATGCTGAAGCAGACCCATGCGCGCGCCCGCAACAACCTCGCCCAGGTCGACAAGGTCGAAGCACCCGACGATTACACCGTGGTGTTCACGCTGAAGCAGCCGTTCGGCCCGTTCCTCGGCATCTTCGAGGTCGGCTCGATGCCGATGGTGCCGAAGCATCTCTATGAAGGCACCGACTGGAAGACCAATCCCTACAACAACGCCCCTGTGGGCACCGGCCCCTTCATGTTCAAGGAATGGCAGAAGGGCTCGTTCATCCGCCTGGCGAAAAACCCGAACTATTACGAGAAGGGCAAGCCCTATCTCGACGAGATCTACTGGCAGATCATTCCCGACGCCGCGGCGCGCTCGGTGGCGTATGAAACCGGCAAGGTCGACGTGCTGCCCGGCGGCTCGGTCGAGAATTTCGACGTGCCGCGGCTGTCCAAGCTGAAGGACACCTGCGTCACCGGCGCCGGCTGGGAGTTCTTCTCGCCGCTGGCCTGGCTGTGGCTCAACAACCGCCAGGGTCCGCTCGCCGACAAGCGGGTGCGGCAGGCGATCATGTACGCGATCGACCGCGACTTCGCCAGGGACGTGATCTGGAACGGGCTCGGCAAGGTCGCGACCGGGCCGTCCGCCTCGACCATCAAATATTACACCGACGACGTGAAGAAATATCCGTACGACCCGGCCAAGGCCAAGGCGCTGCTGAAGGAAGCCGGCTACAAGGGCGAGAAGATCCGTCTATTGCCGCTCGCCTATGGCGAGACTTGGCAGCGCTGGGGTGAAGCCGTGAAGCAGAACCTCCAGGACGTCGGCATGACCATCGAGACCATCGCCACCGACGTCGCCGGCGGCAACCAGAAGATCGGCGATTGGGACTACGACATCGCCTTCACCTATCTCTACCAGTACGGCGATCCCGCGCTCGGGGTTGGACGCAACTACGTCTCCAGCGCCATCGCCAAGGGGCAGGTGTTCAACAACGTCGAGGGCTACTCGAACCCGGAGATCGACAAGCTGTTCGCCGACGGCGCGGTCGCCACACCGGACTCCAAGCGCAAGGATATCTACGAGCAGGCGCAGAAGATCCTGGTCGAGGACGTGCCGGTGGCCTGGATGCTCGAGCTGCAATTTCCGACCATCACGCGCTGCAAGGTCAAGAACCTGATCACCACGGGGATCGGGGTCAATGACGGCTTCAAGGACGCATGGCTCGACAAGTGAGGGCCTCTTCCTTCACCTCTCCCCGTTTGCGGGGAGAGGTCGAATGTGCGCATGGCGCACATTCGGGTGAGGGGGAGTCCGCGCGAATCCAACTGCTGATACGCTCGCGGAGAGTCCCCCTCCCCTCGACTCTCTCCCCGCAAGAGCGGGGCGAGGGAGCGCACCGTCTCCGTGGCTAAAGGTCACCTTACCAAGATGACTGTCTAAAATGCTCTCCTTCATCTCCCAACGAATCGTGAAGGGCGTGATCGTCCTGCTCGCGATCGTCGTCCTCAACTTCTTCCTGATCCGGCTTGCGCCCGGCGATCCTGCGGTGGTGATGGCGGGCGAGGCCGGCGCCAGCGATCAGGTCTTCGTCCAGCAGCTCCGGGAAAAGTTCGGTCTCGACAAGCCGCTGCCGGAGCAGCTCTTCATTTACGTCAAGGGCGTGGTCACCCTCGACCTCGGCTTCTCCTTCCGCCAGCAGGCACCGGTCGCCAAGCTGATCGGCGAACGGCTGCCGGCAACGCTGCTGCTGACGCTGACCGCGTTCGCGATCTCGCTGATGCTCGGCATTCTCTTCGGCACCTTCGCCGCGCGCTTCGCCGGGACCTTTCTCGACACCGCCATCACGGTCTTTGCGCTGATCTTCTACGCCATGCCGCTGTTCTGGGTGGCGTTGATGGGCATTTTGCTGTTCTCGGTCACCATGGATTGGCTGCCGAGCTTCGGCTACGAGACGGTCGGCGCCAACCTTACCGGCCTTTCCCACGTCGTCGACGTCGCAAAGCACCTGATCATGCCGGCGATGACGCTCGGCCTGTTCTTCATGGCGACCTACACCCGCATGACGCGCGCCTCGATGCTGGAGGTGAAGCGGCTCGACTTCGTCAAGACCGCGCGCGCAAAGGGCCTCTCCGACGCCGTGATCCAGCGCCGCCACGTGCTGCGCAACGCGCTGCTGCCGGTCGTGACGCTGGCCGGCGTGCATTCCGGCACGCTGATCGGCGGCGCCGTCATCACCGAGACCGTGTTCGCCTGGCCCGGCATCGGACGGCTGATGTACGACGCGCTCTTGCAGCGGGACTACAATTTGCTGCTCGGCGTCTTCGTGATCTGCTCCGCCATGGTGCTGATCTTCAATCTCATCACCGACCTCGTCTATCGCCTGGTCGATCCGCGCATCGAATTCGCCTCATGAAACAGTTCTGGACATCGATACTCAAGAGCCCGAGCGGCGTGATCGGGCTCATCATCCTGCTGCTTGCCATCTCGGTCGCGGTATTCGGGCCGATGCTGTTCCCGAACTCGCCCTGGCGCATGGTGCAGCGGCCGTTCCTGCCGCCGTTCACACTGTCGACCGTGCCGCTCGGCACCGACGCGCTCGGCCGCGACGTGTTCGCCGGCATGATCTTCGGCGCCCGCGTCTCGCTCCTGGTCGGCCTCGTCTCGACACTGGTCGCTTTGGTCGTCGGCATCCCCATTGGCGCCATGGCCGGCTATTTCGGCGGCAGGGTCGACGATGCCCTGATGCGCTTCACCGAATTCTTCCAGACCATCCCGAGCTTCGCGCTCGCGATCGTTCTGGTCGCGATCCTGCAGCCCTCGATCTATTCGATCGTGACGTCGATCGCGCTGGTGAGCTGGCCGCCGGTCGCCCGCCTCGTGCGCGGCGAGGTGCTGTCGCTGCGCACGCGCGAATACGTCCAGGCCGCAATCGTCACCGGGCAAAGCAACAGCTGGATCATCCTGCGCGAGATCCTGCCCAACGCGCTGTCGCCGGTGATCGTGCTGGCCTCGCTGATGGTGGCGACCGCGATCCTGCTGGAATCCTCGCTGTCCTTCCTCGGCCTCGGCGATCCCAATCTGATCTCCTGGGGCTACATGGTCGGCGCCGGCCGCACCGTGATCCGCCAGGCCTGGTGGATCACGGTGTTTCCAGGCGTCGCCATCCTGATCTCCGTGCTCGGGTTGAACCTGATCGGCGAAGGCCTCAACGACGCGCTCAATCCGCGCCTGTCGCGGGAGGGCCGCTAGATGACGACCGCCCCGCCCGCCGTCTCCATCAAGAACCTCAGGATCGCGCTGCCCAAGGGTGCCGAACGTCCCTTCGCCGTCGACGGCGTCTCGCTGGACTTGCATCCCGGCAAGATCGTTTGCGTCGTCGGCGAGTCCGGCTCCGGCAAGTCGATGTGCGCCCATGCGCTGATGGGCCTGTTGCCCGATACGGTGGCTGTCGCCTCCGGCGAGATCCCGTTCGAAGGCCGCGACCTGCTCAAGCTCGATGACGACGGCTGGCGCGATCTGCGCGGCCGCCGGCTCGCGATGATTTTTCAGGAGCCGATGACCGCGCTCAATCCGTTGATGCGGATCGGCGACCAGATGGCGGAGATGTTCGAGGCGCACGGCCTGTTGACGCCGAAGGAGCGGCGCGCCAAGGCGCTGGCGCTGGCACGGGAGGTCGGCCTGCCCGACCCTGAAAGGATCGTGCGCGCCTATCCGCACCAGCTCTCCGGCGGCCAACGCCAGCGCGCCATGATCGCGATGGCGCTCGCGCTCGAGCCCGCGGTGCTGGTTGCGGACGAGCCGACCACCGCGCTCGACGTCACCACGCAGGCGCAGATCCTCAAGCTGATCCGCAACCTCCAGCGTAACCGCAACATGGCGGTGATGTTCATCACCCATGATTTTGGCGTGGTCGCCGACATCGCCGACCAGGTCGTGGTGCTCCGCCACGGCAAAGTGGTGGAGGAAGGCCCGGCCGCGACCGTGTTCAGCGAGCCGCAGCACGACTACACCAAGGCGCTGCTCGCAGCTGTCCCCTCGATGGATCCGCCGGCGCGCAGCCCCCTCGACAACCAGGCCAGGGCGGTCGAGGTGATCGGGCTGGACAAGACCTATGTGACATCGGGCGGCTGGTTTCGCGAGGACCGCCGCGTCGATGCCGCGCGCGCGGTCAATTTCAGCATCCTCAAGGGCGAGACGCTCGGCCTTGTCGGCGAATCCGGCTCCGGGAAATCATCGGTGGCACGCCTCGTGATGCGGCTGATCGAGGCCGACCGCGGCACGGTGCGGATCGGCGAGACCGATCTCACCTCGCTCGCTGGCAAGGCGTTGCGCGCCGAGCGCCATCGCATCCAGATGATCTTCCAGGATCCGTTCGCCTCGCTCAATCCGCGCCGCAAGATCGGTCACATCATCGCCGCCGGCCCGATCGCGGCCGGTGTCGATCCGAAGGTCGCCTTCGATCGTGCCCGTGATCTCCTCAAGATGGTCGGCCTCGATGCCGGTTCACTCGAACGCTATCCGCACGAATTCTCCGGCGGCCAGCGCCAGCGGATCGGCATTGCGCGCGCGCTGGCGCTCGAGCCGGAGATCATCGTCGCGGACGAAGCCGTCTCCGCGCTCGACGTCTCCGTGCAGGCGCAGGTCTTGCGGCTGCTCGAAGACCTCAAGGCACGCCTCGGCCTCTCGATGCTGTTCATCACCCACGACTTGCGCGTCGCCGCCCAAATCTGCGATCGGATCGCGGTGATGCAGCGCGGCGCTATTGTCGAATTGAAGCCGACGGCACAGCTCTTTGCCGCGCCGGAGCACGCCTATACGCGCGAGCTGCTGGCCGCCGTACCGGGACGAAAGGAACGCGCGCCGGCGGCGTGAGCCGGCGCCCGCGTCGATCACCAAACTTCGCGATGGTTCCAAAAACTTGGATGTCCCAAGACGTGAAACATATTCGGTTCAGCGGCATTTGCTTTCCGGAATGATCCCTTGCTGATGACGGCATGGAGTAAAGCTGACACCAGCGTTCGTCGCCCGGCTCCGCGCCTTGCAACGAATATGAAGTGGTGAGCGGCTTCTCAACTCGGCGCACGAGGGCGTCGGATAAAGTTGAGACGTCCGGGTGCGCTCACGCGTTTTTTATAGTGACGTGATCGGTCACCCCGTTTCAAGAGCGGGGTGGCGGTCATAAGTCATCATGGAATGATCCACGTCATCTGATGACGGATGCCAATTGATACGGAGCCAACATGGGCGAAATCATTCGATTTGTCTCGAAGTCCGAGCGCGAGCGGATGCGTCTCATCCAAGAAGCGCGCGCCATCTACGACAGCATCTTCCCTTCGGCTGATCCCTCCGGCGAAGGTCAGGATAAGACGCCGCTTGGCCGGGCGTTCGTCGGCGACGGGAGCACCCGGTCGTGATCAAGATCATCGCGGTGCTTTGCAGTCTCGCCTCTCCGACCAATTGTCACGAGCAGATCGTCACCACCTCGGATTTCGCCGAGGTCTCGGTGCAGTCCTGCCTGATGGGCGCGCCGCAACTCGCCGACTGGATGAGCCAGCATCCGGCCGAGCGACTGGCAGCCTGGCGCTGCGTGATCGGAAACCAGGCTCGCAGGGGAATCTAACTATCACGCCTTGTATCGCGCCTTGCCGGCACACACTGGCCGGCATCGCCCTAGCGGGTGGTGTTGCTCCAGGTCGGAACGGAATTGGTCACGCCGACCGAGGGCCAATTGTATGATCCGACCGAGGGCGCCGTGACCGTGCCAACTGACGGCCCCGACGAGCCATAGGACGCCCTCGGCTGCGCCGCCGGCGATGCCGCGCCGCCATAGTTCGGGGCAACCACGCCGGCGCTGTAATGTCGGCTCGATCGCTGCTTCTTCGCCTCAGCCGTGAAGGGCGTGAGGAGCAGTCCGGCAGAGATGAGTGCGGCGATGGTGAATCTGATGCCTGTCATGGCTGATCCCTTCCGAATCTGGCGCCCTTGTCGCCATGTGTTCATTCGGCGGGCGATGTCCAGAGGCGCCCGTTCATAACTCCGTGCGCGGACGAAGGTGCCGCAGCGCGAACGGCCCGCCTTCGGATGGACCCGAATCAGCGCTAGTGCATTGCCTCATCGACTTCGCGCATTGAGGCGACATGACTGGTCCCGAACTGAAGCAGCTCCGTGTCGACCTCTCCGATGCCCTCGAGCGACAGCTCACCGCGGCCGACATGGCAAAGCTCTGCGGATTGCCGGAGAAGGGCGGCGCCGACACCATCCGGCGCTGGGAAGTCAGCGGACCCTCGCCATCCGCGACCAAGGTGCTGCGCGTGCTCGCGATGGCGAGCGAGCGCTATCCGATCCTCGAGAAGTTCGACATCTTCGATCGCCATGACGTGCGCGAGGAAGACCGTCCCGCAAAGCGCGCGGCGTTCCGCGCGCAGATGCGGGATGAGGCCCGCCGGCGTCTTGGTTAACGAAGGACGCACGCAGCTTACCGGAACGCTATGAATTTAAGCCTTCCTTCAGCATTTCTTAAGCTGGCATTAAGCACGAAAACCATTTGCAGCCCAATAAGTTAGGTTGGGCCTCGCTGTGCCATGCATGTGACAGCATTTTCGTCAAAAGCGAGCTATCTGCAAAACCAACGCGGCGCGGAAAGCGCGCCTGCCGGGGACATTGAGTGCTGGAGTTCAAGACGATGAAGAAGATTCTGTTTGCGACGGTTGCGCTGCTCGTGGTGGGCGTGGCTGCACCGGCCGTCGGTGCCGATCTCGGCAACCGCAACTATTACAAGGCGCCCGCGCCGGCCTATGCCGCGCCGATCTACAACTGGACCGGTTTCTACATCGGTGGCCATGTCGGCGGCGCGTTCTCCAGCGACAACAATTTCAACGGCCTCTCCACCGGCAACAACGGCAACGGCCGTTTCCTCGGCGGCGTGCAGGTCGGCGGGGACTGGCAGTTCCATCCGAATTTCCTGGTCGGCGTCGAGGGCCAGTATTCCTGGCTCTCCGGCAGCGTCGGCGCGGTGTTTCCGGGCGGTATCGCCTACACCAACGACCAGCGCGGTCTCGGCTCGATCACTGGCCGCGTCGGCTACACCTGGGGTCCCGGCCTCGTCTACGTGAAGGGCGGTTACGCCTATTCCGACAACAACGAGAAGGTGACCGTCGGCGGCGTGCCGACCGCCTTCGTCATCACGGGCGATCACCGCAACGGCTACACCGTCGGTGCCGGCCTCGAATACATGTTCGCCCCGAACTGGTCGGCCAAGGCCGAGTACCAGTACTACAATTTCGGCGACGCGAGCTTCACCGGCGGTCCGCTGGTGGGCACCGGCAAGTTCACCACCGACGACCACACCATCAAGGCGGGCATCAACTACCGCTTCAACTGGGCCAGCACGGGCGGCGCGCGCTACTGATCGGTTACCGCAACTTTACCATGACACAGGGCCGGCGATCTCGCCGGCCCTTCTTTTTTCGCTCTGCGGAACGCGCACAACCGTTTGCGGAGATTGCGATTTTTTAACCGGCCGCGCCGATACTGCCGGCCACAAAGAGAAGCAAGAATGCTGGGGGAATTTTCGATGGCTATCCGTCTGGGCGTTGGCCGTTTGCTTGGCCGATTCAAGCCGCGATTCAAAATGCCGACATGGGGCGTGCGCGGCAGCCTGTTTACGGCCTTCGCGGTAATCGCGGGCATGGGCCTCGTGATCGCAGCCGGCGCTGGCCTTGCGCTGCAGAATCTTGGAACTCGCATGACGGAGCTGAGCGGACGGGACATTCCGCGCCTTGCCGCCAGCCTGCAATTGTCGACGCTGAGCGCGAGCCTCGCGGCCCAGGGACCGGCGCTGCTCGCGGCGCAAAGCGAGGACGCGCTCAACGAGCGTACCAAGAAGCTGAAGGAGCTGCAGGAGCAGACGCAGCAGAAGCTCACCGAGATCATCCAGCTCGGCGGCGACAAGACCGTCGTGTCCGGCCTCAGCGAGACGATGAAGAGCATCAACGAGGCGGCGCAGAGCCTGGCCAAGGCCGCCCGCGAACGGCTGGACATCGCCGCCCTGCATGACAAGCAATATGACGCGCTGCGCACCGCGCAGGGCGCCTTCGTCGGCGCGGCCAGCCCGGCAATGCTCGACGCTCAGACCCGGGTCAACGCCATTCTCGGCTCGGCCGACCTGTCCGCCGCGGATGCTTCCGACGCGGCGCAGACCGTCGGTCAGCTCGGCAACGTGGTCGCCAGCGGCAATCTCGCTGCCGCCAACATGAGCGCGGCGCTGTCGGCGAACACCAGCGACAAGCTCGACGACATCCAGAAGGAATTCAAGACGGCCCAGGGCCGCCTGCGATCCAACCTCGATCTGTTGCCTGACAATCAGGGCAACAAGATGCTGCGCGACACCGCGGAGAAGCTGCTGGCGCTCGGCACCGGCAAGACAGGCGTGTTCAATCTGCGCGAGAAGGAGCTCGACGCCGCCGATTACGGCCAGACCATCCTGGACGAGACCCGCAAGCTCAATGTCGGCCTCGGCATCAGCGTGCAGCAGCTCGTCGACGGCGTGCAGAAGGAGACCAACGCCTCGACCTCCCAGGCGCAGCAGGAGACCTCGCTCGCGACGACCGTGATGCTGGCGCTCGGCGCCTTGATGCTGGTCGGCTCGGCGCTGTTCGTCTGGCTCTATGTCGGCCGCAACATCCTGCGCCGCATCCGCGAGCTTCAGCGCGCCATGCAGCTGCTGTCGGCCGGCGACCTCGATACCGAGATCGTGCGTTCCCGGCAGAACGACGAGATCGGCGTGATGAAGGAAACGCTGACCGTGTTCCGTGACAGCATGATCGAAGCCCGGGCGCTCGCCGGCGAGCAGGAAAAGGACCGTATCGCCAAGGCCGAGCGTGCCGCGCGCATGGAAGCGAAGATCGCCGAGTTCGAGAACACGGTACGCTCCGCGCTCGACAATCTGGCGCAGTCGGCCAATTCGATGCAGTCGACCGCACAGAGCATGTCGACCACCGCCGACCAGTCCAACGCGCTGGTCAACGCCGTCGCCTCCGCCGCCGAGGAGACCTCGGTCAACGTGCAGACCGTGTCGTCGGGCACCGAGCAGCTGTCGTCCTCGATCGAGGAGATCAGCAAGCAGGTCGTGACCTCGGCCGCGATCGCCAAGAAGGCGGTCGACGAAGCCGGCGCGACCGACGCCACGGTGCAGAGCCTCGCCGACAGCGCGAGCCGCATCAGCGTCGTGGTCGATCTGATCCAGACCATCGCCTCGCAGACCAATCTGCTCGCGCTCAACGCCACCATCGAGGCGGCGCGCGCGGGCGAGGCCGGCCGCGGCTTCGCGGTGGTTGCCTCCGAGGTGAAGAGCCTCGCGAGCCAGACCGCCAAGGCGACGGAGGAAATCCGCAGCCAGATCGCCAGCATGCAGAACATCACGACGTCGGCGGTCGGCGCCATCCAGGGCATCGGCCGGATCATCGGCGAGATCGACAATGTGACCACGACGATCGCGGCCGCCGTCGAGGAGCAGGGCGCGGCCACGCGCGAGATCGCCCGCAACATCCAGCATGCGGCCGGCGGCACCAGCGAGGTCTCCAGCAACATCGTCGGCGTCTCCACCGCCTCGGCCGAGGCCGGCGCCGCCGCGAACGAAGTGCTGGGCGCCTCCGATGCGCTGCGCCGCGAGGCCGACATGCTGCGCGGTGAGATCGACGCATTCCTCAACAACATGCGGGCGGCGTAAGCCGCCGGCATTTCCGTAGCCAGGATGGCGCTGCGCTCCATCCGGGCTACGGAAAAATGCTCCGGTATGACCGCCATGCGGAGACCACGGCCCGCCCTTTTTCGGCTGGCGCGGCGCCCGCGGCGGGTTTAAGCCGGTAGCATGAACGCAAAAACCGACATTGCGCAGTCCTCGGCACAGTCCTCGGCCGAGGCCCTGCGCTATCCCTGGGACCAGCACCCCGGCCACGACGAGATCGTCGAGGTCCGGCCCGGCGTGTTGTGGGCGCGGCTCAAGCTGCCGTTCCGCCTCAACCACGTGAACATCTACCTGCTCGCCGACGGCGACGGCTATGCGATGATCGATGCCGGCTTCGGCAACGAGGAGACCATCGAGGCCTGGACCAAGCTGTTCGAGGGGCCGCTGAAGGGCGTCACCATCACGCGCCTGATCGTCACCCACTCGCATCCCGATCATGTCGGCCTCGCCGGCTGGATCGTCGAGCGGTTCAACTGCCCGCTGGTGATGTCGCAGGTCGAATATCTGCAATCGGTCTATCACCAGAACCGCGGCACAGAGGAGCGGCGCGAGGCACAGCGGCTGTTCTTCCGCCGCCACGGCATGGACGAGTCGCTCACCGAAAAGCTGCTGGGCCGCGGCCAGGATTATCTCAAGCGCGTCTCGGTGCTGCCGCCCTCCTACCGCCGCATCTCCCATGGCGAGGACGTCGTGATCGGCACGCGCCGCTTCAGGGTGATCACCGGCGGCGGCCACGCGCTCGACCAGGTGATGCTGTATTGCGCCGACGACAAGCTGTTCCTTTCCGCCGACCAGGTGCTGAGCAAGATCTCGCCCAATGTCAGCGTCTGGGCGGTCGAACCCGACCAGAACTCGCTCGGCGAATACCTGGCCTCGCTCGCCAGCCTCACCACGACGCTGCCCTATGACGTGCTGGTGCTGCCCGGCCACGGCGTGCCGTTCTACGGATTGAAGACCCGCATCAAGCAGCTCGCCGACCACCATGAGGAGCGCTGCCGCCTGATCGCGGAAGCCTGCCGCGAGGTGCCGCAGACTTCGCGCGCCCTGGTGCCCGTGGTGTTCAACAAGCACGTACTCGACGAACACCAGATGGGCTTTGCCGCCGGCGAGCTCGTCGCCCACGTCAATTACATGATCGTCGAGGGCCGGCTGACGGCCGAGACGAAGGACGGCGTGCTGCAATTCCGGACGACGTGAGCACTGTCTTCACCTCGCCCCGCTTGCGGGCGCGACCGGCTCGGCCGTCATGGACGGAGCGCGGTCCATGGACAAAATGTCCAAGCCGGATGCAACGGTCCCGTACTGTCCCGGGAGCCCTGGTCCGCGCCGGCGGGCGACTGTTAGGCGTTTGATCCACATCAACTATCGCCCGCCAGACGGCGCTATCAATATACCCGCGCGCCTCGCACCAAATGTGTGCTGGCGCATAGACATGAGAGCTGGAAAAGCTCTAAAAACGAGTGGCCGCCGTGGCCGGGTTCCGTTGCAGGTTTTGCCGATGGATTACAATCAGTTCTTCGATTCCGCCCTCGATCGTCTCCACGCCGAGCGGCGTTACCGCGTGTTCGCAGACCTCGAGCGCACGGCCGGCCGATTCCCGCACGCGGTCTGGCACTCGCCCAAGGGCAAGCGCGACGTCGTGATCTGGTGCTCCAACGACTATCTCGGCATGGGCCAGCACCCCAAGGTGGTCGGTGCCATGGTCGAGACCGCGACGCGCGTCGGCACCGGTGCCGGCGGCACCCGCAACATCGCCGGCACGCATCATCCGCTGGTCCAGCTCGAGGCCGAGCTCGCCGATCTCCACGGCAAGGAAGCCGCGCTGCTGTTCACCTCGGGCTATGTCTCGAACCAGACCGGCATCCCGACCATCGCAAAGCTCATTCCGAACTGTCTCATCCTCTCGGACGAGCTCAACCACAATTCCATGATCGAGGGCATCCGCCAGTCGGGCTGCGAGCGGGTCGTGTTCCGCCACAACGATCTGGCGCATCTCGAGGAGCTGCTGAAGGCGGCCGATCCGAACCGGCCGAAGCTGATCGTCTGCGAGAGCCTCTATTCCATGGACGGCGACGTCGCCCCGCTCGCCAAGATCTGCGATCTCGCCGAGAAGTACAAAGCGATGACCTATGTCGACGAGGTCCACGCGGTCGGCATGTACGGCCCGCGCGGCGGCGGCATCGCCGAGCGTGACGGCGTCATGCACCGCATCGACGTTCTCGAAGGGACCCTCGCCAAGGCATTCGGCTGCCTCGGCGGCTACATCGCCGCCAACGGCCAGATCATCGATGCCGTGCGCTCCTATGCGCCGGGCTTCATCTTCACCACCGCGCTGCCGCCGGCGATCTGCTCGGCCGCGACCGCCGCGATCAAGCATCTGAAGACCTCGAACTGGGAGCGCGAGCGCCACCAGGACCGCGCCGCCCGCGTCAAGGCGATCCTCAACGCCGCCGGCCTGCCGGTGATGTCGAGCGACACCCACATCGTGCCGCTGTTCGTCGGCGATCCCGAGAAGTGCAAGCAGGCGTCCGACCTGCTGCTCGAGGAGCACGGCATCTACATCCAGCCGATCAACTATCCGACCGTTGCCAAGGGCAGCGAGCGGCTGCGCATCACGCCCTCGCCCTATCACGACGACGGCCTGATCGATCAGCTCGCCGAGGCCCTGCTGCAGGTGTGGGACCGTCTCGGCCTGCCGCTGCGCGCGAAGTCGCTGGCGGCGGAGTAGGCTCTTTCTTACCCTCCCCTGGAGGTCCGGGACGAGCGTAGCTCGCCCGTGGGTCGGCTCACATTGAGCGCAGCGAAAATGTGAGACGGGGTGGGGTGACGGCGTTTCCTCATCCAACAGTGCCCGAGTGGATAGATCACCCCACCCCGCTCGCGCTTCGCGCGATCGACCCTCCCCCTCCAGGGGAGGGTAAGTCCCGGCGTCCGCGCTCCGGACCTTAACGACATCCCCAGTTCCCGCCCTCACCCGGCATTTCGCTGTCGCCTCGCCCCGCCCAACGCGCTAGATTTACAGGGAAAATGAGCTTGGGCGCCGCCGGTGCCCTTTCGAGAAGCGCGTTTCCCATGCTACACGACTGGGGCGTGATCGCCGCCGCCTTCGGCTATATCGGCTTTCTGTTTCTGGTAGCGAGCCATGGCGACCGCCGCTCGCCGGCCGGGCCCGGCCGTGCCTCCGGGTGGATCTATCCGCTGTCGCTGGCGATCTACTGCACCTCCTGGACCTTCTTCGGCTCGGTCGGCTTTGCCACCCGCACCTCGACCGACTTCCTCGCCATCTATGTCGGCCCGATCCTGATGATCGGCCTCGGCGCAGGCGTCCTGCGCCGCGTGATCCAGCTCGCGAAGGCCCACAACATCACCTCGATCGCCGACTTCATCGGCGCGCGCTACGGCAAGAGCCAGGCGGTGGCCGCGACCGTCGCGCTGATCGCGATCATCGGCTCGGTGCCCTACATCGCGCTTCAGCTCAAGGCGGTGGCGTCCTCGCTGCAGACGATCCTGAGCGAAGACCAGGCCTTCTCCCACATCCCGATCGTCGGCGACATGGCGCTGATGGTGACGCTGGCAATGGCAGCCTTTGCCGTGCTGTTCGGCACCCGGCAGACCGACGCGACCGAGCATCAGCACGGCCTGATGCTGGCGGTCGCCACCGAATCCACCATCAAGCTGGTCGCCTTCCTCACCGTCGGCATCTTCGT
The DNA here is from genome assembly GCF_030272265.2 of Bradyrhizobium sp. 62B. Classification (NCBI taxonomy): domain Bacteria; kingdom Pseudomonadati; phylum Pseudomonadota; class Alphaproteobacteria; order Hyphomicrobiales; family Nitrobacteraceae; genus Bradyrhizobium; species Bradyrhizobium sp. 62B. The sequence goes on along the minus strand of NZ_CP092841.2, from coordinate 867,479 downwards.
CACCTTCTGGATGTTCTCGCCGCACGAATTGATCGAGCGTGCGATGAAGACGCCGGAGGCGGTGCGCGCCATCGATTACACCCCGTCGATTGGCAACTTCCTGACCATGACGCTGTTGTCGCTGTGCGCGATCATGCTGCTGCCGCGCCAGTTCCACGTCAGCGTGGTCGAGAATTCCTCGGATGCCGAGGTCAGCCGCGCGCGCTGGCTGTTCCCGCTCTACCTCGTCGCCATCAATCTGTTCGTGATCCCGATTGCGCTCGCCGGTCTCGTCAGCTTCCCCTTTGGCGCGGTCGATCCGGACATGTACGTGCTGGCGCTGCCGATGGAGGGCGGTGCGGGCCTGCTCAGCGTCGCGGTCTTCGTCGGCGGCCTCTCGGCGGCCACCGCGATGGTGATCGTGGAATGCGTCGCGCTGTCCATCATGGTCTCGAACGACCTCGTGGTGCCCCTGGTGCTGCAACGACGGCCCGAGGGGCGCACCGGCGGCGCGGATTTCAGCGACTTCCTGCTGCGCTCGCGGCGGCTCGCGATCTTCGCCATCATGGTGATGGCCTATTTCTACTATCGCGCGCTCGGCAATACCCAGCTCGCCGCGATCGGCCTGCTCTCCTTTGCGGCCATCGCCCAGCTGGCCCCGAGCTTCTTCGGCGGACTGCTCTGGCGGCGCGCCACCGCGCGCGGCGCGATCGGCGGTATGCTGGTCGGCTTCGCGGTGTGGCTCTACACGCTGTTCATGCCGAGCTTCATGGATTCCTCGACGTCGGGCATCCTGCTGCTCCAGCACGGCCCGTTCGGCATCGAGGCGCTGCGGCCGCAGGCGCTGTTCGGCGCCGATCTGCCCCCGCTGATGCACGGCGTGATCTGGTCGCTGTCGCTCAACATCCTGACCTATGTGCTGCTGTCGCTGGCGCGAAGGCCCTCGTCGATCGAGCTGTTGCAGGCCGATCTGTTCGTCCCCAACACGCTCGCGCCGATCTCCCCGGGTTTCCGCCGCTGGCGCACCACCGTCACCGTGCAGGACATCCAGACTACGGTGGCGCAATATCTCGGCCCCGACCGCGCGCGGCACTCCTTCGAGGCCTTCTCCGCGCGGCGCAACGTCCGGCTGGAGCCCGGCGCCCCCGCTGATTTCGAGCTGTTGCAGCACGCCGAGCACCTGATCGCCTCCTCGATTGGAGCGGCCTCCTCCCGCCTCGTGATGTCGCTGCTGCTGCGCAAGCGGACGGTGTCGGCAAAAGCCGCGCTAAAACTGCTCGACGATTCGCACGCGGCGCTGCATTTCAACCGCGAGATCCTCCAGACCGCGCTCAACCACGTGCGCCAGGGCATCGCCGTGTTCGATGCCGATTTGCAGCTGATCTGCTCCAACCGGCAGTTCGGCGATCTCCTCAACGTGCCCCCGCACATCGTCCAGTTCGGCACGCCCTTGCGCGAGATCCTGGAATTCATGGGGGTGAGCGATCCGGACCATCAGGCCGACCGTGAGGCGATGATCGAGCAGCGGCTCATCGCCTACACCACCGACAGCGAGCCGTATCTCGAACGCCTGCCGGAACGCCACATGGTGATCGAGGTGCTCACCAACCGCATGCCCGGCGGCGGCTTCGTCATCACCTTCACCGACGTCACGCCCAGCTTCGAAGCGGCGGAAGCGCTGGAGCGCGCCAACGCGACGCTGGAAAAACGCGTGCGCGACCGCACCGAGGAGCTGACCCGGCTGAACTCCGAGCTGGCCCTGGCCAAGAGCACGGCGGAGGACGCCAGCATCTCCAAGACCCGCTTCCTCGCCGCCGCCAGCCACGACATTCTGCAGCCGCTGAACGCCGCGCGGCTCTATGTCACGAGCCTGGTCGAGCGCCAGCACAGCGGCGAGGAGACGCGGCTGGTCGAGAACATCGACGAATCGCTGCAGGCGATCGAAGAGATCCTCGGCGCGCTGCTCGACATCTCCCGGCTCGACGCCGGCGCGATGACGACCTCGATCTCGAGCTTCAAGATGGCCGATCTGATGCGCTCGCTGGAGATCGAGTTCGCGCCGATCGCGCGCGCCAAGGGCCTGGAGCTCGCCTTCGTACCCTGCTCGCTGCCGGTCGAGTCGGATCGGCTGCTGCTGCGCCGCCTGCTGCAGAATTTGATCTCGAATGCGATCAAATACACCCCGCGCGGCCGCGTGCTGGTCGGCTGTCGCCGCCAGGGCCCGTCGCTCAAGATCTGCGTCTACGACACCGGCGTCGGCATCCCCCAGGTCAAGCGCGGCGAGATCTTCAAGGAATTCCATCGCCTCGAGCAGGGCGCGCGGATCGCGCGCGGGCTGGGGCTTGGCCTCTCCATCGTCGAACGGCTCGCGCGGGTGCTCAAGCACGGCATCGCCATCGACGGCAACAAAAGCGGCGGCTCGGTGTTCTCCGTGACGGTGCCGACCGCCAAGGCGATCACCCACACCGCCGCCGTGACCAGCGCGACGCCGCTGGCGCGCACACCGATCTCGGGCGCCCTGATCGTCTGCATCGAGAATGACGCGGCGATCCTCGACGGCATGCGCACGCTGCTGAAAGCATGGGATGCCGAGGTGATCGCGGTCGCCGATCCCGAAGGCGCGATCGCCGCGATCGAGACCGCCGGCCGCCGCGTCACCGGCCTTTTGGTCGATTATCATCTCGACCGCGGCAACGGCATCGCCGCGATCCGCGAGATCCGCCGGCGTTTCGGCGACGGCATTCCCGCGATCCTGATCACCGCCGACCGCAGCCCCGCCGTGCAGGTCGCGGCGCGGGACGAAAACGTCGCGGTGCTGAACAAGCCGGTGAAGCCGGCCTCGCTGCGCGCGCTCCTTGGCCAGTGGCGCACGCAGCAGATGGTGGCGGCGGAGTGAGGGGCGCGGCCTGTCAACAGCGGTAACTGCATCGAATGAGGCCCGCGCCTCGCGACGACGTACGATAGCCCCTTTGTCTGCTTCAGCTTCCGGGAAGTCGCCTGGCCGCCACTTCAATTCGTCGTGGTCTTGCCGCCGCGCATGGACACGAGTTTTTCCTCACGAAATCGGAGAAAGAGCCATGCGGTTTCATCGAAACCGTCTGCGAGCTTTCCGGCATGAGAATACACCATCCGGGCAGCGTCCGACTTCGACGGCGGTCCCAGCGCCCTGACCACCTCCAAACGCGACATCCCTAAATGCAGCTTGCCGTCGAAGACGAGCGGCCCGAACTTTTCCGGGACGATGGCGCAATCGGTCGAAGCCTCGGTGTCCTTCTCGGCGAGCTCTTCGACAATCTCCGTGACGCGATGGTCCGGGCCGCCCATCTCTCCGCTGGACACGACCCATAATCGATGCTGCGCGCGCCGATAACACAGCCAATAGATGCTGTCTCCAGCATCGCCTCGATGTTGGATGGTCCCTTCGCCCACGGCTTCGCGGACCGCGCCGAGCGGCGTCTCCTCGAAGCGGCCGGCGAACGCGCCTAACGAAAAGCGGGTCGCCAATCTCTTCTTGATCGTCGGCGAAACGCGCTCCAACGCATGTCCGTCGACTGGCGGCGGTGGTGCCTGCGCGAAGCAGTCGTCCGCGGGGATCGCGAAAAGGAGAAGCAGCAGGAGGAGCGTCTTTCGACCATCAGCTCCGAATCGTCTCACATTGGAGATTGAGCGCTTCCGCATGGCTCAACTGCTCATCATTCTCTGCTCAAGGCTTTCTTCGCTCGCCGGATCGCTTCTGGCGCGTCGGGATCCCGCGGATCAAGTTTGGAAGCCGCGTCATGATCCGCCCGCGCTTTTTGGAGAAACACTCTTCCGACCCTTGGTCGGGGTCAGAATTCAAATGGTTCATACATCGCCTCGGTCAGCTTCCCCGGGTCAAAACCGGCAAAGCTCCGAGCGCCGGATGATTCCGCTTTGCTCTCCCGCCGGCAGAGGCCCGCTTCAGGGCGCCAGCCGCGTGAAGACGTAATCGCGGCTCTTGGCGCGGGCTTCGTGGCAGCCCCAGCAGGTACGATGCTGGGCTTCGTCAACCGGCTTGCCGTTGACGAAGCGGCCAAAGCCCCACCCGCCGGTCGCGGCGTACTTCCTGGAATCCTTGACCATCACCTGGACCGTGGTGGCGGCGCCGGGAATCGTCGCTGATGCAAACTCGGGCGACTGTTTCCGTTTCCAGGCGCGCTTGACCAGGATGCTGCCGTCCGGGAACGGAAGCTTACCGCCCTGATAGGCGTCGACTGCGATCTGGTTGCCGACGACGGCGCGAAGCTCGTCGAGCGGAGCGGCCTCCTCGGCCGGAGCGATCAACTCCCATTGCCTGTAGCCGGGCGGAATGGTGACGCCGAAGATCGGCGAGGCTTCCGCCGAACTCTGCGCGGGCGCCTCGGCAAGGGCGATCGAAATCAGGTAAGGCACAAAGGTCAGGAGAAGGACGAGAACAAGCGCCGCCAGCGTGATCGCCGTGGCATAGGAGCGCTTCTGCATTTCAGGTTCGCTGGACGTCATGTCATTTCTGCAGGTTGGGGGCGGCACATCCTCGGTCCAGCCATGCTGGACCGAGGATCGCATCAATGATCAGATGCCGTCGGCGTCGATGACGGCCTTGGCGAAGGCTTCTGGCGCTTCCTGCGGCAGATTATGGCCGACGCCGCCGGTGATCAGGCGAAACTCGTACCGGCCCGAGAACTTCTTGGCATAGGCGCTGGGATCGGGATGCGGTGCGCCATTGGCGTCGCCTTCCATGGTGATGGTCGGCACCTCGATGACGGGAGCAGCCGCCAGCTTCTTTTCGAGGTGCTCGTATTTCGCTTCGCCCTGGGCGAGCCCGAGCCGCCAGCGGTAATTGTGGATCGTGATCGCGACATGATCCTTGTTGTCCAGCGCCGCCGCGCTGCGGGCGAAGGTGGCGTCGTCGAACTTCCACTGCGGCGAGGCGAGCTTCCAGATCAGCTTGGCGAAATCGTGCGTGTACTTCTCGTATCCGGCGCGGCCGCGCTCGGTCGCGAAATAGAACTGGTACCACCATTGCAGCTCGGCCTGCGGCGGCAGCGGCATGTTGCCGGCAGCCTGGCTGGAGATCAGATAGCCGCTGACCGACACCAGCGCGCGACAGCGCTCCGGCCACAACGCGGCGATGATGTCGGCGGTGCGAGCGCCCCAGTCGAAGCCGGCAACGACCGCCTTCTTGATATCGAGCTTGTCCATCAGCGCGATGATGTCGGCGGCCATCGCCGCGGGCTCACCGTTGCGCGGCGTCTCGCCGGAGAGGAAGTGCGTCGTGCCGTAGCCGCGCAGATGAGGGATGATCACGCGATAGCCGGCCTTCACCAGGATCGGCGCGACGTCGATGAAGGCGTGGATGTCGTAAGGCCAGCCATGCAGCAGGATCGCCACGGGACCGTTCGAAGGTCCGGCCTCGGCATACCCGACATTGAGGACCCCGGCATCGATCTGCTTGATCGCGCCGAAGGACGCAGTCGATCCGGATGATCGCGGCGCTTCCGTTTCGGCGCGTGCGAGGTCGATCACGCCGAGGCCGACGGCGATGGTTCCGGCGGCCACGCCGAAAAACTTGCGACGATGCTGGTCGATGATTGGTGGCTTCATGGTCGTACCTCGTGGTGCTTGGTGATCGTTGCGTCAGATCAGCGTGACCGTGACGTCGATGTTGCCGCGAACGGCCCTGGAATAGGGACAGGTCTGATGCGCATCATCGACGATGCCGCGCGCGATCTCGGGGTCGAGGCCCGGCAGGCTGACATTGAGGCGTGCCCGGAGCGAATAGGCGCCGTCGTCGAGCACGAGATCGATCTCCGCATCGACGGCGCATTTCCTGGGAAGCTCGAGCTTGCGCTTGCGGGCGGCGATCTCCATCGCGCCCTCGAAGCAGGCCGACCAGCCGGCGGCGAACAATTGCTCGGGATTGGTACCGATGCCGGTGCCATCAGGCGGCGACAGCTTGACGTCCAGGCGGCCGTCAGAGCTGCGCGATATGCCGTCGTGCCGCCCGCCGCTGGTGTGGGTCCTGGCCGTGTAGAGTAACTTCGCCGCCTGCGTCATCATGGTCTCCTCGTCGTCACGCCACTGACTAGCAGCGGCTGCGACGGCACACCCGTTTGGACTTGTGAGAAGTTGTGAGGTCTCGCCTGGCGCCTCACAAAGGCCTGCATCCGCGGTCTGATGCCGATGCAGGAGCGGCCTTGCCGGATCGCGATCATCTGGCTATCGGGTCCTTCCGAAGGGACCAAGATTTCGCCATGACAGAGCCGGCCGTCACCGCGACGGGAACATTGTCGTTCGGGCCATTTTCCGTGACGCCGCATGAAAGGCTCGTGATGCGCGACGGCGTCGCGTTGCCGCTCGGCGCGAAAGCCTTCGACACGCTGATGGCGCTGATGTCGCGGCCGAATGAAGTCGTCAGCAAATGGGACCTGATGGCGCTGGTGTGGCCCGGCATCACCGTCGAGGAGACCAATCTGCGCTTTCACGTCGCAGCGCTTCGCAAGGCGCTCGGCGACGGCAAGGATGGCGCCCGCTACATCACGACGCTCTCCGGTCGCGGCTATTGCTTCGTGGCGTCGATCTCGCAAACAAATATCGCCCCGGTGCAGCGCCTCGCGCCGCGGCTGGAATTGCCGCCCGTGAAACTGCCGAACCGGCTGCAGCGGATGGTCGGGCGCGACGATGCGATCGCCGCCGTCTCCGGCAAGCTCCTCGCCTCGCGCTTCGTCACGATCGTCGGCCCCGGCGGCGTCGGCAAGACCGCGGTCGCCGTGGCGATCGCGCACGACCTGCTCGAATCATTCTCCGATGCCGCGCACTTCGTGGACCTTGCCTCGCTCAGCGATCCCGATCTCGTGATCACTTCGATCCTGCTGATGCTTGGCTTGCCGGCGGAGACCGACGATCCCCTGCCCGCGCTGCTCGCGCATATCAGGGACAAGCGGATGCTGCTGATCCTCGACAATTGCGAGCACGTCATCGCAGCGGCCGCACCGCTGGCCGCGGAGATCTTCCATGCGGCGCCGCACGTCCATATACTCGCGACCAGCCGCGAAGCCCTGCGCGTCGAGGGCGAGCAGGTCTATCGATTGGCGCCGTTCGCCGTCCCGCCCGACAATTCCGGACTGACCGCCGCCGCAGCACAGACCTATCCCGCACTTCAACTATTCTTCGAACGTGCCACAGCCGGCGGCGCGCAGATCACACTCGACGATGCAAATGCCGCAGTCATCGCGAGGATCTGCCGCAAGCTCGACGGCATGGCGCTGGCGATCGAGCTCGCCGCGGGCCGGGTCGAAGCCTATGGCCTCGCGCAGACGGCCGCACTGCTCGACGAGCGTCTCAACCTGCTCTGGCAAGGCCAGCGGACGGCGCCACCCCGGCAGAAGACATTGCAGGCGACGCTCGACTGGAGCTACGGGCTATTGTCGGATCGCGAGCGCCTGGTGCTGCGCAGGCTCGCGGTCTTCGCCGGCCATTTCACCCTCGACGCGGCGATCGAGGTCGTGCCGGACGAGCGCGTCGACCACGCCCATTTGTTCGATGCCGTCGACAGTCTCGTTGCCAAATCGATGGTCGCCCCGCGTCCGATCGGCGCCATGATGCGCTATCGCCTGCTCGACACCACGCGCGCCTATCTGCGCGAGATCGAGCCTGATGACGCGGGGCTCGCCGTCCGCCACGCGACCTACTACCGGCGATGGCTGGAACAGGCCGGCATGAGCTGGGCCAATGTGCCGAGCGCGGACGAACGGGCGGCTCACTTCTCGGCGCTTCACAACGTGCGCGCCGCGCTCGACTGGTGCTTCGGCGCGGGCGGCGATCTCGGCACCGGTATCGCGCTCGCCGCCGCCGCCGCGCCGATCTTCCTGGCGATGTCCCTGTTGATCGAATGCCGGCGCTGGTCGGAACGCGCGCTGCTGGCGATGGTCCCCTCCGCGCGCGCCAGCGCCGAGGAAATGCACATCCAGGCCGCGCTCGGACTGACCTTGATGTTCACCCGCGGCGGCAGCGAAGCGGCGCGCAGCGCCCTGAGCCGGAGCCTTGCGATCGCCGAGGCGCGCGGCGACCAAATCAACCAGCTCCAGCTGCTCGGCCGGATGCATATCTTTCACGAGCGGATGGGAGAATTCGACGCCGCGCTTGGCTACGCGCAACAGAGCCTCGCCGTCGCAAGGTCGCTGGGCGATGCGGCCTCGATCGCCCTCGCCCATTCCCTCCTCGGCGTCTCGCTGCATCTGGCAGGCAGGCACCGCGACGCGCTGAAGATGCTGGAGATGGCCTGGCGGGGACCGGGCACGGAACGAATCAGCACGGTCTACGGCTTCGATCATCGCAACCGGGCCGGCATCACGCTGGCCCGGGAACTCTGGCTGCAGGGCCGGCCCGCGGATGCGCTGCAACTGGCGCGGCAGACGGTCAGCGAGGCTGCGCAGATGGATCATCCGATCACGCTCTGCATCGCGCTGATCTGGGCGGTCGCGATCGAGCTCTGGAGCGGCGACCTCGACGGCGCGGAGGAGGACATCGACCGCTTCATCGCGCACGCCAATTCGCGCTCGATGGGGCCCTATCTTGCGGTCGGCCGCGGCGTCAAAGGCGAGCTGGCGATCCGGCGCGGCGATGCCGCCGGTGGCGTCGAGACGATCGGGGCTTGCCTGCGCGAGCTCCACGATGCCGGCTACGAGCTGCTGACCACGACCTTCAACATCGCGCTGGTCCAGGGCCTGCTGGCGCTCGGACAGTTCGAGCAGAGCGCGCACCTCATCGACGATGCGATCCGCCTGGTCGAGCGGAGCGGCGACCACCTCTACATGCCCGAGCTGCTGCGGATGAAAGGCAAGGTCCTGTCACACCAGCCGGCGCCGCGGATGCAGGACGCCGAGGCCTGCCTGATGCAGGCGCTGGAGCTCAGCCGCGCCCAAGGCGCGAAAGCCTGGGAACTGCGGACCGCGGTCGATCTCGCCGGGCTCATCGGCGAACGCGGCCGGCGCGAGGAAGCGAAGGGATTGCTACAATCGTCGCTTGAAGGCTTTGCCGAAGGTTCGGAGACGGCGGATATCCGGGCTGCCGATGCGCTTCTGAAGATATTGTAGCGAGGCTCACCCCGTCGGGGTGCCCTGCTTCCACTGGCCGCCGGCGATCTTGGCGGCGGCGATCACCGCCTGGGTGCGGCTCTCGACGCCGAGCTTTTGCAGGATCGCCGAGACATGCGCCTTGATGGTGGCCTCCGATACCCCGAGCTCATAGGCGATCTGCTTGTTGAGCAGTCCCTCCGACAACATCATCAGGACCCGGACCTGCTGCGGCGTCAGCGTCACCAGGCGGTCGCGCAGGCGCGTCATGTCGGGATCGCTGGCTGCGGACAGGTCGGTGTCGGCGGGAACCCAGACGTCGCCCTCCATCACCTTGAGAATGGCGTCGCGCAAGGTCTCGACGCCGAACCGCTTCGGAATGAAGCCGGAGGCGCCGAAATCGAGCGAGCGGCGGATCGTGGCACCGTCGTCGGACGCCGAGACGATCACCACCGGGATCGCCGGATATTGCGCCCGCAGGTAGATCAGGCCGGAAAAGCCCGAGATCCCGGGCATCGAGAGGTCGAGCAGAATCAGGTCGACGTCCGAGGCCTGTTCCAGGAGCTTGGTCAGATCCTCGAACGACCCGGCCTCGTCGATTTGGGCCGAGGTCAGGACGCCGGCCACCGCCTGTCGCAGCGCGTCGCGGAACAGGGGATGGTCATCGGCGATGACGAGATGGGTCGAGGGAGCGTTCATCGTTCTCTTGCTGTCGTTCGCGGGCCGGCAGACCGATCCCGGATGAACCAATTCTTCCCCGAGCGGACGTGGCATGCAAGTGCACATTATCCCTTTGCTGCAAAGGGGTTAATCTTGGAATCTCCGTGGCGGCACGCCGTTGCCCGATACCGGACGTCAGCTGCACGTCAGTGCGCAAGGCCGAAAGTCGTATTGGGGCGGCTTTCACGCCGATGTTACCTTGCGGGCAAGACCTGGGTTGATCCGGCATGTCCGGACATCCGGGGCGCGAGGAAACGCATTTCGGGGAGCGATTCAATATGTCGACGATGGCTGTGTCTCAAGCACGCGCGGGAGGGATGACAAAGGACGAACGGTTCGTCATCCTCGCTTCCTCGCTCGGTACCGTCTTCGAGTGGTACGACTTCTACCTCTACGGTTCACTCGCCGGCATCATCGGCGCGCAGTTCTTCTCGGCCTATCCGCCGGCAACCCGCGACATCTTCGCGCTACTGGCGTTCGCAGCCGGCTTCCTGGTCCGCCCGTTCGGCGCAATCGTGTTCGGCCGCGTCGGCGACATCGTCGGCCGCAAATACACCTTCCTCGTCACCATCTTGATCATGGGTCTGTCGACCTTCATCGTCGGCCTGCTGCCGAACGCGGCGACCATCGGCATCGCGGCCCCGATCATCCTGATCGCGCTCCGCCTCGCCCAGGGCCTGGCGCTCGGCGGTGAGTATGGCGGTGCGGCGACCTATGTCGCGGAGCACGCTCCGAACGGCAAGCGCGGCTATTACACCTCCTTCATTCAGACCACCGCGACGCTCGGCCTGTTCCTGTCGCTGCTGGTGATCCTGTTCACCCGCAGCGCCCTTGGCGAACCCGACTTCGCCGCCTGGGGCTGGCGCATCCCGTTCCTGGTCTCGGTGCTGCTGCTCGGCGTCTCGGTCTGGATCCGGCTCCGCCTCAATGAATCCCCGATCTTCCAGAAGATGAAGGACGAGGGGAAGAGCTCGAAGGCGCCGCTGACGGAAGCCTTCGGCAACTGGCAGAACGGCAAGCTCGTGCTGCTCGCGCTGCTCGGCGGCGTGATGGGCCAGGGCGTGGTCTGGTACACCGGCCAGTTCTACGCGCTGTTCTTCCTGCAATCGATCCTGAAGGTCGACGGTTACACCGCCAACCTGCTGATCGCCTGGTCGCTGCTGCTCGGCACCGGCTTCTTCATCGTGTTCGGCATGCTGTCCGACAAGATCGGCCGCAAGCCGATCATCCTCGGCGGCTGCCTGATCGCGGCACTGACCTTCTTCCCGATCTTCAAGATGATCACCACCAACGCCAACCCGGCGCTGGAGAAGGCCATCGAGCAGACCAAGGTCGAGGTTGTGGCCGATCCCGCGGGCTGCGGCGACCTGTTCAACCCGGTCGGCACCCGCGTCTTCACGGCACCTTGCGACACCGCGCGCGCGTTCCTGTCGCAGTCGTCGGTCAAGTACTCGACCGCGCCGGGAGCCGCCGGCTCGGGCGTGAAGGTGATGGTCAATGGCAAGGAAGTCGCCTACGCCAACGCCAAGGACGGCAACCCGGCAGTCCTCGCCGCCGTGCAGGCAGCCGGCTATCCGAAGGCCGGCGATGCCGGCATCGTGAAGATGGCGCATCCGTTCGACATCTTCCGCCCGCAGGTGGCCGCGATCATCGGGCTGCTGTTCGTCCTGGTGCTGTTCGTCACCATGGTGTACGGCCCGATCGCCGCGATGCTGGTCGAACTGTTCCCGACCCGCATCCGCTACACTTCGATGTCGCTGCCCTACCACATTGGTAACGGCTGGTTCGGCGGCCTGTTGCCGGCGACCGCCTTTGCCATCGTGGCCTCGACCGGCGACATCTATGCCGGCCTCTGGTACCCGATCATCTTCGCTTCGATTACCGTCGTGATCGGCTTGCTCTTCCTGCCGGAGACCAAGGACGTCGACATCAAGGCGACCTGATCGAAAGCACCGATCTCAACCAGCATCAACCGGCCGCGGTTTCCGCGGCCGGTTTTGTTTTATGGGATTGCTGAGCCGACGAATTGCAGCACCACCTCGCGCCGGTGCGGGCGCCTGCGATGCTCGATCAGATAGATCGCCTGCCAGGTGCCGAGTGCGAGCCTGCCGTTCAGCACCGGGACCTGAAGCGAGGCCCCGGTCAACATCGTCTTGACGTGTGCCGGCATGTCGTCCGGGCCTTCGGTGTCGTGGGTCCACCCGGCATTCTCCGGCGCGAGCCGGGACAGCGCGGTCGTGAGGTCGACGAGCACGGAAGGATCAGCGTTCTCCTGGATCGTCAGCGAGGCCGAGGTGTGGCGGATGAACAGCGTCAACGCACCGTCGCGCGCGCGAACCTCGTTGATGAATTTTGCAGCTTCGCCGGTGAGATCGGTGAAGCCATGGCCCGATGTCTGCACCGTCAGCAGTGACGATGAGACGGTGGCGGCCTGCACCGTCGATGGCGCCGAGCGGGTGACGGATTTGATCGATGTCATGGAAGGTCTCTCAACTCGGAAAGCCGCCGTACCCAAGATCTTTCCCGATCATTGGAATTGGCGGGCACGCTTTGCTTTGCCGACCCTACGGCATCTCGCTATGAGCTAGATCTTTCCCGACACGTCCTTTTGCACCCGGTTGGCCATGTCGATCAGCCGCCGCCAGGCCTTTTCCAGGAACGACATCACGCGATCGACGTCCTGGTCGCTCGGCAGCGGGATCTCGATCTTGCGCTCGCCCTCTCCGCTCCTCGGCTCGGCTTTCTTCAGCGGGTCGGATTTCGGCAGCGCCTCGTCGACCTTGCCCGACACCGTCGGCCCCGCCGCGAGCTGTCCCTTCAGCTTCTCGACCTCGGCCTGCAGCCGGCCGATCTCGGCATCGAGCGCGGTCCGTTCGTCGGGCACGACATAGCAGGCCCAGCCGGCGCCGTTCTTGCTGCAGGTCGAGACCGTGCCGGTGCGGGTGTCGAGCCGCAGCACGCCCTCGGGAATGGGCGTCATGCTGTAGCGACCGTTTTCGCTGTCGGGTGCGGCTGGCGCAGCCTTGAGGCCGCCGCCGATCGCCATCGCCGCGGCAAACGCCGCCGCCGCAAGCCAGGATGCGGTGCAGGATCTTGTGCAGGATGTTGTGGATGATTTCACGGGTCTCATCGCGCTCTCCGCCACGACGTGGAGGTGGCAATCCGGCAAATTCTACACCCCGGCGTGGCGATCCGCCGCCCAAAACGCACACCGGCATCAACGATCCCAGCGGCGTCTTCGATCCCGGCAGCGCGGCGAAAGGCCGGTCGCGTCCGCCGATCCCGAGGCGAGCTGCTGCGGTGCGGCGTCACGCTGTGTGCAGCGCTGCCGTGCACGCCAATATCCCCAAATAAATCAGATACATAAGCGAAAGCGACGCAATCGTGACTTGGCTTGACTTGATTATAGGCCATCAGTATGGTCCGCGCGGCTTTTGAGGGTGGCGGGCGCAATTTCCATTCAGCCGCGGCGTTTCGGGTCTTCGTTGCATGACACAGGGCACGGGACACGGCGAGAATGGGGATCGCGATAAATCGTCCGAGGAAGCTGCGCTTTCCGAACGGCTCGGAAGTCTTGATCAGAGGTTGTCCGAATTTCGCGACCGCCGGATCAAGACCGAGCAACCCGCAGGTGACGGTGGAGACGGAGCGGCCAGAGCCTCGGCGATGGCGCTAGGTTTCCGACTATCCTCGGAGTTGATCGCCGGCGTCGTGGTCGGAGCGGGGATTGGCTGGGGTTTCGACCGCTTGCTGTCGACCTCGCCTTTCGGGTTTATCGTGTTCCTGTTGCTGGGCTTCGTCGCCGGCGTAGTGAATGTGGTGAGAACGGCAGGCGCGGGTCAGAACAGGCGCGGTGGATCATAGCCGATCCGCACCATGAGATTGATCGTGCCGGTCTTGCCGGTACGGGCCGGCCCGGCCGGCAGACCGAGACCCGCCGGCATAGCCCGGCAGACCAAGAGATGCCGCGCTGATGAAAATCGATCCGATCCACCAGTTCAACATCGAGCCTCTCTTCACCCTGGGCCATATCGGCAATCACACGATCGCCTTCACCAATTCGTCGCTCTATATGCTGGTGGCGGTGGCGATCATCTCGATCCTGATGCTTGCCAGCGGCACGCAGCTGGTTCCCGGGCGCCTGCAGTCGGTCGCCGAGATCTCCTACGAATTCGTAGCCAGCACCATCCGTTCGACGGCCGGCGCGGAAGGCATGAAGTTCTTCCCGCTGATCTTCTCGCTGTTCATGTTCATCTGCGTCTCGAACCTGGTCGGCATCATCCCCTATACCTTCACGATCTCGAGCCATTTGATCGTGACGGCAGCGCTCGCGCTTCTGGTGTTCTTCACCGTGCTGATCTACGGCGTCGCCAAGAACGGCCTGAAGTTCTTCTCGATCTTCGTGCCCCACGGTGTCCCCGGCTACATCCTGCCGCTGGTGATGTTCATCGAGATCCTGTCGTTCTTCCTGCGGCCGGTCTCCCACAGCGTCCGTCTGTTCGCCAACATGCTGGCCGGCCACATCGCGCTGAAGGTGTTCGCGGGCTTCGTCGCCATGCTCGGCTTCTCGCTCGGCGCACTCGGCTGGGTCGGCGGCGTGCTGCCGCTGGCGCTCACGGTCGCGCTGTACGCCCTCGAGATCCTGGTCGCGTTCCTGCAGGCCTATGTGTTTGCGATCCTGACCTGCATCTACCTCAACGACGCCATTCATCCGGGACACTGAGCGGTCCGGGGAATTTCCACCCACAACCCAATCTTTCTTCCAAGGAGTCTAAAATGGATCCGGCAGCAGCAAAACTTATCGGCGCGGGCATCGCATGCATCGGCATGGGCGGCGCGGGCGTCGGCGTCGGCGTGATCTTCGGCAACTACCTCGCCGCGGCGGTTCGCAACCCGTCGGCCGCTCAGGGCCAGTTCGGCAACCTGATCTTCGGCTTCGCCGTGACCGAAGCGCTCGGCATTTTCTCGCTGCTGATCGCGCTGCTGCTGCTGTTCGTTCCGCTCTGAGGACGACGTTCTTCGCGCCGCTTCAACCGAAGCGGCGCGCTTGACAGCAACAGGAGTACTCCATGGCTGAGAGTCATGGCGGGGCGAAGGGTCCGGCGGCGGGCGCACACACCGAGGCTGACGGTGGTCACCACGGTGGCGGCTTTCCGCCGTTCGAGAGCAGCAACTATGCTTCGCAGCTGGTGTCGCTCGCGATCTTCTTCGTCGTGCTTTATGTGATCGTGTCCAAGCTCGCTCTGCCCAAGGTCGGCGGGGCGATCGAGGCGCGTCAGAACAAGATCGAGGGCGACCTCGCCGAAGCGCAGAAGCTGAAGGACCAGTCCGACGCGGCGCTGAAGGCCTATGAAAGCGAGCTCGCCTCGGCGCGTTCGCGGGCGCAGGCGATCGGCAACGAATCCCGCGACAAGGCGAATGCGCAGGCGGACGCCGAGCGCAAGGCCGTGGAAGAGCAACTGGCGGCCAAGCTCGCAGGGGCGGAAAAGACCATCGCCTCGACCCGCGCCGCCGCCATGAGCAACGTCCGCGGCATCGCGGCCGATGCGGCAGGTCAGATCGTGCAGCAGCTCACCGGCGTCGTCCCCGATGCCGCGTCAGTCAATGCCGCGGTCGATGCGTCGCTGAAAGGTTAGCTACAGATGTTCTTCGATCCTGAAACCTGGGTCGCCATCGCCTTCGTGATCCTGATGGTCGTGTTCGGCTATCTCGGGGTCTTCAAGTCGGCGATGACCGCGCTCGATCATCGTGCCGAGCGCATCAAGGCCGAACTCGACGACGCCCAGCGCCTCAAGCAGGAAGCCGCCAAGGTGCTCGCCGACTACAAGGCGCGCACCGCCTCGGCCGAACGCGAGGCCGCCGAGATCATCGCCAACGCCAGAAGCGAAGCCGAGCGCATCGCGACCGAGGCCAAGGCGAAGATGGAAGACTTCGTCGCCCGCCGTACCAAGACCGCCGAGAGCAAGATCGCACTCGCCGAGGCCCAGGCGGTGGCCGATGTCCGCGCCGCCGCCGCGGAGGCCGCCGTCCAGGCCGCCTCGACGATCCTGTCGCAGTCGGTCAAGGGCCAGGTCGCCGACGATCTGCTCGCCAAGGGCATCAACGAAGTCCGGCAGAAGCTGAACTGAGGCAATTGCCTTCACCAATCAAAAGCCGGCGCGATGAGCGCCGGCTTTTTTGTTGGCTGAAGGGTTTCGTGTCCCAGACGCGGCGCGGCATGCAATGACGCGACGCAGAGCACCGCTGAAGAAGCGCTGCGCTGCGTCCGGGGCACTACCCGCCCTACTTCTTCTTCCGCCCCTTCGGCTCGGGCGAGAGCGCCTGCGGGTCGAAGCCGACATAGAAAATGTAGTTGTCGGCGACCGCGGGTGCCGGCACCGGATAGGTCATGTCCTCGATCACGAAGGTAAAGGGCACGCTGCCGCCCTCGGTCATGTCGACCGTGGTGCGGTAGGCCTTCGAGGCGATCACCTTCTCGCCGACGCCGCCCTGCACGACGGCGATGCGCAAGGGCACCTCGACGGAGGCAGGCGCGCCGGCGGGACCGGCGATCACGCGGCCCTGGATACCGATCCGGGCCGTGATGCCGCCGCTGCTGCGGGCACATTCGCGCGCCATCTTGGTGATCGAGGCCTGGAAGCGAATCTCATTGCCGACAGCCGGCTTGCCGCTGGCGCCGACCGCGTAGGTCGAGGCCCCCGCACGCACCGTCACCTGGGGGCAATCGAGGTCGTCCTCGGCCGGCTGGCCGGGCGCCGGCGGCGGCTTGGGCTGGGCCGGCTCGTCGGACTTGCCGCCGAACAGGCTCTTGAAACGGTCGGTCAGTGACTGGGCCGCCACCGGCGAGACAGCGGCGAGCGACACCGACACAACAAGCGCGATCGCAGGCACCTGCCGCAGGACATTCCGCGACGACCGAAGCTGCTTCCCCATCAAAGCCCCTACTCCATGACAAAACCCGGCCGATCGCCGGCAGGCCCCGCGGGTTATATCGCCAAAATCGGCGAACCCAAGGCAGCAAAATGGGGGATTTGGCCACGCGAATCGGGCGGCTCAGCCGCGGAAATCCTCATGCAGCAGGCCGAACAGCAGATGATCCTGCCAGACCCCGTTGATGCAGAGGTAGCGGCGGGCGAGCCCCTCGCGTGAGAAACCGCACTTTTCCAGCACCCGGATCGACGGCGCATTGGTGGGGATGCAGGCCGCCTCGACCCGGTGCAAATTGAGCTCGCCGAACAGTGTCGGCAGCAGCACCCGCAGCGCCGCCGTCATGTAGCCGCGATGGGCATGGGGCTGCCCGACCCAATAGCCGATGGTGCCGGCCTGCACGATGCCGCGGCGGACATTGGCCAGCGTGATGCCGCCGACCATGGCGCCGTCGAGCTCGCGGAAGATCAGAAAGGGATAAGAGCGGTCCGCCGCGATGTCCTCGGAATAGCGGCGCAGACGGCGGCGGAAGCCTGAGCGGGTGAGATCGTCCGACGGCCAGATCGGCTCCCAGGGTGTCAGGTAGTCGCGGCTGGACTCACGCAGATGTGCCCATTGCAGGAAGTCCGACATCTGCGGCGCGCGCAGCAACAGCCCGTTGCCGCGCGGCGCGAGGGCGGCGGGTCCACTGGACGGCAGGCGAAAGAGGGCCATGGTGATGCTTCCCGGGGCAGATCGACCCGCGCGCGGCTCCTAATGCAGCCGCGCCTTGGCACGTGCCCGGGTCAATCCTTCCGCAAAAGACACCGCCGTGTCCAGACCCCTGCCACTGCCCAATGCGACAACGGCGGGCCGGCTCCGCGACAACAGCGCCCGCGCCGCGTCCCGGGTCGATTCGACGCTGACGGCGTCGATCCGGGCCACCAGCTCCTCCACCGTCTGCGGCCGCCCATAGGCAAGGACATGACGGGCAAGCTGCTCGGCGCGGGACGAGCAGCTTTCCAGCGCCATCAGGAGGCCTGCCTTCATCTGCGCCTTGGCCCGCGCGATCTCGGCCTCGGTCAGCGTCTCCACCGAATCATTCATGATGTCGACCACGACCTCCATCATCTCCGGCGCGTCGGCCGGATCGGTACCGGTGTAGAGGCCGAAGAAACCGGTGTCGGTATAGGGCGCGTGGAACGAGTAGATCGAATAGCAGAGGCCGCGCTTCTCGCGCACCTCCTGGAACAGGCGCGAGGACATTCCGCCGCCGAGGATGTTGGTGAAGACCTGGAGCGAGAACAGCGACAGATCGCTCTGCGGCACGCCTTCCAGCGCCAGCGTCAGATGCGCCTGCTCCAGCTCGCGATGCACCACCTTGGCGCCGCCCTTGCCGAACTGGGCGGTCTGCGGCTTCGGACCCGGCGTCCCCTCGAAATTCGCGAAGCGCTTCTCGGCCTCGGCGACCACTTGGCTGTGATCGACCGCGCCGGCCGCCGCCACCACCATGTCGGGTCCGCGATAATGCGTCGAGAGATAGCCGCGCAGCATGTCGCGGTTGAAGGCGCGCAGCGTCTTGGCCGTGCCGAGCAGCGAGCGGCCCATCGGCTGGTCCGGATAGCAGAGCTCGTTGAGATGCTCGAAGACGACGTCGTCGGGCGTATCCTGCGCGGCACCGATCTCCTGCACGATGACGTTCTTCTCGCGCTCCAGCTCGTCGGGCTCGAAGGCGGGATTGGCGAGGATGTCGGCGAGCACGTCGAGCGCGAGCGGCACGTCGGCCTTCAGCACCCGCGCATAATAGGACGTGGTCTCGGTCGAGGTGCCGGCATTGAGGTCGCCGCCGACCGCCTCGATCTCCTCGACGATCTCGCGCGAGGAGCGCTTGGTGGTGCCCTTGAACGCCATGTGTTCGAGCAGATGCGAAATGCCGTGCTCGTTCGGCTTCTCGTCGCGGCCGCCGACGCCGGCCCAGACGCCGAGCGCTGCGGTCTCGAGATGGGGCATCTCGTCAGTGACGACGGTCAGGCCGGAGGCAAGCTTGGAAATCTCGACACTCATCCGGCAACTCCCTGCTTTGCGGCGCGGCTGACCGACAGCACGAACCGCTCGACCTCGGCCTGATCGTTCTTCATCACCTTCATGTGTTCGGATTTGGTCATCAATCCGTCGAGCCAGGCCGGCAGTTGCGGCCGCTGGCCGCAGGCCGCTTCGACGGCGTCGGGGAATTTGGCCGGATGGGCGGTGGAAAGCACGATGCTCGGCACCCCAGTGTCCGTGGTGTCGCGATCTGCGACGGCGAGCGCCACCGCCGTATGGGGATCGACCAGCTCGCCCGCCTCGCGCCAGCCGGCGCGGATCGCGGCCGCGGTCTCGGTCTCGTCGGCGCGACCGGCGTCGAACTCCTCGCGGATGGCGGCCAGCGTCGCATCGGGCAGCACGAAACGTCCGGACTGCTTCAGCGAATCCATCAGACGACGCACACCCGCCGCATCGCGCCGGCCAGCCTCGAACAGCAGCCGCTCGAAATTCGACGAGATCTGGATGTCCATCGACGGCGACGCCGTCGCGTGCACCTCGCGCACTTCGTAGATTCCCGTCTTCAGCGTGCGCGCGAGAATGTCGTTGACGTTGGCGGCAATGCGCAGGGTCCGCACCGGCAATCCCATGCGCTTGGCGACGTAGCCGGCAAAGATGTCGCCGAAATTGCCGGTCGGCACGACGAAATCCACCGCGCGCGCCGGCGCACCGACGGCAACGGCTGACGTGAAGTAGTAGACCACCTGGGCGACGATGCGCGCCCAGTTGATGGAATTGACGCCGGAGAGCGAGGTCGCATCGCGGAAGCGATGGTTGTTGAACATCCCCTTCACGAGCGCCTGGCAGTCGTCGAAATTGCCTTCGATGGCGAGCGCATGGACATTGGCCGCGCCCGTCGTCGTCATCATTCGCCGCTGCACCTCGGAGATGCGGCCGTGCGGAAACAGCACGATCAGATCCACGTTCTCGAGGCCGGCGAAAGCCTCCACCGCGGCGCCGCCGGTATCGCCCGACGTCGCGACCACGATGGTGGTGCGCTGGCCGCGCTTGGCGAGCACATGGTCCATCAGCCGCGAGATGAGCTGCATCGCCACGTCCTTGAAGGCGAGCGTCGGACCGTGGAACAGCTCCAGCACGAACTGGTGCGGCGCCATCTGGCGCAGCGGCACCACCGCCGGATGGCGGAAGGTCGCGTAGGCCTCGTTCGCCATGCGGCCGAGCTCGGCATCGGTGATCTCGCCGCCGGTGAAGGGACGAATCACATCGACCGCGACCTCCCAATAGGGACGGCCGAAGAAACCGGCGATGGTCTCGCTGGAGAGCTGTGGCCAGATGGTTGGCACATACAGGCCGCCGTCGCGGGCAAGCCCGGTCAGCATCACGTCGCAGAAGCCGAGTTCGGGGGCCTCGCCCCGGGTCGAGATATAACGAGTCAAACTGCCCTCCAAAGGCCGAGCGGCCTGCGCCGCTCGTTAAGCCTTTGATTTCACGAAATTACTTGTTAGCGGCCAGAGGCTTTGGGCCACCATAAAGTGTTTTGCGGCATCGGGAAACCGCTTCCCGCCTCTCCCCCGCTCAACGAAAAGGGGCTGCGGCGATGCCGCAGCCCCTTTCTTGGAAGGTCTGTCGTTGATGTGTGCAGACCGGTTTGCCTCTCGGGGTCGTCGCCCCCTCAAAACTGTTCGCGCAACTCTTTCGTCGCCTGTCACGAAACCGTCAAGGGCGAAAACGATGAGGGCAAGAAAATGTTCCTATTTTTCCCGATCGAAATCCGGCCCCGGCAAACGCCCCCCGTGCAGCAGCACGTCGCGCATTGCCGCTCTTTCCCGAATGATGGGATTCGTTGGGAACGAACCCTGCCTCCGCCCATTGGGCTCGGCGGATGGGTGTCGGCGGTGTCCATGCATTGCCCGGCTGCGCGCTGACAGCGATCCGTCCCGCCGAGCCGGCTGGAGCGGCCGGTTCGGCGCTTCCGGGCCGGTGGTGCCCGGGCCGCCAGTGCCCGGGCCGCGAGCACCCGGGACGTCAATTCATCCCGATTTCCACTGCGATCCTGATCAGGTCGGAGTGGTTCCTGGCCCCCAACTTCTGCTTGAGCAGGGACGTGGTGTTGGCGACCGTCTTGTAGGAGATGCCGAGCGCTTCCGCGACTTCCACGATCTTGTCGCCGCGTCCGAGCAGGCGGAGAATCTCGAGCTCCCGCGGCGTCATCTGCGAGGCCGGGTTGGCCTTGATCGCCGCGCCGGAAAACGTCACGGCTTCCGCGAGTTGCGGTGAGATGAAATTGTCGCCGGCGACCACCTTGCGCACCGCTTTCAGCAGGATCCTGGGATCGTCGCCCTTGGAAACATAACCCTGCGCCCCAAGCTCGACTGCCCGCACCACGAAGGCCGGATCGTCGTTCATGCTGAACATGATGATCTTGGCGTCGGGATCGTCCTTGCGGATCCGTCGCATCAGTTCGAAGCCGGAGACGTCGGGCAGGCTGATGTCGATCACGGCGACGTCGGGCCGCTTGCTGACATAGGCGCGATGCCCGGATTTGGCGTCCGTCGCCTCCTCGATACGGATCGAATGGTCGGACGCGAACAGGGTGCGGCAACCGGACAGCACCACGGGATGGTCGTCGACGATCAGGACCCGGGTCCCCGGCTTGGCAGTATCTTGCATCGCGCGCTCTCTTGTTTTCTTGACTCATAGACCGCCGGGAACAAATGGAAAGAGCAAATCCCGCCGATGCGCGTTAGAATTGACCTAATGTGGCACCAACTCTCGTTCAGAACACAACTGTTTCTTCCGCTCGGCGCGAGTTTTCTCGCCGCGCTGATCCTGGGCGGCATATTGCTGCAGATATTTGCAACCGGGCAGCTTGCCGATGAGAACGAGCCGGCCCGGCGCTCGACCAGGATTCTTGCCACCGCGCTCAACAACACGCTGCGCGCCTCGGACAATCCGCAGAAGACGCTGGATGCCTTCGTCCAGTCGCTGGACACCTCCTCCGATATTCAATTCCGTCGGGTCGAAGAGGGTCCTTCTCCCTCCCCGAGAGATGACACGCGCAACCTGAAGCTGGTTCCAGGGTGGTTCATCAATCTTCTGACCATACCGGACATGGATACCGCGTCTGCTGTGATCATTGATGGCAAGCACATCGGCGATATCGTGTTTTTGCCGGACCTGTCAGCCGACCTGTTCGAGAAGTGGATCGGCTTTCTCGCTTTGGCAAGTCTCGTCGCCATGCTGATGGTGCTCACTGGAATCATCGCCTACGCCTTCACTGGATCGGCTCTGCGCCCCCTGCAGCATCTCGGCAAAGGCCTGACGCGGATGCGGCGTGGCGATTACGCGACGCCGATCCCGGTCGGAGGGCCGCCCGAGATTCGGCAGAGCTGTGCGGAGGCAAACGCGCTGGCTGCAACGCTCGCGCAATTGAGCCAGGACAATCGCGATCTAATGCATCGCCTGGTATCGCTCCAGGATGACGAGCGGCGCGATCTCGCCCGCGAATTGCACGACGAACTCGGACCGCTACTGTTCAGCATCCGCGCCGGCACGATTGCGCTGATCGACGCCTCGCCCCAGGCGGGAAATCTCGGCAACTCGGCGGAAGAGGTGCTGCAATCGGTCGAAGCGCTGCAGCAGACCAACCGCCGCATCCTCGATCGGCTGCGGCCGCTCTACATCGAGGAGCTGGGCCTTGCGACCAGCGTGCAGACGCTGCTCCGAAACTTTCGCAAGCAGGCGCCTCATATCATCCTGACGGATACGATCGATCCGGATCTCGACGTGGTCGACGGGCCGTTGGCGCGGACCGTCTATCGCGTGATCCAGGAGTCACTGACCAACGTGCTGCGCCACGCCAAGGCCGGCAGCGCCCATGTCCAGGCGACCATCGCCGGCGAAACATTGATCGTCGAGATCTCCGACGACGGAGCCGGCTTCCCCGCCGACAATGCCTTCGGCCGCGGCCTGACCGGCATGCATGAGCGCGTGCGCGCGCTCAGCGGATCGCTGTCCCTGCTGCGCGTGGACGAGCGAACCTATGTCCGTTGCCGCCTTCCGGCCGAGACGACACGCGAGGCGCCGGCCAGCGGCTAAAGCACGACGCGATGAGGAAGAAGCGTCATCGCGCTCCAGGTTGTTCTTCAAGCATGATCTCTCCGAAAAACCGCTGCGCACTTTTCCGGATCATGCTTCAGCAGGCGCAACAGCCGTCATGCGCGTTCTGCCGCGCCGGCTCGCACAGCGTGCTGCGGATCTTGCCTTCCGGACTGAAGCGAAAGGAGGCGTGAATGCGCAGCGCGCCGGCGACGGAATATTCGAGATCGACGCCATGTGGCGCCGGGCGGATTTCCTCCAACCCGAAGCCCGCCAGCGAGAACGCGCTGAGCCGCGGCTGCCAATAGGCCTCGAGTTCGCTCCGGCCGCGATAGCGCCGCGCGCCGTTGCACGTGCATTCGACCTGGGCGTCGTCCGCATAGAGGTCGAGCAACGTCGTGAGGTCGCCCTTCCGGCAGGCGTCCAGCCAGTCGACGACAATTCCCATCTGATCGAAATCGCTCACGCCGCAATCCTGTCTGCCGCGGAAAACCACTGGCGGCTTAGGACCACACTCGTGAATGTGCGCTGAATAATAAACCCCGGGCGATACCGGGTTCCCGCGCGGAGACCTTCGGCGGCTCAGCTCTGCCGCCGGCCTCTGGCCCACACCGCAAAGGCGATCAGCACGGCGCCTGCGAGCAAGAACCAGGTGAGGGCATATTGCAGGTGGTCATCCTTCAGATGCACGTCGAGCGGCCCCGGACGGGGAATGCCGTTCTCGGGCGCCGGCTGCTCGAGATCCACATAGAACGGCGCCACCGCGCCCCAGCCGAGCGCGCTTGCGATGGCCGGATGATCGCGCACGAACCAGAGCCGCTTGTCGCGGTTCTCCGTCGGCGTCAGCCAGCCGGCCGCCTCGGGAAAGCGCAGATAGCCGGTGAACGCGACCGGCTGCCCGGTCAGGAGCTTCTTCACCGCGCGATCCTCGACGCCGCGGTCCTGCATGGTGTTCTCGACGAAGCCCGCATCGATCACGACCGTCTCGCCGCTCGGAAGCCGCGCCGGCAGGAACGCCCACGTGCCGGGGCCGGAGGCATCCTTGCGCACCGCCGAGCCGGAGGAATAGACCATCGCATCGGGCAGGGCCGCGTAGGTCGCCGTGAAGCTGACGCGGCGGAATTCGTCGCGTGCGGGATTGAGCGCAGCCCATTGGGCCGGTGACGGCAGCGCGATGGGCGCCGCGGCAAGCCGCTCGGTGAGCGCCGCGATCAGCTCGTGCTTGGCGGTCCGCCGCTGCAATTGCCAAAGGCCGAGCGCCAGCAGAACAGCCGTCAGGAACAGCGTGAACAGCGCGAAGCCGGCCACGCGAGGCTTGCGCGCGGGCTGGTTCATTTCGTGCGGTCGACCAGTCGGCCCGGCGCCGCCTTGTGGTGGAATTGCAGCGCGATCAGCAGCGACTTCATCGCACGCAGCGGCAACAGCGTGGTGGCCAGGATCAGCGGCAACCACAGCACCGCATGCAGCCAGTATGGCGGCTGGTATTTGACCTCGACGATGAGCGCCGCCGCAACGACGATCCCGCCGGCCAGCATGATGATGAAGATCGCCGGACCGTCGCCGGTATCGATGAAGGCGTAGTCGAGACCGCAGCGCTCGCAGGCGGGCGCGAGGTTGAGGAAGCCCGCATAGAGCTTGCCCTGGCCGCAACGCGGACATCTGCAGGCAAGCCCGCGCAGCGCGCTCTGCAGGACGGTGGTCTCGGGCTCGGATTTGCCGGCGGTGTCGTTCATGATGGCGGACTCTATCACAGTTCTCGCCGAAACTTGCGGCGTCCCAAATGCGAAAGGGCGGCCCTGTGGCCGCCCTTTGTGATCATCTGCCTCGCGGCTCAGTGCGCGCCGTGGGCCATGGTCTCGGCGCCGTGTCCCCAGACGTAGATGCAGAGGAACAGGAACAGCCAGACCACGTCGACGAAGTGCCAGTACCAGGCGGCGAACTCGAAGCCGAGGTGCTGCTTCGGCGTGAAGTGGCCGGCATAGGCGCGGAACAGACACACGAGCAGGAAGATGGTGCCGACCAGCACGTGGAAGCCGTGGAAGCCGGTCGCCATGAAGAAGGTCGCGCCGTAGACGTTGCCGCCGAACGAGAACGCCGCATGGCCGTACTCATAGGCCTGCACGCAGGTGAAGAGCGCGCCGAGCACGACGGTGAGGATCAGGCCGTATTTCAGGCCCTGGCGGTCGTTCTCGAGCAGCGCATGGTGCGCCCAGGTCACGGTGGTGCCCGAGGTCAGCAGGATCAGCGTGTTCAGGAGCGGCAGGTGCCAGGGATCGAAAGTCTCGATGCCCTTCGGCGGCCAGGTGCCGGGGACCGCGCAGGCGCCGGCCTGGGTGCCGAGGCCGCAGCCGAACACGGCGTCACGGGTGGCGTGGACCGCGTCGGCCGGAAACAGCGCCGCGTTGAAATAAGCCCAGAACCAGGCGACGAAGAACATCACCTCGGAGGCGATGAACAGGATCATGCCGTAGCGGTGATGCAGCTGCACGACGCGGGTGTGGTCGCCCTTGTACTGGGCTTCCTTGATCACGTCGCCCCACCAGCTCACCATCGTGTAGAGCACGCCCACGGTGCCGACGCCGAACACGATCGGCGCGGCCGAGTACATGTGATGCATCCAGGAGATCGCGCCGACCGCCATGATGAAGGCCGAGAGCGAACCGACGGCCGGCCACGGAGAGGGATCGACCAGGTGATAGTCGTGATGCTTGGTGTGCGCCGTTGCCATTTGCGGTCTCTCTCCTCAATCCCGTGCCTGTCAGGCACTTATCCCCTTGGTTCCAACCTTACGAGCGCGGGCCCGGCGGTCAGAGATTTCCCTTGCGCTTGTCGCCTTCGCCCGATGCCAGCGGCTTCACCACGGGATCCTTCACCGGATAGAAGGTGTAGGACAGCGTGATCGTGTTGAGCCCGTCGTTCTCGTGATCCTCAGTGATCGACGGGTCGACGTAGAACACAACGGGCATCTCCCGCTTCTCGCCGGGCGCCATGGTCTGTTCGGTGAAGCAGAAGCAGTTGATCTTCTGGAAGTAGGATCCGACCGTCAGCGGCGCGACATTGTAGGCGGCCTGGGCGGCCGTGGTGCGCGCGGCCTGGTTGGTCACGGTGTAGAAGACGGTCACGACCTCTCCGATCTTGACCTCGATCTCGTTCTGCTCCGGCTCGAACTTCCAGGGCAGGCCGGGCGCGACGTTGGAATCGAAACGCACGGAGATCTTCCGCGCGATCGGCCCCGTGGCCGGCGCGGAGGTCGCCACTTGCGTCGTTCCGTTGAAACCGGTGGCGCGGCAGAACCAATTGTAGAACGGCACCGCCGCGTAGGACGCACCGACCATCAGCGCGACCACGCCGCCGCAGATGGAAGCAACCACCGCATCGCGGCCCAGTCCGCGGCGCTTGGCCGGCTTACGATCGCCCGGCTTGGCGCTGACATCCTGCGATATGGTCGGCTCGTGATTCATCTGTCCTACATCGGCCGCACGAGAACGGCCGGTCCCTTGACCATGGTGACGGCGAAGAACAGCACCACCAGCACGCCGAGCGCGAGTGCGATCGCGATCGAGCGCTGACGACGGCTCTTCTTCTGCGCCTCGGTGAGGACGATTCCGTCTGTCTCGGGTTTGTCGGCCATCGCGGTGATCATGCGCCCCCAACCATCGGAGCCAGTGCCCGGAACACGACCTCGGCCAGCAGGGTCGCGAACAGCACGAAGAGATAGAGGATCGAGAAGGCAAACAGCTTGCGGGTCGCGCGCAGCGACGCAGCCCGCTCGCGGCGCATATAGACGTTGATCGCGAGCACCAGCATGCCGGCCCCCAGCATCAGCGAAACGATGCCGTAGACGGCGTCGAAATAGCCGAGCGCCCAGGGCGCCGCGGCGACCGCGATCAGCACGATGGTGTAGAGCAGGATCTGCAGGCGCGTCGCGTCGGGACCGGCGACGTTGGGCAGCATCGGAATGCCGGCGCGCGCGTAGTCGTCGGAGCGGAACAGCGCCAGCGCCCAGAAATGCGGCGGGGTCCAGAAGAAGATGATGGCGAACAGCAGCAGCGGCTCGACGTCGACCGTGCCCGTGACGGCAGCCCAGGCCACAACCGGCGGCAGCGCACCGGCGGCGCCGCCGATCACGATGTTCTGCGCGGTCCAGCGCTTTAGGCCCATCGTGTAGATCACGACGTAGAAGAAGATGGTGAAGGCGAGCAGGCTGCCCGCGATCCAGTTGACGAGGATGCCGAGCGTCATCACCGAGAAGAAGGACAGCGTCAGGCCGAACGCCATTGCCTCGGGGCGGGTGATGCGGCCGCGCGGGATCGGCCGGTTCGCCGTGCGCGACATCTTGGAGTCGATGTCGCCTTCGAGCGCCATGTTGAGCGCGCCGGAGGCGCCGGCACCGACGGCGATGCAGAGCAGCGAGGTGAACGCCAGCACGGGGTGGAAGTGTCCGGGCGCCATCGCCATCCCGACCAGCGCGGTGAAGATCACCAGCGACATCACCCGCGGCTTCAACAGCGCGATGTAGTCGCCGACCTCCGCCTCGGAGATGCGGGGATTGATGTCGATGGCGTTCTGGTCGAGGACGGACACGAATTCAACTCGCTTCGTTAGAAGAGCCGCGGCGCCCGTGACGGGCGCCGCGGGAGATCGTTACTGCACGCGGGGCAGCACTTCGAACTGGTGGAAGGGCGGCGGCGAGGGCAGCGTCCATTCCAGCGTGGTCGCACCGGCACCCCACGGATTGTCGCCCGCCGGCACCTTCTTCATGAAGGCGTCGAACACGCAGTAGAGGAAGATCAGCACGCCGAAGCCGGAGATGTAGGAGCCGACCGACGAGACCAGATTCCAGCCCGCGAACGCATCGGGATAGTCGACATAGCGGCGCGGCATGCCCGACAGGCCGAGGAAGTGCTGCGGGAAGAACACCAGGTTGACGCCGATGAAGGTGACCCAGAAGTGCGCCTTCGCGAGCGTTTCGTTGTACATGTAGCCCGACATCTTCGGGAACCAGTAGTACCAGCCGGCGAAGATTCCGAACACCGCACCCAGCGACAGCACGTAGTGGAAGTGCGCGACGACGTAGTAGGTCTCCTGCAGCACGCGGTCGACGCCGGCATTCGCCAGCACGACGCCGGTGACGCCACCGACGGTGAACAGGAAGATGAAGCCCACCGCCCAGATCATCGGCGCCCGGAATTCGATCGAACCGCCCCACATCGTGGCGATCCAGGAGAAGATCTTCACGCCGGTCGGAACCGCGATGACCATGGTCGCGGCGACGAAATAGGCCTGTGTCGCCGAGGACATGCCGACCGTGTACATGTGGTGCGCCCACACCACGAAGCCGATGCCGCCGATCGCGACCATGGCGTAGGCCATGCCGAGATAGCCGAACACGGGCTTGCGCGAGAAGGTCGAGACGATCTGGCTGATCATGCCGAAGGCGGGCAGGATCAGGATGTACACTTCGGGGTGGCCGAAGAACCAGAACAGATGCTGGAACAGCACGGGGTCGCCGCCGCCTTCGGGGTTGAAGAACGTCGTGTGGAAGTTGCGGTCGGTGAGCAGCATGGTGATCGCACCGGCAAGCACCGGCAGCGACAGCAGCAGCAGGAACACCGTCACCAGGATCGACCACACGAACAGCGGCATCTTGTGCAGGGTCATGCCCGGCGCGCGCATGTTGAAGATCGTGGTGATGAAGTTGATGGCGCCGAGGATCGACGAAGCGCCTGCCAGATGGAGCGACAGGATCGCGAAGTCGACGGCCGGGCCCGGATGGCCGGAGGCCGACAGCGGCACGTACATGGTCCAGCCCGCGCCGACGCCGTTGGCGCCCGGCTCGCCCTCGACGAAGGTCGACATCAACAGCAGCGCGAACGAGGCCGGCAGCAGCCAGAAGGAGATGTTGTTCATGCGCGGGAACGCCATGTCCGGCGCGCCGATCATCAGCGGGACGAACCAGTTGCCGAAGCCGCCGATCATCGCGGGCATGACCATGAAGAAGATCATGATCAGACCGTGAGAGGTCACGAACACGTTATAGGTGTGCGTCTCGTGGAAGATCTGCACGCCCGGATACATCAGCTCGGCACGGATCGCGATCGACATCGCGGCGCCGATGACGCCGGCGATGACCGCGAAGATGAGGTACATCGTGCCGATGTCCTTGTGGTTGGTCGAATAGACGTAACGGCGCCATCCGGTCGGATGGGCGTGCTCGTCATGTCCGTGGGCGTGATCGCCGTGTGCCGCTGCGCTCGTTGCCATTTTCAAATCCTGCCTTGCGTCCCGTTCGGACCTCCAGGAGGTCCCGCCCTTCTATCGCTTTCAGTCCCTCACGCCGTCACCCGACGCTTACTGCGTCGGGCCGGCCGCGGAGGCGTAGGTGCTGGTGCCGCCGCTCGCAAATTTCTTCTTCGCGGTCTCGACCCAGGAGGCGAATTCCTGGTCCTCCACGACGCGAATCGCGATCGGCATGAAGGCGTGGTCCTTGCCGCACAGCTCCGAGCACTGGCCGTAGAACATGCCGGTCTTGGTGGCCTTGAACCAGGTCTCGTTCAGGCGGCCCGGAATGGCGTCGATCTTGACGCCGAAAGCCGGCAACGCAAAGGCGTGGATGACGTCCGCGCCGGTGACCTGGACGCGAATCACCTTGTTGACCGGAACCACCATCTCGTTGTCGACGCCGAGCAGACGGGGCTGCTTGTCCTGCGCCATCAGCGAGTCGAACTCGAACTTGCCGTTATCCGGATAGGCGTAGGACCAGTACCACTGCTTGCCGGTCGCCTTGATGGTCAGATCCGCCTTCGGCACGTCGAGCTCGAGGAACAGAAGCCGGAACGACGGCACCGAAATGCCGACCAGGATCAGCACCGGAACGAGCGTCCAGGCGACCTCGATCAGCGTGTTGTGGGTGGTCCGCGACGGCACCGGATTGGCCCGCGCGTTGAACTTGATGACCACGATCACCAGCAGCGCCAGAACGAACAGCGTGATCAGCGTGATCAGCACGAACAGAAAATTGTGGAACCAGACGATGTTGTCCATCACCGGGGAACCGGACTCCTGAAGCGTCCATTCCCAGGGCTTCGGCTGTCCGAGCTCGGCAAATGCCGCACGGCCTGTCGCCAGCGTCAGACCCGCCACGGCCAATCCCAGCAAGTGCCGGCCTATCCGGCCCATCGACATCCTCATGCCGTTCGCGCTCCCCTTACGAAGTCACCCCAAGTGCGCTCCCCTGTGTGGAAACGCTTATTCGATCCGCCCGCCTGACAAACCGCCGCGCAAGAATACCTCTAAGAGGAATTGGGGCCAGATCGCTAGAACGCCGAAATCAAGCCTCTCAAACCATAGTTTTTGATCTATCGCAATGCAGTCTTGAGCCCTGTCTGCCAGCGATCACCCGCAAGATATTTCCTAGTAAGATCAGACAAAAATACCGTTCGCCGGGATGCTGCCGCTTGACAGCGGAATTGCCCGCGTTAGGCACTGGCGGATGGCCGCGCAGGAACCTGATTCGTGCGGGCGGCGGCGGCGTGAGGCGGCGTGGAATTTGCTTGGGAATTGCCTTCAAGACGCCGTCATTCCCGTATCAGTCCGCCAGATTAGTCCGCCAAGCGCGAGCGAGGAAGGCGAGCAGAGGGACCGAGCCGATGGGGCTTTCGAAAGCGATGGCTAGGCCGGCGACAAGGCAGCTTAACCACCTCCCGGCGCTGGCCGCCATGCTGGTTACGCTCGCCCTGCTGGCGCTTCCTGGCCTCGCCTATGCGCAGGGCGCAGTACGCTCCGTCCATGGCGACTGGCAGATTCGCTGCGACACGCCGCCGGGCGCTCAGACCGAGCAATGCGCTCTGATCCAGAGCGTGGTCGCGGAAGACCGCTCCAATGCCGGCCTGACCGTCATCGTGCTGAAGACCGCCGACCAGAAGAGCCGCCTGATGCGCGTGGTCGCGCCGCTGGGCGTCCTGCTGCCCTCCGGCCTCGGCCTCAAGCTCGACAACCAGGACGTCGGCCGCGCCGGCTTCGTCCGCTGCCTGCCCAATGGCTGCGTCGCCGAGGTCGTCATGGACGACAAGCTGCTCGGCCAGCTCCGCACCGCCAAGACCGCCACCTTCATCATCTTCGAGACCCCGGAAGAAGGCATCGGCTTCCCGCTCAGCCTGAACGGCCTCGGCGAGGGCTACGACAAGCTGCCGTAGGGCGGCACGCGATCGCCTGCGCTCCAATCCCGTCATCCTGAGGCGCGAGTTCGGCAGCGCGATCGCGGTGCTGTGCGAGCCTCGAAGGATGACGGGGATGGACTCATGCTTGCGGCACGTTTTGGCGAACGTCCTGCCACACCTATCGTTTCGGTAATGTGACGCCCCGCCCCCTCGCGGAACCGGTCCGAAACCATTATCTTGCCCCAGATCTTCCGCTAATGGACGGACGCATGACAAATCCTGCCACAACCTCCCTGCTCGACCGCGCCAATCTCGATCGCGACCAGGTTCGCCACGAGGTCGCGCGCGGGCTTTCCGGCGCCGACGATGGCGAGCTGTTCTTGGAGTACAGCCAGACCGAAGCGCTGATGTTCGACAATGGGCGGCTGAAGCAGGCGACCTACGACACCTCGCAGGGTTTTGGCCTGCGCGCGGTCAAGGATGACGCCGTGGGCTATGCCCACTCCTCCGACGTCTCGCTGCCGGCGCTGATGCGCGCGGCGGACGCGGTCGCGGCCGTGCGCGGCGGCTATTCCGGCAGCTTTGCCGCGCCGCCTCCCCGCACCAATGTGCGGCTCTATGGCGACGACAACCCGCTCGACGCGCCGGGCTTCGAGACCAAGGTCAAGCTGCTCGCCGAGATCGACGCTTATTTGCGCGACAAGGATCCGCGGGTGCGGCAGGTCAGCGTCAGCCTGGGCGCGACCTGGCAGGTGGTCGAGATCCTGCGCCCGGACGGCGAGAGCTATCGCGACATCCGCCCGCTCGTGCGCGTCAACGTCTCCGTCGTCGCCGGCCAGGGTGACCGCCAGGAGAGCGGCAGCAAAGGTTATGGCGGCCGCGCCGGCTATGCCGAATTCATCGAGAGCCGGAGCTGGCGCGAGGCCGCCGATGGCGCGCTGCGCGAGGCCTTGGTCAATCTGGAATCGATCCCCGCCCCCGCCGGCGAGATGGACGTCGTGCTCGGGGCCGGCTGGCCCGGCGTGATGCTGCATGAAGCGGTCGGCCATGGACTCGAAGGCGATTTCAACCGCAAGAAGACGTCTGCTTTTGCGGGCCTGATGGGCCAGCAGGTCGCGGCCAAGGGCGTCACCGTGGTCGACGACGGCACCATTGCCTCGCGTCGCGGCTCGCTGTCGATCGACGACGAGGGCACGCCGACCAATCGCACCGTGCTGATCGAGGACGGCATCCTGGTCGGCTACATGCAGGACCGCCAGAACGCGCGGTTGATGAACATGAAGCCGACCGGCAACGGCCGCCGCCAGGGCTATGCCCACGTGCCGATGCCGCGCATGACCAATACCTACATGCTCGCGGGCGACCGCGACCCGGCCGAGATCCTCGCCTCGGTGAAGAACGGCGTCTTTGCCGCGAATTTCGGCGGCGGCCAGGTGGACATCACTTCGGGCAAGTACGTGTTCCAGTGCACCGAGGCCTACAAGATCGAGAACGGCAAGCTGGGCGCGCCGCTCAAGGGCGCCATGCTGATCGGCAACGGGCCGACCGACCTGCATCGCATCCGCATGATCGGCAACGATCTCGCGCTCGATACCGGCATCGGCACCTGCGGCAAGAACGGTCAGGGCGTGCCTGTCGGCGTCGGCCAGCCGTCGCTGCTGATGGAACGCATTACGGTGGGTGGAACGGGCGCATGAGCGTTGAAAAAGTAACTGTCGCCTCCAAGCGGAAGAGCAGCGGCTGGGGCGGGCAGATCGTTCAGCTCGCCGGCATCGTCGTCGCCGTGTTCATCGCCAAGGGCGCGCTCGCCGAACCGTTCTACGTGCCGTCGGGCTCGATGGAGCCGACGCTGCTGATCGGAGACGCGCTGCTCGCCTCGAAATTCCCCTATGGCTACGGCAGCTCCTCCCTGCCGATCCAGATCAGCCTGCCCGAGACCGGCCGCGTGTTCGCGGAGACGCCGAAGCAGGGCGACGTCGTGGTGTTTCGCTGGCCGGGCGATCGTTCGCAGGCCTGGGTCAAGCGCGTGGTGGGTCTGCCCGGTGATCGCATCCAGATGCGGCAGGGCCAGCTCTTCATCAACGACCGCCCCGCCGAGCTCAAGCCGGACGGCGTCGGAGCTGCCGAGGACGACAATGGCGGCAGCGAGCCCGCCTACCGCTATGTCGAGACGCTGCCGAACGGCGTCTCGCACCTGATCTTCAAGATGCGCGACAACGGCCGGCTCGACAACACGCCGGAGGTGACGGTGCCGGCCGGTCATCTTTTCGTGCTCGGCGACAACCGCGACAACTCCTCCGACAGCCGCGTGTCGGTGCGCTCCGGCGGCGTCGGCCTGTTGCCGATCGACAATCTGATCGGCCGCGCGGATGCGGTGCTCGGCTCCTGGGATCTCGGCATGCGCAGCCAGCCGGTATGGACCTGGCTGTCCGGCTTCCGGCCCGCACGGTTCTTTACCGCCGTGCATTGACCCTCCTCATCTCACGATGAACCGCGACGAATTCCTCGCGCTCGCGCTGAGAAATCCCGTCAACGTCGCGATCATCGATGAACTGCACCGCCTCGCCCTGCCGGACGCGTGGCTCGTCTCTGGTTGCCTGGTGCAGACGGTGTGGAACGCGCTCACGGGCCGCGCGGTCGATCACGGCATTGCCGATTACGACGTGTTCTATTTCGATCCCGATATTTCGTGGGAGGCGGAGGATGCTGTGATCCGCAAGCTAGATGCGCGGCTCACGCATCTCGGCGCCAAGATCGAGATCCGCAACCAGGCGCGTGTGCATCTATGGTACCCCGACAAGCACGGCCTGCCCTATCCGCCGTTGACGCGTTCGACCGACGGCCTCGACCGCTTCCTCACGCAGAATACGCAGGTCGGCGTGAGGCGCGCAGGAGATGGCTACGAGGTCTACGCGCCGCACGGCTTTGACGACGTTGCGGGATTGATCGCGCGGCCCAATCCGGGACCAAATTTTTCCGCAGCGAATTACGCGGTGAAGACCGCGCGATGGAAGACCCTGTGGCCGGAGCTCACAGTGATTGCAGCGGACTGAGTATCTCGTGGGGGGCAAAGCGAAGCGTCCCCACGGATCCGTCGCCGTATTGGACAGTTCGTGGACACGGCGCAGGGGCACCTTCGCCCAACCAACGGCACCTGCGCCTGCAGTGAGACCGGCCCCTACCGAACCACGCCCGACGTGAACCCTGCCTTGCGGCGCGGCGGCTTGATTTCCTTTTTCAGGAAGCAGCGCGCCTCGCGCCCGGTGTAGCCGGGGCGGGCATAGGTGAAGGCGCGGCACTTGTTGTCGGCGGTGCACGCGGCCTTGCAGGCCTCCACGCTCTCGCCGTCCTTGAGCTCGAAATTGCGCAGGTCCCCGCCGGGGCGGTCGATTGACGTCTCCACGCCCTCGACCCGCGGCTCGATCACGCCGGCGCCGCGCACGCCGGAGATACAGCAGCTTCCCGGCACGCGCGCCGGCACGGTGTTCTTGAGCCAGCACACCGCCGAGCCGCCTTCGACGTCGGGATAGCTGAAGCTCCAGGAGCGGCAGCGGCGGTCGCGCTCGCACAGCAGCGCGCAATCCTCCGGATCGCCCGACGCGACCGGCGAGCTGAAATAGTCGCCGCCGGGCCGGTCGAACGCCGTCTGGGCGCGCGCCGGCACGCTCGCAAATGCGAGCGACAGCAGCGCGGCACAGGCCACGACCTTTGCCAAGACCTTTGCCATGACGGCGCCGGACAGGCGGCCCTTCCCCATCGGAACAGCTTTCGAGTTATTGAGGACGCTCAGGTTTTTTCAGCCGGTCATTTGATCGCCGCAAACCTGTATGGGCGATGAACGGCTGAACTCCCGATCGGGTCCCTAGAACGCGTATTCCGCGTAGGCCGGTTCCACCGAGCCCTTCCAGGGACCGTTGAACTTGTCCAACATTTCCTCGGCCGGCGTCCGGCCGGAATCGATGATGCGGTCGAGCGGCTCCAGATGCCGGGTTTCGTCGCGGCCGAGCTGGTCGATCCGGCCGCGACGGCGCAGGCCGGCATGGGCCAGAACGAGGCATTCCTTGGCGATCTCGAACAGGTAACGGTTCTTGATCCGCGCTTTGAAGCCGAAGCGCGGCACGTCGTCGCGCAGGGCCTGACGCTCGGGCGCGGTCCAGTGCTTGACGATCTCCCAGGCCGCATCGAGCGCGACATCGTCATAGAGCAGCCCGACCCAGAACGCCGGCAGCGCCGGCAACCGGCCCCATGGACCGCCGTCGGAACCGCGCATCTCCAGATAGCGCTTGAGCCGCACTTCCGGGAAGATGGTCGACAAATGATTGGCCCAGTCCGACAGCGTCGGACGCTCGCCCGGAAGATTGTTGTTGCGGCCCTCGAAGAACGCGCGGAACGAGGAGCCCGACACGTCGATGTAGTCCTCGTCGCGCTTGACGAAATACATGGGCACGTCGAGCGCATAGTCGACATAGCGCTCGAAGCCCATGCCGTCCTCGAACGCCCACGGCATCATGCCCGACCGCGCGTTGTCGGTGTCGCGCCAGATCTCGGAGCGGAAGGAGAGGAAGCCGTTCGGCTTGCCTTCGGTGAACGGCGAGTTGGCGAACAGGGCGGTTGCGACCGGCTGCAGCGCGAGCGACACGCGCAGCTTCTTGACCATGTCGGCTTCGGAGGAGAAGTCGAGATTGGTCTGCACCGTGCAGGTCCGGTACATCATGTCAAGGCCGTACTGGCCGACCTTCGGCATGTAGTTGGTCATGATCTTGTAGCGGCCCTTGGGCATCATCGGGATGTCGGCGCGCGACCAGGATGGCGTCATGCCGAGCCCGAGGAAGCCGATGCCGAGCGGCGTTGCGATCTCGCGCACCTGCGCCAGATGCGCCATCAACTCGCTCTGGGTCTGATGCACATTCTCGACCGGGGCGCCGGAGAGCTCGAACTGTCCGCCGGGCTCGAGCGAGATCGCGCCGCCGCCGGTGACGTCGTAGAGGCCGATGATGTTGCCCTTCTCCATGATCGGCTCCCAGCCGAGCAGGAGCTTCATGCCTTCGAGCAGCGCGCCGATGCCGCGCGCGCCCTCATAGGGCACCGGACGATGGCCTTCGAGCGTGAACGGCGTCTTCTCGTGCTCGGTGCCCATGCGCCACTCGGACGCCGGCTTGCAGCCGGCCTCGAACCACGCCACGAGCTCGTCGCGCGATTGCAGCGGCGTCATATCGATCTGGTCTCGCGCCATATCAAACTCTAATCAAAGGCGCTTCGACCGAATGCGCGCGGGTGACGGGGATGGTCCGCGAACCCACCGGGCGCACGGACGAGCTGGTGTGCCGCGCGATCATCGCGACGGCGCGGTTTCGTTGACGTTGGCGACGGGCGGCAGCTTCATCTCGCCGCAGGAGCAGCCCAGCCGGTCGAGCAGACCGCTGAGCTTGACGGCATCGGCATCGGACAGTTTCGAACCGACATATTTCTCGATCGCCGCCGAATAGGCGCCCCACATCCGCTTCTGCAGCTCGCGGCCGGCTTCGGTGATCTCGACGAACTGGCCGCGCTTGTCGATCTTGCATTCGCGCCGTGAGGCGAGGCCCTCGTCGACCAGGCGGTCGATCAGGCGCGAGGTGGAATATTGCGGAATCAGCATCTGCCGTTCGAGCTCCACCGGCCGCAGCTCGCCGCTCGGCGCCCGTGACAATTCGAGCAGCGCATCGTACCAGGCGAGCGGCGGGAAGCCGGCCTTCTTCAAATCCTGCTCGACGCAATCGAGCACGCGGCTCTGCACCCGCATCAGGCGGATCCAGGCGGAAGTCGCCTCGGTCGATGGTTTGCGTTTCATGGTCCCGCTCAAGCTCGTCGCCCGTCTCTTACCTCATTTGATGCAGCTGCATCAATCTTGACTATTCCAAGCAACTGCATGTAATCGTTCTTTCGGCCGAACCAAGCATCAGGAGAAGGAAATTCCATGAAACTGTATTATTCGCCCGGTGCCTGTTCGCTGTCCCCCCACATCGCGCTCCTGGAAGCCGGCCTGCCCTATGAGCTGGTCAAGGTCGATATCCGGGCCAAGAAGCTCGAAAATGGTGAGGATTATCTGAAGCTGAACCCCAAGGGCCAGGTCCCTGCGCTGGGCCTCGACAGCGGCGAGATCGTGACCGAAGGCCCGGTCATTGTCCAGATGATCGCCGATCAGGCAGCGGCCAAGGCGCTGGCGCCGGCCCACGGCAGTTCCGAGCGCTACAAGCTGCTGGAGTGGCTGAACTTCCTCACCTCCGAGGTGCACAAGAGCTTCGGCCCGCTGTTCGCGCCGGCGCTGAACGACGAGGCCAAGGCCTTCTTCAAGGACCGCGTCATGGGCAAGCTGAAATATATCGACAGCCAGCTCGCCGGCCGCGACTACCTGATGGGCAGGCAGTTCACGGTGGCCGACGGCTATCTGTTCACGATGCTGGTTTGGGCCGACCGGATGAAGTTCGACCTCACGGCGATGCCGAACCTGGCCGCCTACAAGGCCCGCGTCGCGGCGCGGCCGCAGGTCCAGGAAGCGCTGAAGAAGGAAGGCCTCGCGCAGGCGAAGTAAGGCAGAGCCCTCCCGAAATAGTGAAAAGGCCGGATCGATGGATCCGGCCTTTTTTGATTCTGCGCAGCTACAGGCTTCTCGTCAGGCCGCCGCCTTCTTCGGCGCGAAGCGGCCGTAGAAGGTTTCGCCCTTCGCCGCCATCTCCTCGAGCAATTTCGGCGGGGTGAAACGCGAGCCGTATTTCGCCTCGAGCTTGTGGCAGAGCTCGACGAACTTCTTCGTGCCCATGAAGTCGATGTAGGACAGCGTGCCGCCGGTGAACGGCGCGAAGCCGAAGCCGAGGATCGAGCCGACATCCGCCTCGCGCGGATCGGTGATGACGTGGTCCTCGACCGTGCGTGCGGCTTCCACCGCCTGCACCACCAGGAAGCGCTGCTTCAGCTCCTCGATGTCGAGCGTATCGGGGTCGAGCTGCTTCGGCTGCAAGGCCGAGAGGCCCGGCCACAGGCTCTTCGAGCCCTTGCCCTTCTCGGGATAGTCGTAGAAGCCCTTGCTGTTCTTGCGGCCGAGACGGCCCTGCTTCTCGACCATCTCCACCATCAGCTTCTTCTGATCGGGATTGATGGCGTTGGGGCCGAGATCGGCCTCCGTCGCCTTCATGATCTTCAGGCCGAGGTCGAGCGCGACCTCGTCCGAGAGCGAGAGCGGGCCGACCGGCATGCCGGCCATCTTGGCGCAGTTCTCGATCATCGCCGGCGGCACGCCCTCGAGGAACATCTCGTTGCCCTCGGCGACGTAGCGGCCGACGCAGCGGTTGGCGAAGAAGCCTCTGGAGTCGTTGACGACGATCGGCGTCTTGGCGATCTGCCGGACGTAGTCGAGCGCCGTCGCAAGCGCGAGATCGCCGGTGTTCTTGCCCTTGATGATCTCGACCAGCATCATCTTCTCGACCGGCGAGAAGAAATGGATGCCGACGAACTTGCCCTGGTCCTTGAAGCTCTCGGCCAGCGAGGTGATCGGCAGCGTCGAGGTGTTGGACGCGAAGATCACGTCCGGCTTCATGTGCTCCTGCGCCTTGGCGAAGGTATCGGCCTTGACCTTGCGATCCTCGAACACGGCCTCGATGACGAGGTCAACGTCCTTCAGCGCGGCGTAGTCCGCGGTCGGCGTGATCCGCGCGAGCAGCGCTTCGGCGTCCGCAGGCTTGGCGCGGCCCTTCTTGATCTGGTCCTCGATCACCTTCTGCGCATGCGCCTTGCCCTTGTCGGCGCTTTCCTGGTCGCGGTCGATCAGGACGACGTCGAGGCCGGCACGGGCCGAGACGTAGCCGACGCTCGCGCCCATGAAGCCGGCGCCGATCACGGCGATCTTCTTGACCTTGGTGGCGGGCACGTCCTTCGGACGGCGGGCGCCCTTGTTGAGCTCCTGCATCGACAGGAACAGGCTGCGGATCATCGCGGCCGCTTCCTTCGAGCGCAACACCGAGGTGAAGTAGCGCGACTCCACGCGAAGAGCTGCGTCGATCGGCAGCTGCAGGCCCTCATAGACGCAGCTCATGATGGCGCGCGCGGCCGGATAATTGTCGTAGGTCTCGCGGCGATAGATCGCATTGCCGGCCGGGAACATCATCATGCCGGCCTTGGAGAACACCGGACCGCCCGGCAGCTTGAAACCCTTCTCGTCCCACGGCGCGACCGCCTTGCCGCCGCCCTTGATCCAGTCCTTCGCCGCCTTGACGAGGTCGGCTGCGGGAACGATGGCGTGAATCAAATTCAGCGCCTTGGCCTTCTCGACCGTCACAGGATCGCCCTTGAGCAGGATCGTCATGGCGTCCTGCGGCGGCACCAGGCGCGGCACGCGCTGCGTGCCGCCGGCGCCGGGGAACAGGCCGACCTTGACCTCGGGCAGGCCGAGGCGGGTCTTGGGATTCTCCGCCGCCACGCGGTAATGGCAGCACAGCGTGATCTCGAAACCACCGCCGAGCGCCAGGCCATTGATCGCGGCCGCCCACGGCTTGCCCGAGGTCTCGATCGAACGCAGCACCAGCGAGAAGCGCCGGCTCTGGTCGAACAGCATCTGGTTCGCGGCGGTCTCGCCCTGCTCCTTGAAGACCTTAGCATAGGCCTGGTTCATGCCTTCGAGCATGGAGAGGTCGGCGCCGGCGCAGAATGCTTCTTTCGCCGAGGTGATGACGACGCCCTTCACCGCGGCATCGGCCGTGGTCGCCTTGACGATGGCATCGAGCTCGTTGGTCGAGGTCTCATCGAGCACGTTCATCGAACGGCCCGGGATGTCCCAGGTGACGAGCGCGATGCCGTCGGAATCGGTCTCAACCCTGAAGTTCTTGTAAGCCATGTTGGTTGCTCCCTAGCCTTAGACGCGCTCGATGATGGTCGCGGTGCCCATGCCGCCGCCGATGCACAGCGTGACGAGGGCGGTGGACTTGTTGGTGCGCTCGAGCTCGTCGAGCACGGTGCCCAAAATCATCGCGCCGGTCGCGCCGAGCGGATGGCCGAGCGCGATGGCGCCGCCATTGACGTTGATCTTGGCATTGTCGATGTCGAAGGCCTGGATGTAGCGCAGCACGACCGAAGCAAAGGCCTCGTTGAGCTCGAACAGGTCGATATCCGACTTCTTCATGCCGGAGCGCGCGAACAGTTTTTCGGTGACGTCGACCGGACCGGTCAGCATCATCGCCGGTTCCGAGCCGATATTGGCGAAGGCGCGAATCTTCGCACGCGGCTTCATCCCGTACTTTGCACCCGCCTCCTTGCTGCCGAGCAGCACGGCGCCGGCACCGTCGACGATACCGGAGGAATTGCCGGCATGGTGCACGTAGTTGACGCGCTCGATCTCCGGGTGCGACTGGATCGCGACACCGTCGAAGCCGCCCATCTGCGCCATCATCGTGAACGAGGGCTGCAGCTGCGCCAGCGACTGCATCGTCGTCGAGGGACGCATGTGCTCGTCCTTGGCGAGGATGGTGAGGCCGTTGATGTCCTTCACCGGCACGATCGACTTGTCGAAGCGGCCCTCTTCCCAGGACTTCGCCGCGCGCTGCTGGCTCTGCACCGCATAGGCATCGACGTCGTCGCGGGAGAAACCGTATTTGGTGGCGATCAGATCGGCCGAAACGCCCTGCGGCATGAAATAGGCCGGCACCGCCATCGACGGATCCATCGGCCAGGCACCGCCGGAGGCACCGATGCCGACGCGGCTCATCGACTCGGCACCGCCGCCGATCACGAGCTCATGCTGGCCGCTCATGATCTGGGCTGCGGCAAAATTCACGGCATCGAGGCCGGAGGCGCAGAAGCGGCTGATCTGCACGCCGGGGACGGCTTCGCCGAGGCCGGCCTTGAGCGCGGCGAAGCGCGCGATGTCGCTGCCGGCTTCGCCGACCGGATCGACCACGCCGAGCACGACGTCGTCGACGGAATCCTCAGGCAGATTGTTGCGGTCCTTCAGCGCCTTCAGCGGCACGGTCGCAAGCGCGAGCGCGGTGACTTCGTGCAGCGCGCCGTCGGCCTTGCCGCGGCCGCGGGGGGTGCGGACGTGATCGTAGATATAGGCATCTGCCATGGGGAGCCTCCTGATTGCAGTTATTGTTGCGGCGACCGCTGCGCGGTCGCGATCTCCAGTGAAGCGGAAAGCGTCAGAACGCTTCCGCCGGCAATTCCATGATGGTGGCGCAGCCGGCCTGGATGCGCGCGAGATTGGCCGCCGTCTCCGGCAGCATCCGCTCCATGAAGAAACGGCCGGTGACCAGCTTGGTCGAGAGATAGGGGGTCGCCCCGCTCTCGGCAATCTTGGCGTTCGTCACCTTCGCCATCTTCGCCCACATATAGCCGAGCGCGACGAAGCCGAAGAGATGCAGGTAATCGGTTGCGGCAGCACCGGCATTGTCGGGCTTTGCCATCGCGTTCTGCATCAGCCAGGTGGTGGCCTGCTGCAGATGGCCGAGCGAAGCCGACAGCGGGGCGATGAACGGCTTCAGCGCCTCGTCGCCGCCGTTCTCCTTGGCGAAGGCCATGACCTCGCCGAAGAACGCCATGATGGCGCGGCCGCCGTCGCGCGGCAGCTTGCGGCCGACGAGGTCGAGCGCCTGGATGCCGTTGGCGCCTTCGTAGATCATGGCGATGCGTGCATCGCGCACGAACTGCTCCATGCCCTGCTCGGCGATGTAGCCGTGGCCGCCATACATCTGCTGCGCCTGCACCGCGTTGGCAAAGCCGTAATCGGTGAGGAAGCCCTTCAGCACCGGCGTCATCAGGCCCATGTGGTCGTCGGCGGCCTGGCGGTCCTTCGGGTCCTCCGAGCGATGCGCGACGTCGCTCTTCAGCGCGGTCCACATCACGAAGGCGCGGGCGGCCTCGTTGAACGCGCGGATCGAGAGCAGCGTGCGGCGCACGTCGGGGTGCACGATGATCGGGTCGGCCTGCTTGTCCGGCGCCTTGGCACCGGTCAGCGAACGGCCCTGGATGCGCTCGCGGGCGTAGGCGACCGCGTTCTGATAGGCGACTTCCGACTGCGCGAGGCCCTGCACGGCGACGCCGAGGCGGGCCTCGTTCATCATCACGAACATGCCCTGCATGCCCTTGTTCTCTTCGCCGATCAGCCAGCCGGTGGCGTTGTCGTAGTTCATCACGCAGGTCGAGTTGCCGTGGATGCCCATCTTGTGCTCGATCGAGCCGCAGACGACGCCGTTACGCGCGCCC
This sequence comes from Bradyrhizobium sp. 62B, assembly GCF_030272265.2. Taxonomy (NCBI): domain Bacteria; kingdom Pseudomonadati; phylum Pseudomonadota; class Alphaproteobacteria; order Hyphomicrobiales; family Nitrobacteraceae; genus Bradyrhizobium; species Bradyrhizobium sp. 62B. The sequence continues at coordinate 825,274 of NZ_CP092841.2, read as the reverse complement.
ACCGAACCGTCGGCATTGACCAGGAATTTCGGCACCACAAACAGCGACACGCCCTTGATGCCGGCGGGTGCGCCTTCGATGCGGGCCAGCACGAGGTGGATGATGTTGGAGGCCAGATCATGCTCGCCGGCCGAGATGAAGATCTTGGTCCCCGTGATCTTGAAGCTGCCGTCCGCCTGGCGCACCGCCTTGGTGCGGAGCATGCCGAGATCGGTGCCGCAATGCGGCTCGGTCAGGTTCATGGTGCCGGTCCATTCGCCCGCCACCATCTTCGGCACATAGGTCTGCTTCTGCTCGGGCGAGCCGTGAACGATCAGCGCCGCGGTCGCGCCCATGGTGAGGCCGCCATACATCGAGAACGCCATGTTGGCGGAGATCTGGAATTCGTTGACGGCCTGGGAGAGCGTCACCGGCAGGCCCTGGCCGCCGAACTCGGTCGGCGCCGACAGGCCGAGCCAGCCGCCTTCGGCGACCTGCTTGAAGGCGTCCTTGAAGCCCTTCGGGGTGGTGACGCTGCCGTCATCGGCGCGCTTGCAGCCTTCGAGATCGCCGACGCGATTGAGCGGCTGCAGCACCTCTTCGGCGAGCTTGGCAGCTTCGCCCAAAATGGCTTCGCGCACGTCGCTCGACGCATCGGAGAAGCCGGCGAGATTGTCGTAGCGGTCGATCTGGAAGACGTCGTTGAGCAGGAAGTTCACGTCTTCGACGGGGGCTTTGTAGATCGGCATGGGGGTCTCCCGGCAATGGGCCTTCGAAAGTGATGTCAGTCGTTCCTGCGGCGCAGCCTGGCCCGCGAGCTTAGCGGGTTCTGCAACCTCAGGGCAGGGTCATGATTGGGCGGCCAGCCGCTCCGCCATCAGGCGGTGCAGCATGTTGATCGCCTTGAGCGGACGCACCATCACCTTGAAGTGCGTGATGCGTCCCTCGGCATCGAAGCTGATGATGTCGACGCCGTTGATCTCGATGCCGTCGATCTCGGTCTTGAATTCGAGCACGGCGCCGTTGTCGCTGCGCCATTCGCCGACATAGGTGAAGGTCGGGCCGCCGAGCACCTGCTCGGCGCTGGAAAGGTATTTGAAGGTGATGTCGCGCCCGCGCTGCGGCGTGTGGACGACGGGGCTTTCGAACACGGCATCGGGATGCAGGAGGTCCCAGAGCGCGGCGCGGTCATGGGACTTCATGTAGGCGTACCAGGAATCGAGGCCGGTCATTCTCAGCTGCCTCCCTAAAGGCCTGGACTAAAAAGTGCGAAAACAACCCCATGCGCAGTAGCGTGGTGATTGATTTCGCTGGGCTTTTCGGGTCGGATCTTTCGCCCGCCCCGCGATGCCGCGATATGCACATTGACGCATATGCGCCAATGCGCATAAAGTCAAGCACGATGGTCGAGGTTGAAACAAGGAGGCCGGGCATGGCCCTGGGCGACGCGATCCTCGCATGTCTGACGGAACGTCCGATGACGGGCTACGAGCTCGCCAAGACGTTCGATTCCTCGATCGGCTTCTTCTGGAAGGCCGACCATCAGCAGATCTACCGCGAGCTCTCCAAGCTGCGCGACCGCGGCCACATCCAGGGCCGCGAGGTCGTGCAGACAGGCAAGCCCAACAAGCTGGTTTATACGCTCACTCCGGAGGGGCGAACAGCGCTGCGGCACTGGGCCGCGCGACCAAGCACGCCGGCCTCGACCAAGGACGATTTGCTGGTCCGCCTCCACGCCCTCGACAGCATCGACATCGAGCCGCTGCGCGCCGACCTGATGGCCCGCCTGGAGCACCACCGCGACCGCCACGCCAATTACGAGCGCATCCTGAAGAAGCGCTTTCCCGACGGCACCGCGGAGGGCCGGCTCGACCTCGGCAATCTGCTGCTGCTCCGCCTGGGGGCCCGTCACGAGCAGATGGTGGCCGACTTCTGCGAGGAGACCCTCGCCGCGCTGTCGGCGATGAGCGGCAAGGCCACGGTGGTGCCGCTGGACGAGGGCAAGCGGGAGAAGGGCTGAGAGCTCGATCAGCGACGGCGGCGCCAAAACCTCTCCCGCTTGCGGGAGAGGTCGCGCCGAAGGCGCGGGTGAGGGCTTTCTCCTCTTGGGGGCTGTCGCAGCGCGGAGGCACCCTCTCCCCAGCCCTCCCCGCAAGCGGGGGAGGGAGCGCACCGGTTCCGGGGCTGGTGTTCTCCCGCCCAACTTTAAGACACCGGCAAGGCATTCCTTAACCCGTTATTTACCGTAACGGACAAAAGTCGGTTTTCGAGGCAGACGACCCGCGCCAAATTCGATTGTCTTTGCAACCGGCACGCGTGGGGAGACTGGAGGCGCCGGGTGGGGCGCCGGAGTCGGAACCGGACAGAGTCATGAATTCGCGCGTATCGTGGAGTGTTGACGGCATCGACCCATCCGTCAGGGAGCGGGCCGAAGCTGCTGCGCGCAGAGCCGGCATGTCCCTCAACGATTGGCTGAACTCCACGCTCGGCGAAACTGCCCCGCCAAACTTTCGCGGATCTTACGACCAGCGTCCGCAAGCCGCGCACGTTCCGAGCCAAGGACCGAGCCAGGGACCGAATCAAGGACCGAGCCAGGAAAGTCGCGAGGTCGCCGACATCCATCAGCGGCTCGACGCGATCACCCAGCAGATCGAAAGAATTTCAAAGCCCGCGCCGCGCCAGGATTCCTCAAGGGAGGTCTCGCGCGAGCAGGGCGTCGCGCGCCAGCTCAACGACGCGATCTCGCGGCTCGATGCGCGGCTGTCGCAGATTTCCAAGCCGCAGCAGCCCCAGTCGCCGCAAGCGCCGCGCCCGGCAGCTGCGCCCTCGCCCGTTGAAACACGCCAGCGCCAGGCCGACATGGTCGAGCGCGCGGCCGCGCAGGTCTATCGCAACTCCCCTCCCCTGAGCCCCGCGTCGTTCGACGTCGCCGTGGCCGAGATCACCGCGCGGCAGAGCGAGCTCGACGGCTTTACGCCGCGGCAAATGCCGCCGCGCGCCGCGCCATCGATTGCGCCTTCGGCTGCTCCTTACGCGCCGCCCATGACACCAATGGCGGCGCCGCCCGCGCCTGCCTATGCGCCGCCGCCGCAAGCAGGGCCGGATTTCTCCTCGCTCGAGCGCCATCTGCTCAAGATCACGAGCCAGATCGAATCGCTGCAGCGGCCGGACAATACCGAGCAGGCGATCAACGCCTTCCGCAGCGAGCTTGCCGAGATCCGCACCGCCATCACCGAGGCGATGCCGCGGCGCGCGATCGAATCGATCGAGAACGAGATCCGCTCGCTGCATCGGCGCATCGACGAGACGCGGTCCAACGGCACCGACGGCCAGGTGCTGTCCGGCATCGAGCACGCGCTGTCCGACATCAAGCAGGTGCTGCGCACGCTGACGCCGGCCGAGCAGCTCACCGGCTATGACGAGGCGATCCGCAATCTCGGCGCCAAGCTCGATTTGATCCTGCGCGCCAACGACGACCCCTCGACCGTGCATCAGCTCGAAAGCGCGATCTCGGCGCTGCGCGGCATCGTTTCCAACGTCGCCTCCAACGAAGCGCTGGCACGCCTGTCCGAAGACGTGCAGCTGCTGTCCTCCAAGGTCGACCAGGTCACCCGCGCCTCCGGCCAGGGCGACAGCTTTGCGGTGCTGGAGCAGCGCATTGCCGCGCTCACCGCGGCGCTGGAAACCCGCGAGCGGCCGCAGCCGTCCGAAAGCACCGAGCATCTCGAATCCGCGATCCGCGCGCTGTCGGACCGCTTCGACCGCATGCAGGTCGGCAACGATTCCGCCTCGACCTTCGCCCATCTCGAACAGCGCGTCTCATACCTGCTGGAGCGGATCGAAGCCGCCTCCGACCCGCGCAACGGCAATTTGAGCCGCGTCGAGGACGGGCTGCACGACATCCTCCGGCACCTGGAGCGGCAGCAGGCGACCTATTCCGCGTTGGCCGAGAGCCGCAGTTCGGCACCTGCCGATTCCGGCGTTGTCGATCTCGTCAAGCGCGAGCTGTCCGACATCCGCTTCAGCCAAGCCGAGACCAACCGCAGCACGCAGGACTCGCTCGACGCCGTCCACAGCGCGCTCGGCCATGTCGTCGATCGCCTGTCCATGATCGAAGGCGACCTGCGCACGGTGCGCACGGCGCCGCCGGCCGCCGCGCCGCAGCCGATGCCGATGGCGGCTCCCATGGCGGCTCCCATGGCTGCTCCCATGGAGCCCGCGCCTGTCGCGCGCGAGCCGCGGCCGCAGGCCCAGCAGCCGAAATACGATCCGAAGCCCGAGCTTCCCAATCCCGCCGCGCAGCAGCAGGCACACGCCGCCTTCGCCGCCGCGCCGCGTGAATTCCATGCCGCTGCCCCCGCCGCGCCGCCGCCGGTGCCGTCGGCACCGCCGATTCCGCCGCGCGCGATCAGCGAGATCCTGGAGCCGCATACGGCGCCCGCCCGCGCAGCGCTCGCACCCGAACTGCCGCCGGATCATCCGCTCGAGCCAGGCACACGGCCGGGTGGACGCGCCGCCACGCCGTCGGAGCGCATCGCCGCCTCCGAGAGCGCGATCAGCGACATTCCCGCTGCTGCGAAAGAGCCGGTCTCGTCGTCGAGCTTCATCGCGGCCGCCCGCCGCGCCGCACAGGCAGCCGCCGCGCAGCCGGAAAAGCCGGCGCGTGGCGCCAAGGGTGGTGCAAAGGCCAGCGCCGATCGCGGCAAGGACAAGGGCAAGGACGGCGCTTCGACCATCACCTCGAAGATCCGCTCGCTGCTGGTCGGCGCAAGCGTGGTCGTGATCGTGCTCGGCACCTTCAAGATGGCGATGAACCTGCTCGAAGGCAGCCCGTCGCCGGCGCCGCAGGCGATGGACACGTCCAGCCAGCCCGCGCCGCAGGCCCCTCCGCCGCCGCCGGTGATCGAGAACAAGCCCGCCACGCCCGAGCAGGTCACGCCATCGATGACCTCGCCGACGCCGATCGGACGGCAATCCCAGAACAATTCCGCGCCGGCTCCCGCCGGCAACTCGGCCTCGGTTGAGATTCCGGCGGCGCCGGCCACGGTGCCGCCCGCAGTTGCGCCGAGCAGCGACGTCACCGGCGCGCTGTCGGGCACGAGCCGCGCCAAGCTCGGCTTCATCCAGGTGCCGCCGAGCGAAAAGCTGCCTGACGGTATCGGCGGCCCCGGCCTGCGCAGCGCCGCGATGAAGGGCGATGCGACCGCGGCCTACGAGATCGGTCTGCGCTTTGCCGAGGGCAAGGGCGTTGCGACGAATTACGACGAAGCCGCCAAATGGTACGACCGCGCCTCACAGGCCGGCGTGATCCCCGCGACCTTCCGCCTCGGCACGCTCTACGAGAAGGGCCTGGGGGTGAAGAAGGACGCCGACATCGCGCGCCGCTACTACACCCAGGCCGCCGAGCGCGGCAACGCCAAGGCGATGCACAATCTCGCGGTGCTCGACGCCGATGGCGGCGGACGCGGCGCGAATTACAAGAGCGCGGCGCAATGGTTCCGCAAGGCCGCAGATCGCGGCGTCGCCGACAGCCAGTTCAACCTCGGCATCCTCTATGCCCGCGGCATCGGCGTCGAGCAGAACCTCGCCGAATCCTACAAGTGGTTCAGCCTCGCCGCTGCCCAGGGCGACGCGGATGCGTCCGGCAAGCGCGACGACGTCGCCAAGCGCCTCGACCCGCAATCGCTCGCCGCCGCCAAGCTCGCGATCCAGACTTTTGCGGCCGAGCCGCAGCCGGATGATGCGGTCAATGTCGCAGCCCCCGCCGGTGGCTGGGACAGCGCCCCGCAGGCGAGCGCCAAGCCCGCACCGAAGCCGGTCGCGGCGAAGAAGTCGGCCTCGGCTGCGCATTAGACGCGAACAGCTTTAGACGGACAGTACGAGCCACGCGCTCGGTGTGCACCTCTCCCGCTTGCGGGGGAGGTCGACGCGCGAAGCGCGGCGGGTGGGGGTTCTCTCCTCTTGGGGAGTCCCACCGCCGAGGTACCCTCTCCCCAACCCTCCCCCGCAAGCGGGGGAGGGAGCGCACCTTGGTTGTGGCCACGATCACGGACATCATCGTGCATCAATCGCGTCATTCACCACGCCAGAATTTCTAGGGTCCCTCCCGCCAGCAAATTCCGCTATTGAGGGGCGCGGCAATCGTTCCGACCGTCCGGCGGGCATTCCGCGATAGTCGATCCGTCTCGCCGGAGCGTGGTCCTTCGATGCAGCTCTATCTTCCGATCGCCGATCTTCCCGTCAACGTCTTCCTGGTGCTGGCGATGGGCGCTGCGGTCGGCTTCGTCTCGGGCATGTTCGGGATCGGCGGCGGCTTCCTGATGACGCCGCTGCTGATCTTCATCGGCATCACGCCCGCGGTCGCGGTCGCCTCGGTCACCAGCCACATCGCAGCGTCCTCGTTTTCCGGCGCGCTGTCCTATTGGCGGCGGCGCGCGATCGATCCAGCGTTGGCGAGCGTCCTGTTATGCGGCGGCGTGACGGGTACGGCGCTCGGCGTGTGGACCTTTACGCAGCTTCGCGCGCTCGGCCAGCTCGATCTGATGATCGCGCTGTCTTACGTCGTGCTGCTCACCACCGTCGGCAGCCTGATGTTCTCGGAAGGCCTGCGCGCGCTGATGCGGACCCGCCGCGGCGCACTGCCGCCGCGCCGCACGCACAACTGGATCCACGGCCTGCCGCTGAAGATGCGGTTCAAGCGCTCGAAGATCTATCTATCGGTGATCCCCGTGGTGGTCGTCGGCATCATGATCGGTTTCATCGGCGCAATCATGGGCATCGGCGGCGGCTTCATCCTGGTGCCGATCATGATCTATCTCTTGCGGGTGCCGACCTCGACGGTGATCGGGACCTCGATGGTCCTCACCCTCGTCACCATGCTGTTCGCGACCATGCTGCACGCGGTGACCAATCACCTCGTCGACGCCGTGCTGGCGCTGATCCTGATGGTTGGCGGCGTCACCGGCGCGCAGTTCGGCGTCCGCGCCGGCCAGAAGATCCGCGGCGAGCAGCTGCGGCTGCTGCTCGGCCTGCTCATCCTCTCGGTCGGACTTCGTTTCGCGATCGAGCTGGCGATCCAGCCTGCGGACCTCTTCACCATCCGTGACCTCGGAGCGAGCGGATGAGGCACACGGCGCTCGCACTCCTGCTCGTCCTGCTGCTCGGCTCGGTCGCCCGCGCCGAGCGGCTGATCGTGTCGGTCTCCAACCACCGCGTCACGGTGACGCCGAACTATTCCGGCGAGGAGCTGGTGCTGTTCGGCTCGGTGGAGAAGGACGCCACCACACCCGCCGATCGCACGTCCTACGATCTCGTCGTCACCGTGATGGGCCCGCGCGCCGACATGGTGACGCGTCGCAAGGAACGCACCTTCGGGATCTGGATCAACACCGACTATCGGCAGTTCCTGCAGGTGCCGAGCTATCTCGCGCTGTTCGCCAACCGCCCCTTCGACGCCATCACCTCGCCCGAGATCGCGCGGCGGCAGCAGATCGGGCTCAACAACGTGTTGCTGACGCAGCGGGTCGGCGGCGATTATGCCGACGTGGTGCCGAACGACGCGTTCCGTTCGGCCTTCATCCGCCTGCGCACCCAGCACGGGCTCTATCGCGAGGATCCGAGCGCAGTGACATTCCTGACGCCGACCCTGTTCCGCACCGGCATCCCGCTGCCGGCGGAAGTGCCGATCGGCACCTATGAAGTCGAGATCAAGCTGTTCGCGAACGGCGCGTTCATCGGCAAGACCGAGACCGCGTTCGAGATCGTCAAGGTCGGCTTCGAACAGTTCGTCGCCACCACCGCCCGGCAGAACGGGTTGATCTACGGCCTCGTCACGGCGGCGATGGCGCTGATGACGGGGTGGATGGCGTCGATCGTGTTCAGGAAGGATTGACGATCGCTGTCATTGCAATGAGGGAGGTTGTGTTTATCGCGTTCCTTCCTCTCGTGTCCCGGACGCGGCGCAACGCTCTTGCGTTGCGGTGCGAGCCGGGAACCAGAAAGCCCGTGATGGAATGCGGAGGCATGGGCCCCGGCTCAGCAGCGCACCGCCGAAAAGGCGCTGCGCTGCGTCCGGGGCACGAGACCTGCGTTCGTGCATGAATGGCCGCAATGACGGCCGCGGCAGCTACGGCGCTTCCACCACCGTCGGCACGCCCGGCTCCAGCAGGCGCAGCCGTGGTCCGAAACCGAGCGCGTCGAACGTCTTGCGCAGATCCTCGCTGTTCTGGCGGAAATGCGCCCAGCCTTCGGTATGCACGGGCACGATCATCGCATTAGGAAAGGCGCGCGCGGTCTCGATGGTGTCGTTGGTATCCATGGTGAGATGGAACGGCCCGCGCGTCTGCGCAGCGCCGGCGAAGGGCAGCACCACGCCGCATTTGAAGCGGCGCGCGACTTCGGCGACGCCGTCGAACCAGGTGGTGTCGCCGCTGATATAGACCGAAGTCGTGTCCTTGCGGCTCGTGGACACCACGAAGCCGATCACGTCGCCCGACAGCGGCTCGATGCCGGCGGGGCCATGGCGCGCCGGCGTTGCGGTGATGGTCAGCGTGTTGCCGTCGCGATCCTTCAGATGCGAAGTCGCCCAGGGCGCTAGGCCCTCGACATGGCCGCCGAGGCGCTTTGCGCCCGCTTCCGTCGTCAGCACGCGCTTGACCTTATGGAGATAGTCGCGGCCGGAATTGTCGAGATTGTCCGAATGCTGGTCATGGCTGAGCAGCACGGCATCGACCGGTCCGATCGCTTCGGGCTTCAACGCGGGGCCGATGGTCTTCTCCAGCTTCACATGCGGCAGCTGGTAGGCGCCGGGCGCATCGAAGGTCGGATCGGTCAGCAGGCGAAAGCCGTCGATCTCGATCAGCGCAGTGGGGCCGCCGATCAGGGTGATGGAAATGGGCATGGGACAAACTCCTCTTATGCGACGGTCTTCGCCGGCCGCGTCACCAGATAGATGCCGAGCGCGACCGGAATGATGCCGAGCAGATCGCGCGCTTCGACATGCTCACCAAGGACAAGATACGCGAACAGCATGCCGAGCGGCGGCATCAGGAAATGATAGGCGCTGGCGGCGGTCGCGCCGCACACTTTCAGGAGATGGAACCAGAGCCAGTAGGCGAGGATCGAGCCGCCGAGCACGAGGAATGCGAAGGCCCCGATCAGGCCCGGCGTGACATCGATCGCGTGGACATCGGCGAAGGTGAGAGCGACCGGCGTCAGCACGAGGCCGGCGACGAGGTTCTGCACGCCGTTGCCGATCCACAGGGACCCCTTCGGCGCCAGCAGCTTGAACAGGATGGTGCCCGCGACGATCGAGGCGAGCGAGGCCAGCGTGAACACGATGCCGTGCAGGGAATCCGTGCCGACCGACAGCCGATGCCAGACAATCAGCGTCACGCCGGCGATGCCGAGCAGCAGGCCACTTGCCTTGCGCCAGGTCATGCCTTCGCCGAGCAGCAGGGCTGCGAGCGCCGCGGTGAAGACCGGATTGGCCGAGACGATCAGGCCGCCGAGGCCGGCGGACACCGATTGCAGGCCGGTGTAGCCGAGGCCGAGATAGAGCGCGTTGTTGGCGATGCCGAGCACGGCGAAGATTGCCGCATCGCGCCAGGACAGCGACCAGGCCTCGCCGCGGATCAGCGTTGCACCCAGGATCAAGATGCCGGCGAGCGAGAAGCGCGCGGCGAGCAGGACCAGCGGCGGGCAATGGGTGACGCCGATCTTGCCGGCGACGAAGGCATAGCTCCAGAGCAGGCAGAACAGGCCGATGGCGAGCGGCAGCGTGTTGAAGCGGCTGTGAGGGACGGAAATCGAGGGGGCGAGCGACATGAGGGGCATTCTCCTGAACCCTCGATCTAGGGAGGCCGCTTGTCATTTGGAAATTAAATGATTAACTTCCAATCAGTTGATTTTCGAATGGAGGCAGCCATGCTCGATCTTGAGCTGCTGCGCAGCTTCGTCTCGGTGGTCGAGGCCGGCGGCTTCACCCGCGCCAGTGCGCGCGTCCACCGCACGCAGTCGACGGTCAGCCAGCAGATCAAGCGGCTGGAGGACGATGTCGGCCAGGTTCTGCTGCATCGCGACGGCAAGAACGTGCGCCCGACCGAGGCCGGCGAGCGGCTGCTGTCCTATGCGCGCCGGCTGCTCTCGCTGGCCGAGGAGGCGCGCGACGTGCTGCGCCAGCCGGAGGGCGAGGGCGCGATCCGGCTCGGCATCCCCGAGGATTTCGCGGCGTACCGGCTGACCAAGCTGCTCGGCGCGTTCGCGCGCTCGCATCCCGGCCTGCGGCTCGACGTGCGCGCCGACCAGAGCAAGCACCTCGCGCGCGATCTCGAGCGCGGCGAGCTCGACCTTGCGCTGTTCAAGCGCGCCGCCGGCGAGAAGGGCGCCATCGCGGTGTGGCCGGAGCGGGTGCACTGGGTGACCAGCAAGAGCCATCCGGTCGACGTCCACGCCGCATCCGTGCCCCTGATCGGCTTCCCGGCTGGCTGCCTCTACCGCGCCGGCGCCATCCACGCGCTGGAAAGCATCGGCCGCGCCTGGCACATGGCCTATTCCTCCTCGAGCCTGTCAGGCATCCAGGCCGCGGTCGCCGCCGGCATGGGCCTCAGCATCCTCTCGGAGATGTCGATCCAGTCTGACCACCGCGTGCTGACGGTGAAGGAAGGTTTTGCGCCGATCGACAAGACCGAGGTCGCACTGATGGCTTCGCCCGATGCCAGCCCGGCCACGCTGCGGCTTGCGGACCGTCTTGCCGAATTTTGCGATGCGGTGCAGGCCAAGGCGGCTTGAAGGCAGCCTGAGCCGCGACGATTGCCGCCCGGCTCTCAATTCACCGCGGACATCAGCCTGTCGCCGCACGCATTCGCGTAAAATTTGCCACCGCATTGGCGCTTGATGGCGGCGCAGCGCGCCGCGGGCGAGGCATTCTGCGGGACGGTGAAGCCGCAGCTCAGGCCATCCGCGCTGCGGCCGGGCTTGCCGGCGGCAAATGCGGCACCGGAGGCGCTGATGCAGATGACGAGCAGGGCCGCGGCGGCGATTTCAATCAGCAGTCGCTTCAGCAGTTTCATGGGAATATTCCTCCACACTGATGCTGAATTGATCGGCAATCTAGCACGGAAACTTAGGTTTCTCCGTGCTCGTCCGGGTTCCCAAATCGGCCCGTTCCTTGCATAATTTTACCTCCGTGCAGGACACGGCCGCGCCAGCGATGGTTCCGGTGCAGGAGCAGGGTGCGTAGAGTGAGTAGCGCTTCGTCGACCAGGAAATGACAGCTTTGCAAGATTCATCGTTCCAGCCCAGTTCTTCCGCTGCCACGCAGCCCATCGACGAGCTCGCGCTGGCCGAGATCAAGGGCGTGATCCTGGCGAAGCTGCGGCTTGCCATCGGCAAGGATGCCGGCATGGCGACCAAGCACGACTGGTACCAGGCCGCGGCGCTCGCGCTGCGCGACCGCATCGTGCATCGCTGGCTCACCGCGGAGAAGCACAGCTACGACGCCGGCCGCAAGCGCGTCTATTATCTCTCGCTGGAATTTTTGATCGGCCGGCTGTTCAGCGACGCGCTCAACAACATGGGCCTCCTCAAGATCTTCGAGGTCGCGCTCGGCGATCTCGGCGTCTCGCTGCCCGAGCTGCGCAAATGCGAGCCGGACGCCGCGCTCGGCAATGGCGGCCTGGGGCGGCTCGCCGCCTGCTTCATGGAGAGCATGGCGACGCTGTCGATCCCCGCGATCGGCTACGGCATCCGCTACGATTACGGCCTGTTCCGCCAGATCATCAATCAGGGCTGGCAGCAGGAATATCCGGACGAATGGCTGAGCTTCGGCAACCCCTGGGAATTGCAGCGGCCCGAGGTGATCTACGACATCAATTTCGGCGGCGCCGTCGAGCATATCGACGACAAGGGCCGCGACCGCGCGATCTGGCATCCCGGCGAGACGGTGCAGGCGATCGCCTATGACACGCCGATCGTCGGCTGGCGCGGCCAGCACGTCAATGCGCTGCGACTGTGGTCGGCGCGCTCGCCCGATCCGCTGAAGCTCGATGCCTTCAACAAAGGCGATTATGTCAGCGCCAGCGCCGAGCAGTCGCGCGCGGAGGCGATCTGCAAATTCCTCTATCCGAATGACGAGAGCCCGGCGGGCCGCGAGCTGCGGCTGCGCCAGGAATATTTCTTCGTCTCGGCTTCGCTGCAGGACCTGGTGAAGCGGCACCTCGCCTCCGACGGCCAGCTCCGCAGCCTGTCGTCCAAGGTCGCGGTGCAGCTCAACGACACCCATCCGAGCCTTGCCGTCACCGAGCTGATGCGCATCCTCGTCGACCTCCACAATTTCCGCTGGGACGAGGCCTGGAAGATCACGGTCGCCACGCTGTCCTACACCAACCACACGCTGCTGCCCGAGGCGCTGGAGACCTGGCCGGTCGAGCTGTTCGAGCGGCTGCTGCCGCGGCATCTCGAGATCATCTACCGCATCAACGTGCAGCATCTGGCGCTGGCCGAGGCGCGCTGCCCCGGCGACATCGACTTCCGCGCCTCGGTCTCGCTGATCGACGAGAAGAGCGGGCGCCGCGTGCGCATGGGCCAGCTCGCCTTCGTCGGTTCGCACCGTATCAACGGCGTCTCGGGGATGCATTCGGACCTGATGCGCGAGACCGTGTTCCACGACCTCAACCATCTCTATCCCGGCCGCATCACCAACAAGACCAACGGCATCACCTTCCGCCGCTGGCTGATGCTGGCGAACCCGAAGCTGACGGATCTGTTGCGCGAGACCTGCGGCGAGGCCGTGCTCGACGATCCCTCGCAGCTTTCGCTGATCGAGGCCCGCGCCAGCGACGTCGAATTCCAGAAGAAATTCCGCACCGTCAAGCTGCACAACAAGACCGCGCTGGCGCGCCTGATCGGCGAGCGGCTCGGCATCAAGGTCGACCCGACCGCTCTGTTCGACGTGCAGATCAAGCGCATTCACGAATACAAGCGCCAGTTGCTCAACGTCATCGAGACGGTCGCGCTTTACCAGGCGATCAAGGACAATCCCGACGGCAATTGGGTGCCGCGGGTGAAGATCTTCGCCGGCAAGGCGGCGGCGAGCTACCGCTACGCCAAGCTGATCATCAAGCTGATCAACGACGTCGCGGAGGTCGTCAACAACGATCCCGCGATCGGCGGCAAGCTCAAGGTCGTGTTCCTGCCCGACTACAATGTCAGCCTCGCCGAAGTGATCATTCCGGCGGCCGATCTCTCCGAGCAGATCTCGACCGCGGGCATGGAAGCCTCCGGCACCGGCAACATGAAGCTGGCGCTCAACGGCGCCATCACCATCGGCACGCTCGACGGCGCCAATATCGAGATCCGCGACCATGTCGGAGCTGAGAACATCGCGATCTTCGGCATGGAGGCCGGCGACGTGATGATCCGGCGCAAGCAGGGGCTCGACGCCTCCGACGTGATCCTCAATTCGCCGAAGCTGCAGCGCGCCATCAACGCGATCGGCACCGGCGAATTCTCGCCCGGCGATCCCGGCCGCTTCGAATCCATCGCGCATGCGCTGCGCTATCTCGACCATTACATGGTCAGCGCCGATTTCGATTCCTATTACGAAGCGCAGCGCGCGGTCGACGCACGCTGGCAGGTGACGCCGGCCTGGACCCGCGCCTCCATCCTCAACGTCGCGCGCATGGCGTGGTTCTCCTCGGACCGCACCATCCGCGAATACGCCGAGGAGATCTGGAACGTGCCGGTCAACCCGACCACGCCGCTGCTGCCTGATCTGCGCGACGTCGCGGGCTGATTTTCCGCGGCATGGAAGCGGCTACGTCAGAGGTAATTGCATCAGCCGGCGTCGGACGTGATATGACGTTCGACATTGAAAGCCGGATCAAACAATGCACGCCAAGCTCCCGCATCCCTTCGACGACGCCACCCGCATCACCGCGGGTGACAGCAGCTGGCAGGGGCACACCAGCGACGATTACTGGGCCTTTGTCGGCCCGTTCGGCGGCGCCACCGCCGCGACGATCCTCCGCGCGCTGATCGAGCATCCGCAAGCCGCCGGCGATCCGCTGGCGCTGACCGTCAATTACTGCGCGCCGATCGCCAAGGGCCCGTTCGATCTCGATGTGCGCCTGGTGAAGGCCAACCGCTCCAGCCAGCACTGGAGCGTCGAGCTCAGCCAGGGCGGCGGCGAAGTCGCAACGCTCGCGACCGCCGTGTTCGCCGAGCGCCGGCCGTCCTGGGAGCATCGGGTGGCGCAATATCCTGAAACAAAGTCGTTCGAAGAGACGATGCCGTTCCCGAAGATCGCGGCGTCCTGGGCCAACCAGTACGAATTCCGCTTCGTCGAGGGCGAGATGCGGATCGGCCCGCCCCAAGCCGAGCTTGCCAGCACCTATTCGAAGATCTGGATCAGCGACCGCACGCCGCGCAAGCTCGACATGCTGTCGCTGATGTCGATGTCGGACGCCTTCTTCGGCCGCATCTTCCACGCGCGGCGCGAGCTGGTGCCGTTCGGCACGGTGTCGCTGACGACCTATTTTCACACGGACAGCGAAGAGCTCGCGGCCGAAGACATCACGCGCGTCCTGGCGACGGCGGATTCGAAGATCATGCACAAGAGCTACGCCGACCAGAATGCCGAGCTGTGGTCGCCGAACGGGCGGCTGCTCGCGACGAGCACGCAGATCGCGTATTTCAAGGCGTAGCTGCTTCTTCCCCTCTCCCCTTGTGGGAGAAGGAAAGAACCTGCAAACAAAAAGGGCGGCCTCGCGGCCGCCCTTTTGCATTGATGACGATGCGAGAGGTTACTCCGCCGCCAGCTTCACGTCCGGCGCGGCGGCGCGGACGTCGGCGTCGACCTGGGCTTCGAACTTGGCGAAGTTCTTCTGGAACATGCCGACCAGCGCGCGGGCGGTCTTGTCGAACTCGTCCTTGTCCTTCCAGGTGTTGACCGGGTTGAGGATCTCGGCCGGGACGCCCGGCAGCGCGGTCGGGACCGCGAAGCCGAAATATTTGTCGGTGCGGAATTCGACGTTGCGCAAGCTGCCGTCGAGCGCCGCGGTGAGCAGCGCGCGCGTCACCTTGATCGGCATGCGCGAGCCGACGCCGTACTTGCCGCCGGTCCAGCCGGTGTTGACCAGCCAGCAATCGACATTGTGCTGGGCGATGAGGTCGCGCAGCATGTTGCCGTAGACGGATGGGTCGAGCGGCAGGAAGGGCGAGCCGAAGCAGGTCGAGAATTCCGGCTGCGGCTCGTTGCCGAGGCCACGCTCGGTGCCGGCGACCTTGGCGGTGTAGCCGGACAGGAAGTGATACATCGCCTGCGCGGGCGAGAGCTTTGCGATCGGTGGCAGCACGCCGAACGCGTCGGCGGCGAGCATCACCACGTTCTTCGGCTGCGGCGCGCGGCCGGTTCGCGAAGCGTTCGGGATGAAGTCGAGCGGATAGGCCGAACGCGTGTTCTCGGTCTTGGAGCCGTCGTCGAAATCCACCACGCGGGTGTCTTCGTCGAGCACGCAATTCTCCAGCACTGCGCCGAAGCGGGTCGAGGCCGCGAAGATCTCGGGCTCGGCTTCCTGCGACAGCTTGATGCACTTGGCGTAGCAGCCGCCTTCGAAATTGAAGACGCCGTTCGGGCCCCAGCCGTGCTCGTCGTCACCGATCAGCGTGCGGTTCGGATCGGCCGACAGCGTGGTCTTGCCGGTGCCTGACAGCCCGAAGAAGATCGCGGTGTCGCCCTTGGCGCCGACATTGGCCGAGCAGTGCATCGGCATCACGCCGCGCTCGGGCAGGTAATAGTTCAGCGTGGTGAAGACCGACTTCTTCATCTCGCCGGCATAATAAGACCCGCCGATCAGGACGATCTTGCGGGCGAAATCGATCGCGACGACGTTCTCCGAGCGGCAGCCGTGACGTTTGGGATCGGCGCGGAAGCTCGGCATGTCGATGATGGTGAGCTCCGGCACGAAGGTCGACAGCTCGATCGCCTCGGGACGGATCAGCAGCGTGCGGATGAACAGCGAGTGCCAGGCGAGTTCGGTGAAGACGCGCGTCTTGATCCGGTAGGCCGGGTCGGCGCCGCCATAGAGGTCCTGCGCGAACAGCTTCTTGCCTTCGGCGTGCTTGAGGAAGTCCTGGTAGAGCGTCTCGAACTGCTCTGCGGTGATCGACTGGTTGCCGGCCCACCACATCTTCTTGTCGGTGGTGGCGTCACGCACCGTGAACTTGTCCTTCGGGCTGCGCCCGGTGAACTCGCCGGTGTCGGCGCAGAGCGCACCGTCAGCGGACAGCACCGCCTCGCCCGCCGCGAGCGAATATTGATAGAGTTGCGGCGCACCCAGGTTCCAGTGAACCTGCTTGAGATTCTTTAAGCCGAATTTGTCGGCGCCGAAGGCACCGTTGCGCACGCCCGTCTCTTGCACGAAAAAATCCTCCTAGAACCCGCGACATTTAGCGGACCAAGCCTGGCGCCGTCGCAGTCACCGTGATGAATGGGCCATTCGGCCTCGGCTGAACGACCTAATAATCATGAACGCTGGCGTTGCCAAGCCGATCCCGCAGGATTTGGTTTATTCAAGGACCGCGCCAAACGTCGCGCATGTCAGCTCTGAACCGGCGCGACGAGAAAACGCAAATGATCGCGCAACCAAATGCGTGTTTGCGCGTTACATCGGGTTATTGCGACGCACAATCCCTGTGTCGTCTTCTTATCTTACCTCACCTTCGCCGATCAGCGCGAACGGGCCCCACATCGCTGGGTAGGCGTTGCGTGGCGACGAGGCGTCGTCAACAAACGTTAACATCGCGCGGCGCAGGGCTTCGGCACGACCGATCTTTGGTTCGTTCTTGAGCAGCTCGAACGTCGATGTGGTCAAGCGGGTGGCGGCTTCCGAATCCACGGCCCAATGCGAGACCAGGAGCGCACGGGCCCCTGCGTAGAAGAACGAGCGCGCGAGCCCCGACAGGGCCTCGGCGCCGGGCTTGTCGCCGGCAATGGTGTTGCAGGCCGACAGCACCACCCAATCTGCGTTGAGCTTGAGCTGCGCCACTTCGCTCGCGGTCAGAAGACCGTCGTCGAGCTCCGACGGCTGATCGGGAATGGACAACGCGAGCGAGGGCTCACCCAGTCCCTTGACGTCACCGGCAACGAGACCATGGGTGGCAAAGTAGATGATGCCGTATTGAGCAAGCGCTGCACGCTTCAGCGTCGTTTCGCTGGCATCGCGCCCGAGATGGATGTCGGCGTCAGTGGCGCCGACGTCCCTCGCCACGGCGTTCAGCTCGTCGGCGGTGTCGGGCAGTTGCGGCAGCGCCTGTGCCAGCCGCGCGCGGTCGACGCCGGCGCCGCGCCAGAAATCGGTATAGGCGATCGTCGCGATGCTGCGCGCGGCGACCTTGTCGCTTGCAGCCCGTCGGTCGGCCGGTCCTTCGGCTGCGGGATTGAAGACAGGATCGCCGAATCCGGTCATCGGCTTTGCGCCCTGATCCCTGCGCGCGAAGGCACGCAGCGATTTCAGGGAGATCACCGACGGCAGCACCGAGACGGCCTGACGCCGCAGCAGCCAGGCAGCATTGCGATAACCTTCGATCTTGTCCGGGATCGCAGCCCGCGGCGTCTCCGTCACCAGGAGATGAAACGGCAATGCCGTCAGCGCCGCCGATGGCACCACCAGCAAATTGCGCTTGTCCTTCGTCAACGCCTCGACCGGGCCGAGCAGCGCGACATAGAGCTCGTTCGCGAGCGCGAGGTCGAACAGTCCCGATTTGCCGGAGGCATCGCGCGCCTTGCCGACATCCAGTCCCTTGCGGAAAGCCGCCACCTTCCGCGCCATCGCATCCGCGCCGAGCGGGATCTCCTTCCACTCAGCGCCATCGCGCGTGATCGCGACGACATAGCTCTGCTTGTCGACGACGGCATAGATCACCATCGCTTCGTCCGCCGACAGCAGCGGCTGGATGTCCTTCACCGCCAGCGGCAGCGGGTTGGAGAGCGAGGCGTAGTCGGGAAATTCGCGCGCGAGCGTCTTCTGCAAGCCCGCACGCTCGCTCGCAATCGCAGCGATCCGCGCGCGGCTGCGCTGCTCGGCGGTGGCATCCCGCTGCGCCGACGGCTTCGACACCGCGGCGATGATCGCCTTGTCGAGCGCCTCGGCCTCGGCGGCAAGATCCTGGTCCCGGCGCACCAGCTCGGCGAGCCGGTCGCTGCCGGCGGCCATCCGCACCGCGAGCTTGTTCACGGCGGAGGCGGCGGACGATTGCGTACCGCGCTGGATCGCGGCGAGCGCGTCATCGAGCGCCTTGTCGCTCGCCAGCAGCGCCTGCTGCCGCGCCGCGAACAGAACAGGCAGCACGACTCGCAGCTGCGCGCGATTGCCGGCAAGCGTCTTCTCCGCGAACGGCAAGGCGTCGGCGGTCCGGCCCGACATCTGAAGGAAGTTGGCGAGATTGCTGGTCGAGGTCGCGACATCGGGATGGTCGGTTCCGAGCGCGCGCTCGCGGATCGACAGCGCGCGGCGATAGAGCGGCTCGGCCTCGGCATAGCGCTGCTGGTGCTCGTAGAGCCCG
Source organism: Bradyrhizobium sp. 62B (assembly GCF_030272265.2). NCBI lineage: Bacteria > Pseudomonadati > Pseudomonadota > Alphaproteobacteria > Hyphomicrobiales > Nitrobacteraceae > Bradyrhizobium > Bradyrhizobium sp. 62B. The sequence continues at coordinate 806,734 of NZ_CP092841.2, read as the reverse complement.
GCGAGATTGTTCAGCGAACGCGCCACGTCGGGATGATCCGGTCCCAGCACCTTTTCGCGGATTGCGAGCGAGCGCTTGATCGGCGCCTCGGCATCGGCATCGCGGTTGAGGTCGCGATCGACCTGGCCGATATTGTTGAGGACGGTGGCGACCGCGGGATGCTCGGGCCCGGCGACCTTCTGATAGATCGCCAGCGCCCGCTGGAACAGCGGCTCGGCGTCGGCAAAGTGCTCCTGCTTCACGTAGAGCGTGGCGAGGTTGTTCAGGGCACGGCCGACATCGGGATGCTCGCGCGACAGGCTCTTTTCGCTGACGGCCAGCGCGCGCTTGAACAGCGGCTCGGCTTCGGCGAAGCGGCCCTGCCGCTGATAGAGCGCCGCCAGATTGTTCAGGAGTGGCGCGATCTCGACGGTCCCCTGACCGCTGCCCTTCTCCATCAGCGCAATGGCGCGCTTGTAGAGCGGCTCGGCCTGATCGTCGTGGCCCTGGTCGGCGTGGATCTGCCCGAGATTGTTGAGCGCGGCGGCGAGATCGCGGTTGTTGCTGGTGTTCTCGAGAGAGGCCACCATGGCCTGCGCCAGCGGCAGCGCCTCCGCATATTTGCCGGCGCTGCGGAGCGCATTGATGCGCGCGCTTTGTGCTGACAGATCGCCCTTCTGGGCAAGGCCGGGCGTGGCAAGCGACGTGGTGATCGCGAGTGCCAGACCCGCAGCCAATGCCAAACGACGACGCGTCATAAACCCTCTCGCTGCGAGCCTTACAGACCTATCGTCTTGGGTCGCAGCGACGGGTCGCTACGTTCAAACGTTGCGTTCTAGGGCGTACTCATAATCCGGCGCTGGGTTTGAGCGCTCTCGGGTGTCCGCTTCCCCCTCAACAGCGGTATAAAACCGGCCATCGCCGGACGTCGCTGATGGGCCAACTGCCGACTTTGTGCGGGGTCAGTTTACCCGAGGTTAGGGCTTAGTACGGCACAACTACGACGTGCAACCGGGCAATAACGTTCGTCCGTGAGAACGCTGCTCCAGATTGGGTTGTCACGAGGAGGCTGGTATGAAGCTCTTGTCCGTCGTGTTCCTTGCTGTCCTGAACGGGACGGCACTGGCTCAACAAGAGGCCCTCGAAGTCGGCAAAGCGATGACCGAGCAGCTCAAGCCTTACAGGGAATGCCTCAAGGCGGAGGTCGCCAAGGCGACGTCTAAGGAGCAAGCTCAACTTATCGTTCAGGAAGCGTGCGCCGATTTGCGCCTCAGCGTCAGACCCAAGCTCATAGAAACCGTCCACCGGATACTAAATCCTGTCCCGCCCTCCTACAACGCTGACCAAGCCGCCGATGGTGCATTGAAGATGACGCAAGTAGGAACCTATTACGACTTCACTGGCGAGGCTCGCGCCTTTCACCAAAGGCTAAAAGATCAAGCCAACGAACGCAAAACGCGTCCATGACAAGTCAGATGCAATACAAAAGTCCGCTTCGGGTCAGAAGCGGCCCTCAGTAGGCATCACCGCGAAGGTCAGCTATGGGCCAATAGCGGACGCTCCCATTTCGTGCATCAACTCCGGTATGATAGTTGACTGTTGGTAGCTTGGACCGAGATACAAATGTGTGACGAGAAGCCGATGGGAGTTCTTAAAATTCCCAATTTGAAACCTGACGTTCTGCGAGACCCGCCACCGGCGATTGCCCGCGAGCCGATGCGCGGCAACCTGGAACTCCAGCCGCTTGCCAAGCAAGTTGCAGCAAACGCCACTCTAATGAACAAATTTCGCGCGACTATCGGTTGTGAAGATGAAGCTCGCATGCGCGACATGATTGACGAAGTCAGGAATTACGCCCGTAGCATCGATCCCACACTGACTTACGCTGAAGGCGCGAGCCTTGCTCTTCTACTCTCGAATACCGACGATAGAGGGACATCGGATTGAGGCAAATTCAAACCCGCCGCTGGGTCAGCTAAGGGTCAAAGGCTGCCTTCGAAAGCCAGCATGACCTTGGTCGGCTCACCTTTCGGAAGCGGCCATCGTGGCGCGCCGGGTGGAGGTCAGCCACGGGCCACAACCGGACAAGGCTACGCCTTCAAGTAACGGAAATGTCTAATCCAGCAGGATCGCGGTTGACAAACAAACGGGTTCTATCGCCATCGTCAAACTCGATTGCAATCTCACACTCGGTCTCCTTGGGAGAACAAGCGACAGATAAGCTGGCAGCGACAAGTAGAGCTAAGACTGCGGCTTTGCGGCGAGGGATCACGCTGACCTCGGTTTCTGACCGGCGACACCAACATCACACGTTTTGGTGGTGCCTAAGCATTGCGTCAACCCATGCCGCAGAGAATGCTCAATTTTCCATGAACCGAGGAAGTCCGCTTCGGGTCAAAGGCTGCCCTCGCTTCGCTCAAATTGGACCTAAGTACGTCTTCAATCGTCCCAAAGCGGACGCGGGTTTTGAAGGCCTGCGGACTGAAAATGACCGCCTCACTACCTGAGGAGGTCCGCCATGACCGATGTCCCAACCATCCCTGCCGTTTCGAAACACGCTCCTTGGAACAAGGGCAAGATCATCGGCGCAAAGCCGCCGCTCCGTCCCAAGCACGTTTGGTCAATCCGAACGAAGCTCCAGGTCGAGGGCCGAACGCGCGATTTGGCAATGTTCAACGTCGCCATCGATAGCAAACTGCGCGGCTGCGACGTCGTAGCCTTGAAAGTTGATGATGTTGCGCCGGGCGGATATTCGGCCGACCGCGCGACGGTCCGACAAAGGAAGACCGGCCGGCCGGTAAAATTTGAGCTGACGGAATCGACCCGGCAGGCAATTGACGATTACCTGCGTATCACCGGCAAGAAGCCAGGAGAATATCTGTTCACAGGCCGGCGATTGGGTGGACATATGACGACCCGCCAGTATGCCCGCCTCCTTTCCCACTGGCTCATCGACATCGGGCTGGACCCGCATCTGTTCGGGACGCATTCTCTTCGTCGAACTAAAGCGACCTTGATCTACCGCCGAACCGGCAACCTGCGAGCCGTGCAGCTTCTACTGGGGCACACCAAGATCGAAAGTACCGTCCGGTATCTCGGCATCGAGGTCGACGATGCCCTCGCGATAGCAGAACAAGTTGACGTCTGATCTCGGTGGCAAAGCAGACGAGTTCTGCTTTGCCCTCACAGGCGGCTTGGGGCCGGCCATAAGCAGACATGCGCGTGGACGGGAGGCGCAACTGCATTAACGGGATGGTGGCACGCAGGTCCCGAACCTTAGTACGATCGAGCGAGGATCATCGGCTACGTAACCACCCAGCTCAGCCAAATTGAAGCGATATAGCTTCTTGTCGAAAACAAAGAGCTGAAACGGGCGGACACACTGAATGACATCGTCATTAACTGCTGAGCATGAAAACTCCTTTTCGCCCAGCCCTTGGAAATTTAGGTAGGCGTTCTGTTCGGTCAGCCTCAGGGCTGTGTGGTCGCGCATAAAGGCCTGAGGCTTTGACTTGTCGTCGAATACTGCCCTGTTCCGATCGAAGCCGTAGCCCGCCGATCCCTCGTCCAAGCACCAAAGGCGCTCATCCGCACGAGTGGGAGCTATGCTTAAGAGAAGAACAAGAATGAAGACCGCCGTTTTCATTTCCTGCCTCGCGAGAGGCCCCACAGTAGCGCATGGTTGTAAATTGCCAGTTCAGCATTTCAAAGCAATCGGAAGCTTTCGTAAAGTCTTGCGACGTTCCCGTACGGGAGCGATGGTCGGCTTTGGATCAAAATGCGAAGAACTCAGATTGAGCAGATCTGGTCCGCTCTGGCGCGGTGAACGGACGGGCGGCAGACACGGCGCATCGTCGCAGATGGGCCAACAGACGACATTCGAATAACTAACGGCGGCTTACTCGTCTGGCCTACAATCCCTCGGCGTTCCGTCACCATATACCGGCTGAAGTTCGGCTTCTTTGAATGAAGCGTAATGCCGTTCTCCCGCCTCAGTCCAAACGCAACTGATCGTCGGCTCGATAGGAGACCGGGAAACCTCGCGGTCTACTACCATGATGGGGCCACCGCTTTTGTGGCGGACAAAATCGCCGAGCCTAAACACGCGGGTATGCTCCTTCACAGTGCCGAGGGAGCAGGATACTCCATGACGTAGAGATAACAATCGACCCGCAGCAGCCCTGAGGTCCGCAACGGGTCAAAATCCGAAGAACTCAGGTTGGGCAAATCTGGTCCGCTTGAGCCCGGTGAGCGGACCTCAGTCGGATGCGGCGCAACTTCGCAAATGGGCCAATACCGGACATCAAACCCGACAGAGTTTGTCATCACGGCCCTTGGCCGTGAGCTCACAGCTATCCTTTTTTGGCGACCGCTGGAATTGCCGTCCGATCCCTTCTACACTTGGCCGACACGCGGAGCGATCATGGCGCAAGAAGGGCCGGGCCGAGGACGCAGATTGGCGGCGATCTTGGTTGCCGACGTGGCCGGCTATTCGCGGCTCATGCACAACGACGAAGAGGCTACGCATGCTCGCCTGATCGCGCTTCTGACAGATGTTATCGAGCCGGCCGTTGCGGAACACGGAGGCCGGATTGTCAAGTACACCGGCGACGGCTTCCTCGCGGAGTTCCCGAGCGCGGTCGAAGCGGTTAGAGCAGCTGAGCACTTTCAGAATTGCGTTGGAGACCTCGCAATCGAAGTGCCGGCAGAAAAGCGCATTATCTTCCGCGTTGGTATCAATATCGGCGACGTCATCGTCGAAGCGAACGACATTTTCGGCGACGGCGTCAATATCGCTGCCCGGCTTGAGGGGATCGCCGATCCAGGCGGTATTTGCATTTCCGCGTCAGCCCATGATCAGGTCAGCGGGAAGATAGATGTCGAATTTTTGGATCTGGGCGAACATAGCCTCAAGAACATTGCACGGCCGGTACGCGCCTATTCCGTCAAACGCAAAGCGCCCGACTTGATCGGGCACGGCTCAACGTCGTATCTTCCCACCGCCCCGCGCCTGTCCATCGTCGTGCTTCCTTTTGCTAACTTCGGTGGCAATCCCGAGCAGGACTATTTTGTCGACGGTATCACCGAAGGCCTGACCACCGATCTGTCACGCATCCCCGGCTCCTTCGTTATCGCACGCAATACCGCGTTCACTTTCAAGAATAAGCCAGCGGACGCTCGTGTAGTCGGCCGCGAGCTTGGCGTGCGGTATGTGATGGAAGGCAGCGTACAGAGCAGCGGCGACCGCATCCGCGTGAACGCTCAGCTCATCGATGCGACAACCGGCGCGCACCTCTGGGCCGAGCGTTTCGACAAGCTGCGCGCTGACATATTCGACATGCAGGATGAGATCACCACGCGGCTTGCCCGCATCGTCGGTGTCGAGCTGGTCGCTGCTGAAAGCCGACGGGCGGAGCGCGAGCGGCCAGAGAGCATGGACGCCGTCGATCTCGCCATGAGGGGCTGGGCAATTCTGAACCAGCCCCTATCGTTGCGCGGCCATCGTGCGGCATGCGATCTTTTTGAAAACGCTCTCCGGCGGGACGATCGCAATGTCGAGGCGTTGATCGGCCTTGCCACTTATCATTCTGATGAGCTTCGTACGTTTGCTTCGACCAATCGGGATGAACAGCTACGTATCGCCGAGACGGCAATCACCAAGGCCTTGCATTTCGCTCCACGAAACGCCTCCGCCCATTTTGTCTACGGCAATGTCCTGCATGTCTCTGGAGCAACGGAGCGATCACTGCGCGAATTCGAATTTGCTATCATGCTCGATCGTAACCTGGCTTGGGCCCACGCCAATGCAGGCTTCGCGAAGGTATTGCTGGGGCGTGCGGAGGAAGCGGAAGCCGATCTCATGAACGCGATCCGGCTTAGCCCGCGTGATCCCGGTCTGGATCGTTGGCACGCCCTGCTCGGGATTGCGGACCTGTTTTTGGGGCGACTAGAACAGGCGTTAGACCGATTGCGTAAGTCGGTCGAAATGAACCCGAACGTGGCCATGGTGCATTTTTTCTTGGCCGCCGCATCCAGTCTGAGCGGGCTTACCGACGAGGCGAGCGCTGCGCGGGAAGCCGGCCTCCAACTCGATCCGAACTTCACTGTGGCCCGATTCCGCAACGAGCGACGCAGCCAGAACCCAACATTTTTGGCCCAACGGGAGCGAATCTATGAGGGTCTGCGCCTAGCTGGCGTGCCGAAAGGGGGATAGTGGTTCTCCACAGCTCGATGTCGGCTTCGGGTCAGAATGCGAAGAACTCAGATTGAGCAAATCTAGTCCGCCGAGCACCAATGAGCGGACCTCCATTAGATGAGGCGCGACTTCGCTGATGGGCCACCTTCGGACGTGGCGCGGCGGAGGCGCTAATATCGGTCTTGATCGTCTCGGCTTCTGAGGACAACAAGCGTAAATCTCGCTGACATGCCTTGGAGTCCAAGTAGACATGGAGAGTGCCAGGTAGAAAAGGGTAGCTGGCCTCATGAAATCGGCATAACCTTTCAGTTCGCTCTGTTGGAATTCGAATGCTGCCATGGAGCTGGATCATGAAAAACAAATCATTCGCGGTTGCCGCCATAGCGGCGGCTGGACTTTCGCTCCCGCAACCAACAATGGGACAATCGGACGACAAGCTCGGTACGGTGAATTTCGAAACATCGTGCAAACCGGAAGCGCAGAAGCTTTTTAGCCAGGGAATGTTGTACCAGCACTCGTTCTGGTACCGCGCCTCGCAAAAGGTTTTCGAAGATGCACTTAAGGCCGATCCCGAATGCGGCATTGCCTATTGGGGCATCGCGCTCAGCCTGTTGTGGAATCCGCATGTGCCGACGCCTGCGAAGAACCTCGCCGAGGGCGGGGCCATAATCGCGAAAGGAAAGAGTGTCGGCGCCAAGACTCAGCGCGAGCGCGACTACCTCGATGCGCTGGGCGTTATGTATGCCGACTACGACAAGGTCGATCACCGTACGCGCATGCAAGCTTACGCCAAGGCCATGGAGCAATTTGCACAGCGCTACCCCAATGATGACGAAGCGCAGATCTACTATGCGCTTGCCCTAAACACCTCGGCTTCGCCGGCCGACAAAACCTACGCCAACCAGCTCAAGGGCGCGGCAATCCTGGAGCCGATCGCAATACGCCAGCCGCAACATCCTGGCGTGGCGCATTACTTGATTCACCTTTACGACTATCCGCCGATCGCCGAGAAAGGCCTTGATGCCGCCCGACGCTACGCCAAGGTCGCGCCAGCGTCAGCTCATGCCCAGCACATGCCATCACACATCTTTACGCGCGTCGGTTACTGGAAGGAGTCGATTGCCTCCAACGTCGAATCATCGCGTGTCGCCAGCGCGGACAACGAGGGCCATGATCAGCTGCACGCTATGGATTATTTGGTCTACGCCTATCTACAACTTGGGCAGGATGAGAAAGCCGCAGCCATTATCGACGACATGAACGCGGTCACCGGCTTCACCGAGACTTTCATCGCCGGGCCATACGCGCTGGCAGCTTCGCCGGCACGCTACGCAGTGGAGCGCGGCGATTGGAAGGCTGCGGCGGCGCTTCAGGTTCGCCCTAGTCCGCTGGCTCACGTCCAGGCGATCACTCATTTCGCGCGAGCGCTAGGCGCAGCCCGGTCGGGCAATCCTGAAGCCGCCAAGGCTGACATCGCAAAGCTCGCTGAGCTGCGCGATAAGTTGCGCGATGCCAAGGACGCATATTGGTCGCAACAAGTCGACATTCAGCGGCAGGTCGCCACCGCCTGGCTGCTCTACGCCGAAGGCAACCGCGACGATGCGCTGAAGGCGATGAGTGCCGCTGCTGATGCCGAGGACAAGACCGAGAAGCATCCAGTGACGCCAGGCGTGCTCAGACCGGCGCGCGAACTCTATGGAGCCATGCTGCTCGAGAGCGGCAATGCCAATGAAGCACTTGCCGCCTTTGAGGCAACCCTGAGGAAGGAGCCAAACCGACTCGGCGCCTATGTGGGCGCGGCCAAGGCCGCAGAAAAGTCCGGTGACTCCGCCAAGGCTCGGGACTACTACGGCCAGGTCGTTGCGATCGCCGATGCTGCCGATAGCACCCGGATCGAGCTTGCCGAGGCGCGTGCGTTCCTGACGAAGCGCTGAGAAGCCGGCGAAAGCCATGAAACACACCGTGAGAGCAGCCCTTCTGCCGATCGTTCTGGGCATCCTTGCGAGCCCGGCCAGCGCTCAATCGCTTCAGGTCGTAGGATATTCTGGCCATTTGGGCGAGTGGGAGTTGACCGCCACCGTCACCGAAACGGTTTCCGGCCACACGAAGGAATACTCCGGGCCATTAACGATGAAGCACATCGGGGTGTGCACTCAGGATGGCCCGGAGGAGAAGACCGGTGAAATGCGTTTTCAGGTATCGGACTCATCATCCCAATTGAACGCGACATTCTCGGTTGCCGGCGTCGAATGCACCTACAGTGGACGACTGTCAGGCTCCTATACGGGCACCATGAAATGCCCCGATCGTCAGGCGGTTCCGCTCAAGCTGTGGCTGAGATAATTGCCTGCCAAGAAACATTCTCCTGGATAACAAGCGCCGAGAGCTGCGGACCATAAGCGAGCCAAACGAGATCTTGTGGGCGCCGGGTCCGTTCAGTCCGCATCAGCGGATACGCGCTAACGTTGGCACGTCAGTTTGCCGCCTGTCGCAGACAATTGCAGCGCGGCTCCGGCGGAGCGGATGACAGGAACGGTCGCGCGTTTAACGGCGCTCTCGCGCAGTCCCGTCCACATGGCGAGTGACGGCGTCACATGTTGCGAGCGCTGCGACTTCCGGTCCGGGTCATCAGCAGTACTGCTCCACCCAATCAGAAAACTTCCGCTCGGCGCTCAGAGCCGACCTCGATTTCGGGAGTACACGCCCTAGTCGCCCACCTTGCTGCGCGCTTCGCCAGCGAGACGCACCAGCATCTTGCGCAGCGAGGTGCCGTCCGTGACCCGCTCCGGAAAGTCCAGCCGCAGCGCGATCTGGCCGTCCTGCATGTCGAGACCATCCGGATCGCAGCCGGTGCAGCGCCAGTCGCCCGCGGCCGCTCCCAGCAGCTTCGTCGCGTAGAGGCCCATGGCCTCGCGATGGTCGGCATTCATGTGGTCGACAGCGCCCTCCTCCGCCGCCAGCAGATCCTCGGCGCCGGTGAGGTCCGTGAGGAATCGCTCGGGCTTGAGGTCGACGATCCGGCCGAAGCCGGCGACCAGATGGGTTCCCGTGGGGCGGATCCGGAAAAAGGAGAAATCCTTAAAAGAAACAAAGCCTTCCGCAGACGGATGGGCATTGAGATACCGCCGCTGCAGCAGTTCCCTTTCGGAATCCGCCTGCTCCGCCCGGCCGGACAGCATGATCCGCGCGCCTTCCAGCGGATCGCCTGCCGCCCGCTCATCCAGCATCAGCGAGACCCGGCTGTCCGCCAGAATGTTCCTGGTGTGCACGGCGAGGGCCGAGATCAGCAAAATGGGCGAGCCGTCGGGGTGGCTGGCCAGATTGACCAGGGAACAATAGGGGTCGCCGCTGCCGGCCATGAGGGTTGCCAGCGCCCCCTGCCGCGATCGCCGCAGCAGGGATTTGGCGAGCTTTGAGGGGTCGAAATCAGGGGTCGGTTGCATCGGCTTTCTCGGCTCAGGTGGTTGCAAGGGGGGCCTTTTTTCGGGTAAACGGGGGCCTGGTTATGGGTCGACATGCGGCGAATCTGCTGCATTTCGTGGAACTTGGTCACACTTCAGCCCAGCTTGCATTGCTCGGTGACAAGGTTCGAACGCCGACTTCGGCACCCATGTATGCGGCGCATCAGTGGATTGCTCGCCGTTTCAAGCCACGACCCAAACGGACAGCAGAAAGCAGAGGCTCATGCCCACAATCGCTTTGGTCGACGACGACCGCAACATTCTCACATCCGTCTCGATCGCGCTGGAAGCCGAAGGCTACCGCATCATGACTTACACCGACGGCGCCAGCGCGCTTGACGGTTTCCGTACCACCCAGCCCGACCTCGCCATCCTCGACATCAAGATGCCGCGCATGGACGGCATGGAGACGCTGCGCCGCCTCAGGCAGAAGTCCGACCTGCCGGTGATCTTCCTGACCTCCAAGGACGAGGAGATCGACGAGCTGTTCGGCCTCAAGATGGGCGCCGACGACTTCATCCGCAAACCGTTCTCACAGCGCCTTTTGGTCGAGCGCGTCAAGGCGGTGCTGCGCCGCTCGGCACCGAAGGACCCGACCGTCGCGCCGAAGGAGAACGACGCCAAGGCGCTCGACCGCGGCCTGCTGCGCATGGATCCGGAACGGCATACCTGCACCTGGAAGAACGAGCCGGTGACGCTGACCGTCACCGAATTCCTGATCCTGCAGGCGCTGGCGACCCGTCCCGGCGTGGTGAAGAGCCGCAACGCGCTGATGGACGCCGCCTATGACGACCAGGTCTATGTCGACGACCGCACCATCGACAGCCACATCAAGCGGCTGCGCAAGAAGTTCAAGGTGGTCGACAACGAGTTCGAGATGATCGAGACGCTCTACGGCGTCGGCTACCGTTTCAAGGAAGCCTGAGGCGGCGGGCGCCTTCGCAAAACACTTACGAGCATCTCCGGTTCTCGTTCCATCGGGACCGGGATTGCTCCAAGCGCGATGAGATCATCGCGCGTTGGATTATTTCTTGAGCATGATCCTTCGGAAAACCGCTGCACACTTTTCCGGATCATGCTCTAGGATGCAGGGACCCTCAACGAGCTGTCCTAACGCAGGCGTAAGAATTGCTGGACCGAACGCAGCCTGATCCAAACCGGAGCGCCGGGGATGTCACATCCGACGGCGTTCAGCAGCAATTTGCCGAAGACAAGCCGCAGGGCTTCCGGCCGCTGAACTGGCTGAAGCGCGCCGGTCAGTTCTTCTTCGCGCTGTCCTTCTCCAGCCTGACCCGCCGTATCGTCTCGCTCAACCTTGCCGGCCTCGTCGCGCTGGTCGCCAGCATCCTCTATCTGTCGCAATTCCGCGCCGGCCTGATCGACGCGCGGGCGCAGAGCCTGTTGGTGCAGGCCGAGATCATCGCCGGCGCGATCGCGGCCTCCGCCACGGTGCAGACCAACGCCATCACCATCGATCCCGACCGGCTGCTCGACCTCAAGCCGGGCGAGACCTATGGCGGCTCGGACGAATATTCGCCGCTGGACTTCCCGATCAATCCGGAGCGGGTCGCGCCGGTGCTGCGCACGCTGATCTCGCCGACCAAGACGCGCGCCCGCATCTACGATCCGAACGGCAGCCTGCTGGTGGACAGCCGCAACCTCGAAAACGTGCTGCGCTACAATCTGCCGCCGCCGGCCGAAAAGCCCGGCATCGTCGAACGCGGCATGGTCGCGGTGCGCACCTGGCTGAACCGCGGCGACCTGCCGCTCTATCGCGAGCTCGGGCCCGAGAACGGCAACGGCTATGCGGAGGTGAGCGATGCGCTGCAGGGCCAGAAGCGCTCGATGGTCCGGGTCAATGTGCGCGGCGAGGTGATCGTCTCGGTCGCGGTCCCTGTGCTGCGCTCGCGCGCGATCCATGGCGCCTTGATGCTGTCGACGCAAGGCGACGACATCGACCAGATGGTCACCGCCGAGCGCCTCGCCATCCTGAAGGTCGGCGGCGTCGCCGCCACCGTCATGATCATGCTGTCGCTGCTGCTCGCGAGCACGATCGCCGGGCCCGTGCGCCGGCTCGCCGACAGCGCCGAGCGCGTCCGCCGCCGCATCAAGGCCCGCATCGAGATTCCCGATTTCACCCGCCGCCGCGACGAGATCGGCCATCTCTCGGGCGCATTGCGCGACATGACGAGCGCGCTCTACAGCCGCATCGAGGCGATCGAGATGTTCGCCGCCGACGTTGCGCATGAGCTGAAGAACCCGCTGACCTCGCTGCGCTCGGCGGTCGAGACGCTGCCGCTGGCGCGCAACGAAAACAGCCGCGCCCGCCTGCTCGAGGTTATCGAGCACGACGTCAAGCGGCTCGACCGCCTGATCTCCGACATCTCCGACGCCAGCCGCCTCGATGCCGAATTGCAGCGCCAGGATGCGATCCCGGTCGATCTGCGCCGCCTGCTGACGACGCTGGTGTCCGTTGCCAATGAAACCAAGCTCGGTCACGACGTCGCGGTCGAGACCCGCTTCGAAGGCCGCAGCCCGACCGACATCTTCGCGGTGACCGGCCACGATTCACGGCTCGGGCAGGTGGTCTCCAACCTGCTCTCCAACGCGCAGTCGTTTTCCGAGCGCGGCAACAAGGTGCGCCTCACCTGCCGCCGTGTGCGCGGAGAGATCGAGATCGTGGTCGACGATGACGGCCCCGGCATTCGCGATGACGCGCTGGAGCGCATTTTCGAGCGCTTCTACACCGATCGTCCGCATCAGGGCTTTGGCCAGAACTCCGGCCTCGGCCTGTCGATCTCCAAGCAGATCATCGACGCCCATGGCGGACGGATCTGGGCCGAGAACCGCGCAGGCCCGCCTGATGACGAGGGCGTGCCCACAGTTGCCGGCGCGCGCTTCGTGGTGAGACTGCCGGCGCTATGAGCCAAGGTAGCTTGAACGAAGGCAGCTTGAACGATGGCTCGCCCAGCGTGCACGCCACCGCGGTCAAGGTCGGGCCTCTGGCGGTGCTGATCCGCGGGCCCTCGGGCTCCGGCAAGTCGCGCCTTGCCTTTGATTTGATCATGGCGGGACGTTCGGGCGTGGTCGACAGGGCCGTTCTGGTCGGGGATGACCGTGTCCATCTGGCGACAGTCGGCGATGAAATTGAGGTCCGCCCCGCGCCCCGTCTTGAGGGCCTGATCGAGATCCGGGGTCTCGGGATCCGCCGCTGCGACTTCGTGGAGCATGCGACCGTCGGTCTCGTGGTCGATCTTGACGCCGCGGACGCCGAGCGCCTGCCGCCGCCGGAATACCTGAAAACCAGCATTTCCGGTGTCGAAATACCGCGAATCCCCGTCGGCCGCGACACTTTACCCCTCCCCCTGGTTGTTGCGGCCTTGACCACTACCAAGAGTTCATCTTCCGTTAACCCTTCAGGCGATTGTTTGAAGGGAAATGGTAACCATATGAACCCCACTATCGCGACCGAATAGACCGGCGCAGCTCCCCTCATCCATCCGTCTAGATTCAGGGAGATACGCAACATCCCCTCTTGCGCAGGGGCTCTGGATGGTCAAAGTGGCGCGTTCGTGCGGTGCACCAAAAGCGCCCGCGAGGAGTTTTCCGATGATTGGTCTAGTACTTGTGACCCACGGGCGCCTTGCCGACGAATTCAAGGCAGCGCTTGAACATGTCATGGGCCCACAAAAGCAAATCGAAGCGATCACGATCGGCGCCGAAGATGATTCCGATCTCTGTCGAAGCGACATCATCGAGGCGGTTAACCGCGTCGATTCCGGCGATGGCGTTGCGATCCTCACCGACATGTTCGGCGGCACACCGTCGAACCTTGCAATATCCTGCATGAGCCGGCCCAAGGTCGAAGTGCTCGCAGGCATCAACCTTCCCATGCTGGTGAAGCTCGCCAAGGTCCGCGAGGAGCGTCCGCTGCCGGACGCGATCGCGATGGCCCAGGAAGCGGGCCGCAAATACGTCACCATCGCCAGCCGGGTGCTCGCCGGCAAATGAGCGACGACGCGCCACAAGCGGGGACAGGCGTGCCCGCGGGCGCGATCTCCAAGGATCTCCTGATCATCAACAAGCGCGGCCTGCATGCGCGCGCCTCGGCGAAGTTCGTCCAGGCCGTCGAGCGCTTCGACGCGCAAGTCTGGGTGACGCGCGGCGGCGAGACCGTGGGCGGCACCTCGATCATGGGCTTGATGATGCTCGCCGCGGGACCTGGCACCACCATCACCGTCGCCGCCGCCGGCACCGACGCCGAGGCCGCGCTCGCGGCGATCACCGAGCTCGTTGAAAGCAAGTTCAACGAGGAAGGGATTTAGCTGCCCGTTGTCATTCCGGGTCGATGCGCAGCATCGAACCCGTTCACGCTTGGCGTGCCCCGGAACGACGACAACCTCACTTCCCCGGCGGCGCGATGTAGATGTTCCAGCTCATCGACGGGCCGGCCTTGCCGTGGGTGAAGCGGCGGGTCGTCATCACGATGCGTTCGGCGTTGGGCGCGGTCTCCGACACCCATTTCTCGAACGCAGGCAGACGGCCGTCGGTCGGATCGAACACGCCGATGAAACCGTACTTCTTGGCATCGTCGCGCGAGGTCAATCCGGAATCCCAAGCCTCCAGCGGCAGCAATGCCGAGGGATGATCAGGACTGTAGAAGACCAGCGGCTGAATCTGCTCCATCGTGCCGGCAACGACGGCCCAGCGCGAGGCGAAGCGGCTGTGCCAGGCTTGCGTCAATTCGCGCGCGAGCTCCGAGCGCGCGCCGTAGATCTGCGCGTTGCCGGCATTGGCCGCCATCTCGCGCGCGGCGATCCAGGGCGAGGCGGCGAGCGTCGCGACGCTGAGCACGAGCCAGATCGCGGTGATGTTGAACAACACTGCGCTCTGCACCCGCAGGGTGGGGATCGCGACCAGCGCCAAGGGCACCAGGAAGAACAGCGAGATGCCCCAATCCGTCTTCATGTAGATGCTGAAGGCGAGTGCACCGAGCGGCGGGCCGACCGCAACGATGACCTGCACGATCCAGACATTCAGCGCCTGCGAAAGGTTGACGCCCGGATTGGCGCCGCGCGCCCAGGCGCGCGTGACGATGCGCGAGGGCGCGCGCAGCAGCAGCTTGAACCACGGCGGCACCCACGCCATCGCCAGCGCGGCGAGCGCCACCGGCAACGCCAGCAGCGCAATGTTATGCAGGGCATAGCCGGCCACGAGCTGATGCAGAAGACGGTCGTCATGGAGACTGTAGGTGTCGCCGGCATAGGTCAGCGGCACGAAATGCGCCTCCGCCAGCCAGACGATGTGCGGGATCATCGCCGCGACCATCGTCGCGATCGCCACCCACGGCGCCGGCGAGGCGAGGAATTTCAGCCGCTCCGGATGGATCAGCGCGGCAAGGCCGATGGCGCCGATCATGGTCAGCACCCAATATTTGGTCATCAGCGCCAGCGCGCCGGCAAGGCCGAGCCAGAGGCCCGATTGCCAGCTGCGCTTCTCGAACGCGTTGAGATAGGCGAGCACGAGCAGCGGCAGCGTGACGAGCTGCAGCAGGTCCGGATTGTACTTGAAGCCCTTGAAGTTGAAGATCGGATAGAGCGCGACCATCACCACGGCCAGGAACGCGCGCCGCGCATCCACGACGCGCAAGGCCACCAGCCAGCAGATCACCATGCCGAGGCCGACGGTCGCCATCGCCAGCGCGTAGGTCGCCCAATCCATCGCCGGGAACGCCGTGAACCAGAGGCCGGCGACCCAGCCCGACAGCGGCGGATGCTTGCCGTAACCCCAGAGGAATTTCTGGCCCCAGCCCCAGGCTTCCGCGACGTCCATGTGAACGTCCTGCGCGGCCTTGAGATTGATCAGGATGAAGGTCCAGAGCACCGCATGCAGGATGGCGAGCTCAATCACCAGCCACAATCTCGCCTCGGGGCGGATTGCGCAGGCGACCAGCCAGGCCCGGAAGCGGTCGAAGCTCAGGCGGGTTTTCGCGCGTGGTTGGGCGGACGAGATCGACGTCGTGGACATGGGCGCCTGCGTAGCGCGTTTTGCGCCCGAGTGAAATCAGCTTGACGTGAATGCATGACCGCCCGGCGCGCAAAAACGATGCGAGATCACCGCGCCAGCAATTCGGGGCGATACTCAAAATGCATCGTGTCGTAATGATACCATTTGCCGCCCCAGATGAAGCCGTGACGCTCGAAGATATCGACGATCTCCCGCGGCATCCTGTTCTTGTAGGGAATGGACTTTCCGCGGCCCGCCCACAGCCAATAGTCGGAATATTTCAGGTTCAGATCGATCGCGACGGCATAGCCATGCATGCTCATCTTGCCGGTGTCCGCGACCGGCCGGCACGACAGCACTCCGGCAATCGGATAGGCCGCAGCCTTCAGCTCCGGTTCGAGCTTGTCGATCTCCGCGGACACCTCCTTGAGCCGGTCGGCCACACCATTGACCCGCGTCACCCGGACCGCCTTCCCCCACGAACGCGGCAGCCAGGTGATGGTGACGAGATTGCGCTGCACCGCTCCGTTGCGGCAGTCGCCATACATCTTCGTGAAGAACGGTTCGTTCCGGAACCGTCCGGGGTCGGCGTTCACCGCGGGCGGCCCGGACGCGCCGACAGGATACGGCAATCGGAGCTGGTCCAGGATCGAGGCATCGCGCAGGCGCTGATCGAACGTCTTGTCATCGACGCCATCGTCCACCGGCATCGCAGTGCCGTCGCGCCACAGGATCTGCTTGCCGTCATGACTGGCGAGGAAGTCGGGATAGGCACGCACCAGCCGGTCGAGAAGCTCGGTCCTGGTTTGGGCGCCTGCCGGCACGGACGCAGCCACGAGCGCGGCAAGGATTTGCATCGCCCGAAACGCAGCCGTCATCGACGCTTGCCAGCCTGATCGAGCAGCGCGACATTCGCTTCCTCGATCGCATTGAGTTTTGGATTCCATGTGCTCGGCGAATACCACGGGAAACGTTCGAAGCGGGCCTTGAGGTCCGCCGCTTCGAAATATCGTCCCCGCCGCGCAAAGATCTCGTTGCGCGCGATACGGAGCTCGTCTTGGGACAGCCCGCGCACCTCTGCGACCGTGAGCAGCCGTCGATCCGAATCGGGAAAGATGAAGCCGCCTGGCGCCGCGCCGCCGGATTCATAACGATCGATCAGGGCGACATTCGCCTTCTCAACGGCGTTCAACTGCGGATCCCAGGTGTGGGGCACGTACCAGGCGAACCTGCTGAACCGCTCCGTCAGATCGGGCGAGTTGAAGTAGCGGCCTCGCCGCGCAAAGATTTCGTTGCGCGCGAGGCGCAGCTCATCCTTGCTCAGCGTCCTCAAATCGCCATCGGCAAGAAGCCGGCTGTCGGAATCCGGAAACAGAAGATCCGATTGGGTTCGAGCGGCCGCAGCCGCGGACGGCGTGGAATTCGCAGGAGGCGTTGTGATCGGCGCCGGTACGTTGACCGCGGCGACCTGGCCGGCCGGCGTGCCCGAAAAGTAAAATGATCCGTCGATCGGCGAGGAGGAGACCCAGGGCTGCTGGTTGCTGCCGGTGGCGCGCTTGACGAGAAGTCCCACCTGATTGAACGTCTGAAGCACGTCGAGGCCCGGACGCTGCATCGTCTCGACCAGCGCGCGCGTGTAAGGGCTGTGTCCGTCGGATCCGTCGAGCGCGACGTTGCCGGGTTGCGTCGCATAGGAGAGCAGCGTTCCCTCCGGCGCCCGGATCTGCGCGAGACCGCTGTCGGAGCCACGCAGGCCGCGTCCGCCAAACGGATTGTTCCTGCACGCATCGAGAATGACGATGTTCAGCTTGGTTCCTGCGCCGTCCATCTGCCGAAGTACCAATGCGGCGTCGACCATCTGGAAATCGACGTCGGTCTCGCGCGTCGGATTGGCGGAAATCGGCACGAGGTAATTGGTCCCGCGGACCTGGATGCCGTGGCCAGCGTAATAGAACAGGGCGACGTCCGCGCCAATCAACTGGTTACCGAAGCGCTGGACCGCTGCGTCGAAGCTGGGCTTGTCCAGCTCGACCTGGGCACCGCCGCCGACCAGGGTGAAGCCGAGCTTCTGCAACGTATCGGCCACCAGCACCGCGTCGTTCCGGGGATTTTCCAGCCGCGACACGCTCTGGTAGGCGGAATTGCCGATGACGAGGGCGACGCGCTTTTCAGCAGCGGCCGGGTGGGCAAAACACACTGCAAACAGCAAGGCGAAAAGAAACTTCCAACACATTGCCCATTTCCGTGACAGAAAGCCGGAAAGCTAGCAGAGCCGGCCCCTGAAATCGATGGCTGCAGGCCGGATTGCAGCGGCATGGCGGATCGATCTCCGCCCCTTCCCGGACCGCCGCAAGCCCGGGCGGCTAAACCCCTCCAGAGGCGCCTCCGTGCGGACGCGGGAAGACCAAGTGAATGGTTGCCGCACGGGGATGTGAGTGGTATCCCGCGCCCATGACGACCGTCCCCATTTCGAACATCCGCAATTTCTCCATCGTCGCCCATATCGACCATGGCAAATCGACGCTGGCCGACCGCCTGATCCAGATGACCGGCGGCCTCTCCGACCGCGAAATGGCGGGCAAGGAGCAGGTGCTCGATTCCATGGACATCGAGCGCGAGCGCGGCATCACGATCAAGGCGCAGACGGTGCGCCTCGCCTACCGCGCCAAGGACGGCAAGGACTACATCTTCAACCTGATGGACACGCCCGGCCATGTCGACTTCGCCTACGAAGTCTCGCGGTCGCTGGCGGCCTGCGAGGGTTCCCTGCTGGTGGTCGACGCCAGCCAGGGCGTCGAGGCGCAGACGCTCGCCAACGTCTACCAGGCGCTCGACAACAATCACGAGATCGTCCCGGTCCTGAACAAGGTCGACCTGCCCGCGGCCGAGCCCGAGAAGATCAGGCAGCAGATCGAGGACGTCATCGGTATCGACGCCTCCGACGCGGTGATGATCTCGGCCAAGACCGGCCTCGGCATCCCCGACGTGCTGGAAGCCATCGTCACCCGCCTGCCGCCGCCGAAGGGCGACCGCGACGCGACCTTGAAGGCGCTGCTGGTCGACAGCTGGTACGACGTCTATCTCGGCGTCGTCGTTCTCATCCGCGTCGTCGACGGCGTCATGAAGAAGGGCAGCCGCGTGCGCATGATGGGCACGGGCGCTGCCTACGACGTCGAGCGCGTCGGCTTCTTCACGCCGAAGATGCAGCAGGTCGACGAGCTCGGTCCCGGCGAGATCGGCTTCATCACCGCCGCGATCAAGGAAGTCGCCGACACCCGCGTCGGCGACACCATCACCGACGACAGGAAGCCGGTCACCGAAATGCTGCCGGGCTTCAAGCCGGCGATCCCCGTGGTGTTCTGCGGCCTGTTCCCGGTCGACGCCGACGACTTCGAGACGCTGCGCGCCGCAATGGGCAAGCTGCGGCTCAACGACGCCAGCTTCTCCTTCGAGATGGAGACCTCGGCCGCGCTCGGCTTCGGCTTCCGCTGCGGCTTCCTCGGACTTCTGCACCTCGAGATCATCCAGGAGCGGCTGTCGCGCGAGTTCGACCTCAACCTGATCGCGACCGCGCCGAGCGTCATCTACAAGATGAAGCTCACCGACGGCACCGAGCTCGAGATCCACAATCCCGTCGACATGCCTGACGTGGTCAAGATCGAGGAGATCCAGGAGCCCTGGATCGAGGCGACGATCATGACGCCGGACGAATATCTCGGCAGCGTGTTGAAGCTGTGCCAGGACCGCCGCGGCTCGCAGAAGGAGCTCACTTATGTCGGCTCCCGCGCGATGGTGAAATACGATCTGCCGCTCAACGAGGTCGTGTTCGACTTCTACGACCGCCTGAAATCGGTCTCCAAGGGCTACGCCTCGTTCGACTATCATCTGACCGACTACAAGCCGGCCGATCTCGTCAAGATGCAGATCCTCGTCAATGCCGAGCCGGTCGACGCGCTCTCCATGCTCGTGCATCGCACCCGCGCGGAAGGGCGCGGCCGCGCGATGGTCGAGAAGATGAAGGAGCTGATCCCGCCGCACATGTTCCAGATCCCGATCCAGGCGGCGATCGGCGGCAAGGTGATCGCGCGCGAGACGGTGCGCGCGCTGCGCAAGGACGTCACCGCGAAATGCTACGGCGGCGACATCACGCGCAAGCGCAAGCTTCTGGAGAAGCAGAAGGAAGGCAAGAAGAAGATGCGGCAGTTCGGCAAGGTCGACATCCCGCAGGAAGCTTTCATTGCCGCGCTGAAGGTGGATAGCTGAGGACGGGGGGCTGGCGACGCGCCGGCTCGACCTCAGTATCCGGCCAAACAAAAAACGCGAAAACAACCCCATGCACAGTAGCCGCCCCTTGGCGGCATTGGGTTTTTTGGAGCTTGCGAAGCCGGTTTGCTCCGTCGGGCAAAACAGGGCTACCGTGAGAGCATCGCGGGGTGCGTGATGCAAGCGATCACGTCCGATCCCTGACTGATCACGCCTTCCGCTTCGCCGCGACGTACCGTGCGAAATTGTCGAGAATCGCCTGCCAGCCGCCGCGCTGCTGCTCCTCCGAGTGCGTGGTTTCGCCATCGAACGCGACGCGGACGACAACGCCGTTCGGACCGGGCACGAACTCCACCTCGGCCTTGCGATCGCCGAACGCGTATTCGATCCGCTTGTGCTCGATGATCTTGGTGTAGGTGCCGGCGAAGTCAAAACCCATGCTGCCGTCCTTGGCTTCCATCCGCGACGAGAAGGCGCCGCCTTCGCGCAAATCGACCGTCGCCTTGGTCGTGTGCCAGTCGTCGGACGCCGCATTCCACTTCACGATGTCGGCGGGCGTCGTATAGGCCTGCCAGACCTGGTCGATTGGGGCGGCGACGCTGGTTTCGACGGTGATCCTCATGGGCATTGCTCCAGTTCAAGTCTTGCGGTCGAGGTGCGACATCACATCCCGCGTGCCGGGCCATCCGAGGCAGTTTCCGGGATCTGTGACCCAAGGACGATCGCCCCCCGTCCGAGCCGACATGGTCCTCGCAAATATTTTACGGCGACGTCAGGCCCTCATTGTCCGAGCTGCTGAAGCACGGCGAACCACAATGCGAGCGGCTCCCTGAGGGCGCCCGGCTCGGACGGCTTCTGGCGAACGGCGGTGTGCACCATGACGAGCTTGGAGGCTGGATCGACCAAGATGACCTGACCGCGGATGCCGAGCAGCGCAAATCTGCGCGGCTCGCCCGGCAGGAGCCACACCTGATAGCCGTAGCCGAAATAGGATGTGGCCACGCCCGGACCGAGATGGCCATCGCCTGGTCTGACGGTCGTGGCATCGAGCAGCCATTGCCGGGGGATCAATTGGCGGCCTTCCCAGGCGCCGTCATGTGCGAGCAACCGGGCCAGGCGCGCATAATCGCGCAAGGTCGCGTTGAAGCAGCAAAAGGCAATCTCCTGCCCGCTGCCGTCGATCGCCCAAGACGCATCGGCCTCTGCGCCGATGGGGTCCCAGATCCGGTCGTGAAGATAGTCGGCAACCGGCGTGCCCGTGGCGGCGCGCAGGACCATCCCGAGGATCTCGGTTTCAACGCTTGCATAGTGCCATTTGGTGCCCGGCGGCGCGCTTCGGGTGTTGAATTGCGCGACGATTGCCGCGGGGTCCTTCGGCTCATCGACGAACAGCGCCCGCCCAAGCCGGGCGATGTCGTCGTTGCCATCGTAGACTTCCGAGAATTCGACGCCCGACGACATGTTCAGCAAGGCGCGGATGGACGTGTTTCCATATTCCGTCCCTGCAAGACCGGGGACGTAGGTCGAGACGAGGTCGTCGATCGACTTGATCCGTCCCTCCGAGACCGCGATGCCGACCAGCATGGCCACCAGCGTCTTCGCCATGGATTGCGAGACAAAGCGATCGCGGTCGGTCCGCGCATATTGATAGTGCTCGTACAGGATGGTGTCGTCCCTGGCGATCAGAAGTCCCGTCGCCGGGTTGCGCTTGAGGTAGTCCGCGATGCTCAGTCGCTCGTTACCGAAACTGTAGGCAATCGACGGCTCCGGCGCGCGCTTGAATTGCCATGGCGCCGCCGCGCGACCGATCGCGCGCGAGCGGTAGAGCTCGTCGAAATGGCTGTAGACCCCGACCAGCTTGTCGATCTGGGGGGCGCCTCCCCGCGTGCCGACCGGGTAACCCTGAGCCGCGCCGTAGAGCTCGGCATCGGGGCCGGTCTCGGAAAAGACCGGCCCCGGATCGCCGGAGGAGCTTTTGCCGTCCTGTGCGTATGCTGGAGGTGCCGCGACCGCGGCAGCAAAAATGATGGGCAAGACAAGCCAGCGGCAACCGCGCGGCCTGCAGAGTGCTCCCCATGTCATTGAACTTGCCTCCTCACACGTTCCTGTGTGTGCGCTTGCGAACGCGGGCCAGTGACGAGCGTCATGCTATCATGACGGGCAGACGGTGTCAGCGTGCGGTCGCAGCCTGCCTTGCCCTTCACCGCCCAATGGGCCACCATCGCCGCGCGCAGCATCAACAAAACCAAGAGCGCCGAGGAAACGCAATGAGCAAGCCATCACGCTTCGACTATGGCTGGGTCGTCGTCGCAGCGGGAGCGCTGATGACCTGTGTCGGGTTCGGCACGATGCTGTCGCTGGCGGTGTTCCTGCAGCCGATCTCGGATGCGATGGGCTGGTCGCGCGCCGGCGTGTCGGCGGCGGCGACACTGGATTTCCTCTGCATGGGATTTGCCGCGTTCCTCTGGGGCGCGCTGTCGGACCGGTTCGGCACCCGCATCGTGGTGCTCGCGGGAAGCCTCTTGCTGGGCCTCGGCCTGGTCACCGCGAGCCAGGCGACGAGCCTGTGGCAATTCCAGCTTTGCTTCGGCGTGCTGATCGGCATTGCCGCCGGCAGTTTCTACGCACCGATGATGGCGCTGGCGAGCGCGTGGATCGAAAAGAACCGCAGCCTCGCGGTGGCGCTGGTCTCGGCCGGCATGGGCGTCTCGCCGGTGACGATCGCGCCGACCGCGAGCTGGCTAATCACCGCCTATGACTGGCGCACCGCGATGCTGGTGATCGGCTGTGCTGCCTGGGTGCTCCTGATACCCGCCTGCTTCCTGGTGCGCCCGGCGCCGGCGGCGGCAGGCGCCACGAATGCAGACGCTCCGCCTGATGTCGAGCTGACCGCGGCGCAGGCGTTGCGCACGCCGCAATTCGTCGCGCTGGCGGCGGCGCATTTCGCCTGCTGCGCCGCGCATTCCGGCCCGATCTTCCACATGGTGTCCTATGCCATGGTGTGCGGCATCGCCCCGCTCACGGCGGTGACGGTCTACAGCGTTGCCGGCGTTTCGGGCCTCGGCGGCCGCCTGCTGCTCGGCGCGCTCGCCGACCGTATCGGTGCAAAACCCGTGCTGGTCGGCGGCCTGTTCGTGCAGGCGATGTGCATCGCGACCTATCTTGCGGTCGCCCAGCTCGGCGAGTTCTACGCGCTCTCGGTCGTGTTCGGCCTCGCCTATGGCGGCGTGATGCCGCTCTATGCGGTGCTGGTCCGCGAGTTCTTCGGCGCGCGCATCATGGGCACCGTGTTCGGCGCGGTGTCGGCCTTCGCCAGCCTCGGCATGGCACTCGGGCCGTGGGCCGGCGGGCTCGTGTTCGACAATTTCCAGCAATACACCTGGCTGCACGCCGGCTCCTTCGCGATCGGCCTCGCCGCCGTCGCGGTGGCACTGAGCTTTCCAACCAAACGACGCGAGCCCATGGATCTCGGCCGCGGCGCGGCCGTCGCACGGTGAGATTTCCGTGGCTAAGTCCAGGGCTCCAGTTGCAAGTCGGTCTCCAGCGGAACGTTCTTGCCCGACGCAACCTCGGTGTTCACGACCGGTTTGCCGTTGCGATCGAACACGCGAACCTTGAGCTGCGATTTCGTCCTGTCGATCTCGAGGCGCGCGAAATTGTCGTCCTGGGTAAAGCCCCATGACTTGTAATGCATGCGCGTCTTGCCGTCCTTGAGCGGAAAGGCGTCCCATTGCTCGGGCAATCGGGAATCGTGCACATACCCATTCGGGTCTCCATCGGCGAACGGAAATGGCCAATAGAACGCCGATGACGTGACCGCGAATGCCCTGAGAGGCAGGACTCTCTTCCTCTGACCCTGATCCCGCTCGAAGGAGATTTCGGCGACATTCGAGCAGTGAATGTCGCCGGAGAGGAAGACGACATTCTGGATGGCTTCGTCGACGATGTGGTCGAGCAGTTCCTTACGCGTCTGCGGAAATGCCGGCCAGCTGTCGCTGTCGTCGCGATTGTTTCCGTTGACGTCGAACAGCAGGGTATCGAGACCTTTCTTCGTCCGGTCGTCGATCCGTTCGTCCATCGCATTCGGAACGAACACGCTGGATGAGACGATGAACTTCGGGACGTTGTTGCGATCCTTCTGCATCTGCGAAAGCCAGTCTTTCAGCCTGCGCATTTGTCCGGGATGATGCTCGTCGATGGTGGGATAGCCAAGCATGTAATTGTCGCGCAGTCCGTTATCCCGCGCGCGGTCGTTGTTGTTCTTGTAACGCTGCGTGCGGGTGTCGAGAACGAAGAACGGATAGCCGCCGCAATCGAACGTGTAGTACAGCAGACGGCCCCAGGTGCGCGGACTGTGGCTCCATTGGTAGTTCATGTAAGCGGTGACCGCGTAGTTGAACACCATGTGCTTGCCGGGATCGCCCCTCAGCCGGTCCTGGGTCCAGTTATCCTCGATCTCGTGGTCGTCGAGGATCATGTAGGTGCTCGATCGCTGCAGCAGATTGCGCAGGTTCTGCGCCGAATA
Organism: Bradyrhizobium sp. 62B; assembly: GCF_030272265.2. Classification (NCBI taxonomy): domain Bacteria; kingdom Pseudomonadati; phylum Pseudomonadota; class Alphaproteobacteria; order Hyphomicrobiales; family Nitrobacteraceae; genus Bradyrhizobium; species Bradyrhizobium sp. 62B. The sequence goes on along the minus strand of NZ_CP092841.2, from coordinate 782,304 downwards.
GGCCGTCGTATAGCGCTCCTGAAATTCGTCGTACCGCTCGGCCCGCAGGATCGGAACGAAGCGATTGAGCATGTCGGCGTAGATCTGATCGCCGCACATCATGGTGAAGGAAGCCGCCGGGCCGATCGGACTGTCCTTGAAGTGCTGGGACATCGGCCCGAAGATCTGGTCGGCCTCCTTGATCTTCCAAAGCAGCCCCGGATAGCGGCACGATCCGAGCAGGAATGCGAGAGTGTCGGCGATCTGCCCCGCAGGCGGGAAGGTGCGGAACGTCGCTTCGCATTTCGATGGATCGAGCCCCAACAGATCGTTCTTGATGATGTTGATGTCAGGCAGGATCGCGATGAGATTCAGATCCGACGTCCGGGACGTGTTCGGCGTGGGATCGTCGACCGTAAGCACGCCGACCCGAACGGTGTATGCCGTATTCGGCGTGAGCGGCTTTGCCGGCACGTTCTTGTTCAGGTTTACCGCGACTGCGACTTCTTCCACGCTGTCGAGGTCGATCGAGTCATAGTATCCGAGCTGGACGTCCGAGCCGAGGACGAAGGTCCCCGTGCGGTCAAATTCCCGGTTGAGCCGGAAGTACCAAGCGAAATTGATCTTGCCGTCTTCCAGGATCCCGATCACGCCAATGGTGCGGCGATTTTCGTCGAGCTGCGCCCTGTCATCCGCGGGATCCGAGGCGCGGACCCAAATCCTGGCCGTCGTATCAGTGGTGTGACCGACAATCGGTCCCAGTCCCGGCTCGCGCAAACTGACCATGAAAATCTCCCCGTGCTGAAAACCGTCAGTAAAGTTCAGAACGGATGATAATGCAACCGGAAGGTGTTTGCGACGGTGAGGCCGGATGCCGCGATGGCGCTCGCATCCTGCACGCGGCTGATTTTCGCCGCGGGCGCGGAATTCTTGATCGGACCCGACGAATGGGTCACCATCCGCCCGCCCACCGAACAGCAATCAAGAGGGGCACGGGAAGAGACATGACAAAGGCCTCGACCATCGACCTCGTCGAACGGGCCCGCGCGATCGCGCCGCTGATCGCGCGCGAGGCGGACGAGATCGAGCGGACGCGGCGGTTGACGCCGGCGGTCGTCGCCGCGCTGATCGAGAACGGGCTCTATCGCGCCCTCCTCCCGCAAAGTCTCGGCGGCACCGAGGCCCCGATCGAGATCTTCATGCAGATGCTGGAGGAGATCGCGAAGGCTGACGCCTCGACCGCCTGGTGTCTCGGCCAGTGCAGCGTCTGCGCGATGATCGCGGCGTCGCTCGACCCCGACACCGCGCAGGAGATCTTCAATACACCGCCCGGCATCCTGGCCTGGGGTGCGATCGCGCATGAGGCGCGCAGTGTCGAGGGCGGCTATCGCGTCACGGCGCGGTGGGATTTCGCCTCGGGCTCGCGGCAGGCGAGCTGGCTCGGGGCCCATGTGCGCATCCTCGGGGCCGACGGCAGCCCGCGGAAGAATGCCGATGGCTCGCCGGAGGTGCGCACCATCCTGTTCCCCGCCGCGAGCGCGGTGTTGCACGACGTGTGGCAGGCGATCGGCCTTGCCGGCACCGGCACGGATTCCTACGAGGTGGCCGACCTCTTCATCCCCGAGCGCTTCACGGCGTTTCGCGACGTGGCCTCGGCGCTGCGCGAGACGGGCCCGCTCTACAAAATCGGCACCGGCTCTGCCTTCAGCCTCGGCTTTGCCGCGGTCTCGCTCGGCGTCGCACGCGCCACGCTGGATGCCGCCATCGCGCTGGCGCGCGCAAAGCACCCCTCACTGGCAGGCAGCGCCCTGCGCGACAATCAGGCCGTCCAGGGGCTGATCGGCCGCACCGAAGGCGATTTGCGCGCGGCCCGCGCCTATCTGTACGCCACCGCGCATGCGATGTGGCACGATCTCTGCGTCACGGGCGAATTCAGCGCGGCCCATCGCAGCGCGGTCCGCTTGGCGGCGACCTGGACCATCCATCAATCGGGACGCGTGGTCGACGCCGCCTATCACATGGCCGGCGCGACCGCGGTGTTCCGAAAGCATCCGTTCGAGCGACGGTTTCGCGACATGCACGCCATCGCGCAGCAGATCCAGGCGCGGGATAGCCATTATGAGGACGTGGGCAAGACGATCCTGGCGGAGGGCTCCGGCGCCAAGGGCTGAATTCGCCTACGCCTTGCGAGCGCCGAGCAGCCGGCCGCGCCAGCCCATGACGATAACCAGGGCAATCATCAGCAGGAGGGCCACAGCGGCGGCGGAGTCGACGATGTGGTCGCTTCCGTTGCAAAGGTCCTGGTAGAGGCACGCGCGCGACAGGACGCCGGCGCGGACCAGGACCGCGAGCACACCGAGATAGAGGAAGACACCGAGCGCCAGATACACCATTGTCACGAGCGCACGCCGCAGGCGCGAGGGCATGGTTGGATCGTCCTCGCGCCGCTCCGTGATGAACTGGCCGGGCTTCGCCTTGGCGGGATCGCGGATCTGGACGGTCGAATGCGTCAACAGATCGTGCACCGCCTGGTTACGGCGCGTGGCAGCCAGGATCACGAACGAATACCAGCCCAGAATGCTCTTGACGGCAAAGCGCGCCAACGCCTTGGCGAAGCTCAGATTGCCGCCGTGGTCGTCGACGACGCGCAAATTGGTCCAGATATGCCCGAGCGTGCCGCCGGCGCGCCAGACCAGCACCGGCTCGTAGAGCAGCAGGATGACGACGACCGCGACGCCGAGACTGCGGCTGAGTCCATCGCTCGCGACATTGCTGGCAACCGCCAGGGCGCCGAACAGCAGGGCCGTCGCCACCATCCAGTCCAGCAGGACGGCCTTGAACCGGCGCGAGAAGCGGGCATAGCGCGGGCTAGGCAGCGGCAGCGGAGGCGCATCAGAGATCATGGGGCCGCATCCGTTCGATCGATCCAATCATGAGACGCCGGCAGCGCGCGGCAGGTTCGATTGCCCCGCGGCAGCGCCTACGCCACCAGCGCAGCCTCGCCGCCGTCGATGCCGCGCTGGGCGGCGAGCAGGTTGACGATCTCGATATTGGGCCGGGCCTTGCTGAACAGAAAGCCCTGGCCTTCGTCGCAGCCTTCGGCCCTGAGGCAGCTCAGCTCGGCTTCGGTCTCGACGCCTTCGGCGGTGATGGTGACCCCCAAGCCCTTCCCGAGGCTGACGATGGAGCGAATGATCGCCTGCGCCTCGCGGTTGGCGCCGAGATCGCGGACGAAGGACTGGTCGATCTTGATCTTGTCGAAGGGGAAGCTGCGCAAATAGCTGAGGCTGGAATAGCCGGTGCCGAAATCGTCCATCGAGATGCGCACACCCAGCGCGCGCAAGGCATGCAGCGTCGCCAGCACCTGCGCGCTCTTCTCCAGCAGCAGCGTCTCGGTGATCTCGAGCTCGAGCCGGCGCGGCGGCAGGCCGGAAGCTTTAAGCGCCTCCGTCACCATCGAGAGCAGATTGCCGCTGCGAAACTGCAGCGGCGACAAATTGACGGCGACGCGGACGTCGTCCGGCCAGGTCGCGGCATCGAGGCAGGCCCGGCGCAGCATCAGCCGACCGAGCGGATTGATCAGGCCGGTGTCCTCGGCCACCGGAATGAACTCGGCCGGCGAGACCATCCCGCGCTCGGCGTGCGGCCAGCGCACCAGCGCCTCGAAGCCGGTAATGCGGCCGCTCTGGAGATCGATCAGCGGCTGGTAATACGGGCGCAGCACGTCGTGCTGGATCGCATCGCGCAGCTCGACCTCGATCTTGCGGCGGCTCTGCGCCTTGGCGTCGAGCGCGGCCTCGAAGAACGCGAAGCTGCCGCGCGCGTCCTGCTTGGCGCGCGACAACGCCATGTCGGCGCTCTTGAGCAGCTTCTCGGACTCATCGCCCTCGCCCGGCGCCATGGCGATGCCGATCGAGGCACCGATCACCACGGAATGACCGTCGAGCAGATAGGGATCGGCGATGGCCTCGAGCAGGCGTTTTGCCAGGCCCACCGCGTCCTCGGGCCGCGTCAAGCCGCTCTGCAGGATCGCGAATTCGTCGGAGTTGAGCCGCGCCAGCGCGTCTTCCTCGCGCAGCGTCGAGCGCAGCCGCTTGGCGACGCCGCGCAGCAGCTTGTCGCCGACCGCGTGCCCCAGCGTGTCGTTGACCGCCTTGAAATTGTCGAGCCCCAGCATCAAGAGCGCGACCTTCTCGGCGCTGCGCCGCGTGTGCAGCAGCATTTCGTCCATCTGCTGCCGCAGCAGGGTGCGGTTGGGCAGGCCGGTCAGGGCGTCATGCTGGGCCATGAAGGCGAGCCGCGCTTCGGCGCGCTTGCGTTCGGTGATGTCCATCAGCGCAAGCAGCACCGCGGGCCGCTCTGCATAGGTCAGTTCGCGGAAATAGATCGCAAGGTCGATCAGCGCGCCGTCGGCCTTGACGTGCTTCCAGGTGCGGCCGGCCTGTTCCTCGCTCGAACGGTCGGCGATCCAGGGCGGCTCGCTGTCGAAGGCCTGCAGGGCGCGGATTGTCAGCCGCTCGAACTCGGCGCGGCTGTAACCGTAATGTGCGACCGCGGCATCGTTGACGCCGAGGATGCGCTCGTCGTCCAGCGCGCAGACGATCATGGGAACGGGATTGCCGTCGAACAGCAGGCGGAACGAGGCCTCGCGCTGCTTCAACTCGGTGATGTCGACGCGGAGGCCAACCACGCCGCCGTCATCGGTCAGGCGCTCGTCGATCAGGATGACGCGGCCGTCCGACAGCTTCTGCTCGTGGCGCGCGCCGGGCTGATAGAGCCGTCGCAGACGCTCCGCGATCCACTCGTCCTCGTGGCCCGCCGCCTCCGGGTAGTCGCCGCGGGCAACACCGATGCGCAGCGTGTCTTCGAGGCGCGCGCCCTCTTCGAACAGATCGGCGGTCTTGCTGTAGATCTCGGCGTATTTCTTGTTCCAGAGCACGTAGCGGCCTTCGGCATCGAGAAACACGATGCCCTGCGGCAGGATGTCGACGGCCTGGCGCAGGCGCTCATGGGATTTGCGCGCGTCCGCGATCGCGGCTTCCGCCTCGGCGCGACTGCGCAGGACTTCGTCGCGTCCGGAGAGAGCCCGCTGCGTGCGCGCGAAGCGCAGCTTGCGCGGCGATTGGCCGGTCCGGACACGCACGCCTCTGTTTCGCTTTGTTGCTTTTCGAGACTTCAAACCCAACTTCACTCGTCCCAATCGCGCCCCGCGGCGCAAGTCTTGAGGCAAGTGTCTGAAAGAAAAGTAATCTTGGGCGGCCGCGGTCCGCGCCCGGCGGAGCTTGCTGCCTGTTTGCGTGGCGCCGTTGCGGCGACGGGCGCCGTCAGACCGGGTCCAGCGCCGCAATCGATGATCGACTTGCCGCAAAATTACGCGCACGCTTGAATCCGTTCCGAAATCTCGCGCGATTGCATGCGACCCGCGGATTTTTCTCACCCCGCGCACGAATTTTGGTCAATGCAGGATACGGTTATTGCCCCCTTAAGAAACGCCGTTCGAGACACGATTTGGCGAGCCGCGGTGAGCCGGTGGCCGGGCCCAGGCCTCGTTCTTAACCCTGATGCAGCATTGGTCTATAAGGACGTCTGCATGAGTCGCCGCTGCATTGTCCTCCTCCTGCTTGTCATGACGTTCCTGTCCGCCGGCGACGCGCTGGCCCAGGACAAGGGCAGCGTGAATCCGAAGCCGCTGCCGCCGCTCGCCAACCCGAACGACCCGGACCTCGCCGCGAAGGAACTATTCGCGCGAAAACTGCTGCCGTCGAAGGGACCGGCGCATGTCATCGGCTCCTACACCAAGGGCTGCATCGGCGGCGCGGATCAGATGCCGGTCAACGGCGATCATTGGCAGGTGATGCGGCTGTCGCGCAATCGCAGCTATGGCCACCCCGACATGATCGCGCTGATCAAGCGGCTCGCGGCCAGGGCGCACAAGGACGCGGGATGGCCGGGCATCCTGGTCGGAGACATCGCCCAGCCGCGCGGCGGCCCGGCGCTGTCGGGCCATGCCAGCCACCAGATCGGTCTCGATGCCGACATCTGGCTGACGCCGATGCCGGACCGCCGCCTTTCGCGCGAGGAGCGCGAAGACATGTCGGCGGTGATGATGGTGCGCCAGGACCGGCTCGACATCGACCCCCGCGTGTTCACGCCCGGCCATGTGCTGGTGCTGCGCGATGCGGCGCGGGAGCCGGCGGTGCAGCGCATCTTCGTCAACGCCGCGATCAAGAAGGCGCTGTGCCGCGAGGCCAAGGGCGACCGCGCCTGGCTCTCGAAGATCCGCCCCTGGTGGGGCCACGACTACCATTTTCACATCCGCATGCGCTGCCCGGCGGGTGCCGGCGAGTGCGAGGGCCAGCCGTCGCAGTCCGAGGACGAAGGCTGCAAGCCCGCCGATCTCGCCTATTGGTTCTCCGACGCGGTGCTCCACCCCAAGCCGCCGCCGGAGCCGCCTAAGCCGAAGCCGCCCATGACGCTGGCGCAGATGCCGGCGGCCTGCAAGGCCGTGCTGCATGCGGTGGATGCGAAGCCGTAAGCCTTGGTCAGCACGCCGCCCTTTGACCTCCGGCGTCAGCCTGCTATCTTCGCAATTGCGATATCCCAGCCGGCCGTAAGCCGCCGCCGGGTCCCGTGGAGCAGCGCTTCCACCCGTCGCTAACGACCCCACCAACGCCAGTCCTGTGCGCGCATCCTGCGCGCGCGGATTCGCAGGGAGCGCTGCCCATGTTACGCATTTCAGGACTTTTCGCCGCCTTCGTGATCCTCGCGGGCGCAAGCCTTTCGCCGGCCGCCGCCGAGGACAAGACCATCACCGTGTTCGCCGCCGCCTCGATGAAGAACGCGCTCGACGAGGTCGACGCGGCCTACACCGCCAAGACCGGTATCGGGTTCTCGGTCAGCTATGCCGCGAGCTCGGTGCTGGCGAGGCAGATCGAGCAGGGCGCGCCGGCCGACGTGTTCGTCTCGGCCGACACCGACTGGATGGACTACGCGATTTCCAAGAAGGCCATCGACGAGGCGTCCAGGGTCAACCTGCTCGGCAACAGCATCGTGCTGATCGCGCCGAAGGATTCCAAGGTCGACAACGTCACCATCGCGCAAGGTTTTGACCTCGCCAAGCTCGCCGGCGACGGCAGGGTCGCGACCGGTGACGTCAAATCGGTCCCCGTCGGCAAATACGCCAAGGCGGCGCTGGAGAAGCTCGGCGCCTGGCAGGCAGCGGAGCCGAAATTCGCCATGGCCGAGAGCGTGCGCGCCGCGCTGACGCTGGTCGCCCGCGGCGAGGCCACGCTCGGCATCGTCTATTCCACCGACGCCAAGGTCGATCCCTCCGTCAAGATCGTCGGCACCTTCCCGGCGGACTCGCATCCCGCGATCATCTATCCGGTTGCGGCGACTACGACCGCCAAGGCCGGGACCAGCGACTATCTCGCCTTCCTGCGCTCCTCGGCCGCCAAGACCATCTTTGAAAAATACGGCTTCAAGTTCCTGGTCAGCCCGACAATCTGATATTGACGACTTGATGTTCGATATCTCTCCCGCCGAATGGACGGCGATCCTGCTCTCGCTCAGGGTCGCGATCATCGCAACGCTGGTGGCGACGCCGTTCGGCATCGCGCTGGCTTGGCTGCTGGCGCGGCGCGATTTCTGGGGCAAGTCGGTGCTGGATGCCGTCGTGCATCTGCCGCTGGTGCTGCCGCCGGTCGTCACCGGCTATCTGCTGCTCCTCAGCTTCGGCCGGCGCGGCCTCGTCGGAGGATTTCTCGCCGATTATCTCGGCATCGTGTTCTCGTTCCGCTGGACCGGCGCGGCGCTCGCCTGCGGGGTGATGGCGTTTCCGCTCCTGGTGCGGCCGATGCGGCTGTCGATCGAGGCGATCGACCGCCGGCTCGAGCAGGCCGCCGAGACGCTTGGCGCGGCACCGTGGAAAGTGTTCTTCACGGTGACGCTGCCGCTGGCGCTGCCCGGCGTGCTCGCCGGCATGGTGCTGGGCTTTGCCAAGGCGATCGGCGAGTTCGGCGCGACCATCACCTTCGTCTCCAACATTCCCGGCGAGACCCAGACGATTTCGTCGGCGATTTACTCGCTGATCCAGACGCCGGATGGCGATGCCGCGGCCGGCCGGCTCGTGATCGTCTCGATCGTGCTGGCGCTGGGCGCGCTGATCGCCGCCGAATGGTTTGCCCGCCGCGCCACGCAGCGCCTGCACGGGAACTGACCATGCTGCGGGTCGACATCGAAAAGCAGCTCGGCGAGTTCTCGCTGTCCGCGTCCTTCGCCAGCGAGGGTCGCGTCATCGGCCTGTTCGGCGCGTCGGGCGCCGGCAAGACGTCGCTGGTCAACATGATCGCAGGCCTGTTGCGGCCCGACCGCGGCACCATCGTGATCGACGGCGAGACCGTCGACGACATTGCGGCCGGCATTCACGTGCCGACGTATCGCCGCCGCATCGGCTATGTGTTCCAGGACGCGCGGCTGTTCCCGCATTTCAATGTCGCGCAGAACCTGGACTATGGACGGCGGATGAACAGCCTTGCGCCCGATCCGGCGCAGCACAAGCGCGTCATCGATCTGCTCGATATCGGCGCCCTGCTCGACCGCCGACCCGGAAAGCTCTCTGGCGGCGAGCGTCAGCGCGTCGCGCTCGGACGCGCGCTGCTGTCACGGCCGCGCCTGTTGCTGCTCGACGAGCCGCTCGGCGCGCTCGACGAGGGCCGCAAGCTCGAGATCCTGCCCTATCTGGTGCGGCTGCGCGACGAAGCCAATGTCCCCATGGTCTATGTCAGCCACGACGCCGCCGAGCTGCGCCAGCTCGCCACGCAGATCGTGATGCTGAAGCAGGGCCGCGTGACGAGTTTTGGTGGGGTGAAGGTGCTGGCGTGAGGGACCCGCACAGCTCTCTCCGCCGTCATTGCGAGCGTAGCGAAGCAATCCAGACTGCCTCCGCAGTGGCAATCTGGATAGCTTCGTCGCAAGAGCTCCTCGCAATGACGAGGAAGCACTAAACCCCCGCCACCGAGGCCCACACATCCGAAAACTTCTTGCGCAGCGCCTGGGCGCGGGTCAGCGGCGGCGGCGTCTCGTCGTCTTCCGGCAGGCGCAGGCCGACGACGTTGACGCGTCCGCCGGAGATGCTGCGCGCGACCAGCACGATCTCGTCGAGGGCGAGCTCGGCGCCCTCCTTCGGCGCGCGGTCGAGATGGACGTCGAAATAATCGGCGAGCGTCAGCTTGCTCTCGTCCTCGCCGACCTTGACGCCGTAGATCTCGGCGAGCTCGGCGAGCGTGTGCTCGCCGGAGACCATGAAATCGCCGAGCAGATGCGGATCCGGCGCCGAGCTCGGCTGCATGTCGACGAAGAAGCGGTCGAGCGATTCGGCCTTTTCCGGCGGCGCCAGCAGATAGATGTAGTCGCCGGGCGCGATCGGATCGGCCTCCAGCGGCGTCAGGATGTTCTCGTTGCGGATCACCAGCGTCGGCTTGGACCAGGACGGGATCAGCCCGCGGCGAAAATAAAGGCTCTTGGGCCGCACCGGATAACCGACCAGCTGCTGCTCGAGCTGGCCGGGCAGATCCAGCTCGACACGCCGCGGGCCGCGCTCGGCGCGCGGCAGCGCTACGTGCAGTTTTCGCGCGGCCGGCGCCAGGGTCCAGCCCTGCAGCAGCAGGGAGATGATGACGACGACGAAGGCGACATCGAAATAGAGATAGGCCTTGGACAGGCCGACCAGCATCGGGATCGACGCCAGGAAGATCGCGACCGCGCCGCGCAGGCCGGTCCAGGCGATGAAGATCTTCTCACGCCAGTTGAAGCGGAACGGCGCCAGGCACACGAAGACGGCGATCGGCCGTGCCACCAGCATCAGCACGAAGGCAACGCCAACGGCCGGCAGCACGCTGGTGCCGAGCCGGCTCGGCGAGACCAGGAGGCCGAGCAGCACGAACATCACGATCTGCGCCAGCCAGGTCGCGGCATCGAGGAAGGCCACCACCTGGTTATGCGCGCGCGTCGGCCGGTTGCCGATGATGATGCCGGCGAGATAGACCGCGAGGAAGCCGGAGGCGTGCATCATCTGCGAGCCGCCGAAAATCACCAGCGCGGCCGTGGTCACGAACGGCGCGTGCAGGCCCTGCGGCAGCGCCACCTTGTTGAGCGCCATGACGACGAGACGTCCGCCGATGACGCCGACGATGGCGCCCAGCACCGATTCCTGCACGAACTCCATCAGCACGTGGCCGGGCGAACTCGAGCCGATCGAGATGTACTCGACCAGCATCAAGGTGAGGAAGATCGCGAAGGGGTCGTTGGTGCCGGATTCCGCCTCCAGCGTCGCGCCGACGCGCGGGCGCAGGCGCAGGCCCTGGGTGTGCACCAAGAGGAATACGGCGGCCGCATCGGTCGAGGCCACCACTGCGCCAACCAGCAGCGATTCCGTCCAATTGAGGTCGAGCGCATATTTGGCGAACGGCGCCGTGATCAGCGCGGTCAAGAGCACGCCGGCGGTCGCCAGCACCACGGACGGCGCAAGCACGGTGCGGATGCTGGCAAAGCGTGTCCTGAGGCCGCCATCGAACAGGATCAGGGCCAGCGCCACCGAGCCGACCAGATAGGTGGTGCGGACGTCGTCGAACTGGAGCTGGCCGGGACCGGAATCGCCGGCGAGCATGCCGACCGCAAGGAAGACGAGCAGCAGGGGCGCACCGAAGCGGAGCGCAAGCAGGCTCGACAGGATGCCGGCCATGACGAGGACGGCGCCGAGCAATATGGCGAGGCTGACGGAGTCGAGAGAGGCCATCCACCTTCCGGGTCAAAGCAGCGGGAAAGGCATCCTTATCGTCGGCAGACTCGCGCGCCAACCCATTTTCGCCTCTCGCGGCAATCTGCCCGTATTATACGGCCTTAACCTCCATCACTTAGCGGTGTATCGATGGCCCGGCCGCGTCCCTTGTGGGATTCTGCGGCTCCCTCGAATCAATTCCTCCCCGCTTGCCGACGAGACCGATGGACATGGACCTCAAGGACTTCATGGAGTTCGTGCAGACCACCGCGCGCAGCGTCGGGGCGGAAATCTCCTCGCCCTGGTTCTATCTGCAATTCGGCCTCATTCTGGCCGCGGCCGGCATCGCCTATGCGGCGGAGGCCGCCGTCCGCAACCGGGTCGACATGACCTCCCTGGCGATGCGCTGGCCGCTGCCGCTCCGGCACTTCGCCCGGGTGATGGTCTCCAGCGCCTCGACGGCGGTGTTCACGCTGTCCGTGATCCTCTCGCGCGTGGTGATGTACCACGCGACCTGGCCGAGCCGCTCCTACCTGCTGATGGTCGCCGCCAAGCTCGGGCTGGCCTGGCTCGCGATCCGGCTCGTGACCTCGGTGCTGCGTAATGCCTTCATCGTCAAGCTGGTGTCGATCACGGCGTGGTTCGTCGCCGCGCTGTCCATTCTCGGCCAGCTCGACGCGACCGTCGACCTGCTCGATGCCTACGCGATCGTGCTCGGCGGCCTCCGCCTGACCCCGCTGCTGGCGCTCAAGGCCGGTGCGCTCCTCCTCATCGCGCTCTGGGCGACCAACATCGCCAGCAATTTCGCCGAGAGCCGGATCAACGCGACCAGCGACCTGACGCCGTCGGTGCAGGTGCTGCTGGTCAAGATCATCCGCATCGGGCTTCTCGCCGTCGCCATCGTGATCGCGCTCGGCGCGGTCGGCATCGACCTGTCGGCGCTCGCGGTGTTCTCCGGCGCGGTCGGCGTCGGCATCGGTATCGGCCTGCAGAAGATCGTCGCCAATTTCATCTCGGGCATCATCCTGCTCGCCGACAAGTCGGTGAAGCCCGGCGACCTCGTCACCATCGGCGACAATACCGGCCGCATCAGCGCGATGAAGACGCGCTATATTTCCGTCGCCGCCGGCGACGGCCGCGAGTTCCTGGTGCCAAACGAGGATCTGGTGACGCAGAAGGTCGTCAACTGGACCTATACCGACAAGAACACGCTGGTGAAGATCGCCTTCGGCACCAATTACGACGCCGACCCGAAACTGGTCTGCAAGCTCGCGGCCGAGACCGCGGAAGCCCATCCGCGCGCGCAGAAGGGCAAGCCGCCGACCTGCATCCTGACCGAGTTCGCCGAAGCCGGCATGAAGTTCTCGCTGACCTTCTGGATCGCCGACCCCGATGGCATGGACAAGGTCAAGAGCGACGTGATGCTGGCGCTGTGGGACGCCTTCAAGCGGGAGGGCATCCGGGTTCCCTACCCCGTCCGCGAAATCCGCATCCGCGGCGGCGCACTGCCGGTGGAAACCACCGTAGAAGTCCCGAATTAGGCCGCTTTCGGACACGAGGGACGGAAGGCTCGGCTTGCATGAATGCCGGCAATCATTAAATTAGGGCCTGAAATCAAGCCTTTCCGCCGACAATCGCGATCAGCCCCGAAAAGACTGCACAAGCATGAGCTACGTCGAAGCCACCGATACCTCGCTGCGCAAGACCGGACAGATCAAGCTGCATGGGCCGGCCGCCTTCGCCGGCATGCGCAAGGCGGGCGCGCTGGTGGCGAAGTGCCTGGACGAGCTCACCGACATCGTCGGACCGGGCGTGCCGACCGAGCGCATCGACCAGTTCGTCCGCGACTTCGCCTTCAGCCATGGCGCCTACCCGGCGACGCTGATGTATCGCGGCTATCGCTATTCGACCTGCACCTCGCTCAACCACGTGGTCTGCCACGGCATGCCCGGCGACCGTCCGCTGAAGGAAGGCGACATCGTCAATATCGACGTCACCTTCATCGTCGACGGCTGGTACGGCGATTCCAGCCGGATGTATGCGATCGGCCCGATCGCCCGCAAGGCCGAGCGGCTGATCGAGGTGACGTATGAAGCGATGATGCGCGGCATCGCCGCGGTGAAGCCCGGTGCCACCACCGGCGACATCGGTCATGCGATCCAGAGCTTCGTCGAGCCGCAGGGCATGAGCGTGGTACGCGATTTCTGCGGCCATGGGTTGGGCCGCATGTTCCACGACGAGCCGAACATCATCCATATCGGCCGCCCCGGCGAAGGCGTGCAGCTCAAGCCCGGCATGTTCTTCACCATCGAGCCGATGATCAATCTCGGCAAGCCGCACGTGAAGATCCTCTCCGACGGCTGGACCGCCGTCACCCGCGACCGCTCGCTCTCGGCACAGTTCGAGCACTCCGTCGGCGTCACCGCCACGGGTGTCGAGATCTTCACGCTGTCGGCGCGGCACGGCGAGAAGCAGATCGGGTGAGCTCTTAGGGTTTGCCTGCGAGGCACTGACCGGGCGCGTTATCTCAATTGACGGTTGCAAATACGCAGGTCCCCGGCGATGCTGGCGACCGATGCCCACCAAGCAAGACCCCGACAAGAGCAAGCCCGAGGACGCGCCGCACTATCACGGCCATCGCGAGCGATTGCGCGAGCGCTTCTACAATGCCGGAGCGGATGCGCTGAGCGACTACGAGCTGCTGGAGATGGCGCTGTTTCCGGCACTGCCGCGGCGCGACACCAAGCCGCTGGCGAAGACGCTGATCAAGATTTTCGGCTCGTTCGCCGAGGTGGTGCATGCGCCGGTGGCGCGGCTGCGCGAGGTCGACGGCATCGGCGAAGCCGCGATCAACCAGCTCAAGCTGATCGCGGCCGCCGCGAGCCGCGTGACCAGGGGCGAGGTCAACAGCCGCAACGCGCTGTCGTCCTGGAACGAGGTGATCGACTATTGCCGCTCCAGCATGGCGTTCGCCGACAAGGAGCAATTTCGCCTGCTCTTCCTGGACAAGCGCAACCAGCTCATCGCCGACGAGGTGCAGCAGACCGGCACGGTCGACCACACCCCGGTCTATCCGCGCGAGGTGATCAAGCGCGCGCTGGAATTATCGGCGACCGCGTTGATCCTGGTGCACAACCACCCCTCCGGCGATCCCTCGCCCTCGCAGGCCGACATCCAGATGACGAAGGCCATCATCGACATCGCAAAACCGCTCGGGATTGCGGTGCACGACCACATTATCGTGGGCAAAGGCGGACATGCGAGCCTGCGCGGGATGCGGTTGATTTGACCGAACCGTAGCTCGCCAAGGCCACAGCGGAAGATGTGTCCTGTTCTTCCGCACGTCGGACAGCCGATGACGTTGGCAAGTTCGCCGGTCGCACGTGCCTGATGTCTCGCCGGCGGAAGAGCGCCACTGCAGCGCAACACCGCGCCGGCTTTTGATCCCCCGCAAGGTCGGTAGCGCCAGATGCACTAACAAGACGCACGACTGCTGTTCGCGAACCTGTCGATCGATACGTAGCAAGTGGGGGACGGTATCATGTGCAGGGGCTTCTTGCTCACCGCCACGAGTGCATTGATTGAAGCATTGTGCATCTTGCCGGCGACGGCCGTAGAGATGCAGCCGGGATTTTGGGAGCTTACAAGCAGGATCAATCGCGATGGCGTCGGCTCGACGCGTCCGGTGCGCGTCAGGTGCGTCACCGCGGAAAGAGCCAACGCGACGCGTTCCATGACCGATCTTGACGTCAATTCCGGTCTCAGCGCGACCCTGGGCGCCTCTTCGGGGAGGGACGCCTGCAAGCTGACCGAGGCGAAGAGCGGCAAAGACGTGCTGACGTGGCGGTTGCAATGCACGGGCAGCCCGAGCCTGACCAAAGAGTTTAGCGCCCGCGTCGACAGCCCCCGTCATTACGTGGCCGTCACCAAGACCAGCATCACCCTCGGGAACAAGACCTTGACGGTCGTCTCGACAACGGAAGGTCATTACAAAGGCGAGTGCCCGCGGTGAGCACCGAAACTCGCACGTCCCGGACTTACGGCTTTTGCCTGCTGGCCGCGATAGGCCGGCGATCCCGGATCCGGTCGTGGATCCTGGCCATCCTGCTCGCGCTGATGCCGGCGCTGCTGCCGACCGCTCCAGCGCAGGCAGGGTGCAACCTCGAGGACATGGTCGACGCCTTCAAGCAGGCGGTGACGACGACGGCGGATTGCGAGCCGGTCTGCGAGAACACATACGAATGCTATGCCGTAGCCGTCCTTGCCGCAGCGCTCACCTTCGACGCCAAGCAGGGGGTCGACGTCAGTCCGATCTGCGTGGATGCGCCGGCCAAGGTCGAAGACCTCATGGCCAAGCTGACGCCGTTTCTTTCGCAGCAGGACATGGTCGATCTATCTCAATATACCAGCTATATTTCCGATGCCCTGGCCTTCGTGAAATGCGCCTGCGAAACCAAGGATCTCCATATCGACAACGAGTCCAGCTTCGGCGTGTGCGTCGACAAGGCGGCGAGCGCGATCGGTTGCGCCCCGATCGTCATCGCCGGCTTTACCATCACTTACGACTGCGCGCCGGGGCATCCCCTTGCACAAGCACTCGATGCGGCTGAGAGCTGGGCCTGCAAGCACCTGGATTTCGGCTGTGACGAAGATGATTACGTCGAGGCAAACTACCATGTCTGTCCCTCGGGGCAGCAATCCGATCGCAGCGGCAATTGCGTTCCGTGCGAAAGCATTGCCAATGCCGTTACTGGCAACAACGGCGAGTGCGCCTGCAAGTCCGGCTATTCCGAGAATGCGTTCTGGCTTTACATCGGCCAGACCACCTCGAAGTTCAAAATACTCCAGTCCTGCAATTTCTCCTGCAACGCCCCGTTCGTCTACACCGGCGGCTTCTGTCAGTGTCCGTTTGGATCGCAATCGGATTATGGCGGCGGCTGCACGCCGTGTTCCAACACGCAGAAATATGTACCGTTCACCGTCGTGGGAGGCGTTTTTCACGAAGGAAGGTGCGAGCCCTGCCCGCTTGGCACGAGGCTGGGCGCCGATCGTCTCAGTTGCGTCAGCCTGTGCGACAATCCCAACGAAATCATGGACATGGCAACGAAGAAATGCGTGCTCTGTCCGCCGGGGCAGAAGACGGTCCACGACCTAGGAACCTACGGACATTGCGAAGCCTGCGCATATGGCCAGAAGGTCTCCACTGACCACAAATCCTGCGTTGCAGCCTGCGCGCCCGGTCAAATCATGGGAGGTCTGATGCTCGGCAAGGACCAGGCGGCCGACCCAGGCGCGTATCAGTGTCAGACCTGCCCGGACAACACCTATGCGAGCTATGAGGCTGCCGGCAGCAGCAAAGGCATCTGTCTGCCATGTGCAGACGGCACCTCTGCAAAGGCAGGCGCGACGAAGTGCCTGGCCCTCAGCTGCGGCCCCGGCTCCTATCCGGACCCGAACGATCCGCACGCGTGCAAGAGCTGCCCGCCAACGCAAATTTACATTCCCGCCGAAAAATCGATCGTAACCAATCCGGCAACGGGCCAGACCAGCGCACAGGTCGTAGCGGGTCATTGCGGCTGCGGCGACAACCAGGTGCTGCAGGGAGGCGCCTGCGTGTGCGCAAAAGGCGCTACCAAGATCAACTTGCCGCAGTTCGGCGGGTCGTTGTTCGCCTGCGCCTGCCCAGCCGGAGCGCATTTCGATGCGGCGACCTCCACCTGTGTGTGTGCTGTGGGCGCGAACATCGATGCGGCGAAGAACGCATGCCTGTGTCCGACGGGGCAACATCTCGACGGCGACAAGTGCGTCTCGGCTTCGCTGTCCGGCGCTCCGTTGGTTACGGCCCCCAAGGACTGCTCGACGCTCGGGCCGAACTACATCAACAACCCCAAGACTCCGGCTGCCTGCTTGCGCTGCCCAACGGGCCGAATTGCCAACGCGGATCGCGATGCTTGCGTGCCTCTTGGTCGGCCCGCAGCACCGGTTGTCGTACTGCCCCCCGCGGGACAAGCTGTCAGGCCCGTGCTCCAATGTCCGCCCGGCATGGCGCCAAACGCCACCGGGAGGGCCTGCATTCGCCGGCCCGGCTTGCAAAGGGTTGCCCCACCGCCAGCTTTGGCAAGACCGCCCATCGACCGCACAATGCCGAAGCAGCTTCCGAAAGTCGTTCCACCCAGGCGACCGGCGCAGTGACCGAGAAATCCGAGATTCGAGTTTGCCCTGGAGACCTGACATGACGCCGTTGAGGCACCTGCTTCCTGCATTCCTTGCAATCAGCGCAATATCGTTTGTCGGATCCGCAACGGCCGAAACGCAGCGCTCGGAAATCGAGCCCGTCGTCAGGGAGTATCTTGCCTCACATCCGGAAGACGTGCAGGCGATCGTCAAGGACTATCTGCTGAAAAATCCCGAGATCCTGCGGGATGCGCTGGGCGAACTGATCAAGAAGCAGGCGGCGGCGAAGCCGGCGCGAATCGCGCCCGACAGTGCGGAGCAGAAAGCGGCCATCCGGAGCAACGCGCAGGCCCTGTTTGATTCGGCGCATCAGGTTGTGCTCGGCAATCCCCGCGGCAATGTCACTCTGGTGGAGTACTTCGATTACAATTGCGGGTACTGCCGACGCGCCTTGGCCGACATGCTGAGCCTGCTGCAGGGGGACGGCAATTTGCGCGTCGTGCTCAAGGAATTTCCGGTCCTCGGCCCCGCCTCCGTTGAAGCGGCAGGCGTGTCCATCGCCGTGCGCATCCAGGATCCGACGGGGGAGAAATACCTCGCGTTCCATCGTCGCCTGCTCGGCAGCAATGGTCGGGTGGACAAGGCGACCGCGCTCGCCGCCGCCCGCGACGTCGGGCTCGACATGGCACGGCTGGAGCAGGATCTCTCCAGCGACGAGGTGCGCCAGACCCTGGAGGAAGGCCGCACATTGGCCAAGGCCCTCGGCATCAGTGGTACGCCGAGCTATGTCATCGGCGACGCCATCATTCCCGGCGCTATGGGTGCGGCGGGATTGAAGGAGAAAATCGCGCTGGCGCGCTCAAGATAGCGAAGGATCGTCAAATCAGGGTCGGGCGAGGCGGGACACGCCAGCCTGCGCGGGATGCGGCTAGAGCGTGATGACCGGCAGTCACCGAACGGATTCCCATCCCTTCGGAGTCCAGCGGAGTAGCGCGCCCGAAAGCGGTTTCGGCGCACGGGCCGCGATGTTCCGGGCGAGCGTGCGCAGTGCGTCGAGCGCGGCGCTGCTGTCCTCGCCCGAATAGAGCACGAGATCGGGCGTCGGAGCCGCCACGATCAGAACGCCACCCTGGGCTTGCGCGAGCGGCGCCCAGCCGTCGATCAGCGCAAGCCGGCTGGTCGCGTAATAATCTCCCTTCAATGTGCGGAACTGTCCCGGTACGGCCGGCTTTGCAACAGACATCAGCGGCTTCAAGCTGTTGCGCACATTGGCGGTGGCGATGTCGAAGACTTGGTCCGTCGTCAAGCCGAGTGCAGCACGGTGCTTATCATTAAAGATTTTCACCGTACGCGGCGAGTCGAGCACCGGAACGATCACCAGCCCCTCCGCGAGTGGCCGCGTTGGGATGGTACCGGCAGACTCGAGCTCGCGAAGCGCTTGCCGCATATAATCGGTCGAGCGCACCACCATTCGGAGAGCCGCTTTGGTCGGCAGGTCCTTGACATTGCCGGTCATTGCGACGACCCCGCCGACATAGGTCTCGATCTCCTTGGCGCAGCCGCTCGTGTTCGCCTTGCAGAAGGCGTAGATGCGATCGAGGTTGGCTTGCAAGGAGCCGATCGAGAGCGTCAGAGGGCCCTTGATCGCGACTGGCGCGTTGCGAACCGCGGCCTGTATCCGCGCCGCCACGAAGGCGGTGAACGCAGGCTCGTCGGCCGGAATCTGCTGCGCCGACGCAGAGCCGGCGGCGAGGAACGAGCCGGCGACGACCGCAGCGGTCAGCCACCGGCACAGGCGAGACCGGATCCGCGTACGCCCTCTTCGGGCCTGTTGCGCCAAAGGGCGGGTACGTCGCGACAGCACGCTTGCATCGCCCTCAGACCGAGGGACTCTTCGGCAGAGCAAAGGAAAGCACGATCGCATCCGGCGACTGCTTGAAGTCCCGGGTCACCGTCTCGCGCACGAGGCCGGCAAGATCGCCCAAAGGCTTCGTTTGATAAAGGCCGGGAAACACGACCGTGACCGATGCGAGACGGCCATTGCGCCAGTTGAAACCGACCTGGGGTCTTACACCGGTCGACTGCTCGAGATCGCCCTCCACGGCCCGTGCGTACTGCATTCCGTCTCTTAACGCGCCAAAGGCATCGCAGCCGGACAGGGCAAAGGCGAGGACGATAATGACGACCGCTCTGAACATCGAAGGACTCAAACGAAATTCATGCTCTACGTTGGATTGTGGCAACATTATCATGCAACAATTCATGCATGCCAGAGAAAATACGTGACGGCGTCCAGCCGCCGATCGAGCGCGGTTACGGCTCCACCCAGCGCTGCACCGCTTCGGCGGTGTCGGCGGGCGTGGTGTTGAAGCAGATCGCTGCATCCGGCGCCAGGCGGTGGACGAGGTTGAGCACCTTCTCGAACAGCAGCAGGCGCTCCTTCGGCTCGCGCAGGCCGGCGCCGATCACGATGCAGTCGAAGTGCTCGTCGTGGAAGGCCGCGGTGACGGCGGCCTCGGCCGTCGCATCGAGATCGATCAGGCAGCTCGTGACCTCGAAGCCGAGACCGCGCAGACGCAGCAGCTGGGCTTCGATGTAGCTGCGCACATGTTCGGGCGTGAGCTGCGGGAACGCGCTGTAATCGGCATTGCCGGGCTCGATGCCGATCGCGAGGATGCGCTTGGCCATGCCGGACCTCCAGAATCACCTCATCCGTCAACGGAATGCCCTGTCGGCGGGTTCCGCCTGGGAGCGTCGCCGTTCGGCCGCGGTGACTGCGCGGATGCCTATTGACGCAGCATGATCAGGGCATCGGCGGTGTCGGGGACGCGCCGCCACTGCGCGTTGTCGTCGGCCTCGAACTGCCAGGCCGCGCCTGACTTCGACATCAGGACGATCTGGCCGCGTTCGAGCCGCCATTGCGTCGGGTTGAACTGCGCGATGGTCGCGTCGCATTTCGGCTTGAGGAAGACCTGGAAATTGTCGGGGCTCGCCTCGGTGTTGGTCAGCGTCAGCGCGCACACCGGCTGGCCGTTGCCGCGGACCATCGACCAGTCGCCGATCATCTGGTCCATCGACTTCGCCATCGAGCGGGCGGCGGCGAGATCCTGCAGGATGTAGACGCCCTCACCCTGGCGCAGGCCTTCGAAGATGCCGGCCTCGACCTCGGTGAAGTCGATCACGGCTTCACCGGTCGCGTCCTGCAGACGAACGATATCGAGGCCCCTGACGCTCCAGGCGACGATATCCTTGGTGAAGGGCAGCGCCGTCTTGCAGGCCGGCTCCAGCTCCAGCTTGAAAGCCTGGCCTGCGGCGTCGGCCTTCATCGTGACGACGCAGGTCTTGCTGCGTTCGGTGGTCGAGAGCTCCCACTGGCCGGGCATCGACTTCTTCAGGCTCGTCGCATCCTGCGCATGCGTAGCGCCGATCGCGGCCAACGAGGCCGCGACGGCGAATGCAACGACCTGAAGGCTTCTCATCAGCGCCCCCTAAACGGCGTTTCGGCAACCGGCGTCAACGGCGCCTTGCCTGAGAACCATGATTTGAGGTTGTCGACCACGAGCTGGTCCATCGCGTTGCGCGTCACCACCGAGGCCGAGCCGATATGCGGCAGCAGCACGACGTTCTGCATGGTCTTGAGCTCGTCCGGCACCGTCGGCTCGGCCGCGAACACGTCGAGGCCGGCGGCGAGGATCGTGCCGGATTTCAGCGCCTGCACCAGCGCCGGCTCGTCGACCACCGAGCCGCGCGCCACGTTGATCAAGACGCCGCGCGGGCCGAGGGCCTTGAAGACCTCGGCATTGATCATCTTGTTGGTCGAGGCACCGCCGGGCACGATCACCATCAGCGTGTCCACCGCCTTCGCCATCTCGATCAGGTCAGGATAGTGCTTGTAGGAGACGTCCTTGGACGGATTGCGCGAGTGATAGACCACGGGCACCAGCGAGGCATCGAGCCGGCGCGCGATGGCCTGGCCGATCCGGCCCATGCCGACGATGCCGACCTTGCGGTCGCGCAGCGAGCCGACGCTGAGCGGATAGTTCTGGGTCTGCCAGAGCCCGGAGCGCACATAGCGGTCGGCCTTGATGAACTCGCGCAGCGTGGAGATCAGCAGGCCCATCGCGACGTCGGCGACCTCCTCGGTCAGCACGTCGGGCGTGTTGGTGACGATGATGTTGTGCTCGGCGGCATATTTGGCGTCGATATGGTCGTAGCCGACGCCGAAGCTCGCCACCATCTCGATCTTGGGCAGTTGCGACAGCGAGTCCTTGTCGGCGCGCACCGTGTGATAGGTCACGGCGACGCCGCGAATCTTCTCGCGGATCGCCGGCGTCAGCCGCTCGAGGTCGCCGCGCGTCTCGGCCTTGTGCACGACGAAATGATCGGAGAACCCGTTCTCGAGGATCGGCCGCACCGGCCCATAGATCAGAAGGTCGATCTTTTCGGACGAAATCGAACCGGCAGCCATCAGTTTTCCTTTCCAAGCGCGCTTTCGTGCCAGCGCCGTAAAACGAGGTGCGAAACTAGCGCCAGCACCCCATAGATGACAATCCCGGCGAGCGACAACAAAAGCAGCGCTGCGAACATGCGGGGTATGTTCAATCGATAGCCTGATTCCGCGATCCTGTAGGCGAGCCCGGAGCCGGCGCCCGCCGTTCCCGCAGCGATCTCGGCCACGACCGCGCCGATCAGCGACAGGCCGCCGGCGATGCGCAGGCCGCCGAGAATGTAGGGCAGTGCGGCGGGCAGCTTGAGAAACCGCAAGGTTTGCGGCTTTGATGCGCCATAGAGCTGGAACAGGCCGGTGAGGTTGCGATCGACCGAATTGAGCCCGAGCGTGGTGTTGGACAGCACCGGGAAAAAGGCGACGATGAAGGCACAGACCACGACCGCGGTCTGCTGTTCCAAATAGATCAGCAGGAGCGGCGCAATTGCGATCACCGGGGTGACCTGAAGGACGATCGCGTAGGGAAAGAGAGAATATTCCACCCATTTCGACTGGTTGAACAACAGCGCCAGCGCGATGCCGCCGATGCTGGCCGCGATAAAGCCTTCGAGTGTGGTCAACAGCGTGGTGACGAGCGATTGCGAGAGCACGGCCCAGTCCTTGAACAGCGTCAGGACGATGATCGAGGGCGCCGGCAGTACGTAAGGCGGGATCTCCTTGACGCGGACCACCAGTTCCCAGGCGATGAGGCCGGCGGCGAACACGATGACGGGAAGCATCAGGCGCAGCGCGCCTTGCGGCTTCGCGGTGACGGGGGCTTGCGCGCTCATAGCAGCGACTGCCCCGAATAGGACGGCGCCAGCGCGCCCGAGACCTTGCGGCAGTAGTCGCCGTAAGCGGTCGACGTGCGAAACTCTTCGCCCCGCGGCTCGACCGTCTCGATGCGGATGTCGGCCTGGATGCGGCCCGGCCGCGCCGTCATCACCACCACGCGCTGCGACAGGTAGACGGATTCGAACACCGAATGGGTGACGAAGATGACAGTCTTGCCGAGGGCTCGCCACAGCGCGAGCAGGTCGTTGTTGAGGCGGAAGCGCGTGATCTCGTCGAGCGCGGCGAACGGCTCGTCCATCAGCAGGATGTCGGGATCGGTGACGAGCGCGCGCGCCAGCGACACCCGCATCTTCATGCCGCCGGAGAGCTCGCGCGGAAAGCTATCTGCGAAATCGGCGAGCCCGACGCTGGCCAGCGCAGCGTCCGCACGCGCGCGTCCCTCGGACTTCGGCACACCGCCAAGCCTCAGCGGCAGCCGCACGTTCTCGCGCACGCTGGCCCAGGGCATCAGGGTCGGCTCCTGAAACACGAAGCCGATGCCGTGCCCCGGCTGCGCCTCGCCCTCGTGGCGCGCCACCCGCACGATCCCGGAGGACGGCGCGCTGAGCTCCGCGATCAGCCGCAGCACCGTCGACTTGCCGCAACCGGACGGGCCCAGCAGCGAGATGAACTCGCCCTTGCGGACCGTGAGGTCGAACGGGCCGAGCGCCGTGATGCCGTTGTCATAGGTCTTCGTCACGCCGCGCAGGCTGACGGCGAGATGCGACAGGCCGGTCTCGACGGCGGACGAAGTCTTGACTGAAGACATCGACCTTGCGCTACGGCTTGTTCGGACGCAGCTCGACGCCGACGCCCTTGTTGACGAAGCGCAGCGTGTAGGACTTGCGGAAGTCGAGATCCGCCTTCACGACGCCGGCCTTGACCATCTTGTTGAAGAAGGAGGAGTAGCGCTCGTCGCTCATCGCACCGATGCCGTTCTTCAAGCTGTCGCCGGAATCGACGATGCCGTGCTCCTTCATCTTGGCGACGGAATAGGCCAGCAGATCGTCGGTCATCTCCGGATTGAGCTTCTTGATCATGGCGTTGCCGGCGGAATTGTCGCGATAGATGTAGTTGTACCAGCCGACCATGGAGGCATCGACGAAGCGCTGGACGAGATCGGGCTTCTTCTCGACGATGTCGCGGCGCGTCTCGATCAGGGTCGAATAGGTGTTGAAGCCATAGTCGGCCAGCAGCAGCACGTTGGGCTTGAAGCCCGCCGCCTTTTCCACCGCGAACGGCTCGGAGGTGACATAGCCCTGCATGGCGCTCTTGGGATTGGCGATGAAGGGCTGCGGATTGAAATTATAGGGGCGGACGTTCTTCTCGCTGAAGCCGTATTCGGACTTCAGCCACTGGAAATAGCTGCCCATGCCCTCCTTGGAGACGAACAGCGTCAGCGGCTTGAGGTCCTCGAGCTTGGCAACCTTGGCATCCGGCTGCGTCAGCATCACCTGCGGATCCTTCTGGAAGATCGCGGCGATGGTCACGACGGGAACGTTGTTGGCGACCGCATCGAACGACATCAGCGTGTTCGCGGCCATGAAGAAATCGATCTTGCCGGCGATCAGCAGCATCCGGTTGTTCTCGTTGGGGCCGCCGGGAACGATGGTGACGTCGAGCCCGTATTTCTTGTAGGTGCCGTCGGCCACCGCCTGGAAGAAGCCGCCGTGCTCGGCCTCGGCGACCCAATTGGTGCCGAAGGTGACCTTGTCCAGCGTCTCCGCGCGCGCCGGGATGCTGCAGGCGAAAGCGGCCAAGAGGCCCGCAATGAGCGTTCGCCGCATGTGAATGGGGGGCATAATGGCACTCCGTCGATCGCTTAAAACCCAATCGCATCTGGCTCATATGAACGCAACGCGATAGAACCGCATGACATCAGGGGACGCGAACCAGCCGGGTCCGCATCCCCTGATAGCGCAAATTACGTGACAAATTCGGGCAAAGAAACCTTGATGACGCCGTCCCGCGACTGGACCGCAATCCGCTGGGCCGATGCGCCCGCCGCGGAGACGGCACGCTGGATCGCGGTGCTGCCGCTGGCGGCGACCGAACAGCATGGCCCCCATCTGCCGCTCACGACGGACGTGCTGATCGCTGACGCCTATCTGGCGCGCGTGCGCGAGCTGTTGCCGGGAAGCGTTCCAGCGACGTTCCTGCCGGTTGAACCGGTCGGGATCTCCACCGAGCATATCGACTATCCGGGCACGCAGACGCTGCCGACCGAAGCGGCGCTGAAGCGATGGACCGGGATCGGCGAGGACATCGCGCGGCGCGGCGTGAAGAAGCTCGTCATCATCACCAGCCATGGCGGCAACAGCGCGGCGATGATGCTGGTCGCGCAGGATCTCCGCGCGCATCACAAGCTGTTCGTGGTTACGACATCGTGGTCACGGCTGTCGGGCGCGGATCAATTGTTCCCGGCCGATGAAGTGCGTCACGGCATCCACGGCGGCGCGATCGAGACCTCGATCATGCTGGCGCGCTATCCCGATCAGGTGCGGAAGGATGCGATCGCGGATTTTCCCGCGAGCAGCGTCGCGATGGCGAAGCAATATCGCTGGCTGTCGACGCAGCGGCCCGCGCCGTTTGCCTGGCAGGCGCAGGATCTCAACGCCAGCGGCGCAATCGGCAACGCGACATTGGCTGAGCCTGCGAAAGGCGAGCGGCTGCTCGACCAGGGCGCGAGGGCCTTTTGCGAATTGCTGAGCGAGGTCGATAACTTCGACGTGAACAGGCTCGCCAAGGGGCCTCTCGGCTAGCCCATATCCTGTTGAAATCATTCGAGAAAGTTCACAGATCCAGCAGCGGATTTGCCGCATTCGAACCGGACGCGAGGAGCCTCCGTCAAACTGGGCACGCGGGCCACAACGGACCGCCTCAACCTCGGATGGAGTTTCACATGTCGATCAAGACCAAGATTGCCGCCGTCGCTCTCGCTGCCCTCGCCGTCACCGGCAGCATCGTGTCCACCACCTCCTCGGCCGAAGCCAAGCAGCCCGGTTGGGTCTGGGGTGTCGGTGCCGGCATCGCCACTGCCGCCGTCGTCGGCTCCGCGATCGCCGCCAGCAACGACCCCTATTACTACGGCTATCACCGCTGCGGCTGGGTCGCCCAGTACAACGCCTTCGGCCAGTACGTCGGCCGCGTTCGTACCTGCTACTGATTTGAGTACCTGAGGCCGATCTCTCGTGGATCCTGCGTCCGACACGGGCGCCTCATCCACCCCGTGTCGTGCCCCCGACCCCGCCCGGCTGTCCCCCCGGGCGGGGTCATTCATTTGTGGCACCTGCCGGAATCGTTGCAGCCCCGTCACACAGCGGTGCGAACCATCCTCTGCGGCAATGCGTACCAGTTGCTATTGCGAATTAATCGCAATAAGGTCTCGGTCAAGCTGAGGGGCTGGGAAGAACCCGCGTCGAGCCGAGATCATCTCGGCGGTGCGCAGGCACTTTAAGTCCTGATGACAGGGGCGCCGCGAATCGGCAGGGATATCGCGGCGGATGGGATTCATTCGCGTTTGGGGGCGTGCGTTTTGGCGTTGAGAGATCACAGACACCGGTGCTTGCGAACGGCCGCGGCGATTGCCGCGGGCGTGCTGGCTTTTCCCGCCACCGGCCGCGCGGCCGATCTGCCGCTGAAAGCTCCGGCCCTGAAAGCGGTCTACGACTGGACCGGCCTCTATATCGGTGCGCATGCCGGCTATGGCCGCGGCTCGTCGCACTTTGCGCTCAACGACGGCACGGCGATCAACGACAGCGGCGTCTTCAGCGGCATGATCGGCGGCGTGCAGGCCGGCTACAATTACCGGCTCAACTCGGGCTGGCTGGTCGGTGTCGAAGGCGATTTCACGTTTCCCAACTACATCACCTCGAACTCGATCGTCTCGTTCCTGACGACACCCGGCAACACCGTCGCGCAGCAATGGGACTACACCGCGAGCCTGCGCGGCCGCGTCGGCTACGCCAGCGGGCCATGGCTGCTCTACGCCACCGGCGGCTTTGCTTGGATGGGCGAGCGCTATTTCGACGCGCCGGCCTCGGGCGCCGAAATCCCGAAAATCCTGAACACGCGGCCCGGCTGGATCGCAGGCGCTGGCGTCGAGTACGGCTTCGCGCCGCATTGGAGCGCGCGGCTCGAATATCTCTACAGCCGGTTCGACGGCGCCAACGTCGCTTTCTCGACGGGGGCCCAATACACCTCCTCGTCGCTCGACTTCCAGCAGGTCAGGCTCGGCCTCAACCGCAAGGTCGATTGGCCGGGGATGCCGAGCTATGATCCGAAGAGCTCGCTGATCGACACGGAATCGGATCGCTGGGAGATCCACGGCCAGAGCACCTATCTGCCGCAAGGTTATCCGTCGTTCCCCGCGCTCTACACCGGGCCGAACTCGCTCACGCCGTCGCGGCAAGCCAAGGCGACGTGGAGCAACAGCCTGTTCCTGAACGCACGGCTGTGGGACGGCGGCGAGGTCTATTACAATCCCGAACTGCTGCAGGGCTTTGGACTGAGCGACACGGTGGGCGCGGCCGGCTTCCCAAACGGCGAAGCGCAGAAGTCGAACTTCCCCTATCCGCATTACAACACCTCGCGCCTGTTCGTGCGCCAGACCTTCGGCTTCGGCGGCGAGCAGGAAGAGCTCGCGAGCGGTCAGCTGCAGCTGGGGCAGAAGGTCGACGTCTCCCGCCTCACCGTGCAGGCCGGCAAGTTCGCGGTGGTCGACGTGTTCGACGGCAATGCCTATGCCAAGGACACCCGCAAGGACTTCATGAACTGGTCGCTGTGGGCACCGGGCGCCTTCGACTATTCCGCCGACAAGGTCGGCCTCACCTATGGCGTCACCGCCGAGCTCAACCAGAAGCAATGGGCGCTGCGCGGCGGCTATTTCCTGATGGTTTCCGAGCCCAATGCAAACCATTTCGACACCAGGGTCGGGGAGCGGGGCCAATACGTGCTCGAGCTGGAGACGCGCTTCTCGCTGTTTGGCCAGCCCGGCAAGCTCAGGACCATGGGCTGGCTCGACAGCGCCAACATGGGCAGCTTCCGCGAGACGCTGAACAATCCCGCGCTCAACCTCGACATCGCGCAGACCCGGCGCGGCCGCATCAAGGTCGGCTATGTCGTCAATCTCGAACAGGCGATCACCGAGGATGTCGGACTGTTCGGCCGCTGGAGCTGGAACGACGGCAAGAGCGAAACGCTCGCCTTCACCGACATCAACCGCAGCCTGTCGGGCGGACTTTCGATCAAGGGCACGAAATGGGGCCGGCCCGACGACGTGATCGGCGTCGGCGGCGCGATCAACGCGATCTCGCAGGACTACCGCGATTTCCTCGCCGCCGGCGGCCTCGGCGTGCTGATCGGCGACGGTGCGCTCAACTACCGCAAGGAGCGCATCCTCGAAACCTACTACGCCTATGCGCTGAACAAGAATCTCACGCTCACCGCCGACTACCAGCTGATCGTCAACCCCGCCTACAATGCCGACCGCGGGCCGGTGTCGGTATTCTCAGGACGGCTGCACGGCGAGTTCTGAGCAGCGGCGCAAGTGCGATGAAATCAGGTGGTGGCCGTTTCACCTCTCCCGCTTGCGGGAGAGGGAGCGCACCTGCGTTGTAGCAGCGGTCTCCGATCCCACCACGCCGTCTACGCCGCGCGGATCGCGTCGAGGAATTTGCCGACCTCGACCTTGAGGCGTGTGCTTTCGCCGGACAGCGATCTCGCGGAGTTGAGCACGTTGGCGGACGCCGAGCCGGTCTGGCTGGCGCCGCGCTGGACGTCGACGATGCTGGCCGAGACCTGCTGGGTGCCGCGCGCGGCCTGCTGCACGTTGCGGGAAATCTCCCGCGTGGCCGCGCCCTGCTCCTCGACCGCCGAGGCGATCGCGGACGCGATCTCCGACATGCGGGTGATGGTGTCGCCGATCGCCTTGATGGCGCCGACGGATTCGTCCGTCGCGGCCTGAATTCCCGAGATCTGCTGGCTGATCTCGCCGGTGGCCTTGGCGGTCTGCTCGGCGAGCGCCTTGACCTCGGAGGCGACGACCGCGAAGCCGCGCCCGGCCTCGCCGGCGCGCGCCGCCTCGATGGTGGCGTTGAGGGCGAGAAGATTGGTCTGGCCCGCGATCTGGCTGATGAGCTCGACGACGTCCCCGATCCGCCCCGCGGCCCTGGCGAGCTCGCCGACATGGTCGTTGGTCCGCCCGGCCTGCTGCACCGCCTCACCGGCGATGCGCGCGGAGTCCTGCACCTGCCGGCTGATCTCGTCGACCGACGAGGCCATCTCCTCGGCCGCCGCGGCCACGGTCTGCACGTTGGTGGAAGCCTGTTCGGAGGCGGCCGCGACGGTCGCGGTGACCTTCTCCGATTGATCGGCCGTGCTGGTCAGCGTGCCCGCGGATACTTCCAGCTCGGACGAGGCCGACGACACCGTGTTAATGACGTCGCCGATCATGGCTTCGAATTCGCGCGCGATCTGGTCCATGCGCTGGCTGCGCCGCAGCTTCGCCTCGGCCTCGACCGCGGCCGCCTCGTCGGCTTGCTTCTTGGTGAGCAAGGAATTCTTGAAGTGCTGCAGCGAGCCCGCCACCTGGCCGATCTCGTCATTGCGGCCGGTCGCGGGAATCTCGACGTCGTGCTGTCCGGCGGCGAGCGTTCCGATCACGTCCGCGATCCGGCCGAGCGGCGTCACCACGCGGCTGCGCAGCATCATGGTCACGCCACCGAGCGTTCCGAGCAGGGCAAGCACGGCAACGCCGGCCAGCGCCAGCATCGCCAGGGCGCCATTGCGCGCAGCAATGGCACGCTCGGCCGCTTCGGCCAGCGCGGCGTCGCGCACGCCGTAGAACATCTGGATGGCGGGGACGATGACGTTCGCCAGCTCCTCGGCGTTGGTGCCATACTTGCCATCGCCTCTTGCCGCGGGCATCTCCTTGTCCACGATCGGAGCTGCTTTGCCAAAATAGGATTCCGTCGCAGCCTTCAGCGCGGAGGCGATGCGGGGCGGATTGCCGAGCTGCTGCATGCCGGCTTCGATGCGCTCGCGATCGGCTTCGACACGCCCCTGCATGCGGTCCATCAGCGAGAATTCGGCCGCCACCATCGGACGGCGTGCGGACAGCGCCGGCGACAGCGTGGCGGCGCGGCTGCCGGCCGAGACACGCAGATCCTGTGCGGTCCGCGCCAGGCTCAAGAGCGCCGCGAGCGAGGAATCGGCATTGACGACCTGCCCTTCGAGCCGGTTCATGATGGGCTCGATGTTGCTGATGACCTCGGCAACGGCGGGCAGGAAGCCCTTGACCACGGCACTGTCGCGTGCCGCCAGGGGAACGCTCATCGCGCGGTCTGCCGCAGTATAGATGTCGTTCAGCCGTCGGGCGGTGCGATCCAGGGTTTCGATCATCGCTGCGCTGTCATCGAGCACAAGGATGGCGCGCCTTGCAGCCTCGAATCCGGCGTCGGCCGCTTTCGCAGCCTTCCCGGCCGCTTCGCTCTGCGCCTGCGTCGCAACGCCTTCCTGGAAGATCGGCGAGATGTAGGGGGCACGAAGTCCGGCGACATGCTGGCTGACCGTCAGCATCGCACCAAAGGCATCGACCGTCTTGATCGCGTCGGAGCGGTTCGTGAAGATGCGCGTCTGGGGTATCAGCACCTCGGCGCCGAGGATGACCGCAAAAACCGTCACCGTCAGCATCGACAGCGCGAAAAGCTTCCCGATCCGCATCTTTGGGTCCCCCCGAATACATTTCTGCAATCTCGAAAACCTAGCGGCGGGCCACTAAGGGGCCGTTAAGCATCGCTCCGTAGTTCCGCGGAGTGTCAGGTGGTCGCGGGCCCCCGGGACCATTGTCGCGCGTGGGTTCCCTGGGCGTTCGGATGCGGCAAAATTGACGGCATTTCCTTGCCGAATACCTATATCAAGGCGTGTGCCGTTGATCCGGCCACACTCCCTTACCTCGGAACCCCGATGCTCTCCGTCGAACTCGTCATCGTCGTCGTCCTGATCGTCATCAACGGCCTCTTGTCCATGTCCGAGCTGGCCGTGGTCTCGTCCCGTCCGGCCCGACTGTCGCTGCTCGCCGCCAAGGGCGTGCGCGGCGCCGAGCGGGCGCTGACGCTGGCGGCCGATCCCGGCAAGTTCCTCTCGACGGTGCAGATCGGCATCACGCTGGTCGGGGTGCTCTCCGGCGCGTTCTCGGGCGCGACGCTCGGACAGCGGCTGACGCAATGGCTGCTCGAGCTCGGCCTGTCCCCCGGCGTTGCCGACATCGTCGGCGTCGGCCTCGTCGTCACGCTGATCACCTACGCCACCCTGATCGTCGGCGAACTCGTGCCGAAGCAGGTGGCGCTGCGCGATCCCGAAAGCATCGCGGTGAAGGTTGCGCCGGCGATGCACATTCTCGCGAAGGTCTCGCTGCCGCTCGTCTTCCTGCTCGACCTCTCCGGCAAGCTGATCCTCACTTTGCTCGGCCGCGGCGGCAAGTCCGAGGAGAAGGTGTCGGAGGACGAGATCCATCATCTCGTCAGCGAGGCCGAGAGCGCAGGCGTGCTCGAGCCCGGCGAGAAGGAGATGATCGCCGGCGTGATGCGGCTCGGCGACCGGCCGGTGGGCGCGGTCATGACGCCGCGCACGGAGGTCGACGAGATCGACCTGAACGACGATTTCGCCGCCATCCAGGCGATCATCGCCAAGAGCCCGCACTCGCGCTTTCCCGTCTCCGACGGCGACCGCGACAAGCCGATCGGCGTGCTCCAGGCCAAGGACCTCCTGGTCGCCTTTATGAACGAACGCGAGCCCGATCTGCGCGCGCTGGTGCGCGAGGCGCCCGGCATCCCGGCGTCGGCAGACGCGCGCGACGTGCTGACCATCCTGAAGACCGCTCCGGTTCATGTCGGCTTCGTCTACGACGAATATGGTGGCTTCGAAGGCATGGTGACGGCCGCCGACATCCTCGAGTCGATCGTCGGCGCCTTCCATTCGGAAGCGGGACCGCCGGAGCCGGCCTATGTCAAGCGCGCAGACGATTCATTCCTGATCTCTGGCTGGATGCCGGTCGACGAATTCGGCGAGTTGCTCGGCGTCGAATTGCCGCCGCACCGCTACAACACCGTGGCGGGCCTCGTGCTGCAACAGTTCAGCGCGCTGCCCGACACCGGCGATGCCTTCGACTTCGGCGGCTGGCATATCGAGGTGATCGATCTCGACGGACGGAGGATCGACAAGATCCTGGCGAGCCGATTGAGCGAGGTCGAGACGGGATGAGGCAAGCGGCGTCGCGAATAGCGCTCCAGCTCCCCCTCACCCGAACCGCACGCCGATCCGCTTCTCCTTGCGCCAGACCACGGTGCAGGACAGATGGGCTCCGTCGGCCGGGACAAACAGCGTGAAATGTTCGGGGATGCCGACCGGGCTGGTGACGTCGAGCGCAGCGCCGGTGTCGGACAGGTTGCGGACGGTGCAGTCGATCGCGCCGCCGCCGAACTCGATCGTTCCGGCCTTCAGCACACGATGTCTCGCCTTGTCGCGCCGTTCGTCCATGGGCACAATTTACACCCAAAGTTGAACCAACCGTTAAAAGCCCGCCCCGCTCTCGGCGTGATTGTGCGGACCGGTATCGCGGTGGGGCGAAGCGGTGCCGCTACAGCACCGGCTGGAACGTGTCCGCCCGCGCCATCCGCCAGGCATCGCTGAAGCGCGGGTCCTCGGTGCCGTCGATCAGCTCGCCCGGACGCAGCGCCGGATAGAGCTGGGCGAAGGATTGCACCTGCGTCGTCGACGTCCGTTGGCTGAAATGGATCGGACGCAGCTGCTGCGGATGCTCGAGGCCCGCGGCGGCGATCAGCTCGGTCAGCGAATGCAGCGTCGCGTGGTGATAGTTGTGCACGCGATCGATCTTGAGCGGCACGTAGAGCGCGCGCGCCCGCGTCGGATCCTGCGTCGCCACCCCGGTCGGACAGCGGTCGGTGTGGCAGCTCAGTGACTGGATGCAGCCGAGCGAGAACATGAAGCCGCGCGCCGAGTTGCAATAGTCGGCGCCGATCGCCATCGCCCGCGCCATGTCGAAAGCGGTGGCGATCTTGCCGGACGCGCCGATCCTGATGCGGTCGCGCGCATTGATGCCGATCAGCGCGTTGTGGACGAAATTGACGCCCTCGCGCATCGGCATGCCCAGATGATCCATGAACTCCAGCGGCGCCGCGCCGGTGCCGCCTTCATTGCCGTCCACGACGATGAAGTCAGGATAGATGCCGGTCTCGAGCATCGCCTTGCAGATCGCCAGGAATTCCCAGGGATGACCGATGCAGAGCTTGAAGCCGGCCGGCTTGCCGCCCGAGAGGCGGCGCATCTCGGCGATGAACTGCATCATGCCGGTCGGCGTGGAGAACGCGCGGTGCGAGGCCGGCGAGATGCAGTCCTCGCCCATCGCGACGCCGCGGATCTTGGAAATCTCCTCCGAGACTTTTGCCGCCGGCAGCACGCCGCCATGGCCGGGCTTGGCGCCCTGGCTGACCTTGAGCTCGACCATCTTGATCTGGTCGTCGCCGGCGACGCGCGCGAACGCCTCGGGGTCGAAGGCGCCGTCCAGACGTCGGCAGCCGAAATAGCCGGAGCCGATTTCCCAGATGATGTCGCCGCCCATCTCGCGATGATAGGGGCTGACGCCACCCTCGCCGGTGTCATGCGCGAAGCCGCCTTTCTTGGCGCCGGCATTGAGCGCCCGCACCGCGTTCGGACTGAGCGCGCCGAAGCTCATCGCGGAGATGTTGAACACCGAGGCCGAATACGGCTTCTTGCAGTCGGGGCCGCCGATGGTGATGCGGAATTTTTCCTGGGCGTGCGTCTTCGGCGCGACCGAGTGATGCATCCACTCATAACCCTCGCGGTAGACGTCCTCCTGGGTGCCGAACGGACGCTTGTCGAGCTCCATCTTGGCACGCTGATAGACCACGGCGCGGGTGTCGCGCGAGAACGGCATGCCGTCCTTCTCGCTCTCGAAGAAATATTGCCGCATCTCGGGGCGGATCTCTTCGAGCAGGAAGCGGATATGCGCCGAAATCGGATAGTTGCGCAGCACCGCGTGGCTCTTCTGCAGGAGATCGCGGACACCGAGCAGCGTCAGCGCGCCGAAAATCAGGATCGGCACCAAGAGGATGTCGAAGATCTTGCGGTCGGCGATGCCGATGCCGATCAACAGCGCGGTGACGACCGCGCAGATCGTCAGCACGATGAAGCGCGGCGAGAATGGCAGCAGCAGGGTTTCCATGATCCCCTCTTCCGCCAGCGGCAGGCGCTTGGGGGATGCGTGCGGGGGGGCTGAGTGTTGGGAGGATTCCTGCGTCTTGGTGTCGTTGGCCACGATTCCGATCCTCTCGCCAGCATGAGGCGGTACGATACGCCCTCGCCTGTCATACGGATATGACGCGGCCCTTGTTTCAGGCTAGCGAATTTGGCCGAGACAAATCAATCAGCCCGATGGGCGGGGTGCGGTGCAGCAAAGGGGGATGTTCGGACGGCGGGGCCGGTACAGGCGGGGCGATGGAAAGCAAGCCCGCGGGAGCCGCCACAAACGACGGTGTCGTCCCGGGCAAGCACCAGCGCAGACCCGGGACGGCAGCTGAATTGATGGCTGCGAGCGGCGCTTACCGCTCGACGAACGCCTTCTCGATCACGAAATGGCCAGGCTTGTTGCCGCTTCCCTCGATGAAGTCGCGGCCTTCGAACATCACCTTCAGCTCTTCCAGCATCGCCGGGCTGCCGCACATCATGATGCGGTCGGTTTCGATGTCGAGGGGCGACTGCCCGATGTCGGTGAAGATCTGCCCGGAGTTGATGAGGTCGGTAATGCGGCCGCGGTTCTTGAACGGCTCGCGGGTCACGGTCGGATAGTACACGAGCTTGTCGGCGAGCAGCTCGCCGAACAGCTCATCCTCGCGCAAATTCGCGACCAGCTTCTCGCCATAAGCGAGCTCGGAGACCTGACGGCAGCCGTGCACCAGCACGATGGACTCGAACTGCTCGTAGACGTCGGGGTCCTTGATCAGGCTCGCGAACGGCGCGAGGCCCGTGCCGGTCGAGAGCAGCATCAGCCGCTTGCCGGGGATGAGGTTGTCGGTGATCAGCGTACCGGTCGCCTTGCGGCCGACCAGGATGGTGTCGCCTTCCTTGATCTTCTGCAGGCGCGAGGTCAGCGGACCGTCCTGAACCTTGATCGAGAAGAACTCGAGCTCTTCCTCGTGGTTGGCGCTCGCCATGCTGTAGGCGCGCAGCAGCGGACGGCCGTCGACTTCGAGGCCGATCATGGCGAACTGGCCGTTCTGGAAGCGGAAACCGGTATCGCGCGTGGCGCGGAAGCTGAACAACGTGTCGGTCCAGTGCTGAACGGACAGAACCTTCTCTCGGTAAAACGCGCTCATGATTTTCGATATTCCGAATAATTGCGGTTTTAGGGCAAAAGCGTTGCCCGGCCCTGAAAACGGGGCGGACACCATTGCCATGGCGGAGGATTTCGCGTGTGTGATCTACGCCATTGAGACCAATAATCAACCTCGTTTCGGGTGCAATTGATGCCGATCAAACCGGCATTTGCGGCTGAATTGGTCGCAGGATTAACGAATCTCCTGCCCGGCTTGCAGGAAGGGCAATTTCTTTTCCCTCCGGGGCTCGATTGCAGCACTTAATTTCCGTCGCGCTCGCGAGAATTTCATTAAGAATAGCTCTGATTTCCACCCCGCTTGGCGCCGATGCCCGCGTTTTTGCGGCTTTTCGCGCCAGGACTGATCGAAACGAACGGCTGAGGCAGATGGCAGGCGGCGAGCGAATCTTCGTTCAGGCAATCCGGCGCTATAGTGCCGACCACGGCATCGCCGTCGATGTCCGCGCCGGCGGCTGGCTGATCGCGATGCGCCGGGGCAACGAGCGGCGCTTCGCCTTCGGCTACGACATCGGCCTCAACAGCGCCATCGCGCATCGTCTCGCCAATGACAAATCGGCGACATCAGAGGTGCTGGCACTCACGGGCGTGTCCTGCATCGCGCATCACCTCTTCCTCAATCCGAAGCTGGGCGGGAACGTCGTTGGCGCCGGCTGGCGGGACGCGATGCTCGAGTTGCTCCACGAAAATCCGCAAGGCGTGGTGATCAAGCCGAACGAGGGAACATCGGGACGCTCGGTTTTCAAGGTGACGAATGAGGCGGAGCTCGACCACGCGACGGGCGAGGTTTTCTCGATGTGCACCGGGCTCGTGATCTCGCCCTATGTCGCGATCGAGGACGAGGTCCGTGTGGTGCTGCTCAGCGATGTGCCCCTTGTCGTCTACAGCAAGCAGCGTGGCACGGATTGGCGGCACAATCTCGATGCCGGCGCAAAGCCGGTGCTGCTGGCGGATGGCGAGACTCGTACGGCCTGCGTGAAGCTCGCGACCGAGGCCGCGCGCGCCATCGGCATTGTGTTTGCGTCGATCGACGTGGTGCGCGTCGACGGCGAATGGCGCGTGCTCGAGATCAATTCAGGCGTGATGATGGAAGCGTTAGGCAAGCTGCACCCGGAGCTGGTGCAGGCGACCTATGACGCGGCGCTGGATCGGGTGTTTGGCGAAAATTAGCAGAGAACTCGCTGCCGCCTCTCTCCTTCTTGTAGGAGAGGGTGGCTCACCGCGAAGCGGTGAGACGGGTGAGGGGTTCTCTCCGCGAGTCCAACTCTCATCCGAATGAGCGGAGAGATACCCCTCATCCGGCGCTTCGCGCCACCTTCTCCCACAAGGGGAGAAGGGAAGGCAGCGAGATCGCGGCGCGAGCGTGGACTAATTATTCGCGCTCGCCGAATCGTCCATCGCCTTGAACGCCTCTTCCAGCTGCAACGAGATCGGCACGTTCAGGCGTTCGCCGGTCGGAAGCCGCGCGGTGAACCATTTGTTGTAGAGCGGGACGAGGTCGCGGTTGGAGCCGAGCTTGCGGAAGGCGCGCTCGACGACGGCGGACAATTGCGGCTCGCCTTTCCTGAACATGATGCCGTAGGGATCGTAGGACAGGTAATCGCCGGAGACGCGGAATTTGTCCTGCGCCTTGTGGCGCGCGATCAGGCCGAAGAGCAGGATGTCGTCGGTCGCGAACGCGTCGGCCTTGCCGTCGGCGAGCATCTGGTAGGATTGCTCGTGATCGGTACCGGTGACGATATTCAGCCCCAATGCGGACTTCTTGTCCGCCGCCTGGATCGCCTGCTCGTTGGTGGTGCCCTTGGTCACCACGATGGTCTTGCCCTTCAGATCAACCAGCGACTGCACGGTGGATGCCTTCGCCACCATCAGCTTGGTGCCGGCGACGAACATCAGCGGCGAGAAGGCCACGCGCTTGCCGCGCTCGGCATTGGCCGTGGTCGAGCCGCATTCCAGGTCGATCTTGTTCTGGAGCACGGCGTCGATGCGGTCGTCCGAGGTGACCTTGACGTAGTCGATCTTGAGATTGGGGTCGTCGACCTCGACGCCGATCTCCTCGACGATGGCCTCGCAGAGCTCGAGGCTGTAGCCGATCGGGCGGCCCGACTGGTCGAGGAAGGAAAACGGCGGCGAGCTCTCGCGATAGCCGAGCCGCACGGTGTGCGCCGTTTTGATGGCCGACAGCGTCGGGCTCAGCCCTTCGCCGGTCTGCGCGAGCGCCGGGGTCGCGAACAACGACGCGGCCAACAAGGAGGTCGCGAGCAACGATGCCGCGAGCCTCAAGCGGCCTGAGGTCAACGACCTCGCCAGGATCTGGCCCATGGTTCGCTCCTACCCATGGCCGGCCATCGCGGGCACCTCGCCGGGAATCATGTCATCAGGCACGGCATCGCCGGGTCCCATCGCGTGCTCAGGCCCAAGCCCGCCTTCCCATTTGGCCACGACCGAGGTCGCCAGCGTGTTGCCGATCACGTTGGTGGCGCTGCGGCCCATGTCGAGGAAGGTGTCGATGCCCATGATCATCAACAGGCCCGCCTCGGGGATGTTGAACTGCGCCAGGGTCGAGGCGATCACGACGAGCGAGGCGCGCGGCACGCCGGCGACGCCTTTGGAGGTGATCATCAGCGTCGCCAGCATCGCGAGCTGGGTGCCGAGCGACATGTCGATATGATAGCTCTGCGCGATGAAGACGGCCGCGAAGGTGCAGTACATCATCGTGCCGTCGAGATTGAAGGAATAGCCGAGCGGCAGCACGAAGCTGGAGATGCGCGAGGAGGCGCCGAAGCGGTTGAGCGCCTCGAGCGTCTTCGGATAGGCCGCCTCCGAGCTCGCGGTCGAGAACGCGATCATCAGCGGCTCGCGAACCAGCTTCAACAGATGGCTGTAGCGCGGCCCGATCACGATGAAGCCGACCACGACCAGGATCGCCCACAGGATCATCAGCGAGAGATAGAAGCCGCCCATGAAGACGATGAGCTTCCAGAGCACGGCGAGGCCGTTCTTGGCGACTGTCGCGGTGATGGCGGCCCACACCGCGAGCGGCGCGAACAGCATCACGTAGCTCGTGACCTTGAGCATGATATGGCCGACGTCGTCGATCATCGCGAGGATCGGCTTCGAACGTTCGGGCATGGAGCCCATCGCAACCGAGAAGAACACCGCGAAGATCACGATCTGCAGGATCTCGTTCTGCGCCATCGCATCCGCGATCGAGGTCGGGATCAGATGGGTGAGGAATTTCTCGATCGAGAAGGCCGACACCGGCAGGCCGGTCGATTGCCCGGCCTGGGGCAGCGTGCCCGGGAAGTTGGCGCCGGGCTGCAGCAGATTGACCATGATGAGGCCGAGCAGCAGCGAGATGAAGGAGGCGCTGATGAACCAGCCCATGGTCTTGGCGAGGATGCGGCCGAGCTTGGAGCCCGATCCCATATGGGCGATGCCGCCGACCAGGGTCGCGAACACCAGGGGCGCGATGATCATCTTGATCAGGCGCAGGAACATCATGGCGATCAGGTTGATGGCGGAGGCCCACTCGGCGCGCGTGTCGGGCAGGAAGTTGTAGATCGCTGCCCCCATGACGATGCCGAGCACCATCGCGGCCAGAATGTATTGCGTGAACCTGTTCGACATCGCTTACCCCCACGTACACCGGCGCTTCATGATGTCGCAGATATTTGAGCGACGCAACACGCTTTGCGTGTGATCGCGTTTTCACGATGTTCCCGTTGTGAAATCGCACGCCGCGATCTAGCCTTCATGCAGCGCACAACGCATGCGGCCTGCTCGTTTTGTTTGCGGCGGCTGCATCAATAATCGTCAAGACGATCGAAGAGGGAAACGCCATGAGCGGCAGCACCAATCGCCAAATTCTGCTGGTCGAAAAACCCAGCGGCAAGCTCGGCCCCGAACATTTCAAGATTGTGGACGGTGCCGTGCCGGAACCGAAAGACGGCGAGGCCTTGCTGCGCGTGCGATACATTTCACTCGACGCCGCCAACCGTGCCTGGATGCACGGCGCGACCTACCGCTCCGCGGTCGAGGCCAACAGCGTGATGGCCGGCGGCGCCATTGCCGAGGTGGTCAGCTCGAAGGCCGAGGGCCTGGCTGCCGGCGACATCGTGTTCGGCGACACCGGCTGGCAGGAGTTTGCCGCGGTGCCGGCGAAGCACCTCACCAAGATGCCGAAGCTCGAACCGATGACGCATCTGCTCAGCGTATTCGGCATCGCCGGCCTCACCGCCTATTTCGGCCTGCTCGAGATCGGCAAGCCCAGGGAGGGCGAGACCGTCGTGGTTTCCGCGGCCGCAGGCTCGGTCGGCTCGATCGTCGGACAGATCGCCAAGATCAGGGGATGCCGCGTGGTCGGCATCGCCGGCGGCGCGGACAAGTGCAACTGGCTGACCTCCGAGCTCGGCTTCGACGCCGCCGTGGACTACAAGGACGGCGCGGTGTTCAAGGCGCTGCGCGCGGCGGCGCCCAAGGGCATCGACGTCTATTTCGACAATGTCGGTGGCGACATTCTGGAAGCCTGCCTGCCGCAAATGAACAATTACGGCCGCATCGCCTGCTGCGGCGCGATCTCGCAATATGACGGCGCGCCCGCAGCGCACGGCCCGCGCGGCGTGCCGGGCCTGATCGTGGTGAAGCGGCTGGTCATGCAGGGCTTCATCGTGATGGACTACATGAAGGAGAGCCCCCGCGCGCTCGCCGATCTCCAGGGCTGGGTCAAATCCGGCAAGCTGAAGGTGCAGGAAGACATCATCGACGGATTGCAGAACACGCCGAAGGCGCTGATCGGACTGCTCGCGGGCGAGAACCGCGGCAAGCGCATGGTCAAACTCTGACGGCGTCGGCTCATCGCATTCGCGCCGGCACAATCTACTTGCGGTAGAGGCCGAAGCGGCCAATGATATCGTTCGCGAGGCATCACTCGCGACGATTGCGATTGCGCGACTTTGATTAAGCGTCGAACGATATCGACAGGGCAGGAATTCATCCCAATGTTCAACACGTTGAAACATGTCTCAACGCGCACGGCGTTGCTGGCGGCGACACTGTTCGCAACTGCAGCAGGCGCATTCGCGCAGGCACCGACCGAGGCTCAGAAGAGCGCCATCCGGTCCGCGTGCCGCTCCGACTTCATGGCGCACTGTTCGAGCGTGACGCCCGGCGGCACCGAAGCGTTTCAATGTCTGCAGAAGAACATGTCGAGCCTCTCGGGTGGATGCCAGACCGCGGTTCGCGCGATCGCGCCGCCCGCGGCTGCGAAGCCCGAAGCCGCTCCCGCCGCTGCGCCGAAGACCGAAGCGGCTCCCAAAGCGGAGCCGGCGCCGACACCTGCCGCGCCGAAGGCTGAATCGGCGCCCGCTGCAAAGCCGGCCGCTGCACCGCCGGCGCCGAAGACCGCGGCACCCAAGCAGCCGAGCAGCGCGCAACTTGCTGCGATCAAAAGCTCATGCCGCGGCGATTATCCTAAGGTCTGCGCCAGCGTGCCGCCGGGCGGCGCGCCGGCGCTCGAATGCCTGGAGAAGAACAAGGCCAAGGTCTCGCCGGCCTGCGAGAAGGCCGTGAGCGCCGCAACCGGCGGCGGCGCAGCGACCACCGCTGCGCCGGCGGCGGGTGCGGCGGCAGCGCCTGCCGCAGCCCCTACCGTGCTGGTGCTGCGCCCAATGCGGCCGCGCGAAGAACTGTTCGTGGCTCGATCCGCCTGCGGCGCCGACATCCGCACGATTTGCGCCGGCGTCGAGGTCGGCGCCGGTCGCATCATGCAATGCCTCGCCAGCAATGCCGCATCGCTTTCGCCGGCGTGCAGGGACGTGCTGGCCCCCTTCGCCGCGCGATAAGGCGGCACGCGACGATCAGCGGCGTGCGGCGGATGAATTCGCCGCACGCCTGCAACGACAAATCATTTTCAGACGTCCGATTTCGATCACGACAAGACCGGGAGGACAACATGCGTACATTGCTGCTCGTTGCTTCTGCGCTGCTCGCCTTCGGAGCGACCATGACCTTTGATGCCACCGACGCCAATGCGGTGGTGTGCGCCCGCGGGGTCTATCGCGCCGGCTGCGCCGGGCCGAACGCGGCCGTCGTGGTGCGCAAGCCGGTTCCGGTGGTCCGCTGCACCAGGGTGCTGGTGAACGGGGTCTATGTGAAGCGCTGCGTCTGATGCGCGAATAGCCAAGCCGGCGCGGTTTGGCTATGATTCCGGCCTGACGGTTCGGATGCACGCAAAACGTGTGTCCGGACGATGAGTTTCGGCGCGCCGGCGCCGGCGGATAATTCCGCTGGCGCCGGACGTCGGAGCACATTAGTCTACCCCTAGATAGTAAGTATACTGTCAATTAGGGAGGCAGACGTTGCGGATCGCCGTGATTGGCGGGGGGCCCGGCGGGCTCTACTTCGCCTATCTCTGGAAGAAGCGCCACCCCGAGGATCAAGTCGACCTGTTCGAACAGAACCCGGCCGACGCGACCTGGGGCTTTGGCGTCGTTTTCTCCGACCAGGCGCTGGAATTCCTGCGCGCCGACGACCCCGAGACGGTCGACGCGATCGCGCCGCATATGGAGAGCTGGGAGAACATCACGCTGAACCTCGGCGGCGACAGCGTCGCCATCGACGGCGTCGGCTTCTCCTCGATCGGACGGCTGGAACTGCTGCGATTCCTGCAGCAGCGCGCGCTCGGCGTCGGCGTCACGCCGCGCTTCGACACGCAGATCCACAGCATCGACCAGCTCAATGGCCACGATTTGATCGTCGCCGCCGACGGCTTGAACTCACTGGTGCGCCGCGCCTTCGAAGGCGATTTCGGCACCTCGCTGTCCTATTCCTCCAACAAGTTCGTCTGGTACGGCACCTCGAAGCGCTTCGACACGCTGTCGCAGACCTTCGTGAAGACCGACCGCGGCGCCTTCAACGCCCATCACTACCGCTACTCGCCGACCATGAGCACCTTCCTGGTCGAGTGCGATCACGCGACGTGGCAGGCCTATGGCTTCGCCTACAAGGACGTCGAGCAGTCCAAGGGCGTCTGCGAGGAGGTGTTCGCCGACACGCTCGGCGGCCGCTCGCTGGTCTCCAACAAATCGGTCTGGCGCAACTTCCCCTGGGTCTGGAACGAGCACTGGTCGTTCAAGAACATGGTTCTGCTCGGCGATGCCCTGCACTCCGCGCATTTCTCGATCGGCTCGGGCACGCGACTCGCCATCGAGGACGCCATTGCTCTGGTCAAGGCGCTGGAATCGGACGCGCACCTGTCGACCGCGTTGCATCGTTATCAGGCCGCGCGAAAACCGGTGGTGCAGAAGCTCGTCAACGCCGCGCGCACCAGCGCCTTCTGGTACGAGCATTTTGCCCAGCACATGCAGCTCGACCTGATGGACTTCGCCTACAGCTACATCACGCGCTCCGGCCGCATCGACGATGCACGCCTGCGCCACATGTCCCCGGCCTTCATGGCCCGCTACGAGGCCGCCAAGAACGGCGGAGACGAGGCATGAGCAACGAGATTTTCGACCAGGTGCCCGCCGACAGCGCGGGGGCACGCGAGATCGGCTTTGCCGTTCCGGAACTTTACAACGCCAGCCGCGTCCTGTTCGACAATCTCGGCAAGGGCCGTGGCGACAAGCTCGCGCTGTTGGGCCCCGCGGGCACGCGGACCTATGGCGAGCTCTGCGCGGACGCCTGCCGCTGGGGCAACGGCCTGGCTTCGCTCGGCATGAAGCGCGGCGACCGCGTGCTGCTGTTCCTCGACGACACCCCGGCCTATCCGGCCGCGTTCTTCGGCGCGGTGCGCGCCGGCTTCGTGCCGCTTCTGATCAACACGCTGACGCCGCCGGACCTCTTGCAATTCTATCTCGCCGATTCCGGGGCTGAAGTTGCGGTGGCGGAGTCCGAGTTCTGCTCGCGCTTCAATGCGGAGGCTTGCAAGGACACGAAGCTGGATACGCTGATCGTCGTCAATGGCGAGGTGCGCGACCATGCGGCGCCGAAAGCGGTAGCGGCGGCAGACTGGCTCGCACAATTCCCGGCCGAGTTGGCCGAAGCCCCCACGCATCGCGACGAGATGGCGTTCTGGATGTATTCCTCGGGGTCCACCGGACGGCCCAAGGGCATCGTGCATCTCCAGCACGACATGGCCTATAGCGA
Source organism: Bradyrhizobium sp. 62B (assembly GCF_030272265.2). Taxonomy (NCBI): domain Bacteria; kingdom Pseudomonadati; phylum Pseudomonadota; class Alphaproteobacteria; order Hyphomicrobiales; family Nitrobacteraceae; genus Bradyrhizobium; species Bradyrhizobium sp. 62B. Next base: position 739,476 of record NZ_CP092841.2, on the reverse strand, counting down.
GGCCGCCTTCGCGCAGAGCGTGCTGAAGCTGACGCCTGACGACATCTGCTTCTCCGTGCCGAAGATCTTCTTCGCTTATGGCTTCGGCAACTCCGTCACCTTCCCGTTCTCGGCGGGCGCGGCGACGCTGCTGCTGCCGGGCCAGCCGAAGCCCGCGTCGATCTTCGCGGCGATCGCGCAGTACAGGCCGACGGTCTTCTTCGGCCTGCCGACGCTCTATACGTCGCTGACCAAGGCTGACGACGCGGACAAGACCGACTTCTCGTCATTGCGCATGGCGCTGTCCGCCGCCGAGGTGCTCTCGGCCGAGGTCTTCAACGGCTGGAAGACGCTCACCGGCCTCGAGATCGTCGAAGGCCTCGGCTCCACCGAGGTGCTGCACATCTATCTCTCCAACCGGCCGGAGCAGAAGAAGCTCGGTGCCGCAGGCCTGCGCGTGCCCGGCTACGAGGTCGCGCTGCGCGACAAGAACGGCCGCGACGTCGCCGACAACGAGGAAGGCATTTTGTGGGTGCGCGGCGATTCCAACACGCCGCTGTACTGGAACCGGCCGGACAAATCCGCCGAGACCATCCGCGAGGGTGGCTGGATCTACACCGGCGACCGTTTCGTCAGGGATGCCGACGGCTTCCACTTCTTCCGCGGCCGCGCCGATGATCTCATCAAGATCTCCGGCCAATGGGTCTATCCGCTCGAGGTCGAGCTGTGCCTCGCCGACCACCCCGAGATCCGCGAATGCGCGGTGTTCGCCGCCGAGCTGCCGGACCGCCGGATGACGCTGAAGGCCGTGGTGGTGATGAACAACCGCACGGTCAACCAGGGCGACGCGACGCGGCGGCTGCAGGACTATGTGAAGGGCAAGCTGCTGCCCTACAAATATCCGCGCGAAGTGATCTTCACCGACGAGCTGCCGAAGACCGGCACGGGGAAGATCGATCGGCAGGCGTTGTTGAGGATGTAGCCACTGCTATATTCTCGGTGTCGTCCCCGCCTAGTGCGCAATTGCGCACGGGGGCGGGGACCCATACGCCGCAGCACTCGTTGTTGCGCGAGATGGTCATTGCCTGTCTTCGCCAAACTTTTGCTGCGGCGTATGGGTCCCGGATCTGCGCTTCGCTTGTCCGGGACGACACTGAATATGGGGCACGAACATCGCCTCACTCACATCCCCTCACCCCGCCTTGCCCAAATGCTCCAGCGCATCTTCCGCCCGCAACGGCACGCGCGAGGCCTCGTTGTTGAGATCGACGAGTTGCGACATCAAAGCCATCAGCGTCTTGCGGTCGGCTGGCTTGAGCGGCTCCAGCATGCGCGCCTGGGCGCGCTCGACGGCGGGGATGATCTCGCGCAGAATCGCGGCGCCTGATTTGGTCAGGTAGAGCAGCTTGATCCGCTTGTCCTCGGGCGCCGGCTTGCGCTCGACAAAATCCTTGGCCTGCAGCCGCTCGATCACGCTGCCGAGCGTGGAGCGGTCGAAGGCGATCACCGCCGACAGCCGTGTGGCGTCGATGCCGGGATGGGTGTGGATCGCGATCAGCGCGGCATATTGCACCGGGGTCAGGTCGAACGCCTTGCACTCCTCCATGAAGATCGAAACCGCGATCTGCTGCATGCGCCGGAACAGATAGCCCGGCGCGGCATAGACCGCATCGATCGTGATCGGAGGAGGCGGCTTACTCGGCATCGGGCTGCTTCTCCGGTGCGGCCTCGGCGAACGCCGCCAGCGCCTTGGCGGCGGCCTCCGCCTTGAGCAGGCGCGGATAGGCGGAGACATCGACGCCGAAACGGCGCGCATTGGCGAGCTGCGGCACCAGGCAGAGGTCGGCCAGCGTCGGCGCATTGCCGAAGCAGAACGGCCCCGGCTCGTCCTTGATCAGCGTCTCGCAGGCCGACAGCCCTTCGCGGTTGACCCAGGCGGCCCACTCCTGGACCTTCTCTTCGGCCAGACCGAGTTCGCGCAGCCGCGCCAGCACTTTCAGGTTCTGCACCGGATGGGTGTCGCAGGCGATCGCCAGGGCGAACGCCCGCACCTTGGCGCGCTGCAGTGCATCTTTCGGCAGCAGCGGCGGATTGGGGTGCGTCTCGTCGAGCCATTCGATGATCGCGACCGATTGTGTCAGCACAGCACCGCCATCGTTCTCCAGCGCCGGCACGAGGCCTTGCGGGTTGATGGCGAGATAAGCGGGCGCACATTGCTCGCCCTTGCGCAAATGATGCGGCAAGTGCGCGGCCTTGAGGCCCTTGAGGTTCAACGCGATCCGCACCCGGTAGGCGGCGCTGGAGCGGAAATAGCCGTGCAGCTTCATTAGGACCTCCCTCTATCCTCTGTCATTTTAGGGCCTTGTACGCCGTCCCTCGCATTGACGCTACCTAGATCGTCAGTATACTGTCAATCAACAAAACGAACGGGAGCGCCGCCATGGAAGCCGTGACCAAGACGCCGGAGCGCGAGGCCTTCTACAAGAAGATCGACGGCGAGAACCTCACCGCGCTGTGGACGGTGATGAGCGATCTGATCACGCCGGAGCCGAAGAGCGCCTGCCGGCCGCATCTCTGGCAATTCGACGTCATCCGCGACTACATGATCGAAGCCGGCAAGCTGATCACCGCCAAGGAAGCCGAGCGCCGCGTGCTGGTGCTGGAGAATCCCGGCCTGCGCGGCCAGTCCAAGATCACGACCTCGCTCTATGCCGGCGTGCAGATGGTGGTGCCCGGCGACGTCGCACCGGCGCACCGGCACAGCCAGTCGGCGCTGCGCTTCGTGCTCGAAGGCAGGGGCGCCCACACCGCGGTCGACGGTGAGCGCACCGCGATGGAGCCGGGCGATTTCATCATCACGCCGTCGATGACCTGGCACGATCATTCCAACGAAACCAACGAGCCGATGTTCTGGCTCGACGGCCTCGACATTCCGCTGGTGCAGTTCTTCGACTGCTCCTTCGCCGAGGGATCGAAAGAGGACCAGCAGAAGATCACAAAACCCGCGGGCGACAGCTTTGCGCGCTACGGCCACAATCTGCTGCCGGTCGATGTGAAGCGGAGCTCGAAGACCTCGCCGATCTTCAGCTATCCCTATGCCTACACGCGTGAGGCACTGGAGAAGGCTCGAACGAGCCAGGAGTGGGACGCCTGCCACGGGCTGAAGCTGAAGTTCAGCAACCCCGAGACCGGCGATTTCGCGATGCCGACCATCGGCACCTTCATCCAGCTGCTGCCGAAGGGCTTCAAGACCGCGCGCTATCGTTCGACGGATGCGACGGTGTTCTGCCCGATCGAGGGTAAGGGCCGCAGCCGCATCGGCGACACTGTCTTCGAATGGGGCCCGCGCGATCTGTTCGTGGTGCCGAGCTGGCACTGGGTCACGCATGAGGCGGATGAGGATGCCGTGCTGTTCAGCTTCTCGGACCGGCCGGTGCAGCAGAAGCTGGATCTGTTCAGGGAAGATCGCGGCAATTCGTGAGACTCTCGTAGGGTGGATTAGCCGAAGGCGTAATCCACCCTCTTCGTTCGGCACACGCGGAAACAGAAGAGGTGGCAGCGCGGATTGCCGCTACCGCCAGTGCAGCAACCGCACCTCCAGCCAGCCGATCAGCTTGCCGACCGCGAGCCCGAACACCGACAGGATCACGACGCCCGCGAGCAGTTGATCGGTCTGCATCAGATTGCCGGCCTGCAGCACGAAGGCGCCGATGCCGTATTGGGCGCCGATCATCTCGGCGCTGACGACGAGGAGCAGCGCGACAGAGGCCGTGATGCGGAAGCCGGCGAGGATCGCGGGCAGCGCGCCCGGCCAGATCACCTTGCGCACGATGGTCGCGAAGGGGACGTTGAAGCTCTGCGCCATGCGGATGAGATTTCGCGGCACCGCATCGACGCCGCTATAGACCGAGATCGCGGTCGAGAAGAACACCCCGAGCGCAATCGTCGCGATCTTCGGCTCTTCGCCGATGCCGAGCCAGAGAATGAGCAGCGGCAGCAGCGCGATCTTCGGGATCGGGAACAGCGCCGAGATGAAGGTGATGCCGACGCTGCGCGCCAGCCTGGACAGGCCGATGGCGAAGCCGACGGCGACGCCCGCCGCCGTGCCGAGCAGCCAGCCGACGCCGATGCGCAGCAGCGAGGCCGACAGATGCTGCCAGAGCGCGCCGGAGATCGCGAGCTGATAGATCGCACGGACAATTGCGGCGGGTGTCGGCAGAAACAGCGCATTGACGAGGCCGGCACTGCCCGCGGCCTGCCAGATCGCGATGACGATCGCGAGCGCGATCCAGCCGCCGTAGCGGCTCGAGGCCGGCACGAAGCCGGCGCCGCGGAAGCGGACGCGCCGGGTTGCAGCGTCTTTCGCAATTTCGGCCGGCGCGCGATCAAGCATGCTGGACCTCGCGCTCGGCATCGATCGCCTCGTTGCGGATCAGCGACCAGATCTGGTTCTGCAGCGCCAGCAGTTTTTCGCGCGCTTCAGCCTCCCCGCGCGCCGCGCGCGTCATCGGCACGGTCACGACCTCGCGGATGCGGCCGGGCCTGCGCGACAGCACCACGATGCGGTCGGCGAGCCGCGCCGCCTCTTCGAGATTGTGGGTGACGTAAACCGCGCCCATGCCGCCATCGGCGAGCAGGCGGACGAAGTCTTCCATCAAGAGCTCGCGGGTCTGCGAATCCAGCGCCGACAGCGGCTCGTCCATCAGCAGAATGGCCGGCTTGACCGCGAGCGCGCGCGAAATGCCGACGCGCTGGCGCATGCCGCCGGAAAGCTGTTTCGGATAGGCTTTGCGGAAATCAGTCAGCGTCGTGCGGCGCAAGGCGTCCTCGACCAGCGCGCGTCGCTGCACGGCCGAAAGCTGGGTGTGCAGCAGCGGGAATTCGACATTCTCCTCGACCGTCGCCCAGGGCAGCAGCGCAAAGTCCTGGAACACGAATGTCAGCGGATTGAGGCTGTCCGCTGGCGGCGAGCCCCGGAGCTCGGGCGCGCCGGAGGTCGGCTGCAACAGTCCGCCGAGGATCGACAGCAGCGTGCTCTTGCCGCAGCCGGAAGGCCCCACGATCGCCACCACCTCGCCGGCGCCGACGGTGAAGGAGACATCGTCGAGCACGGCGAGATCGCCGAAGCGGTGGGTGATGTGGCTGGCGATCAGGTCCATGAACTGGTTTCTGCTCTCAATCCGCCTTCACATAGTCCTTGGCGATGATCGCCTCCGCGTCAAAACCCTTGTCGGCAAAACCCTGCTCCTGCAGCCATTTGATCTGGTTGTCGACGTTCTTCACATCCAGCTTGCCGTCGGGGTCGATATAGGCGCAATTGCCGACCACCTGCTCGACCGGCAGGTTGGTGTACTTGGCGATGATCTCCAGGAGCGGTTTCGTCTTGTCGTTGATGGGCGCGACGCCGTCCTTCATCGCGGCGAGGATGACGTCGTGATATTCACGGTCGGCCTTGGCGAGCGCGCCGAGCAGCTTGGTCACCAGCGCCTTGTTGGTCAGCGTTTTCGGCGAGGCGAACACCGCGCCCAGCTGCCACGGCGTCTCGTCGCCGACCCAGCCCAAGAACTTCGCGCCGCCCTCGTCCATCAGCTTTCGCGCGGTGGAGATCGGCAGCAGCGCGGCATCGACGGTCTCGCCCTTCAGCGCGGCGGCCGCATTCGACAGCGATTGCAGCGGCACGATCTTCACGTCCGCGAGCTTGAAGCCGTATTTGTCGGCGAGCAGGCCGAGCGAATAGTGAAAGCTCGATCCGACCTGCGTCATCGCCACGCGTTTTCCCGCGAGGTCCTTCGGCGTCTTCAGCCCGGCGGCGTAAGCGTTGTTGCTGGCGAAATAGCCGATCAGGGGATAGCCGGCTTTCTCGCGGCTCATGCCGCCGATCACCTTCAGCGTGCCCTTGCCGGCAAGATTATAGAGACCCGCGGTGAAGGCGGTGATGCCGAAATCGACGTCGCCCGAGGTCGTCGCGACCGCGATCGGCTGGGCCGCATCGAAGAATTTCAGCTCGACGTCGAGGCCGGCCTCGCGAAAATAGCCCTTGTCCTGCGCGATGAAGACCGGCGCGGAAGAGGACAGGCGCAGCACGCCGATCCTGGCCTTCAACGCGTCCTCGGCCCGCGCCGTGCCAATCGCCGTGATCGCCAGAAGGCCCGCAAGCGCGAGCCGCACCATCCCGATCATCCCGTCTCCTCCGCCGTCGTTGTCTTGGTCGTTCTATTGCAAGCCCGTCACAAACCTTCAGGCACCGCCTGGTCCCGGCCGATGAAGGCGCCCTGTTGTTTCAACGTTTCCTGCAACTTTTCAATGGGGATTTCGCGCGGGATCCGGTTTCCGGAGAGCGCCAGCGCGGCGGCGGAACCGGCAGCCTCCCCCATCACGAAACAGGCACCGGAGACTCGCGCCGCCGACTGGCCCTCATGGGTCATGGAGGCGCAGCGGCCGGCGACGAGCAGATTGTCGACGCCCTCGGGGACCAGCATCCGGTAGGGCAACTCGTTATAGCCACGCGATTCCGGGATCGGCGGGAAGGTGAAGACGACATCGCCGGGAACATGGGCCTCGATCGGCCAGTCATTGACGCCGATGGAATCCGTAAACGAGGCACAGCCGAGCACGTCCTCGCCGCTGAGCTGGTAGCCGCCCGTGACGCGGCGGGTCTCGCGGATGCCGAGCTGCGGCGGCAAATCGACGATGTAGGACTTTTCAAAGCCCGGGACGGTGCTGCGCAAAAACTCGTATGCGGCGAGCGCCTGCTTGCGGCCCTCGATCTCGCCGCGGGTGAGATCGTCGGGCTCGACGCCGTTGATGGCGTGACCGTCCTCGCGCGCCACTTGCGTGAAATTCACCCGCCATTCGATGCCGGATTTCTGCGGCCGCACGATCGCGCTTTTCCGAGGGAATTTGTGCGTGCCGGCCGCGGTCGCCTTCTCCATCAATTGCGGGATGGTGCGCCAGGCGTCGCCCGCCCTTTCGGGATCGATGCCGTTGAGACGCAGCATCATCGAGGGATAGAGCGGATGACCGTCCGCGTCGCCGATCTCGAAGGGCGCGCCGGCCCACACCGCGAGGTCGCCGTCGCCGGAGCAATCGATGAAGATCTCAGATCGCACCGCTTGGCGGCCGGCCTTGGTCTCGACCATCAGCGCGTCGATACGGCTGTCATCGCTCATCACGACACCGGCGCCGAGCGCATGGAAGAGGATGTGCACCTTGTGGCTGGCGAGCAGCTCGTCGGCCGCGATCTTGTAGGCGGCGGTGTCGTAGGCCTGGGCGAAGACCTTGCCGAGAATCAGATGCGGCGTGTTGAGGCCACCCAGCCGATCGATCCGCGCCAGCAGCTCGGACGCCATGCCCTGCACCAGCCGCCGGTGCTCGCCATGGACATTGCCATGCAAGCCGCAGAAATTGGTGACGCCGGCCGCCGTTCCCATGCCGCCGAGAAAGCCGTACCGCTCGATCAGCAGCGTCTTCCGCCCGGCCCGCGCAGCTGAGGCCGCCGCGACGATGCCGGCGGGACCGCCGCCGAGCACGACGACTTCATATTCGCCATAGAGCGGCACCTGGCGTGCCGGTTCTTGGATCGTCGTGGCCCGCATGGCGCGTCCCTTCCCGAATTTCCTTTGCTTGGGGCGACTATGAATTAACGCGCGGCGAGCTACAATCCACCAAAATACGCGATCAGCTTACGCGAATCGAGAAAGGTCGAGATGGACATCCTCGTGAACCTGCAGGCCTTCCTCGCCACTGCGGATGCCGTCGGCTTCTCCGCCGCCGCGCGAAAGCTGGGGGTCTCGACCTCGGTGGTCGCAAAGCGCGTCACGCAACTGGAGGCGCGGATCGGCACGCCGCTGTTTCACCGCTCGACCCGGCAATTGCGGCTGACCGAAGCCGGACAGCGCTACGTGCATCGCGCGCGGGGCGTCGTCACCGATGCGACCGACCTGCTCTCGCGCATGGGCGAGAAGGGCCACGATCTCGTCGATCACCTCCGCATCAAGGCGCCGACCTCGCTGACGGTGGCGCGCCTCGCCGATGCCTTCAGCGCGTTCCAGACCCAGAACCCGAAGCTCAAGCTCGATATCGTGCTGATCGATCGCCCGGTCGATCCGGTCACCGAAGGCTTCGACATCGCCATCGGCGCGTTCCCGCATTCCTTTGGCGGCGTGGTCGATGAGCCGCTGTGCGCGCTGAAGCGGCTGCTCTGCGCCTCGCCGGCCTATCTGAAGAAACACGGCACGCCGAAGCATCCGCGCGATCTGGTCGAGCATCGCTGCCTCAGCTTCCTGCCGACCGGCCCGGAATGGGTCTTCGACGGACCGCGCGGCCGCATCAGCATCCAGGTCAGCCCGCTGCTCTCCTCCAACGAGGGACACGTGCTGGCGCGCAGTGCCGTCGCTGGCAACGGCATCGCGCTGCTCTCGCATTATCTCGTCGCCGACGCCCTGCGCGACGGGACGTTGAAGCCGGTGCTGCGCGATTTTCCGATTCCGGAATTGTGGGTGAAGGCGGCGATCCCGGAGCGGCGGCGCAACGCCGCCGCGGTGCAGGCGCTGCTGACACTGCTGAAAACGTCACTCACGCCGTCGCTGTAGATGGCGGTGCCGTAGCCCGCATGCAGCGCAGCGGAATGCGGGGACCTGGTCCCGGATTGCGCTTCGCTCCATCCGGGCTACAGGCCTGCCACAAGACGGGTTGCTCTTACCCGGCGGACCTGAGAGAAGGCCGCCATGGATTCGACATTCGTGAAACTCGCCCTGCTCATCCTGGCGATCTCCGCCCCTCCCGCGGCGGCCATCGAGCAGAACTGCCGCTTCATCCAGGCCAAGCTCGAGCGCGAAGCCTGCTACAAGCGGCAGGAGGACGAGCTCGCGGCCAAGCGCAAGCCCGCGCCCGCGCCCGCGACCGACGAGAGCAAGACGCTCGAAACGCTGCGCCAGATGCGGCAGGACGACGACGCCGTCTATCGCAGCATCAACAACATCTGCCGCGGCTGCTGACTTCAGCCCTTCCCGCCGCCCCAATTCCCGGCCCGCTTCTCGGCGAACGACGCGAGCCCTTCCGCGGCCTCCGCGCTCTGGCGCTTGAGCGAGTGCAGCTGCACCAGCCGGGTGTAAGCGGCATCGTCCACCGCCATGCCGCCGAACGAGCTCTCCAGCGCAAGCCGCTTGGTCTCGGCCATCGCTTCCGGCCCGTTGGCGAGCAATTGCTCGACCACCTTGCTGCCTGCAGATTCGAGCTCGGCGAGCGGCACCACCTCGTGCACGAGGCCGATGCGGCGCGCATCCTCGGCGCCAAAACGTTCGCCGGTCAGCGCGTAGCGGCGGACCTGCCGCACGCCGATGGCATCGCAGAGCTGCGGGATGATGATCGCGGCCGTCAGGCCCCAGCGCACCTCGGTGATCGAGAACAGCGCATTGTCCGCGGCGATCACGACGTCGCAAGCCGCAATCACGCCGGTGCCGCCGCCGAAGCAGCCGCCCTGCACCAGGGCGACGGTCGGAATCGGCAGCGTGTTGAGCCGCTGCACGGCCTCGAACGTCGCACGGGATGCCGCTTCGTTCGCCTCCGCCGATTGCGGCCGCACGCCGTTGATCCATTTCAAATCGGCGCCGGCCTGGAAGTGCTTGCCGTTACCCCTCAGCACGACGACACGCAAATTAGGCTTCTTGCCGAGCTCGTCCATGGCCGCGAGCACGCCTGCGATCAGCGCGCCGTCATAGGCATTGTTGACCTCCGGCCGGTTCAACGTGACGATCGCAACCCCACGCTCATCAAGGGTCCACAGGACGGGGCTGGCAGTCATCGGCGATCCTCCGCATCTTTGATTGGCCTGCACTATGGCCGAGCTGGCGCATCCCGATCCATATCTTTCCAGCGTGGGGCGGTCGCGCCCATCGCATGGCGGCTTGTGTCATGCTGCCGCCTGACGGCACCAAGGGACAGGACGGAATCATCATGCGCATCTGCATTTTCGGCGCGGGCGCCGTCGGCAGCCACATTGCGGTCCGGCTGGCGCGGGCCGGCCATGAGGTTTCATGCGTGATGCGGGGTGCGCATCTGGAGGCGGCGCGCGCGGGCGGCCTCAAGCTGCGGGTCGGCGATTCCGAGGTCTCCGCCAAGGTGAACGCGTCAGGCGATGCGGCCCAGCTCGGGCCGCAGGATGTCGTGATCTCCACGCTGAAGGCAACCGCGCTGCCGGGGCTGGTCGCCAGCATCAAGCCGCTGCTGCAGGACGATACCGCCATCGTGTTCGCGCAGAACGGCATTCCCTGGTGGTACGGGATCGGCCTGCCGCCGCGGCATCCGACCCCGCCGGACATATCCTTCCTCGACCCCGGCGGGCGCCTGCGTGCGTGCATTCCGAAGGAAAGGATCATCGGCGGTGTCGTCTTCTCCTCCAACGAGGTGATCGCGCCCGGCGTGGTGCATAACCTCACGCCCGACCGTAACCGTCTGCTGATCGGCGAATGCGACGACCGCAATTGCGAGCGGATCACCAGGCTCCGCAACGTCTTCAACGACGCGCGGCTGGAATCGCCGCCAGTGGCCGAGATCCGCGAGGCGATCTGGTCAAAGCTGCTGACCAACATGTCGCTGTCGGTGCTGTGCCTGCTCACCGGCCAGACCGCGCGCGGCGTGCGCGACGATCCTGCTTTCACCGAGGTTATTCCGCGCATGCTGAACGAGGCCAACGACATCGCCCAGCATTTCATCCCCGAGGTGAAGCGTGTGACGCGCAGCGGCCCCGCACCCAACCACAAGCCTTCGCTGCTGCAGGATTACGAACTCGGCCGCGCCATGGAGATCGACGTGCTGGTTAGGGCGCCTGCCGCGTTCGCGCGCGCCGCCGGCCTGTCGACGCCGACGCTCGATTTGATCGCGGCACTCGCGATCCAGAAGGCACGCGACAAGGGGCTTTACTCAGCCTGAGACTCAGACGAGCCCGTCGATCCAGGCCGCCAGCGTGTCCAGCACCTCGCTCATCGCCTCATCATTGGTCCTGCCGGACTTCTTCAGCACCGCGAAGGAGTGATCGCCGCCTTCGACCTCGTGCAGCGTCGCCTTCGCCCCGAGCGATGCGATGACAGGCCTGAGATGACCGAGGTCGGCCAGCTCATCGCGGGTGCCTTGCAGGAACAGCATGGGGATGGCGATACCGGCGAGGTGCTCGGCGCGCTCGGATGACGGTTTCTTGGCGGCGTGCAGAGGAAAGGCCAGGAAAGCGAGCCCCTTCACATCGGGCAGCGGCGCCTTGGACTGCGCCTGCGAGGTCATGCGCCCGCCGAACGATTTGCCGCCCGCGATAAGCGACACGCCGGGGCAAAGCTTGGCTGCCTCCGCGACAGCCGCGCGGATGGCCGCGTGCGCAACGGCCGGCTGGTCGGGACGTCCCTTCTTCTCTTCCATGTAGGGGAAATTGAAGCGGAATGTCGCGATGCCGCGGTCAGCGAGTCCTTGGGCGGTCTTCGCCATGAAGGCATGCCGCATATCCGCACCTGCCCCATGCGCCAGCACGTAGCAGGCGCGCGCCTTGTCAGGCTGCGTCAGGATCGCCGAGACCGTGCCGACGCGCTCGATGTCGAGCTTGAGCTCTTTTGTTTTGACAGCCACAATCAACCATCCCGACAGAAGCTGTTACGGTCGCCTTGGTAGCGTCCCCGGCGCAGCCTGAAAACACAATAATTGCCGCCGCCCGCTGGCCTACCAAGCAGGCAAGCCGCACCAACCGAGGGTATCATGGCCTATCGCTCCTCCTGGATGACTGAAGAGCTCGACGTCTTCCGCGACCAGTTCCGGAAATATCTCGCCAAGGATCTGGCGCCGCATGCCGAAAAATGGCGCGAGCAGAAGATGGTCGACCGCTTCGCCTGGCGCGGGCTCGGCGAGATGGGCGCGCTATTGGCGAGCGTGCCGGAGGAATATGGCGGCTTGGGCGCCACCTTCGCCTATGACGCCGCGGTGCTGGACGACCTCGAAAGCACCGTGCCGGAGCTGACCACCGGCGTCTCCGTGCACAGCGCCATCGTCGCGCATTACATCCTCAATTACGGCTCGGAGGAGCAGAAGAAGCGCTGGCTGCCGAAGATGGCCTCCGGCGAGATGGTCGGCGCCATCGCCATGACCGAGCCCGGCACCGGCTCGGATCTGCAAGCCGTCAAGACCACGGCGAAGAAGCAGGGCAATTCCTACGTCATCAACGGCCAGAAGACTTTCATCACCAACGGGCAGGCGGCCGACCTCGTCATCGTCGTCGCGCGCACGGGCGAAGCGGGCGCCAAAGGCATCTCGCTGATCGTGGTCGAGACCGCAGGCGCGGACGGCTACAAGCGCGGCCGCAACCTCGACAAGATCGGCCTGCACGCCTCCGACACGTCGGAGCTTTTCTTCGACAATGTGACGGTGCCGCCGGAAAACCTGCTCGGCAAGGAGGAGGGCCAGGGCTTCGTTCAGCTGATGCAGCAATTGCCGCAGGAGCGCCTCGCGCTCGCGGTCGGCGCCGTCGCCGCGATGGAGCGCGCGGTCAAGCTCACCGTCGATTACACCAAGGAGCGCAAAGCCTTCGGCAAGCCGCTGATGGATTTCCAGAACACCGCCTTCAAGCTGGCCGAGCGCAAGACCGAGGCGATGATCGCGCGCGTCTTCGTCGATTGGTGCATCGAGCGCCTGGTCGCCGGGGATCTCGACACGGTCACGGCGTCGATGGCGAAATACTGGTGCTCGGAGAAACAGGTCGAGACCGCCGACGAATGCCTGCAGCTGTTCGGCGGCTACGGCTACATGCAGGAATACCCGATCTCGCGCATCTTCATCGATTCCCGCATCCAGAAGATCTATGGCGGGACCAACGAGATCATGAAGCTGCTGATCGCCAGGTCGCTGTGATCGCGTCAGGTCGCTGCAATCAGGTCGCCGTGAGCGGCTACTTCATCCGCTGGTCGGCCACGACGAAGTCGATGAAGGTCCGCACCTTCGCGGAGAGATATTTGCGGCTCGGATAAACCGCGAACAGCTTTCCTTCGAAGATGACCTGCCCGGGCATGACGTGCTCGAGGCGGCCAGCGGCGATGTCCTCGGCGACCAGCCATTTCGGCAGAAAAGCGAGACCCATGCCTTCCAGCGCGGCCATGTGCAGCAGCGTTTCGTTGCCGCTGCGCAGCACCGGATTGAGCTTGACGGTCTCGGTGCCGTGCTCGCCCGCAAAGGAGAAGCTTTCACCCGGGTACAGCGCGTAGTGCAGCAACGCCTGGCCGGCGAGATCGGCCAATTTAGTCGGGCGCCCCGCACGATCGAGATAAGCGGGCGCGCCGACCATATGGAACGCGACCTTGGTGATGGGACGCGCGATCAGCGCCTCGTCGGGCGCGCCGGTCGCGCGCAGGGCGAGATCGAATCCCTCCTCGACCAGATTGACCATCCGTCCGCTGAGATCGACGTCGAGGCGGACCTCCGGATAGCGCGCCTGGTAATCCGCCAGCACGCCCGCGAAGATCGTGTTCGCCATCCACACCGGCGCGGTCAGCCGCAGCGTGCCGCGCGGAACGACCGTCGCGTTGCTGACGGCGGCTTCGACCTCGTCGAGCGAGTCCAGCATCTGCCGCGCCTGCTCGAAATAGAGCGCGCCGCTTCCGCTCAGGCTGACGCGCCGGCTGGTGCGGTTGAGCAGCCGCGTGCCCAGCCGCTTCTCGAGCTGCATCACGTGCTTGCTCGCCATCGCGGGCGAGATGCGCAGGCGCTGCGCCGCGGTCGCGAAGCTCTTCAGCTCGGCGACCAGGCAAAACACCCTCATACTGACCAGAGAATCCATGAGATCATCAACACCTGAGAAATGAACTAATCCCAGTACACGTAATGATCAAATATCAGGAAACTATCAAATGGTGGCGACCCTCACGTTTTGGAGAACCACCGTGTCCACTACCACCTATGAGACCACCACACCCGGCCGCGCCCTGCGTGTCGGCCTTTGGGCCGCACAGGGCCTGATCTTCTTCGCTTTCACCGCGGCCGGGCTGGTCAAGCTGCTGACGCCGATCCCCGACCTTGCCCCGATGATGCCCTGGGCCGGCCAGTATTCCGCGACGTTCGTCCGCTTTATCGGACTGGTCGATCTCGCCGGCGGGATCGGCATTCTGCTGCCGGCACTGACGCGGATTCTGCCGCGGCTGACGGTGCTGGCCGCACTCGGCTGTTCCGTGTTGCAGGTGTTCGCGCTCGTCTTCCACATCTCGCGCGGCGAAGCGCCTGTGACGCCGCTCAATGTCGTCCTGCTCGCGCTCAGCCTGTTCGTGCTGTGGGGACGCGGCCGCAAGGCGCCGATTGCTGCTCGGCAATCTTGAGCAGCTGGACGCCGCAGCCATGATCCCAGCCAACGGATGGTCGCGCAGGGGCGTGCTCGCAGGCGCGTCGATCCTCACTGCGGGCGGCACCGCCGCGGCCAAGGAGGATCGTCACGCCGAGGGCGTCGTGATCCTGATCGACAGCAACGAGCCCTATGTCATGGGTCATGCGATCAGCTACTCTGCCAACCTCTCCAGGCATTTTGCCGACACGGGTGCGAGATTGCTGATCGAGGTGGTCGCCAACGGCAAGGGCATCGACGTGTTCCGGGCGGACAAGAGTCCGCTCGTCGAGCCGCTCGCGACGCTGCGGCAGTCGCTGCCCAACCTCGCCTACAGCATGTGCGCGTCGTCAAAAGCGATCGCGGAGACCAAGGAGCAGATCTCCATTCCGATGATATCGGGCGCGAGCCTCGTCCCGTTCGGAATCGGACGCGTGGTCGATCTGCAACTCAAGGGCTGGGCCTATATCCATGCGTGAGAGGCCTCGCGTGCCCGGCACGGCGCCGTCCAGACGATCGCTCCTGATGGCCGCGCCCGCGCTCATTGCCTCGCTGCGCGCGGGCCGTGCGCGAGGCGGCGACCCGTCCTGGCCGCCGGTGTTCGAGACCGGCCGCAACCAGTTCACGGTCGTGCGGCCTCGTGCGCCGATGGCTCCGCTCCGGCTTCAGGACCTCAATGGCAGGGACATCGTTGCGACGGCAAAGCCGGGACGCATCACGCTGGTCAATTTCTGGGCGACGTGGTGCGCGGCCTGCCGGCTCGATCTGCCCGCGCTCGCAAGCCTGGTGGGATCGCGGCCGGACCGGCTCGACGTCCTCGCGATCTGCACCGATACGAAGGACTTGCGAAAGATTCGCGCATTCCTTGGCGGCCTGGCCGTGCCAAACCTTGCCTGCTACGTCGACGCGTACGACGCAATTGCGGAATCTTCGGTCGGGAATTTCAGGCTTGTCGGCATGCCCGTCACCTATCTGGTCGGAACGAGCAATCACGTCGAGGGCTATATCGCGGGCGCACCCGACTGGCTCTCGCCCGCCGGCGCGCGGCTGCTGCAATTCTATCGCGAGCAGGCCTAGGACGAAGCGGTCTGCCGTCACGCCGCCGGTTCCGACGGCCCTTGCCCGATCGCAAAGGAATGAGATTCTACGACACAACCCGTCATTGCAAGGTGCGCCGACAGACCATACGCTGCCCGTCATCGGCAGCCGGCGTCGGTCTCGTTTGCATCGGGAGAATTGCGAATGGTTCACGTCTCGCGACGGAAACTTCTTCAGCTTGCGGTTATTGCACCATCGGCGCTTACTGCCGCTTGGACGTCGGTTGCATCCGCCGCGACCGGAAAGAAAATCCTGACTGCGGTGATGCAGTCGGACCTTCGCGTCACCGATCCCGGCTTCACGACGGCCATCATCACCCGCGACCATGGCTACATGGTCTACGATACGCTGCTGGGCATCGATTCCAGCTTCAAGGTGCGGCCGCAGATGGCCGACTGGACGGTGTCCGCGGACAAGCTGACCTACACCTTCACCCTGCGCGACGGCCTGAAGTGGCATGACGGCGCGCCGGTGACGGCGGAGGACTGCGTCGCCTCGCTGAAGCGCTGGTTCACGAGCGTCGACGGCATGGCGCGCAAGCTGATGGACTTCATTTCGGGTATCGAGGCAACGGACGCCAAGACCATCGTGCTCAAGCTGAAGGAGCCCTATGGCCTGGTGCTGGAGACGATCGCCAAGCCGTCGGCCGTTGTCGCCTTCATGATGCCGAAGCGGTTGGCCGAGACCCCGATCACCAAGCAGATTCCGGAGCAGATCGGCTCCGGCCCATTCAAGTTCGTCGCGAGCGAATTCCAGCCTGGCGTGAAAGCCATCTACGAAAAGAACACCGACTATGTGCCGCGCAAGGAGCCGGCCGAATGGACATCGGGCGGCAAGGTGGTCAAGGTCGACCGTGTCGAGTGGATCACGATGCCGGACTCGCAGACCGCGCTCAACGCGCTGCAGTCCGGCGATGTCGATTTCGTTGAAACGCCGCCGTTCGACATGCTGCCCGCGCTCGAGTCCAATCCGGACATCACTGTTTCCATCTTGAACAAGTTCGGCTTCCAGTCGTTCGGCCGGATGAACTTCCTGCATCCGCCGTTCGACAATGTGAAGATCCGCCGCGCCGCGCTGCTCGCGATCAACCAGAAGGACGTGCTCGACGCCCAGATCGGCAATCCCAAATACTACAAGTTCTGCGGCGCATTCTTCATCTGCGATACGCCGCTGGCCAGCGATGCCGGCGGCGAGACCCTGATGAAGGGAAACGGAATGGCGGACGCGAAGAAGGCGTTGGCAGCGTCCGGCTATGACGGCACGCCCGTGGTGATCTTGGCGCCAGGCGACCAGATCCTGCTGAAGGCACAGCCGATCGTGGTTGCGCAGCTGCTGCGCGAGGCCGGATTCAAGGTCGACCTTCAGGCCATGGACTGGCAGACCTTGGTCACCCGCCGCGCCAGCCAGAAGTCGCCGAAGGAAGGCGGCTGGAACATGTTCTTCACCTACCAGGGCGCCGCCGACTCCTTGAACCCGCTGGTCAACGTCCCGATGGGCGGCAAGGGCACGAGTGGCGGCTGGTACGGCTGGTCCGAGGACCCCAAGCTCGAGGAGATGCGGGACGCCTTTGCCCGCGCCACTTCACCTGAAGAGCAGAAGAAGATCGCCCTCGACGTGCAGAAGGAAGCCTACGATCAGGTGATCTACATCCCGCTCGGCCAGTTCCAGGCGCCGAGCGCATGGCGCAAATCACTGACCGGCGTGATCGACGGCCCGGCAACGCCGATGTTCTGGAATGTGGAAAAGAACGAGTAGGCTCGCGGCCTCACCAAGCTCTAGTTCGGATGCCACCAGCGGCCGCCGATGACGACGCCTTCGGACACGATCTTGCGATCACCGATCAGGTGCTCGCCGACCACGTCCTCGTAGTCGAACTGGCCTTGGCGCACGGAGATCAGCGTAGCGTCGCCGGCGCTGCCGGGCTTGAGGCTGCCGAGCTCGGGGCGCCGCAGCGCCATCGCCGCGTTCACCGTCGACGCCGCGATCACGTCCGACAGCTCCATGCCCATGCACAGGAATTTCGACAGGGTCGTGACCTGGTCGAAGGCCGGGCCGTCGATGCAGAGCTGATGGATGTCGGATGAGATGGTGTCGGGATAGAAGCCGTTGGCGAGCATGGCGCGCGCGGTCTTGAAGGCGAACGAGCCCTTGCCGTGGCCGATGTCGAACAGCACGCCGCGCTCGCGCGCATCCAGCACCGCCTTCTTCACCGTGCCCTGCGCGGTTGCCGGCGTGTTCGGGAACGGGCGGAACGCGTGGGTCAGCACGTCGCCGGGACGCAGACGTGCCAGCACCTCTTCATAGCTCGGCGGCGGATGATCGATATGCGCCATCAGGGGCATGCCGACCTCGTCGGCAACCTGCAGCGCAATGTCGAGCGGCACAGCGCCTGACGTGCCCGACGAATGCAGTCCGACGCGCACCTTGATGCCGACGATGAGATCGCGGTTGGCATCGGCGACCTTCGCGGCCTCGATCGGATTCATCAGCCTGAGCTCCTCGCTCTCGCCGACCATGATCCGGTGCGAGAAGCCGAAGATACCGGCATGCGAGACGTGCAAATAGGCGAGGATGCGGACCTGGCTCGGCTCGATCACGTGCTTGCGGAAGCCGGCGAAATTGCCCGGCCCGGCGCTGCCGGTATCCACCGCCGTGGTGACGCCGGAGAGCCGGCAGAACTCCTCGGCGTCGATGCCGAGCGAGGTGCCGCCCCAATAGACATGGGTGTGCAGATCGATCAGCCCCGGCGTGACGATGAACTGCGAGACGTCGCGTACCTCGGTCGCCGGATCGGCCTTCAGCGCGCTGCCGACCGCCGCCACCTTGCCGCCGGCAAAGGCGACATCGGTCACGGCATCGAGTTTCTGCGAGGGGTCGATCACGCGGCCCCCGCGCAGGATCAGGTCAAAGGGCATCGTCGTCTCCGGATGAGGCAGCGCGGTGCTGCGGCATGGCAGCCCCGCCAGCGAGGAAGGAAGCCATTCGTTTCTAGCAATTTTCGCGCCGAATGGCGCGGCAAACCATAACTCTTGCCTATGAAAAATGGGATCCGGAAGGCTCGAACTTCCGACATGCGTTCTGGAAAGCCGTTGGCGGAGGGATTATCACCCGCCGTCCAACTCTAGTCATGCCTATGTCGGGGGATCCCCCAAGAGATCCCCCGACACAGCTGTTAAGTATTAGTTTGTCTGGCGAGCCGTCCCCTACGCGAAGTGGAAGTCGTGGCTGTTCAGCTTGTCGAGTTGCGCGTTCTTCAATGTGAGAGTGTCGCTCCCCGTCGCGATAACGACGTCGTGGCCTGACTGGGCCGCGTGGGAGAGAACGCTCGCAAAGCTGTCGAACACGCTTTTGCTGAACTCGATCGTGTCGTGAGCAGGTCCACGGGCAGCGAAGTCCTTGATAACGTCCTGGCCGAAGTTCGACGCAAACTGGAACGTATCCGCTCCCGCTTTGCCAACCATGACGTCGTTGCCGGTGGTGCCAGTCAGCGTGTCGCTGCGGCCCGAGCCGATCATCGCCGCGCCCGAGCTGGTTCCGACCACGTGGTCTGCGGTGTCGACCTGCTCCGCGGTAAAGGCGTGGGACTTACCCGACAGGTCGGAGGTCTGGAAGCTCCACTTGCCGTCGGCGTCCGTCGTGGACGAACCGACCGAGGTCGTGCCGTCATACAGCTTGATCTCGCTGTTGGAATCGGCCGTGCCCTTGATCGTTGCCGTGTGATCCGAGTGCTGGCGTACATTGGTGACTTCCACCGTCGAGGTGCCGCCACCGCTGTGCGAGCCGATCGGCGGATCGATCGGCTGCGACAAGGCGCTGGTGTTGCCGGCTGCGTCGGTCGCTGTCGCGGTGAAGGTGTGTGACCCGTGCTTGAGATTCGGGGTCGTCACGCTCCAGTCACCGTCACTTGCAACGGTCGTCGTACCAAGCAGGGTCGCGCCCTCGTAGAGCTTGATCAAGCTGCCGGCTTCCGCCGTCCCGGAGACCGTGGCGCGGTTATGCGTGGTCGGATCGCTCAACAGCACCGGGGCATCGGGGGCAGCGGTATCCACCGTCACGTCCAGCGCAGTCGATGCCTTGCTGGTGACGCCAGAGACCGTGTCGGTCGCAGTGAAGCTGTGCTTGCCGTCCGGCAGCGCGGCGGTGGTGTAGTGCCACGCTCCATTCGCATCCGCCGTGGCCGTGCCGAGCTGGGTGGCGCCGTCGAGCACCTTGACCGTGCTGTTGGCAACCGCAGTCCCGGCCAGGGTCAGCGTCTTGTCGCTCGTGATGTGATCACCGGCAGTGCCGGTATCGTTTGAGAACGAGGCGATTTTCGGCGCGGCGGGCGCTGTGGTGCCCGTGCCCGACGTGCCCGAGCCGGTGGAGCCCGTCGTCCCAGAACCAATGACCGCATCCACGGCCGTCGACGCGGCACTGACGTTGCCGGCAACGTCGGTCGCCTTCGCCGTCAGGGCGTGCGAACCGGCCGACAATGCAGACGTCGTGACGCTCCACGCACCGCTCGAGTTGGTTGTCGCCGTCCCGACCTGGGTCGTTCCGTCAAACACCTTGATCGCGCTGTTAGCCTCAGCGGCCCCCGACAGAACGACTTGGTTGGCAGCGTTGACGGTGTCGCTCGCGATCGTCGGTGCAGCTGGCGCCTTGGTGTCGACGGTGACCGCCACCGCAGCCGATGCCGCGCTGGTTTGACCCGACGAGTTGGTCGCGGTCGCCGTCAGCGTGTGCTTAGCATCGGTCAAGACCTTGGTGATATAGTCCCAGCTCCCGGTCGAGGTCGCGGTCGCCGTACCGATCTGCGTCGAACCGTCATAGACTTTCACGGTGCTGCCAGCCGTGGCGGTGCCGTGCAGAGTGATCTGATCGGCGTCGGTGATGCCGTCGCCCGTCTTGCCCGTATCGGGTGACCAGGATGCGATGGTCGGCGCTGCCGGGACTTCGGGCGTTGAGGGGGGCGTCGTCGGAGACGACGTCTGCCATCCCGTGCCGAGTTCGTCGTTGTTCGTCAGGACGGGCGTGTTGTCCCTGAAGTAATAGTAACCCCACTTGCCCTGCCCGAGCTCGTTGTTGGTGAACGAGACGCCGGAAATCTTGTCGGTGCTGCTGAAGCTGCCATCGGAGTAAAGGGTATAGCCGCCCCCCGCAAGATAGTTGCCGTCCACCTGAATGTTGGAAACCGGACCGAAGTCATTATTGATCATCACGGCCGAGACGTAGCTGTTCTCGTTGATGACCGTGTTGTGCCGAATGACGACGTCTGAAACGCCGCCGTCGATCTCAATGCCATCGTAGTGCGGACCGCCCAAGGACGTGCCGAGACGCACATCCGGCGCATTCATATCATGGATATAATTGTCTTGGACGAGGCTCGAACCGGTGACGATAATACCGTTCTCCACGTCATGGATGTCGTTGCGCAGGAATGTGCCGGACCCGACGATGCCGTTCGCGCCATCTGGGCTACTTCCAACGTTTAAAATCTCGCTGTCCTTGACGACAGTTCCTGTAATGCCATCCTTGATCCAGATTCCGGTCCAATCGCTGGACGTGATGCGCGTATTCTGAATCGTGACGTTATCGGCCAGGACCGTAATGGTGCCTTTGACATCGAGAGCGTCGATTACGGTACCTGGTTGAGTGATAGTTACGTCGCCCGATGGAGTCAGGATAACGCCATCAGGAAGACCGGTGCTATTCGCGTCTGGAAATCCAGCAATTGCCATGTTTGTTCATCCCCTGAGCAATGCAGCGCAGACTGAGTTTCATGCGCATACTGATCGATACGTCGCGGCTCAGTCCAACTTGAGTTGGTCCTTTGCCGCCCCATCAGCCGCGTGTTCGAATTCGCACGCGCCTTTTTTGGGACGATTCATTGACCCGAGCATGGAGTTTTTTAATCTCGCAGCCGCAATTCCTGCCGTCGCCCAAATTAATATTATCGCCGAACTGAAAACTAATGATCAGGATTAAATTCTCGATCGAGCGCGTTATTTAAATGAGCGGCGACCTGTTGTGATGTCTGTCCATACTAATATTTGGTGCGACCTCACGTCGCCGGCCCTCGCTTCGCCAATCATCAGCGGCGTACTGCGCGCACCAGTCGGGGCCACCGCCCTGGGGTCGTTAGCCACACGGCCATGACGTCGCGGGCCCGACTCAATTGCAGCCGCGACCGCATGCCTGCAATAGCGTCGCCCATCCGGTGCCGGCAGAGCGAATCCGCTTCATTCTGATAGCTAATGGCTGGCAAGGGACGAGAAAGAATGGCGATCCCGGGAAGACTCGAACTTCCGACCTACGGTTTAGGAAACCGTCGCTCTATCCGGCTGAGCTACGGGACCGCGGAACCCGCATCAGGCGGGTTGCCTGGGGTGTACATATCAAAGCGGCGACAGGATCGGAAGCCCTCGCCGCGCCCAATGCGCAAGGACCGCCGCCGGCCACCTACGCCCTGATATTATTATCCTTCACCACCTTGCCCCAAGTGGCGACCTGCTTGTCGAAGAAGGTCTTGAAGGCAGCGCCGTCCTGCAGCAGCAGCGTCATGTGCTGCGTCTCCTTCAGCTGGGCGGCGGTCGCGGGCTCGCTCAGGATCTCCTTGGACGCTGCCGCGAAGGCTGCGACGACGTCAGGCGGCGTGCCCGCGGGCGCGAAGATGCCCCACCAGGCCAGCGTCTCGAAATCGGGAAAGCCGGCTTCGATCGCGGTCTGCGTTTCAGGCAGGGCCGGCAGCCGCTCGCGGCCGAGCTGCAGGATCGGACGCAGCATGTTGGTGCCGAGCTGGGCGGCGACCAGCGCCGCCGATCCCGCGATGAGATCGACATGGCCGCCAAGCACGTCGTTCATCGCCGGGCCGCCGCCGCGATAAGGCACGTGCATGATCTCGACGCCGGCCTTGCTGCCGAGCACGGTCATGGCGAGATGGCCGAGCGTGCCGATGCCGACGGAAGCATATTTCACCGCGCCCGGGCTCGCCTTGCAGGCCGCCACCACGTCGGCAAAGCTCTTGTAGGGGCGGTCGGCACCCGCCGCGATCACATAAGGTGCTGTGCCGATCAGCAGCACCGGCATCAGCTCGCGCTCGACGTCCACCGGCGGCTTGTCGAGGATCGACGGAATCACCGCGTGGGAATCGAAGGTGACCAAAAACGAGGTGCCGTCCGCCGGGCTCTTGGCGACCTGCGCCGCACCGAGCGCGCCGGCGGCGCCGGACTTGTTCTCGACCACGACGATGCGATTGAGCTTGGTTTGCAGGCTGGCCTGCAGCAGCCGCGCCATTGCGTCGGTCGAGCCGCCCGGCGGAAACGGCACCACCAGGGTGATCTTGCCGGCCTGCGCCATGGCCGGCGTGATTGCGAGAATGGCCGGCGCAGCGAGCAGCGCCCGTCGTGTGATCGTCATGGTCCCCTCCCGTTTTTGGTTCGCGCCCGGCTTTTTGCTCTTTGGCGCTTCTTACGTGGTCCCGAAGCCCGACCCCGCTTTCTTGTATTCTGGACGAGGCGGACTGAAGATGTCCAGCACGCGGGCGCCATCAGGACCGGCCCGCATGGTGTGCGGCACGTTGCCCGGCGTGCGCCAGAAATCGCCCTTCTTGACGGCAATCTCCTCATCGCCCTGGACGCGGATGGCGGAGCCGTCGAGCAGCACGCCCCATTGCTCCTCGGGATGATGATGCAGCGTGCCCTGCGCATGCGGCGCCAGCGTCACCACCGACAGCATTGCCTGCTCGCCGGAGAAGATGCGCGTGGTCACTCCCGCGGCGAGCTCGCGGAACAGGCCGTCATCGGGATTGTCGATGTTGTGGAATTCGTCCTTCTGGCTCACGCTGCCCTCCCCTTTCTTTTTCCTTGATCAGGATTTCCCATACGAACCCTGATAGCGGCCCTCGCGGATCGCCTTCAATGTCTCCTCCTCGCGCGCGACCTGTGCCCGCACGGCCTCCAATAGCGCTGCGGCACCTGCGGCGGGAAACGACACCACGCCGTCCTCGTCGCCGACGACGATGTCGCCGGGCGAGATCACGCTGCCGCCGATCGTGACAGGCACGTTGATCTCGCCGGGGCCGTTCTTGTAGGGACCGCGATGGATCACCGCGCGGGCGTAGCAGGGGAAGTCGTCGGCCGCGAACGCGGCGACGTCGCGGATCGCGCCGTCGATGACGTAGCCTTCCGCTTTGCGCCATTGCGCGATGTTCTTCATGATTTCGCCGACCAGCGCCCGCGTCTCGTCGCCGCCGCCATCGACCACGATGACGTCACCGGGGCCGACCAGTTCCAGTGCGCGGTGGATGGCGAGATTGTCACCGGGACGGGTGCGCACGGTGAAGGCCGTGCCCACCAGTGCGCCGCCGCGATGATAGGGCTTGAGACCCACTGCGCCGGGCAGCCGGGCGAGATTGTCCGAAATGACCGAGGTCGGCGCACCGCGAAAACCCTCGATGATCTCGGCCGGCGGCTTCGGCACGCTGTTCGCTGCGATGGTGATCGTCATGTCGGTCCTTCCGCGTTTGTCTTACTCGGCGTGCGCCCGCGCCTTCGCCGGCCAGATCCGGAAGGCGCGCCCCTCTTTCAACCACGCTGCGCGCTCATCGCGCAACAGGGTGCGGCGGACTTTGCCGGAATCATCGCGCGGCGGTGCGCTGACGATCTCGAAGCTCTCGGGGTGCTTGTAGCGGCTGAGCCGCTCTTTGAGGAAGTCCGCCATGCCGTCGGCGATGGCCTGACCGTCGGCGCCGCCGTCCGCCTCGATGATGACATGCACGCGCTGACCCAATTCCGGATCGGGCAATCCCACCACCACGCAGGAGCGCACGCCGGGCGCCTCGGAGACGGCGGCCTCGACCTCGGCCGGATAGATGTTGGCACCGCCGCGCAGCACCATGTCGGCGAGGCGATCGCCGAGATAGAGATAGCCGTCCTCATCCAGCCTGCCGATATCGCCGAGCGATTCCCAGCCGTCGCTGCGCCGCTTCGGCTCGGCGCCGAGATAGTGATAGGTCGCGTCCGCACCATCATTGTTGAGGAAATAGATCTCGCCGGTCTCGCCCGGCGCGACGTCGTTGCCGTCCTCGCCGATGATGCGCAAGCGCGCCATGTCGCCGATCTTGCCGACCGAGCCCTTGTGCGTCAGCCATTCCGTGCCCGAGATGATGCAGGCGCCCTGCCGCTCGGTGCCGCCATAAAGCTCCCAGATCCGCTCCGGGCCGAGCCAGGCGATCCAGTTCTCCTTCAGCCAGGGCGGCATAGGAGCTGCCATGTGGAAGACGGTCTGGAGGCTCGACAAATCGTAGGCGCTCCGCACGTGCTCCGGCAGCGCCCAGATCCGGTGCATCATGGTCGGCACGAAATTGACCCATTGCACGCGTTCGCGCTCGATCTGGCGCAGCGTCTCCTCGGCGTCGAACTTGACGAGGCCGGTGAGCTTGCCACCAGTGAACAGCGCGTAATGCGACACGATGAACGGCGCATTGTGATAGAGCGGCCCCGGATTGAGCAGCGAAACTCCAAAGGGGATGTTGAGCGGCGGCGTGGCGACGGTATCGGTCACCGCCGGTTGATGATCGAGGATCACCTTGGGGCGGCCGGTCGAGCCGCCTGAGGTCATGGCTTTCCAGTAGCGTGCCACCGGGGGATTGAGCGGCTCATCCGAAAATCCGTCCGGCACGAAATCCGCCGGCAGACGGTTTGGCGCGTTCCAGTCGGCTTCGCCGCCGACCACCAGCGCGGGCTTGAGAATGTCGAGCACGGCGGCGGCTTCGCCGCGCGGCAACCGCCATGACAGCGAGGTCGGCGTCGCCCCGCACTTCCACACCGCGAACGAGGTCTCGAAGAACGCATTGCCGTTCGGCAATCCGATCGCGACGAAATCGCCGGGCTTGACGCCCTTGGCCGCGAACGCCCGCGCGCGCCGGTTGGCGCCGCGCTCGAGCTCGTCCCATGTCAGCGTGTCCTGCCCATGACGGACGGCGATCGTGCCATGTGGCTTGCGTTCAGCGTACCAGCGCGGCACGTCGGACAAGGGCAGCAGCATCGGGCGTTTCCATTTCGTTTCTTGGGTCTTGTTCTTATTTCGTGTTCTTCGTGTTCTGGCATCGCCTCAGGTGCGGCGCTTGCGAGGCGAAGTGTAGCAGCCCGACGACACGACGCTGTGACTCCTGCGCCACGTCAAGCCCAAAATGTCAGCATCCCAGACATGAAATTCCCGGGTTCCACGGGTGACAAGCCGGCGATAAAGAGGCAAAAATCTGGCTCGACTCAGTTCGGGTTGAGTTTGCCAGGGAATGCTCTCGTAGAATGTCGTCCGTGATTGCATTGCGTCGTGCGGCGCTGTTTCTCACTGCCGCAGCAGGAGTTCTTCTGCTGACGCTGCCGCATGCCCAGGCGCAATGGTGGAAGCGCGCGCCGGTCGACTTCGAGGAATGCGCCGACGCCGCAGAGAAGGCCGCGACCAAGGCCGAGAAGACCTCCGCGCTCGCCAATTGCAACGCCAAGTTCGCCGGCCGCCGCAAGCCGGGCGGCGGCTATTCCTATTACGACTTCCTGCAGGATCGCACCTTCGACATCGCCGGGCCCAACCCGACGCCGGAGGAACAGAAGAAGATCGACGAAGCCTACACCGCTTATCTCGCCAGGGAGCGTCGCAACAACGAGGCCGCCCAGGCGACCGCGCGCCAACAGCGCGAGCAGCAGGAGCAACAGGCGCGGCAACTCCAGCAGGTGGCGCTGCAGACCGAAACCGAACGCGTCCGCGTGCCGGTCCCGATCGAGCGGCCGAAGGTGCAGCAGACCGTCGGCCAGCGAAAGGGCGCGCCCTGCACCAAGGGCTCTTTCTCCTGCGAATGGCCGCGGCTGTCGGAGAGCTTGAACGACTTGAAGAAGCTGTTCAACCCGGCGCCGAGCAAGCCGGCGAAGAAGAGCTGAGCTCCTCGGCTTCATTCCGCTGCCGCCGCAAACTCGGCTGTCGTCCCGGAGAAGCGTCAGCGCAGGTCCGGGACGACAGTGGAGTGTGTGGCCTCAGTTCGTGTGCTTCTTCTTGCTGCGCTTCGGCTTGACCACCGGCGCTGTCGCTGTCGGCGGACCACCCAATTGCGACCTGCTCTCCTGCAGGCGCCTGTCATAGCCGGGCGAGGTCACGACCGTCGGGGGCCTTGCGTGAGCAAGCGTCGAGATGCCGCAGAGCGCGGCGAGCGCGAACCCGATCTTCAGACAATGCCTCATGGCATGCTCCATCACCGTCAAGCTCTACCCGCGGATCTGCTGCGGCGTCAGACGCGGCGGTCCGTTGCCGGCCGTCTCGGCTTCCCTGATCAGCGCAACAATACGGCGCATCAGCGGCACCTCGACGTGGTTCTGCTCGGCGAGCGCGATCACGGCGCCCTGGAGATAGTCGATCTCGGTCTTGCGGCCGTGTTTCAGGTCCTGCCACATCGAGGAGCGCGCCTCGGGATCGATCTTCATGGTCCGCCCCAGGATCGCTTTGAAGATCGCATCGGGCAGCCGCAGCAAGGCCGGAGACCAGTTCATCGGGATCGGCGTCGCCGAGACCGGCGCGATGCCCGCGGCCTTCAGCGCGGCAAGCCCCTCCGCCATCTGGTCGGCGAACAATCTTCGCCAGTCGCGGCTCGCCAGTTGAGCGGCGAGCGGCATATCCGACAGCGCGCTGAGCGCGTTGTTCAGATTGATGATCAGCTTGCCCCATTGCACGCCGGTGATGTCACGGCTCGCACGCACACTGAGGCCCGGCACCGAAAGCGCAGCTGCCGTGTTCGCGGCGTCCTCGCCGATATGGATGTCGCCGGAGGTCGAGCGATGGAAACGGCCCTCGCCCATTGCGATCACGTTGAACGGCACCATCCCGGCGAGCACGCGACGGCCACCGAGGCGCTCGCGCAGCACCGCGACATTGCCGACACCGTTCTGAAGCGAGACGATGACGGCATCCTCGGGCGCATGCCGCGCGATCTGATCCGCGACATCGGCGCTGTCGGCGCTCTTGACGGTCACCAGCACGATGCCGGCGCTGTGCAGGATCGCGGGATCATCCGACAGCGCGAGCTGGCCTGCGCTGAGCTTCTTCTCGGAGCCGTCGAAATCGGTCAGAAGCAGGCCGAACCGCTCGATCTCGGTCTTCACCCGCGGCCGCGCCAGCAGCGCGACGCGGCGTCCCGCCGCAGCCAGCATGCCGCCGACGAAACAGCCGATGGCGCCGGCGCCGGCCACCACGATCGGTCGATCCGCAACCACTTAGCTTGCTCCCTGAACGAGACGGCCTTCGATAGCAGAGGCGAGGCCGGCAACCAATCGCGTCGCATCCGACTTGTAACGGTCATGACAGCCCCATATGTTTTCGCCCCGGGGGCAGTCAGCGGCGCGCGATCGCCGAACGAGACGCCAAAGGAGAGCACCATGGGTCTACTCGACGTCCTCAACGGCATGCAGAACGGCCCGCGGGGCCCCTCCACGCCGAGCTCCGAAAAGTCCTCCGGCGGCATGTCGCCGATGACCATGGCGCTGCTCGGCCTGCTCGCCTGGAAGGCGTTCAAGCACATGACCGCAAACCAGTCCGGTACGGCGCCGCAACCCTCTCCGACGCCGGCCCCTCCGCCCGTCACCGCCGATAACGGCGGTCTTGGCGGTCTCGGAGGCCTGCTCAAGGGCGGCCTCGGCGGCCTGCTCGCAGGCGGCGCGGCCGGCACGGTGCTCAGCGGCGGCCTCGGCGACCTCCTCAACCAGTTGCAGCAGGGCGGCCACGGCGACGCCGCGAATTCCTGGGTCGGCAAGGGCCAGAACAAGCCGATCGCGCCGGGCGATCTCGCCAGCGCACTCGGCGCCGACCAGATCGAGAGCCTGTCCGCCCAGAGCGGCCTCTCGCGCGAGGAGCTGCTCAACGGCCTCAGCCAGTATCTGCCGCAGGTGATCGACCATCTGACGCCGGACGGGCGGCTGCCGACCGAGAACGAGCTCTCGGGCAGACTTTAATCCAAACTCGATCGACGCGTTCTCGGGAAGGGGAGCACACTCATGAGCATGGGCGGCCTGTTGTGGATCATCGTCGTCGGCTTCATTGCCGGCCTCATCGCGCGCTGGCTGGCGCCCGGGCCGAACAATCCGAGCGGCTTCATCCTCACCACCATCCTCGGCATCGCCGGCGCGTTCCTGGCGACCTTCGTCGGCCAGGCCATCGGCCATTACAGCCCCGACCAGGGCGCCGGCTTCATCATGGCCACGATCGGCGCGGTGGTGGTGCTGTTCATCTGGCACCGGCTGGTGGCAAGCGGGGTGATCAAGGGGTAGCTTGTCGTCATTCCGGGGCGCGCGACGCGCGAGCCCGGAATGACGTTGCTTCACCTCACGTAATCAAATGCATCCCCGCATCCATGCGCACGACCTCGCCGGTCATGTTGCTGGACGCCGGCATCGCCAGGAAGCAGACGAGCTGCGCGATATCCTCCGCTGACGAGGCGACCTTGAGCGGCACCTTCGCCACGACGCTGTCGCGCACCTGCTTGGCGCCGGCCTCGCCGCGGCCCTTGGTGAACCAGGGCGTATCGATATAGCCGGGACACACCGTGTTGACGCGGATCAGCGGCGCCAGCGCGCGTGACAGCGACAGCGTCATGGTGTTGAGCGCGCCCTTGCTCGCGGCATAGGCGATCGACGAGCCGACGCCGCTGATGCCGGCGACCGAGGACACGTTGACCACGGCGGAGGGCCGCTCCGAGGCCTTCGCGCCGGCCTCGAGCAGGCTGCGCGCCGCGCGCACCATCTGGAACGGGCCGATGGTATTGACGCCATAAACCCGCTGGAAATCTTCGGCCGATAATCCGTCGAGGTCGGCATGCGCCACGTGTTTGGTGGTGCCGGCATTGTTGACGAGGATATCGAGGCGGCCCCATCCGCTGGCGGCCGCGACGATCCTGCGGCAATCCTCGTCCTTCGAGACGTCGCCCTGGGCGACCAGCACCTCCGCCGCGCCGGCCTTGCGGCAGAGCTCAGCCGTGGCCTCGGCCTCGGTCTTGCTCGACGAATAATTGATGACGAGCCGCGCGCCGCTGCGCGCGAGAATTTCGGCGGTCGCCGCGCCAAGGCCGGAGGCCGACCCCGTCACGATTGCGCACAGATTGTCCTTGGCCATCTTGATGTCCTTCCCCGTGGCTCTGATCTTTCGCGTCCTGTTTAGCGAGTTTGCGGCGCCCTGCAAATCGAGCAAACTCCGCTAAGCGGAATTAGCTTGGTGCCCATGCCCGCGCCGCAGGTTGACCTGCGATCAACGCTTGTCAGGGCCATGGCTTTTTCGGATCATCGGGCGCAAGAAGACCTGCGCGGGTCGCTCGATCAGGCGGACGCGCCAACGGCAAAACACGGGGAACGCTGTGGCGGAGAGTGACAACATCGTCGTCGAGACCGCGGAGAAGATCTTCGCCGATCTCGCCGATCCGCAAACCATCAACAACGACAAGAAGAATTCATGGCAGGCGCCGCTGTGGCAGGCGCTGAGTGAAGCCGGCCTGCCCTTGTCCTGGGTGCCTGATGATCTCGGCGGCTCCGGCACAAGCCTGGCCGACGGTTTTGCGCTGCTGAACGCCGCCGGGCGCTTCGCGGTCGCAGTTCCCCTCGCCGAGACCATGCTGGCGGGCTGGCTGCTGGCGCAGGCGAAGATCGCCTCACCCGAGGGCGAGATGACGGTGCTGCCGGCTTCCCCTCGGGATCGCATCACCCTCGATGCCGACGGCTCGCTCTCCGGCCGTGCGCGCGGCGTGCCTTTTGCCAAGGCGGCCAAGCATTTTGCGGTGCTGGCGCATGGCAAGGACGGCATTTCGATCGCGCTGGTCGATGCCGGCAAAGGCCGGATCGAATCCGGCCTCAATGTCGGCTACGACCACAGCGACACCGTGACCTTCGACAAGGTGCAGCCCGTCGCGCTCAAGCCTGCGCCGAAGGGCTTTGACCAGACCACGATGATGCTGATGGGCGGCGTTGCGCGCAGCCTGCAGATCGCGGGCGCGCTGGAATCGATGCTCGACATCTCCGTGCGCTATTCCAACGAGCGTGTCGCCTTCGAGAAGAAGATCTCGAAATTCCAGGCGGTGCAGCACAACCTCGCCCGCCTCGCCGGCGAATCCGCCGCCGCGCTCGCGGCGGCGACCTCGGCGGCCGACGCCATCGCGAATGCCGGAAGTTTTGACGACGAGGTTTATCTCGAAGCCGCCGCCGCAAAGATCCGCTGCGCGGAAGCTGCGGAAAAGGGCGGAGCCATCGCCCATCAGGTGCACGGCGCGATCGGCTTCACCCTGGAGCACATCCTGCACCGCTATTCGCTGCGGGCGCTGGCCTGGCGCGACGATTTCGGTTCGGAAAGCCACTGGGCCGTCGAGCTCGGCAAGCTGGTCGCCACCAGAGGCGCCGACGAATTGTGGCCGCTCGTGGCGTCGCGCTGATCAGGGAGAGAAACACATGACTGCTGCCCTTCGTTTCGATCCGATCCGCCTGCCCGAGAAGTGCGAGCAACTCCGCAAGGAGGTGCGCGCCTTCCTCGCCGAGGAAATCGCCGCCGGCACCTTCGATCCGCACAAGCCCAACCGCGAGGACACCGACGCGCCGGAATTCTCCCGCCGGGTCGGCGCCAAGGGCTGGCTGGGAATGACCTGGCCGAAGAAATATGGCGGCCAGGAGCGCTCCTTCCTCGAACGTTACGTGGTGACCGAGGAGATGCGTGTCGCCAATGCGCCGACGCGGCGCTTCTTCGTCGCCGACCGCCAGAGCGGGCCGGTGCTGCTGAAATATGCCCCTGAACATATCAAGATGGAGATCCTGCCGCGGATCTGCCGCGGCGAGATCTGCTTTGCCATCGGCATGAGCGAGCCGAACTCCGGCTCCGACCTGTTCGCCGCGAAGACGCGCGCGACCAAGACCGACGGCGGCTATCTCATCAACGGCACCAAGATCTGGACCTCGTCGGCGCACATCGCCGACTACATGATCGCGATCTTCCGGACCTCGCCGCCGACCAAGGAGAACCGCCGCCACGGCCTGACCCAGTTCCTGGTCAAGATGAAGCAGCCGGGCATCAAGGTGAATCCGATCGGCCAGATCACCGGCCAGTACGAGTTCAACGAGGTCGTCTTCACAGACTTCTTCGTGCCCGATGATCACGTGCTCGGCGAGGTCGACGGCGCCTGGAAGCAGGCAACGAGCGAGCTTGCCTATGAGCGCTCGGGCCCCGAGCGCTTCCTCGAAACCTATTACGTGCTGACCGAGCTGGTCCGCGCGGTCGGCCCCAATCCGGACACGCGCAGCGCCGAAGGCATCGGCCGTCTCGTCGCGCAGCTCCACACCATGCGGCGCATGTCGGTCTCCGTTGCCGGCATGTTGGAAGCCGGCAAGGAGCCGGTGGTCGAGGCGTCCATCGTCAAGGACATCGGCACGGTCTGGGAGCAGCAGCTTCCGCACCGCGTCCGCGATCTCGCCGCCTTCGTCGAGGAGACCGCGACCAACCGCGAGACCCTGGAACGGCAGCTCGATTTCGCGATCAAGACCGCGCCGAAACTCACCATCCAGGGCGGCACCACCGAGGTGCTGCGCGGCATCATCGCGCGCGGCTTGGGCTTGCGCTAAACCTTCGAGGACATCATGAGCACATATAAAGACATCGGCGTCGAGAAGGTCGGACATGTCGGTACCATCGAGATCCGCCGCCCACCGCTGAACTTCTTCGACATCTCGCTGATCAACCAGATCGCGGACGCGCTCGACGAGTTCGATCGCAACATCGAGATCCGCGCCTCCGTTCTCTCGGCGCAAGGCAAGGCGTTCTGCGCCGGCGCCAACTTCCAGGATCCGGCGCGGCAGGCCCAGGAGGCGCGCGAGGCCGAGAAGAAGGGCGATCCCGCCGACAACCTCGGCTCGATCAACCATCTCTACATCCAGGCCGTACGCATCTTCCGCGCCAAGAAGCCGATCGTCGCCGCCGTGCAGGGCGCCGCCATCGGCGGCGGATTGGGCCTCGCGGTGTCGGCCGATTTCCGCGTCACCTGTCCCGAGGCGCGCTTCTCCGCGAATTTCACCAAGCTCGGCTTTCATCCCGGCTTCGGCCTGACGACGACGCTGCCGGAACTGATCGGCAAGAACAACGCCGAGCTGATGTTCTACACCAGCCGCCGCGTCACCGGCGAAGAGGCATACAAATGGGGCCTCGCTAACGAGCTGGTGCCGCAGGACCAGGTCAAGGCGGCCGCCATGAAGCTCGCCGGCGAGATCGCCGAATGCTCCCCGCTCGGCCTGCTCTCCACCCGCGCCACCATGCGCAACGGGCTCGCCGACCGCGTCATGGCCGCCACCAATCACGAGCTCGCCGAACAGACCAGGTTGCGTGCGACGGAGGATTTCAAGGAAGGCGTCAAGGCCACGGAAGAACGGCGCGCGGCCAATTTTAAGGGGCGATAGCTTCTTCCTTCTCCCCTTGTGGAAGAAGGTGGCGCGAAGCGCCGGATGAGGGGTCTCTCTCCGCGTTCGATTCTCTCGCGATGTGCACGCCGAGAGAGACCCCTCGCCCGTCTCGCCGCTATGGCGGCGAGCCGCCCTCTCCCACAAGGGGGGAGGGTTCAACGCTTCCCACCACCAACGCATCGACGATCGTCACGCTCTGCCCTTCGGCGTGCACCAGCACCGGGTTGAGCTCGATCTCCGCGATTTCTTTTGCGTGCCGCGCGGCGAGCACGGAGATATCGGCGATCAGTTGCGACAGAGCCGCCACATCCGCCTTTGCCGCTCCCCGAAATCCATTCAGCAACGGCGCGGCCTTCAGGCTCGCCAGCATCGCGCCCGCCTCCTCGGCACTCACCGGCGCGGGCCGATAGACGACATCGCGGAACAATTCTGTGGTGATGCCGCCGAGACCCACCATCACGAGGGGACCGAACGTCTCATCCAGCATCGTGCCGACGATGATCTCGACGCCGCGCTTCGCCATCGGGCCGACCAGCACGCCCTGGATATCCGCCTCCGGTCGATGCTTGCGCGCAGCGTCGAGCAAGGCCTCGAACGCGAGAAACGCCTCACCCTTGGTGGCGATGTTGAGGCGCACGCCGCCGACCTCGCTCTTGTGAGCGATATCGCGCGACTGGATCTTCATCGCCAGGGGCAAGCCGACGCGGCCGACCGCCTGGTCGATCTCGCTCTTGTCCCGCACCAGCACCTCATCCGGCAGCACGATGCCGGCGGCGCGGAGCAACGCCTTGCTGTCGGCCTCGGATAGAACCGGCGCCTTCAGATGTGCGGAGAGATCGCGCGGCGGCAGCCGCGTCGCGTCCGCAGTCTTCGGAAGGTTGAACCTCGCGTAATCGACCAGCTGCCGCATCGCGGTGCCGACAAAAGTGAGGCCGGAGAGCACCACCACGCCGGATTTCGCGAGCTCGCGCCGCGCGAAGTCGGATGGCACCGTGTAGGAGTAGAACACCACCGGCTTGTGCTGCGCGGACAGCACCGGCTCCAACTCCTCGTCCTTGAACGGCTTGCGCACTTCGCTCGACAGCGACAGCACGACCAGGATCGCATCGACCTCGTCGGACACGGTGAGCAAATCGACGCTCTTCTGCAGGCCGCCCGAGGTGACACCCTGCGCGGTGACGTCGATCGGGTTGCGCGCCGTGCCATAGGACGGCATCAACGCCTTGATCCCCGCCTGGATGGGCTCGGAGAGCTCCGGCACCCGCAAGCCTTGCAGTGCCACGGCATCCGCGCCCCAGATGCCGGCCCCGCCCGACACCGTCACCACTGCGACGCGGTCGCCCCTCGGCAGGGGATTGCTGGCAAGCATCGCCGCGATGGTCAGCGCCTCGTCGAGATCGTTGGAGACGATCAAGCCGTATTTCGCAAACACCGCGTCATAGGCCGCCGACCAGCCGGCCATGCTCGCGGTATGCGAGGCCGCCGCGCGCTGGCCCGCACCGGAGCGGCCGACTTTCGTGACGATGATCGGTTTCTTCACCTCTGCGGCGCGCCGGGCCGCGGCAAGAAATTTGTCGACGTCGCGGATGCCTTCGATGAATAGCAGGATCACGTCGGTCGAAGCATCCCGCACCATGTAATCCAGGAACTCGCCGGCGCCGAGATCGGATTCGTTGCCGGAGCTGACGACATAGCTGACGGCGACGCCGAGCGCCCGCGCGCGGTGATAATAGGCAAAGCCGATGCCGCCGCTCTGCGCGACGATGCCGATCCGCTTCGTGGTGGCAACGAGCGGCACAACCTCGGGCTTCACATCCACGGCCGGACTGAACGTCGCCGCCACGCGCTGCACCTGGCTGAAGAAACCCTCGGCGTTCGGACCTGAGATCCGCATGCCGGTGCGCCTCGCCAGCGCCCCGATCGCATCCTGCATCGCCGCGCTGTCGCCGCCCTCCTCGGCAAAGCCCGAGGAAATGATCACGGCATTCCTGACGCCGGCGGCGGCGCATTGCTCCAGCGCAGGGAGCACCGCGCGGGCGGGGATGATGATGACGGCAAGATCGATGGGCGCGCCGATCTCGCCGATCGATTTGTGGCAGGCGAGCCCGTCGATGTCGGCATAGTTCGGATTCACCGGGTAGATCTTGCCGGGATACTCGTTCTTGCGCAGCATCGACAGCAGCCGGCTCGGGATCTTCTCGTGATCGCGCGAAGCGCCGATCAGCGCGATGCTGGCGGGAACGAAGAAGCTGTCGAGCGGATGCGGCATGTTGAGGTCCTGCTCTTGTGGCTATCCGTCATCCTGAGGCGCCGGAGCGCAGCGGGGGGCCTCGAAGGATGACGGATTGAGAGCTGGGAAGGCAAGACCTCAACCGGCAAGCCGGAACGTCACCCCACCCAGCAGAAACTCGTTGCCGGCCACCGCGAGCCCCCTGGCCTTGGCGGCATGCAGCACCTGAGCCACGTCGGTCACCCGAAACTCCAGCGCGCTCATGATCTCGCTGACGCCTTTCACGAAACGGAAGGTCGCGTTGGGCAGCTTCAGCTCGGGGCCATCAACCGCAATTCCGATGATCTTGCCCCAATGCTCGGCCAGCCCCTGCGGATCCGGGCTTTGCATCTCCACCGCGACCAGCGCCTGCGTCACGTCCTTGCGGATGAACTTCTGCCAATCCGGCCCCGCGGGCGGATACGGGCCCAGAATGTCGTCGCTGCCTTCGGTGTGATTGAACTCGATGAAGGCGGCGCGGCAGTCGCGGGGATGGAGCTGCACGCCGTGATAGGGCGCGTGGTCGATGACGTTGGCGGTGCGCACGCCAAGCGCATTGGCGTTGCGGCCGCGCTCGTCGGGATCGTTGCAGCAGAAGATCGCCATATAGCCGCCGCGACCGCCGGTCTTCTCAATGAAGCGGCCGGCCGTGGTGCCGTCCTTGAAGGGCGCGACAACCTCCAGCAGGATCGTGTCGACCGGGAGCAGCGCGTTCTCCAGGCCGTATTTCGCGACATTGCCGTCGCGGTAGCAGACGGCAAGGCCCATGATCTCCGCGATGTCGGAGATCACGGGCGCGAGCTGCGGCGCGACGAGGCAGATCTGCCGCAGACGCATATAGGGCGCCACGGTCATGCACCCCTGAAGGTCGGCTTGCGCTTCTCCACGAAGGCTTTTGCGGCCTCCTTGTGGTCCTCGGTGTCGCCGCAGCGGGTGTGATGGATCGCCTCGCCGTCGAAGCAATCCTCCAGCGCCAGATGTTCGGCATTGTTGATGTTGCGCTTGATGAAGCCGAGCGCGATCGAGGGCCCCTGCGCCAGCGACAGCGCGAGCTCGTGGGCTGCGGCGTCGATCTCGGCGTCGGGCACGACCTTGGTCACCATGCCGATCGCATGGGCTTCCCTCGCGGTCAGCACCGGCGACATCAGATAGAGCTCGCGCGCCCGCGCGCTGCCGAGCAGCTGGGTGAGGAAATAGGTGCCGCCGTAATCGCCGGAGAAGCCGACCTTGGCGAAGGCGGTGGTGATCTTGCAAGATTCGGATGCGATGCGGAGGTCGCAGGACAGCGCCATCGACAGGCCCGCACCGGCCGCGGCACCGTCGAGCTGCGCGACCACAGGCTTGGGCATCTGATGCAGGATGCGCGAGACCTCCATGCCGCGGCGAAGGTTCGCCATCTTCACCTCGAACGGCAGCGGCGCGCGGCCGGCCGCCATCGACTTGACGTCGCCGCCGACGCAGAACGAGCCGCCGGCGCCCTTGAACAGCACAGCGCGCACCTCGGGATCGTCAGCCGCGCGCCGCGCCGCCTCGACCAGCCCGGTCACCATCTCCGGGTTGAGCGCGTTCTTCCGCTCCGGGCGGTTCATCGTGATGGTGAGCAGCCCGCCTTCGAGCTTCTGCAGGACCATGTCGTTCATGGGGACGCCTTCCTCGTTGTTTGCTCCGTCATTCCGGGGCGCGCCGTGGCGTGAACTATGGTGCGCAATTGCGCACCTGAGAATCCATTTCTCGACCGTCACTGCCGCCCGATGGATCCCGGGCTCTCGCTTCGCGAGCCCCGGGATGACGACCTATGTTGGGACGCGCTCGTCGTCACAACGATTCACGCCGTCACTTCTTCACCAGCGGACAGCGCGACTGCTCCAGCGACTGGAACGCCTCGTTGCCGGGCACGGTGGCGAGCAGCTTGTAATCGTCCCAGCGGCCCTTCGATTCCGACGGCTTCTTCACCTCGAACAGATACATGTCGTGGATCATGCGGCCGTCCTCGCGGATCTTGCCGTTCTTGGCGAAGAAGTCGTTGATCGGCGTTTCCTTCATCACCTTCATGACAGCGGCCGCGTCGGTCGTGCCGGCCGCCTTCACCGCCTTCAGGTAATGCGTGACGGAGGAGTAGACGCCGGCCTGCGCCGAAGTCGGCGGCCGCTTCACCCGCTCCATGAAGCGCTTCGAGAACGCGCGCGTCTCGTCGTTCATGTCCCAGTAGAACGCTTCCGCCAGCAGCAGCCCCTGCGCGGTCTCGAGGCCGATCGAGTCGATGTCGGTGACGAAGACGAGCAGCGGCGAGACCTTCTGGCCGCCTTTCATGATCCCGAACTCCGCCGCCTGCTTGATGGCGTTGACGGTGTCACCGCCGGCATTGGCGAGGCCGATCACCTTGGCCTTGGAAGCCTGGGCCTGCAGCAGGAACGACGAAAAGTCCGAGGTGTTGAGCGGATGGCGCACGCTGCCGAGCACCTTGCCGCCGGTCTTGGTGACGACGGCACTGGTGTCCTTTTCCAGATCCTGGCCGAAGGCGTAATCGGCCGTGAGGAAGTACCAGCTGTCGAGGCCCGACTTCACCGCGGCAAGGCCGGTCACGTTGGCCTGGCCGTAGGTGTCGAACACATAGTGGATGGTGTAGGGGCCGCAGGCCTCGTTGCTGAGACGGATCGAGCCCGGGCCGTTGAACATGATGATCTTGTTGCGCGCTTTGGCGATCTCGCCGGCCGCAAGCGCCGTCGCGGACGCCGCGACGTCGTAGATCATCTCGACGCCCTGGTTGTCGAGCATGTCGCGGGCGATGTTGCCGGAGAGATCGGCCTTGTTCTGATGGTCGGCCGCGAGCACCTGGATCTTGCGCCCCAGCACTTCGCCGCCGAAATCCTCCACGGCCATCTTGGCCGCGGTCTCGCTGCCGGGACCGGTGATGTCGGCATAGAGGCTCGACATGTCCAGGATGCCGCCGATCTTGAGAGGCGGCTTGTCCTGGGCCTGCGCGGCGTTCGCGCTGAGGGCCAGCGCGGCGGCAAAAATGCCCGACATAATATGCTTCATGGAAAAGACCTCCCTTTATCGCCTGTCTCTGATGGCGGCTTGGTTATTGGTGTTGCCGCAATCATGCCGCATGCGCAACAGCGCAGCAAGCGCGAGGCGCCATGCAGATGAATGATGAATTGCACGCTTTCCGCAAAGCGGAATGATGAGAAGACGCAAGGTGTCTCCGCATCGTCATTGCGGGAGCTCTTGCGACGAAGCAATCCAGAGTCTTCCCGCGGAAATGGTCTGGATGGCTTCCGCCTTCGCCGAAGGCTTCGGCGGACAAGTCGCTGCGCTCGCAATGACGGAACGTGAGGAAACATCTTCGCGACCCACTACGCATGGGCTATGATCGGTCCGCAACGCAACCTCTCCGGGCCACGTGGCGCAACGACGTTTCCTCATCGTCGCATTCCTTCTCGTCGCGGCTGACGCCGCGTTCGCCGCGCCGTGTCAGTTCGAGTCCCAGGGCGAAGGCCGCGTCGCCGCCATCGTCGATGCGCGCAGCGTCCGCCTCGACGACGGCCGCGAAATCCGCCTGATCGGGATCGAGCCCACGGCGACCACGAAACACGCGCTGGCCTCGCTGCTCGCCGGCCGCGACGTCGCGCTCCGCGGCAGCGACGACACGCCGGATCGTTTTGGC
Source organism: Bradyrhizobium sp. 62B (assembly GCF_030272265.2). NCBI lineage: Bacteria > Pseudomonadati > Pseudomonadota > Alphaproteobacteria > Hyphomicrobiales > Nitrobacteraceae > Bradyrhizobium > Bradyrhizobium sp. 62B. Next base: position 700,684 of record NZ_CP092841.2, on the reverse strand, counting down.
CGCCAGGGCGCGCTGGTCTTCCTCGGCGAAAACGACACCTCGGTGCAGGCCATGCTGCTCGCCGAGGGCGACGCCATGGTCTCCGCCGAAATCACGGACAAGGACTGCGCGGCCGCCCTGATGGCGTCGGAAGCAGCGGCGCGGCGCCAAAAAAAGGGCAGCTGGGCTGACCCGTCGGCCATAAAAAACGCGGAAAGTCCGGACGATATTTTGGCGGGGATCGGGCGCTTTGTGGTGGTCGAGGGTAAAGTCCTGTCCGTCCGGCAAGCTGGGGCAATGACCTACCTCAACTTCGGACGAAACTGGACACGGGGCTTTGCCGCGACTATTTCAAAACGCGCGCTGCCGGCGTTTGAAAACGCCGGAATTTCCCTTAAGTCCTTGGAGAGTAAACGTATTCGAGTTCGGGGCTGGGTTGAGGGGACTACGGGGCCGCGTATCGATATACGCCTCGTAGGACAGGTCGAGTTGCTGGGCGCAAACGAGCCGACAGGGGTAAGGCCTTAGAGCAGGCCGGGCACGGGTTAAACGACGTGAATGGGGTGCTAGAACGGCACGTACGGCATGAATGCCGCCGCCTGCGGGCTGCGCCGGCTGCGCTGTGCCTTGCCCTCAGCACGGCGCTGGCGGGCTGCGGCGACATGGGCCGGTTCCAGGCTGCCGCGACCCCTCCGGCCGTCGCGATGCCGAAACCGAAGCCGGCCGTCGCGCAGACCCCCGCGACCGAGAAGGAGCACGAACGCATCCTGGCGAGCTATGGCGGGACCTATGACGATCCCAGGCTCGAATCGCTCGTCAGCAAGACCGTCGACCGGCTGGTCGCGGCCTCGGACCGTCCCGACCAGGGCTACAAGGTCACCATCCTCAATTCCGGCGCGGTGAACGCCTTCGCGCTGCCGAACGGCCAGCTCTATGTCACGCGCGGCCTGCTGGCGCTCGCGAGCGACACCTCGGAACTGTCCTCCGTGCTGAGCCACGAGATGGCGCATGTGCTGTCCAAGCACGCCGCGATGCGCGAGGACCAGGCGCGCCAGGCCGCGATCGTCACCCGCGTCGTCACCGACATGAGCAACGATCCTGACCTCACCGCGCTCGCGCTCGCCAAGACCAAGCTCACCATGGCGAGCTTCTCGCGCAAGCAGGAGTTCGAGGCCGACGGCATCGGCGTCGGCATTTCCGCCAAGGCGCATTTCGACCCCTATGGTGCGGCACGCTTCCTTTCGGCGATGGAGCGCAATGCCGAGCTGAAGGCCGGCAAGTCCTCGCTCGATCCGCGCGCGCAGGATTTCACCTCCTCGCATCCGGCAACCCCGGAGCGTGTGCAGAACGCCCAGAACATCGCGCGGCAATACACGGCCCCCGAAGGCGCCGAGCGCGACCGCGAGACCTATCTCGCCGCGATCGACAACCTCGTCTACGGCGAAGACCCCAGCGAAGGTTTCGTGCGCGGCCGCCGTTTCCTGCATCCGAAGCTTGGCTTCACCTTCCAGGCGCCGGATAATTTCACGCTCGACAACACCGCCCAAGCCGTGATCGGCGTGCGCGAGGGCGGCGCGCAGGCGATGCGTTTCGACGTGGTGCGCGTGCCGGCCGAGCAGTCGCTCGGCGACTACCTGAATTCCGGCTGGATGGAGGGCGTCGAGAAGGCGTCCACCGAAGACATCACCATCAACGGCTTCCCGGCCGCGTCCGCCACCGCCAAGGGCGACCAGTGGCAGTTCAAGGTCTATGCGCTGCGCTTCGGCAGCGACGTCTATCGCTTCATCTTCGCGACGAGGCAGAAATCGACCGAGAGCGAGCGCAACGCGCGCGAGACCGTCAATTCGTTCCGCCGCCTGACGCTCGACGAGATCCAGGCCGCCCGCCCCTTGCGCATCAAGGTCATCACCGTGCAGCCCGGCGACACCGTGGAGTCGCTGTCCCACCGCATGGCCGGCGTCGATCATCCCGCCGAGCGTTTTCGCGTGCTGAACGGGCTCGATCGCACCGCGCAGGTCAAGGTGCGCGATCGCGTGAAGATCGTGGCGGATTGACACGGCAGACCGTCGGCGTAGCCCGGATGGAGCGCAGCGCAATCCGGGGATTGTGCAGGCGGTAACTCTGCCCCGGATTACGCTTCGCTCCATCCGGGCTACAGACTACCGCGCTTTCTCCTTCAAATACGCGATGATGTCAGCGCGATCCTGCGCGTCCGGCACGTCGAAAAACATCTTGGTTTCCGGCACCATGGCCTGCGGTCCGACCAGCCATTTGTCGAGATTGTCCTCGGTCCAGACAATCCCTGAGTTCTTCAGATCGGCCGAGTAGTCGTAGCCGGGCACGCTGCCCGCCTTGCGGCCGACCACGCCCTTGTGCATCGGACCGACCGCGTTCTCGTTGATTGAATGACAATCCGCACAGCCCTTGTAGAGCGTCTGGCCGCGCGCGGCATTGCCGGTGGCGTGGGCAAGCCCGGTTGAGCAGACGACCGCGACGGTAGCTAAGGCCAGGCTTGCAAAACTTCGCGGGCGGGCGGGGGTGGACCGGACGTTCATGGAATCTCCTGCTTGCTTCACCGCAAACAGGATCGTCCGATCTGAATTTTATTCCGGCCCGCGGGGCGCGATTTAAGCGCCCGCGTCCATGTCGCCCGCCTCGCGCTGGCCGCTGAGCCAGAGCGCGAGCAACGTCCAGAACGCGCCCGACAGCAGATACGCACCCGATGCGATGACGCCCAGATTGGTGGCGAGCAGCAGCGCGACCAGCGGCGCGAAGCCGGCGCCGAACAGCCAGGCCATGTCCGAGGTCAGCGCCGAGGCGGTGTAGCGATAGGCCTGCTTGAAGTTCGAGGCGATCGCACCGGAGGACTGGCCGAACGACAGGCCGAGCAGGATGAAGCCGATCACCATGTAGATGGTCTCGCCGAACGCGCCGGCGTCGAGCAGCTGCGGGGCAAAGCCGCTATAGATCGCAATCGCGATCGCCGATCCCATCAGCAGCGATTTGCGCCCCACACGGTCGGCAATGATGCCGGAGACCACGATCGCACCGACGCCGAACACGGCGGCGACGATCTCGATGATCAGGAAGCGCACCGGGCTCTCGCGGGTGAACAGGAACACCCAGGACAGCGGAAACACCGTGACCATGTGAAACAGCGCAAAGCTCGCCAGCGGCGCGAACGCGCCCAGCATGATGTTCTGGCCTTCGCGCGCGACGGTCTCGGAGATGCGCGCGGGCTGCAATTCGCGGGTCTCGAACAGCGAGGCATATTCCTCCGTCGTCACCATGCGCAGGCGCGCGAACAGCGCCACGACGTTGATGGCGAACGCGACGAAGAACGGATAGCGCCAGCCCCAGTCGAAGAAATCGTCGGCCGAAAGATTGCCGGCGAAATAGGCGAACAGCGCGCTTGCCACGATCAGCCCGAGCGGAGCCCCGAGTTGCGGCACCATCGCGTACCAGCCGCGCTTGGAGGGCGGCGCATTCAGCGCCAGCAGCGAGGCCATGCCGTCCCAGGCGCCGCCCCAGGCCAGACCCTGCGCGATACGCGCCAGCGCCAATAGCCAAATCGCGGCAACGCCGATCTCGTGATAGCCGGGCAGGAACGCCAGCGCCACGGTGGCGGTGCCGAGCAGGAACAGCGCCGAGATCAGCTTGGCCGTCTTGCCGTAGGCACGGTCGACCGTCATGAAAATGACGGTGCCGATCGGGCGAGCCATGAAGGCCAGCGCGAAGACCATGAAGGAATAGAGCGTGCCGGTCAGCTCGCTCGCGAACGGGAACACCAGGCGCGGGAACACGATCACCGAGGCGATCGCGAAGACGAAGAAATCGAAGAATTCGGAAGTGCGGCCGATGATGACGCCGATGGCGATCTCGCCGGGACTGGCCTGGTCGTGGCCATGCTCGCCCGAGTGGAGGTCTGCCATTGCGGGGGTCTGTGCCGTCGCCATGCGTGCGCCCTTAACGTCCTGAAAACCAAAGCCGACCGCCCGGCGGGGCGCCAGGCAGACTGGGCCTGTCTGACCCAACATTCCGCACTGCAACATTGGACAAATTGTCCAATGTCCGGATTGCTGCGCCGCAGCTACCCCTTGGGCCCGCAAAGGAAACTCATTCTCAAAGGCTCGGCCCGTGTCTCGTCTCAAGATCCTGGCGCTACTACCTCTGGCTGCTGCGCTAACCGGCTGCGACTACGTCGTGCTGGCGCCAGCCGGCGATATCGCAGCCCAACAGCGCGACCTCGTCATCATCTCTACCGTCCTGATGCTCCTGATCGTCGTCCCCGTGATGGCGCTGACGGTGCTGTTCGCCTGGCGCTATCGCCAGTCCAACACCGAGGCCCGTTACGAGCCGGACTGGGATCATTCGACCGCCCTCGAGCTCGTGATCTGGTCCGCTCCGCTCCTGATCATCGTCTGCCTTGGCGCGCTGACCTGGATGGGCACGCACCTGCTCGACCCCTATCGCACGCTCGGCCGCATCCATGCCGACCGCGCCGTGGACCAGTCCAAGGCCCCGCTCGAGGTCGACGTCGTCGCGCTCGACTGGAAGTGGCTCTTCATTTACCCGGACTACGGCATCGCCACCGTCAACGAGCTCGCAGCTCCCGTCGATCGTCCGATCAACTTCCGCATCACCGCGTCCTCGGTGATGAACTCGTTCTACATCCCCGCGCTCGCCGGCCAGATTTACGCGATGCCGGGCATGGAGACGAAGCTCCATGCGGTGGTGAACCACGCCGGCACCTATAAGGGCTTCTCGGCGAACTACAGCGGCGCCGGCTTCTCCGGCATGCACTTCAGTTTTTGGGGTCTCGACGACAAGGGCTTTGACGACTGGGTCGCCAAGGCCAAATCTGCCGGCGGCTCGCTTGGCCGCGCCGAATATCTCCAGCTCGAGAAGCCGAGCCAGAACGAGCCGGTGCGGCGCTACGGCACCGTCGATGCCGATCTCTATCGCCTGATCCTCAACATGTGCGTCGAGACCGGCAAGATGTGCCAGAGCGAGATGATGGCAATCGACGCCAAGGGCGGCGCCGGCCATCAGGGCCTGAACAACACCCTGCCGCTGGCCTACGACAAATATGCCCGCCGCGGCGCCCCGCTCGGGCCCGAGCCGGCCTTCGTCGCCGGCACCTGCACGCCCGATGCGCCGCAGGGCAGAACCACGGCGTCCATCACGGCTCCCCTCGACATCGCGCCGCTCACCGGCGCCGGCCTGAAGCGGCCGACCTTCACGCCGCTGAAGTCCTCGTCGTTCTTCCTCGGACAACGTCCCAAGTCCGACTCTTGAAGTCAGACTCCTAAAGAGAGTTCGCATGTCTCCTGATCTTCTCAAGCTCATCTTCGGCCGGCTCGGCTTCGAATCGCTGCCGCTGCACGAGCCGATCGTAGTCGGCACTTTCGTGGTGGTCGCGCTCGGCGGCGCCGCGCTGCTCGGCGGCCTCACCTATTTCCGCCTCTGGGGCTATCTCTGGCGCGAATGGTTCACCACCGTGGACCACAAGCGCATCGGCATCATGTACATGATCCTCGGCATCGTGATGCTGCTGCGCGGCTTTGCCGACGCGCTGATGATGCGCGGCCAGCAGATGCTGGCCTTCGGCGGCTCCGAAGGCTATCTCAACGCCCATCACTACGACCAGGTCTTCACCGCCCACGGCGTGATCATGATCTTCTTCGTGGCGATGCCGCTGGTCACCGGCCTGATGAACTATGTCGTGCCGCTGCAGATCGGCGCGCGCGACGTGTCGTTTCCGTTCCTGAACAATTTCAGCTTCTGGATGACGGTCGGCGGCGCGGTGCTGGTTATGGCCTCGCTGTTCATCGGCGAATTCGCCCGCACCGGCTGGCTGGCTTATCCGCCGCTGTCGAACATCGGCTACAGTCCCGATGTCGGCGTCGATTACTACATCTGGGCACTGCAGGTCGCCGGCGTCGGCACGACACTGTCAGGCATCAACCTGATCTGCACCATCGTCAAGCTGCGCTGCCCCGGCATGACCATGATGAAGATGCCGGTGTTCACCTGGACCTCGCTCTGCACCAACGTGCTGATCGTCGCCTCCTTCCCCGTTCTGACCGTCGTGCTCGCGCTGCTCTCGCTCGACCGCTATGTCGGCACCAACTTCTTCACGAACGATTTCGGCGGCAGCCCGATGATGTACGTGAACCTGATCTGGATCTGGGGCCACCCCGAGGTCTACATCCTGGTTCTCCCGGCGTTCGGCATCTTCTCCGAGGTGACCTCGACCTTCTCCGGCAAACGGCTGTTCGGCTACACCTCGATGGTCTACGCCACTGTCGTCATCACCATCCTGTCGTATCTGGTCTGGCTGCACCACTTCTTCACGATGGGCTCGGGCGCCAGTGTCAACTCGTTCTTCGGCATCACCACGATGATCATCTCGATCCCGACGGGCGCGAAGATGTTCAACTGGCTGTTCACGATGTATCGCGGCCGCATCCGCTACGAGCTGCCGATGATGTGGACGATCGCCTTCATGCTGACCTTCGTGATCGGCGGCATGACCGGCGTGCTGCTGGCGGTGCCGCCGGCCGACTTCGTCCTGCACAACAGCCTGTTCCTGATCGCGCATTTCCACAACGTGATCATCGGCGGCGTTGTGTTCGGCGCGTTCGCCGGCATCTCCTACTGGTTCCCGAAGGCGTTCGGCTTCAAGCTCGATCCGTTCTGGGGCAAGCTGTCGTTCTGGTTCTGGGTCACCGGCTTCTATCTCGCCTTCATGCCGCTCTATGTGCTCGGCCTGATGGGCGTGACCCGCCGCCTGCGCGTGTTCGACGATCCCAGCTTGCAGATTTGGTTCGTCATCGCCGCGATCGGCGCGGGCCTCGTCCTGCTCGGCATCATGTGCATGCTGATGCAGTTCGCGGTGAGCTTCCTCAGGCGCGAGCAGCTCAAGGACGTCACCGGCGATCCCTGGGACGCGCGTACGCTGGAATGGGCGACCTCCTCGCCGCCGCCGGACTACAACTTCGCCTTCACCCCCGTCGTTCACGACAATGACGCGTGGTGGGACATGAAGCGCCGCGGCTACCAGCGCCCGCTCACCGGCTTCAGGCCGATCCACATGCCCAGCAGCACCGGCACCGGCATCATCCTCGCCGGCCTCGCCACCGCGATGGGTTTCGGCCTGATCTGGTACATCTGGTGGCTGGCGGCGTTGAGCTTCATTGCGATGCTCGCCGTCGGCATCGGCCACACCTTCAACTATCACCGCGACTTCGACATTCCGGCTGAAGACGTCATCCGGACCGAGGACGCGCGCACCAAACTGCTCGCCGGAGCCAAGTAAATGACCGTCGCTGTCAATCCTTCACAAACCGGCGAGCCGGTCTTCTACGTCGCCGAGGAGCATCCGCATCCGGAAGGCTGGAGCACCTCGCTCGGCTTCTGGATCTACCTGATGAGCGACTGCCTCATCTTCGCGATCCTGTTCGCCACCTTCGGCGTGCTCGGCGGCAATTACGCCGCCGGCCCGGCGCCGAAGGACCTGTTCGACCTCAACCTGGTCGCGGTGAACACTTCGATGCTGCTGCTGTCGTCGATCACCTACGGCTTCGCCATGCTGACGATGCAGCAGAACAAGGTGGCGCAGACGCAAATCTGGCTGGCGATCACCGGCCTGTTCGGCCTCGCCTTCATCGGCATCGAGCTCACCGAGTTCGCCCACATGATCCATGAAGGTGCCACGCCCCAGCGCAGCGCCTTCCTGTCGGCGTTCTTCACCCTGGTCGGCACCCACGGCCTGCACGTGTCCTGCGGCCTGATCTGGCTGGTGACCTTGATGGTCCAGGTCGGCAAGTTCGGCCTGATCGAGGCCAACCGCCGCCGCCTGATGTGCCTGTCGATGTTCTGGCACTTCCTCGACGTGGTCTGGATCGGCGTCTTCACCTTCGTCTATCTCCTGGGAGTTCTGCGATGAGCACCGATACCCACGCCGCCCATGCGGACGATCATCACCACGAGGGCGGCCACGCCCACAGCACATTCTCGGGCTACATGCTCGGCTTCGTGCTCTCGGTGGTGCTCACCGCCATTCCGTTCTGGCTGGTGATGAGCGGCGTCCTGCCGAGCAAGCAGATCACCGCCCTCGTCATCATGGCTTTCGCGGTCGTGCAGATCGTCGTGCACATGATCTACTTCCTGCACATGAACACGACGTCCGAGAACGGCTGGAGCATGATGGCCCTGATCTTCACCATCGTCATGGTGGTGATTGCGCTGTCGGGTTCGCTGTGGGTGATGAGCCACCTCAACAGCAACATGATGCCGATGCACCAGATGAGCGGGATGAAGTGAACGAAATCGGGACCGTGACAGACAGGGACGGTGCGCCGCGCGGCAAGGCTGCGCGCGCCCCGTCCCTGTGGCTCACGGTCCTCGCGCTGATCGTCTTCGTCGTTCTGATCGCACTCGGCATCTGGCAGATCGAGCGCCGGGCCTGGAAGCTGGCGCTCATCGACCGTGTCGAGCAGCGCGTCCATGCGACAGCCCAGCCGATCCCCTCACCCGCCTCATGGCCCGCGGTCAGCGCCACCAACGACGAATACAGGCATGTCAGCGTCACCGGCCGCTTCCTGCATGACCGCGAGACACTGGTCCAGGCCGTCACCGAGGAAGGCCCGGGCTATTGGGTGCTGACGCCGCTCCAGCGCAGCGACGGCACGCAGGTCCTGATCAACCGCGGCTTCGTTCCGTCGGGGCGACGTGCCGCATCGACGCGCCAGGACGGCAATCCGGACGGCCAGGTCGAGATCACCGGCCTGCTCCGCATCACCGAACCCAAAGGCGGGTTCCTCCGCAACAACGTGCCGCAGCACAACCGCTGGTACTCGCGGGATGTCGCCGCGATCGCGGCGGCCCGCGGTCTGCACGATGTCGCACCTTTCTTCGTCGATGCCGACGCCGGATCACAATCCGCTGGCGGTCCCATCGGCGGATTGACCGTGGTGCGCTTTCCCAATAACCACCTGATCTACGCGCTGACGTGGTTTGCCCTGGCCTTCATGCTGGCGGCTAAGCTTTTCGTCACATTCGGCGGCGGGCTGTTCCGCCGCAAGACAGCCTTGGATGGCTTCGTCCACGAACCGGCCGGCGGCCCAGATGTCGCCGCGCGCAGGACGGGATCAGATGCTGGAACGATCGTCGAACAGGCCTGACGACGGGAAGACGCTTCCCCACGCGCTTGCTGATGGCGGGCTAGCCGTCACGCTGCAATCGCAGGCGGACGCACGCAGCGAGCTGATCGGTGCCGCGCCGACCGACAACGAGACCAACCGCAAGAACATGGCGCTGCTGATCCAGCTGCGCTGGACCGCGGTGGTCGGCCAGATCGTGACCATCGGCGCCGTGCACTTCGGCCTCGGCATCCCCCTGCCGCTGGAGCGGATGGGCGCGGTGATCGGCGCCCTCGTGCTGCTCAACGTCTCCAGCCTGATCTGGGTGCGCCACCGCGCCGCGATCACCAACAACGAGCTGCTGGTCGCCTTGATGCTCGATGTCGCCGCGTTGACCGCGCAGCTTTACCTTTCCGGCGGCGCCACCAACCCCTTCACTTCCCTCTTCCTGCTCCAGGTGACGCTCGGCGCGGTGCTGCTCGATGCCCGCTCGACCTGGTCGCTGGTCGCGCTGACCTGCGCAAGTTTTGTCTGGCTGACCTTGGCGTACCGGCCGCTTGACCTGCCGCCGAACCCGTTGAGCGAGACTTATTCTCTCACCGTGCTCGGCATGCTTCTGGGCTTCGTGCTCAACGCCGTGCTGCTCGTCGTGTTCGTCACCCGCATCAACCGAAACCTGCGCGAACGCGACGCGCATCTGGCGGCGCTGCGCCAGCATGCCGCCGAGCAGGACCACATCGTGCGTATGGGCCTGCTCGCCTCCGGCGCGGCCCATGAGCTCGGCACGCCGCTGGCTTCGCTCTCCGTCATCCTCAGCGACTGGCGCCGCATGCCGGATCTCGCCACAGACCAGGAGCTCGCCGAGGACCTCGCGGAGATGGAAACCTCGCTGCAACGCTGCAAGTCGATCGTGACGGGCATCCTGGTCTCGGCCGGCGAAGCGCGCGGCGAAGGCTCCTCGCCGACGACAGTGACGGCCTTCGTGACCGCCCTGGTCGACGAGTGGCGCGACGCGCGCTCGGCGCGGACGCTCTATTTCGTCAACACCTTCGGCGCGGATGTTGCGATCGTCTCCGACATCGCGTTGAAGCAGGTGATCTTCAACGTGCTCGACAATGCCTATGAGGTGTCGCGCGACTGGGTCGAGCTCGTGGCCGAGCGCGAGGGCGACAATCTCGTGCTGGCGATCAGCGACCGCGGCCCGGGCTTCGCACCGGAGATGCTGGCCCAGCTCGGCAAGCCCTACCACTCGAGCAAGGGCCGCGCCGGCGGCGGGCTCGGCCTGTTCCTGGTGGTGAACGTGGTGCGCAAGCTGGGCGGCAGCGTCACGGCCGAGAACCACAGGAAGCGCGGCGCCACGGTGCGCCTGACGCTGCCGCTGGCAACGCTGGCGATCGGAGGGGAATTTTGACGCCTGACCGTTCGCTCATCGTCGTCGAGGACGATGCCGGCTTCGCCCGCACGCTGAAGCGCTCGTTCGAGCGCCGCGGCTATGACGTCGTGCTGGCGGCCTCCATCGAGGAGGTGCGCCAGGTGCTGGAGGAGCGCTCCTTCGGCCACGCCGTGGTCGACCTCAAGCTCGGCGGCGCCTCCGGCCTTGCCTGCGTCGAGCTGCTGCACACGCACGACCCCGACATGCTGATCGTGGTGCTCACAGGCTTCGCCAGCATCTCCACAGCCGTGGAGGCGATCAAGCTGGGGGCCTGCCACTATCTCGCAAAGCCCTCGAACACCGACGACATCGAAGCCGCCTTCACCAAGGCCGTTGGCAATACCGAGGTCGCGCTCGACGCACGGCCGACCTCGATCAAGACGCTGGAATGGGAGCGCATCCACCAGACCCTGATCGAGACCGACTTCAACATCTCGGAAGCGGCCCGGCGATTGGGCATGCATAGGCGTACGCTGGCGCGGAAGCTCGAGAAGCGGCCGGTGAAGTAGGCCGTCCGCAATTCTCACCGCCGTCATTCCGGGGCGTGCGAAGCACGAGCCCGGAATCCATCGGGCGACAGAGACGGTGGACGAATGGATTCCGGGCTCTCGCTTCGCGAGCCCCGGAATGACGGCTGTGTCACACGGCTGCCCCCTCCAACCCCAAACAAAAAGCCCGGCCGAACGGCCGGGCTTTGATCTGTTGCGATCGAGCGAGGGGACGCTTACGCGGCCTCGTCGGCGACGGTGGTGTCGTCGCCATCGCTATCGTCGGTATCGCCCTCGGCATCCGCATCGGCTTCGCCTTCGGCGGCTTCCGCCTTGGCGTTGCGGCGCGGGCTCTTGGCGAGCTGGGCTTCGATCTCCTTGACCGCTTCGGTCTCGGTCGAGTGCTGCACCACCGCGATCTCGCGGGAGAGGCGATCGAGCGCCGCTTCGTAGAGCTGGCGTTCTGAGTAGGACTGCTCCGGCTGCGACTCCGAGCGATAGAGGTCGCGCACGACTTCCGCGATCGCGACGATGTCGCCCGAATTGATCTTCGCTTCGTATTCCTGGGCGCGGCGCGACCACATGGTGCGCTTGACGCGGGCGCGGCCCTTGAGCGTCTCCAGCGCCTTCTTCACCAGCGTCGGATCGGACAGCTTGCGCATGCCGACATTGGCGACCTTGGCGGTCGGCACGCGCAGCGTCATCTTGTCCTTGATGAAGTTGATGACGAACAGCTCGAGCTTCGCACCGGCGATCTCCTGCTCCTCGATGGCCAGGATCTGGCCGACGCCGTGAGCGGGATAGACCACGAATTCGTTGGCCTTGAAGCCCTGACGCTGGGTCACGACCTTCTTTTCCTCGACCTTCGGGGCAGCAGCGGGCTTCGCGACCGGCTTGGCGGCAACGACAGGAGCCTTGGCAGGAGCAGCAGCAACAGGAGCCTTCGGCGCGGCGGGCTTGGCAGCGGGAGCCTTAGCAGCGGGAGCCTTGGCAGTCACAGGCTTGGCAGCAGGCTTAGCAGCGGTCGCTTTCGCGGCCGGTTTGGCAGTCTTGTTAGGCATTGCGCTTCTTTTGTTCTTCGAGGACTTTGCAGCCGGCGCCTTCGTCGCGGTCCGACCCTTGGATGCGCTACGGCTGGCCGCGGCGACTTTTTTGGCCTCCTTATGGGAAGCCCTCGCTGAAGTACTCTTTTTACGCGTTTTCTGTGACACAGCCTGCGCGCGGAAACTGCCACGCCCCTGTTCGACATTTGGTTTCACGGGAACCCAGAGGGGCCAACGGGGCTGACGGGGTTCGGCTTAATGTGCCCAATATAGCACATTTCCCGCAAAAATCAATGATTTAGGGGTCTTCAGGGCTGGATTTCGGCCGCAGCGCCGCTATTAGGGTTAAGTTTGGGCCTGAATTAGTCGCCGGAGCCGGGGTTCGGAGAAAAATATTTCTCGAACTTGCCTTCCATGCCGTCGAATTCCTTGGCGTCGGCAGGTGATTCTTTCTTCTGGGTGATGTTCGGCCAGCTCTTGGCGTACTGGGTGTTCACTTCCAGCCACTTCTCGAGGCCCGGTTCCGTGTCCGGCTTGATGGCGTCGGCGGGGCATTCCGGCTCGCACACGCCGCAATCGATGCACTCGTCGGGGTGGATGACCAGCATGTTGTCACCCTCGTAGAAGCAGTCGACCGGGCAGACCTCGACGCAGTCGGTGTACTTGCACTTGATGCAGTTTTCAGTGACGACGTAAGTCATCCAACGCTCCGAAAAGCTCTTTTAAAAGTCGCGGCTTGCGTAGCGCGGATGGCCCGGCGCCGCAAGGTCGGGAAGGCCCGATCATGACGGCTTTGTGTGTTTGATCGACCAAGAAATGAATGCGAAGCGCAATTAATTGCGTGTCCCGAGCTCCTCGTAGAGCACGCGCGCCGAGGCGGCATCGCCGCGGCGTTCGCTGAAGCCGGTGACCTTCAACACCCGCACGGTGCGATCGAGCGCGACGGTGATGACGTCGCCGAGCTTGATCGCTTGACCGGGCGACTTTTCCCGCTCACCGTTGACCCGAACGTGGCCGGTCTCGACGAGCTCAGCGGCCGAGGTGCGCGCCTTGACCACCCGCGCATGCCACAGCCATTTGTCGAGGCGCTGCCGCTCGGTCGTCGTGGGTTACTCCTTGCGGCCCGACAGCTGCTCTTTCAGCGCAGCGAGTTTTGCGAACGGCGAGTTCGGATCAGCGGGGCGATCGCGCTCGCGCGGGTTCGCGCTGGAAGCGTAGGGACGCAGCGACGGACCGCCCTGGCGGTCGCGGCCCTTGTCGCGGTCGCGGCCACGGTTGTCGCGGCCCTTGTCGCGATCGCCGCCGAACTTGCCCTTGTTGTCGCGATTGCGGTCCTTGTTGTCGCGACCCTTGTTGTCGCGATCCTTGCCCTCGAAACGGCGGCTCTTGTCGTCGCGCCCCTCGGGACGCGGCGCGCCTTCGCCGCCACCTTCGCGCGGCTTGCGGAAGTCTCTTCCGCCATCCCTGCGAGGGCCGCGATGGCGCTCGTTGCGCTTCTCGCCGTCGGCGGCTTGCGCGGCCCCGCCCTCCGCGGGCGCGGCGCCTGCTTCGGCGCCCTGCGGGCGCTGATGGTGATGACGCTGGTGGCGATGACGCTCGTGGCGCGGCTTGCGGTCCTCGTGACGGCCACCGGGACGCCAGACCTCGACCAGCTCGGGCTCGGCCGGCGTGGCCGCGGCCTCAGGCGCGGCAGCGTCGGGCATTGCCGCGGCTTCCGTCGCGGCGGCCTCGGCGGGCGCGGCCGCAAGACCATCGGATTCGGCCTGCGCAGCAGGCTCTTCGGCCGGCGGCGCGATGCCGGGGGCGTCTTCAGGCGTGACGGGCGCCGAAGCTTCCAGCGCAGGCTCGGCGTCGTGCGCCTGCTCGTCCTGCGGCTCCATGCCGGGTGCATCTTCGACGGTGACCGGCTCAGCGGCTGCCTCTGCGGCCGGCGTCTCGGGCAGGCCGGCAACGGCCTCAGCCGCGGTCTCGCTCGAGGTCTCGGCGCTGCCTTCAACCGGCGGCGTCTCCGCTGCGACCGTTTCAGTCAGGGCCTGCTCAGTCGCGACGGGCTTTTGCGGCAGCGGCGGGCGCTTCTCCATGCGATAGCCGAGGGCACGCAGCACCGAGGCGAAATCCTCGCCTGCGGATCCCGTGAGCGAAGTCATCGCCTGCGTGACAACGAAGCTGCGGCCGTCGAAGGCGCCGGCCGGCTTCTCGCCGGAGGCGTTCTCGCGCCAGGCCAGCGCCGGGCGGATCAGATCGGCAAGGCGCTCCAGGATGTCGACGCGCACGGCGCGCTCGCCCGCCTGCTTGTAGCCGAGCACGCGATAGGCATCGCGCGGCAGCGCCTTGTCGACCGGGAACGAGGTCCGGCCCGAGGAGGCCAGATGCTGCGCGCCCGAGAGCGAGGACAGATCGACATTGTCCTGCTTCAAGGCCCAGAGCAGCGCGGCGAGCGCGCGCGCGGCGGGCTTGAGCAGGCCGGGGAAATAGATGTGATAGGCGCCGAAGCGGACGCCGTACTTCCGCAGCACGGCACGCGAGGGCTGGTCGAGATCCTTCAGCTCGTTGGCGATCTTCGGGCGTTCGAGCACGCCGAGCGCCTCGACGAGCTGATAGGCGATGCCGCGGGCAATGCCGGTGACGTCCTCGGCCTTGGAGAGCTCGAACATCGGCCCGAGCAGCTTCTCGATATGGGTCTTGAGCCAGAGCTCGAGCCGCGCCTGCACCTTCTCCCGGGGGCCGCCGGTGAGGCGCTCGTCGGAGATGATGCGGATGCGCGGATGCAGCGCGTCCTCTGCGGCAGACAGCCGCGCCACGGCATCGCCGGTCCAGCGGATGATGCCTTCCGAGGTCAGCACGAACTGATCGTCCGGCGCATTGCCCAATCGTTCGGCGCGCGTGTTGATCTCGCCGGCGAGCACCGCTTGCGCTGCAGCCTGCAAGGCTTTCGCATCGGAGCCCGCTTCCGCCGCATCCGGTGCAAAGGTGAAGCCGTCGAGGCGGCCGATGACATGGCCTTCGACGATGACTTCGCCGGTCTTGCCGATTTCAGTATTCAAGCTCGTGTTCTCCCGCAGGCGGCGCATCAATACACTGGTCCGGCGATCAACGAAACGCTCAGTCAAGCGTTCATGGAGCGCATCCGATAATTTATTTTCGACGTCCCGCGTAATTCCCTGCCACCGATCGGGGTCTCTCAGCCAATCCGGGCGGTTGGCCACGAAGGTCCAGGTGCGGATCTGCGCGATCCGGGCCGACAGCGTGTCGATGTCGCCGTCGATGCGGTCGGCCTGGGTGACCTGGGCTTCGTACCAGGAATCGGGGATGCATCCCTTCTGCATCAGGAAGCCGTACAGCGTGGTCACCAGCTCGGCATGGGCCGCTGGCGACAGTTTCCGGTAATCGGGGACCTGGCAGGCCTCCCACAGCCGTTCCACCGCCGCCTTGCCATGCGCGATATCGCGCACCTCGGCGTCGCGGGCGGCATGGTCGAGCACGCGCATGTCCTCGGCGATGGGCGCGCGCGTCAGCGCCTCGTGGCCGGGGGCGAGGTTCAGCGAGACCTGCAGCGCACCGAGCGAGGCAAAGTCCAGCTTGGAATTGCGCCATTGCAGCATCTTCACGGGATCGAAAGTGTGGTTCTGCAGCGCGTTGACGAGTTCGGGCTCGAATGGCGCGCAGCGCCCGGTGGTGCCGAAGGTGCCGTTGCGGGTGGCGCGGCCGGCGCGGCCGGCGATCTGCGCGAATTCGGACGGCGTCAGGCGGCGGAACTGATAGCCGTCGAACTTGCGGTCGGAGGCAAAGGCGACGTGGTCGACGTCGAGATTGAGGCCCATGCCGACGGCGTCGGTGGCGACGAGATAATCGACGTCGCCGTTCTGGAACATCTCGACCTGCGCATTGCGCGTGCGCGGGCTCAGCGAGCCCAATACGACAGCGGCGCCGCCGTGCTGGCGGCGGATCAGTTCGGCGATGGCGTAGACTTCATCGGCCGAGAACGCGACGATGGCGGTGCGGCGCGGCTGGCGCGTGATCTTGCGGTCGCCGGCAAATTCCAGCTGCGACAGGCGCGGCCGCGTGATCATGGAGACGCCCGGCAACAGCCGCTCGATGATCGGGCGCATGGTCGCAGCGCCCAGCAGCAGCGTCTCGTCGCGGCCGCGGCGGTTGAGGATGCGATCGGTGAAGACGTGGCCGCGTTCGAGATCGCTTGCGATCTGCACCTCGTCGACGGCGAGGAAGGAGACATCGAGGTCGCGCGGCATCGCCTCGACGGTCGAGACCCAATAGCGCGGGCTCTTCGGCTTGATCTTCTCTTCGCCCGTGACGAGCGCGACGGCCTCGCTGCCGACCCTTGCGGCGATCTTGTTGTAGACCTCGCGCGCGAGCAGGCGCAGCGGCAGGCCGATCATGCCGGAAGGGTGCGCGAGCATCCGCTCGATGGCGAGATGGGTCTTGCCGGTGTTGGTCGGCCCGAGCACCGCGGTGACGCCGGCGCCAGGCACACGATCGGACGCGGCGCGCTCGGAAGCGAAGGGGGAGGAGGAAAAGGGCATCTGGGGGATTAGGTAGTGGCGATTTGGGCGAATGTCAGTGCTGGATTGGGGCGGTCGGGTGCATGGCGCTATCCGCACCCGTCGCTGTCATGCCCCCAGTCCTGATGCGCCATTGCGCACTGGCCGGGCGACGACACCGCGTGCGTGGGAGCTGCTCCCCAAACCTCCCGCAACTGTCTCACTTTGCGACGCTTTTCCTGCCCGTCTTAAGCTTCGGAACGACTCTAGAACGAATCGCGGCCGAATCGCTGACTCCAGATTGAGTCCCGTTCCGTTCACGCAACATGTCGCGGGAGTCTTGCCGGCCGCAACTAGATGGAGTTTTAGGCCGCCGCACAAGCGGCGTTTGGAGGGCGGAAAGCCTTAAGTTGGGGACGGCGCGGAGTCGAATCAGAATCGGGGAGGAGTCAAATGGATTCCCGGGAGGGCCCCTCCAAACTCATTTTCGCGAAAACAACCCCATGCACAGTAGGAGGGCCATTGAAATTGCTGGATCTTTTGTGAGCCAAAAATTCCGCTCGTCATTCCGGGGCGCGGCGCAGTCGCGAACCCGGAATCCATCGTGAGACAGTCTCCGCGGCCCGATGGATTCCGGGTTCGCGCCAAGGGGCGCGCCCGGAATGACGGCGGAGGGAGGACGCGCTGCGAGCCGCCCCTCCCCCTCCAGGGGAGGGTAAACGCGACCGCCGCTGCGGCGGCGCGCCCCTACTGGGTCTTGGCCACGCGCGGCGGCTGGGCTGTGGTGATGAAGCTGGTCGCTTCCAGCATGGCGGGCCCGAGCGGCGTCGGCACTTTCAGCCAGAACGGGACCAGGATGCGGGTGCCTGCCACAGGGGCGAAGGCGATCTCGATGTTGCGCTGGGCGGCGAGGTATTTGATCACGGGGCGGTCAGGGATGTAGCCCGCGACCGGCACGAAATACAGCGAGCAGACCACGACCGGGCCGTGATAGCCCTTTTCCGCCTTCACCGTCTCCATGCGCTTGAAATCGAGCTTGAGGTCGTAGCGCATGCGGCCGTCGAACACGGGCGCCGAGTTGTGGCAGGCCTCCGGCGTAACAGGGTCGCCGTTGCCGGGCACGCGCAGCAGCGAGGCCGTCATGGGGTCCCAGACGCCGCGGCGATGGGCGTCGGTGACGACGATGCGGTCAGGATCGACCGGCGGCTCGGGCAGGATCGCAAAATCCTTCACATTGCCCTTGTCGAGCGTGATGCGGATCTCTTCGGTCTTCTTCGAGGTGGTGGTGGAGGCCTGGTAGCCGGTCGCAACCAGCGCGCCATTGACGACGCGGCCCTGGCTGGCGCCGGTGCCGGAGCCGCCGGTGAAGGATTTCAGCAGGCCCGAGGTGCCGCCGGCGGCGGCTGCCGCGAACACGTCGTCCTGGATATCGATGTTCCAGCCGCCCTTGCCGACCGGGATGCCCGCCAGCGAGGCCTCATATTGCGCCTCGAGCTTGCCCTGCGCCGCCGCGGGCATCGCGCCCCACAGCACGGCGAGCCCGCAAACCGCCGCCAGCCAGCCGGTCAGGCGCGGCCGGGCGAAGCGCGATTTGGGCGCAGAAAAGGGCATGATCAGCACAATACAATCCATGGGAGCACGCGACGGCTGTTACTTAAGCCAAAAACCGCGGCAAACAATGTGTCCGGGTGTGTCGGGCCGGGAACTCCACTGGACTCTTCGGCGGCGATTACGCCCTTTATGTGATGGTAAGGCGCGACAAACATTGCCGTTTTGGTGATCGGGCGGGTGCCGGGGGCTTCGAAAGCTCCCCCGCAGGCGGGGGAGGGAGCGCACGACCCGGGCGGCCTCAAAAGACCGCCCAAAACCTTGACGCAGGGCGCCATCCCCCCTATACGTCCGCCCGCTCCCTGCAAGGACAAAAGAATTTGCCCCCGTGGCGCCCAAAATGGCGGCCGCACTCGTTGGGGGTTCGAACTCAAGGATTTATGCCATGTCTCGCCGCTGCGAACTGACGGCCAAGGGCCCCCTCGTCGGCCACAAGGTCAGCCACTCCAACATCAAGACCAAGCGCCGCTTCCTGCCGAACCTCGTCAACGTGACGTTCATCTCGGAAGCCCTGGAGCGCAACGTGCGCCTGCGCGTCTCCACCAACGCGGTGAAGAGCGTCGACCACAATGGCGGCCTCGATGCCTTCCTGCTCAAGGCCAACGCCGACGTACTCTCCCCGCGCGCCCTCGAGCTGAAGCGCGCCATCCAGAAGAAGGTCGGCCCCTCGACCGCGCCGGCGAAGAAGGCGAGCTAAGTTTTTCAGAGATTGGGCGGGGGCTAGGTTGCGTCGCGTGGCGTAGGCTTAGCCAAGTAAGAGTTTGCGTTGCGGCCGGATCGGAAGATCCGGCCGTTTTTGTTTTTGTGGAGCAACAACCTAAGGTGTCGATCGCGGCCCGCGAATCGCACAAGAGTACTTAGATTGCTTGTAGTCGAAAGGACGTCAGATGGTGGCGCTCCGTGACTCCGTATTCATTAGTCACGCTACTCCCGAAGATAACGCTTTCACTCTTTGGCTTGGGGGCCGTCTAGACGTGGCGTCCCTGCCGACTTCGATTGCATTCTTCGATTTCAAGAGCGGGATTTCTATAGGAGCAGCGCAAAAGGCCCGAGCAGATTGTCCCATTCCTATTGCGGTTCACAATCGTGGCTTTCTCAGCTTTGCACCGCTGCACCAATTGCAAGAGTACTTTGGCCCCAACCTTCCCATCGAAATTATAGATACCTGTGACATAGACACGTTTCTCTCTAAAGGATGGCGCTCGCAGCATCTCGCGCCCAAAGATTGCCGTCCCAAATTTACCGACATTGTCCGCCGAGCGCTCGACGCTTACTTCGATTCTAAGGGACTAAGGTCATTTGAGTACGCTAGCGGTCGACTGGCATGGTGGGCAACCGCACGTCACGCGACACTAGATCAACACACCTTCGCGTGGACTTCGCTGAGGGGAAGGCGGCAGCTTGTTGGCCGCTCTGAGAAACGAGGCTTTTACTGGCATTATGCCGTCAATTGCCTAGTGCGATCCAACCCGTTGCGTCATGTTCGCGTTACCGGGCGAGTCGTATTCACCTCAAATGGCCATGATCTCATCGGCGATACCCGTCGCCTCCACCGGATGCGCCGCACATTCTGCAAGGGATGGCGAAACGACAAGTGGCGAGATCTGCTTCTCGCGTTCTGGCATTGGATCAGCGACGGAGCAGAATTCGTAGACATTGCACTCGGCGAAGGCAACGCCATGCGGCTAAACCTTCCCCTCCACGTCTTCACAGCGTCCTTCGGAATAAGCTCTCCGTCCGACGCTTCAAGACGATCAGGACGATGATGCACTCACTGACTACGAGGGCGATCAAGACGATGACGAGGAAGAGGAAGAGGTTGATTAATGGGAACCTTGAACCTTGGCAACTAGCCGGGGTTAGGGAGGGCGTATGCTACGTTGGTTTGGCTTACAAGAGGCGAGAAGCGACAACAGATGATGGCTTTGCTTGCTGTGCCGCGCAGATGTTTCTCTCAAGCGGCGAGGGAGTTGTCTTCAGAGGCGCGCTTGGCCCTTGGTACAATTCCGATACAAAGCAGTTCCATATTGACGCGCCTGCCGCAAAACGCTTGATCGAAATGGTTGTTCAAGAATATCGCGATCAGCACGACAACAACCCGCCAAAAGAATTATTCCTTCACGCCAAATCCAACTTCTCCGACGAGGAATGGTCCGGTTTCGCTAGTGGCGCCCCTCCCGAAACCAATATCGTTGGCGTGCAAATCTCTGATGCGCAAGACGCACTAAAACTATTTAGGCCTGGCAAGTATCCAGTTTTGCGTGGAACGGCGCTACTGCTTTCCGAAAGCGACGCTTATCTTTGGACGTCTGGATATGCCCCGCGGCTCGATACATATCTCGGGCCCGAAACACCTAATCCCTTGCTCGTGAGACGTCAGCGAGGGAATTGCGAGCTCAGGACAATTCTTGAAGACGTGATGAGCCTGACAAAGATCAATTTTAACTCGTGCCTTCACAACGACCGCCTGCCTGTGACAATAAGATTTGCAGATGCAGTAGGTGAAGTGATCCTAGCGGCGCCTCAGACGAGCGAGCCTAAGCTGGCCTTTAAGTACTATATTTGAGCGCGCACTCACCAAACATCATAGGAAACAGAATTCTACTGAGGGGCGCAAGCTATGTCCGAGCTTTGGCAACAAGTGAGCCCTTGGATCATTTCAGCCATCGGCGGGTTCATTGGGGCGGCTATGCTGCTTCCTACCAAGCTCGGCGAGATTATCTTTAAGTACAGATTTGATAAGTCGATTGAGGCCGCGAAGTCGGACTATGCTCGCGAGCTTGAAAATCTAAAGGCGGTGAGTGCCCAAGAACTTGCGAAGATCAACGAGAGATTGGCTCATATTGGAGACCGAGCTAAGCGCTCTAATGAACGAGAATATGATTCCATAACCAAAGTTTGGGAGAAGTTTGTCGATTGCTTCGATCGAGCCGAGGCCGCGATCGTACAATATACGGAGATACCTGACCTCGACAGCTTTAGCGACGACGAGTTGACCTCCTTTCTATCAACGCAGGCCTTCTCGAAGGAACAAATCGATCAAGTTAAAGGATCAGGCGATAAAGTTCGTACATTTGGACAGATTGTGAGATGGAAGTACATCGCTATCGCTCACAACACGATTGGTGAGACTAGAAACTTCCTGCGTAAGCAAATATTCGTACCACCCGCGATTGCAGAGGAAATTGAGAAGGCAATCGAACAGGCTGCTCGTGCCATTGCAGTCGAACTTACTCGGTTCAGGCACCCAAGTAGCGAGCTCGGGGCGGAGTCGGCAATCAAGTTTTTTGAGAATAGACACGCCATTCTAGCGCGGGTGAAAGAAGTGGTTCAGCAACGCCTCATGAGATCGGACAGTGAGCGCGGGTGATGCTGCGCCAATACTTTGGCTATTCATTCAATTCCGCTATACTCGCCCCGGTAGCATCCCCCCGAGGCGCATCCCATGGACTCCGCGCGCGACCCCGACCACAACCCCTCCGCCAAGAACCTCGTCATCTGCTGTGACGGCACCGGCAACGAGATCTCGGAGAACATCTCCAACGTCCTGAAGCTGTATCGCTGCTTGCGCAAGACCGACAGGACGCAGCCGCGGCAGATGGTGTTTTACGATCCGGGGGTCGGCACGGTGACGGAGCCGACGACGTGGCATCGGCTCAAGGCCAACGTGAATCTGGTGCTGGGGCTCGCCACCGGCTACGGGCTCGATGACAACGTGCTCTCGGCCTATTGCTTCCTGGTTCAGCATTACGCGCCGGGCGACCGCATCTATCTGTTCGGCTTTTCGCGCGGCGCCTACACGGTGCGCGTGCTGGCGGGGCTGATCCACAAGATCGGCCTGATCAGGCCGGAGCAGGCGAACCTCGCAGGCTCGGGCCTCGTCGCCTACAAGCAATATTCCGGCACCGGGCGCGGCAACGACATCGAGGACCTCGAGAATATCGCGACCGACGAGAGCGGACCGCTGCCGAAGGACGCGTTCGACCTCGCCGCGCAGTTCGCGCGCATCACCTCGACGCGCTGGCCGACCATCCACTTCATCGGCGTGTGGGACACCGTGGCGAGCGTGATCGTGCCGCGCGCCGACCGGCTGTTCTGGCCGAGCCTCGAGGAGCTCGCCTTCACGCTGCGCAACCCCAGCGTCAAGATCTTCCGGCAGGCGATCGCGATCGACGAGCGGCGCTGCATGTTCCGCCTCAAGAAGTACTGGGAGCCGCAGGATTTCTGGAGCAACCGCTACGTGCCCGACGAGAAGAAGGTGCCGCAGGACATTCTGCAGGTGTGGTTCGCCGGCGTGCACAGCGACGTCGGCGGCGGCTATCCGGAAGCCGAGAGCGGGGATTCCAAATATCCGCTGATCTGGATGATCGCGGAGGCCGAGAAGGCGGGGCTGAACTTCAACCCGGCCACCATCAAGCAGCTCGCCTGGGGCATCCAGCGCAAGAACTCGCCGTTTCAATATGTCGCGCCGGCCTACACCGGCAAGACCGGCGTGCTGCACGATTCCATGACGGCGGGCTGGCGGCTGCTGGAATACGTGCCCAAGAGCGCGAAGTACAAGGAGTGGCCGGAGCGCAAGGTGTTTCTCGGCTTCTACATCCCCGATTGCGAGCCGCGCCCGATCCCCGAAGGCGCGCATGTGCATGAGAGCGTGTTGAAGCGGATGGCGGTGGAGCCGGAGTACCGGCCGGTGAACATGCCGAAGGAGTATGTGACGGTGCCGATGCCGGTGCCGCCGGGGGTGGAGCTGGTGGCGGGGACGGAGGGTGCGACGGGATGATGCGGCGGCGGGCATGGCTCTCGCCGCTCGTCATGGCGAGCGCGGGCGTCTCGCAGCCGTCATTGCGAGCGCAGTGACTTGTCCGCCGAAGCCTTCGGCGAAGTCGGAAGCAATCCAGACTGTCTCCGCGAATGCATTTCTGGATTGCTTCGTCGCTGCGCTCCTCGCAATGACGGTGGTGGAGGTAGGCTCGCGCCACACCACCGCTGTCGTCCCTGCGAACGCAGGGACCCATAACCACAGGGAGTGGTTTGGCGAAGACACGTTGTTCGGTACTCCTGCCGCGGACAACCCGAGAGATTACGCGGTATGGGTCCCTGCGTTCGCAGGGACGACAGCGGAGTTTGGAGGACCCCACCCCACCCCGCTACCTTCGCTTTCTTCCGTCGCCGACACTTTTCATTAAAATTCTCCCGCACGCCTTAGCCGGATCGCATCATCTGCCGTTCCATCATGGCCTCGAACCCGCTGCGAAACCTTGCGGAGCTGGAGGAGACGTGCCGCAATTCCCTCGCAAATACGCCCGCGTGAAGCCCGCAGGGCTGGTGTCGCGCCAGGCCAAGATCATCACCGACGCGCGCGCGCCGGTCATCAACTGCACGCTGATCGACTATTCGCCCGGCGGCGCCTGCGTCGATCTCGGCGGCCAGGTGAACATCCCAGATCGCTTCGAGCTGTTGCACGTCAACACCAAGAAGCGCTGCCGCATCGCGTGGAAGCGCGGCACGCGCGTGGGCGTGGTGTTTTAGGGGGACGCTGGAGTCACAAGCGCCGCTGCGCTGGAGGTGCGCTCCCTCCCCCGCTTGCGGGGCGCGACGAGCTTCGCTCGCGCTGAGAGGGTTGGGGAGAGGGTGTCTCCGCAAGCGAGAGCCCCCGAGAGGAGAGAGCCCTCACCCGCGCCTTCGGCGCGACCTCTCCCGCAAGCGGGAGAGGTGACCGAGCCCGGAGCACGCTTGTTCTCCAACAAATGCCCCGCCTACTTCCGCATCCGCGCTTTCGCGCCGCCGACGATCTGCATGGCGACGCCGGCGATCCAGCCGAACAGAGCGAGCCAGGTCCAGGCCATGTGCGGATCGAGGCGGAGCACGATGACGGCGACGGAGGCGAGCGCGGTGAGCGTGGCGCAAAGCGTGCCGGCGGCGCTGAGGAATTCGGCGGCGTCGATCTCGCTATGCGCGTCGTCGAACGGCAATTGCGGCGTGTCGATGCCGAGATAGAAGCCGACGAAGCCGAGCAGCATCATCAGCAGCAGGAAACCCTGCGTGGTCAGCGCCGATATCGCCGAGCCCACGTAAGCGCCGACGAACAGCCCGCATGCCGCCCCCGCCATCGCAAGTCCGACGCGCTCGAAGATGTGAGCCGTTTTGCGAACACGAAACCGCATGGCGGGCCTCCGTTGCGGTGTTAAGGAGTCGGAGGTTAGGCCAGTTTTGCGGGGGGTGGAAGGTGAGGAGAGTTACGGAGGCGTGAGGGATGGTGAGGCGAAAGCGCTCACCTCACATCCCGCCGTCGTCCCTGCGAACGCTGGGACTCATAACCACAGGGAGTAGTTTGGCGACGGCTGTCAGTTAAGTTGTCAACGCAGACCGCGGATCATCGTGAGATCACGCGGTATGGGTCCGTGCGCAATTGCGCACTAGGCAGGGACGACAGCGGTGTTGTGGCGCCGCCGTCGCGCCTCACATGCACTCCCCTACCTCGCCCCGAAGGTGGTCTTGCCGAACAACGCCTTTTGCGTGGACGGCTGCGAGCGCCAGTATTGCGGCGGGGCTTCGACTTCGCCGCCGAGCTCGGCGGCGGCGTGCCAGGCCCAGCGCGGGTCGTAGAGCATGCCGCGGGCGAGCGCGACCATGTCGGCCTTGCCGGATGCGACGATCTCTTCCGCCTGCTTCGGCTCCGTGATCAGGCCGACGGCGATGGTGGGCAGGCCGGTCTCGCGCTTGATGCTATCCGCGAACTGCACCTGATAGCCGGGACCGAGCGGGATCTTCTGCAGCGGCGAGACGCCGCCGGAGGAGGCATCGATCCAGTCGACGCCGCGCACCTTCAACGCCCTGGCGAATTCAATCGTCTGCGCCAGATCCCAGCCGCCCTCGACCCAGTCGGTCGAGGACACGCGCATGCCCACGGGCTTGTCGTGCGGGAAGACGGCGCGCACGGCGTCGTAGATCTCGAGCGGGAAGCGCATGCGGTTTTCCAGGCTGCCGCCATATTCGTCCGTGCGCCGGTTGGAGATCGGCGACAGGAACTGATGCAGGAGATAGCCGTGCGCGCCGTGCAGCTCGATGGCATCGATGCCGAGCCGGTCGGCGCGCTTTGCGCTATCGACGAAGGCCTCGCGGATGCGCTTGAGGCCCGCGGCATCGAGCGCGAGCGGCGCGGCCTCGCCCTCCTTGTGCGGCACGGCCGACGGCGCCACCGTCTGCCAGCCGCCTTCGCTGACCGGAATCAACTGGCCGCCGTCCCAGGGCCGCGCGCTCGATGCTTTGCGGCCCGCATGGGCGAGCTGCATCGCGATCGCCGTGGAGGAATGCTTGCGCACCGAGCTGAGGATCTGATGCATCGCGGCTTCGCCGGCATCGCTGTAGAGCCCGAGACAGCCCGGCGTGATGCGGCCGATCGCCTCGACATGCGTCGCCTCGATGCAGAACATCGAAGCGCCCGACAGGCTGAGATTGTTGATGTGGGTGAAGTGCCAGTCGTTGGCGACGCCGTCGTCGGCCGAATATTGGCACATCGGCGACACCACGACGCGGTTCTTCAAGGTCAGGCCGCGCAGCTTGATCGGGGAAAACAGGACGGACATGCGGGGGAGTTCCGGGATGGGGGCGGGATTGTGGAGAGAGTTTAGTGGGCGGGCGGCGGATTGCCAGCGGCGCGAACGAATGGCGGGTGGTGGCGCCATGCATTGCGCCCGCGGCTTGACGCGAGACGGCGCCCCTACTCCGCCAGCGTGAATTGCAGCAACAGCGTCCGCTGCAGCATCGAGAAATTGTCGTCGGAGATCAGCGTCAGCACGGTCTCGCCCTCGGGCGTGACGTGGGCGTCGATGCCTTCCATGTTGTCGATCTCCTGGCCGAGATCGGCGACGAACAGCGCGGGGCCGTCGACCAGCGCACCCGGCATGAAGGACTTCAGCGGGATCGCGCGGATGCGGATGTTGACGCCGGTGAACCAGGAGAATTTGCGCTCGAGGATCAGGAGCTCGCCCGAAGGCAGCAGCACGGCATCGCTGATGTCGTATTTCTCGATGCGGCGCACGCTGAACTGGCCGGGCGTGGGGCCGCCGATCAGGAAGGCCGTGAGATTGCCGTCGGCGTCGAGCCCGCGCTCGGAGAAGGCGATCAGCGTGCCCGCGAGCGCTTGGCCTTTGGGCACGACGACCAGCGCCTCCAGCCCCTTGTTGGAGGGCAGCTTGCGCACGCCCGCCGGCACCGGCACCACCTCGCCGCGCGCGCGCGTGCCGCCCTTGGCAAAATCATAGCGCAGGATCTGGTTGACGCGCTCGAGCCCGACATAGACGAGATTGCCGTCGCGCGCGATCGATTCCGAATCCCACCACCCCCGCTTCTCCGTGATCGGCCGACCCTCGGCCCCTAACAGCGGCGCGGCCTCGACGTCGTCGAGACCGGCCATCTTGCCATTGGCGTAGCGGATGGCCCCGGTGAACCAGCCGCCCTGGTCGGAGACGGCGAGGAAGCGCTCGCCCTTGGCATCCAGCCGGATGCCGGACAATCCGCCGAAGCCGCGATAGGGCGAGGTCAGCACCAGGCCGCTGCGATAGTTCAGCGAGCCGAACCGGGTACGCGTGCGGTCACGCGGCTCGAAATTGGGAATGGCGCGTGCGTTGACCTCGACATTGACGGGGTCGGTGACGGCGCGCTCGTTCGCAAGCGCGTGCGGCGAAGGCTCGACCGTGGCTTGCGCCAGCGCGACTCGAGAGGCTGCGATGGTGGAAAATCCCGCCGCAGCGTATTTGAGAAAGCTGCGGCGGGATGAATGCGTGCTCACGAATGCAATTTGCGTCGCGGGCGACCGGCCGGCTGGGTTGGCGCGGTGTTGGTCTCGCTGAAGAGCTCGGCGAGCTTCTCGGTGATGGCGCCGCCGAGCTCTTCGGCGTCCACGATCGTCACTGCGCGGCGATAGTAACGCGTCACGTCGTGGCCGATGCCGATCGCGATCAGCTCGACCGGCGAGCGGGTCTCGATCTCCTCGATGATGTGGCGCAGATGCCGCTCGAGATAATTGCCGGGATTGACCGACAGCGTGGAATCGTCGACCGGCGCACCGTCCGAGATCATCATCAGGATCTTGCGCTGCTCGGGCCGGCCGAGCAGGCGCTTGTGCGCCCAGTCCAGCGCCTCGCCGTCGATGTTCTCCTTCAGCAGCCCCTCGCGCATCATCAGCCCGAGATTCTTTCGCGCACGGCGCCAGGGGGCATCCGCGGATTTGTAGATGATGTGGCGGAGATCGTTGAGGCGGCCGGGATTGGCCGGCTTGCCGGCGGCCAGCCACGCCTCACGCGATTGCCCGCCCTTCCAGGCGCGCGTGGTGAAGCCCAAAATCTCGACCTTGACGCCGCAACGCTCCAGCGTGCGCGCGAGGATGTCGGCGCAGGTCGCGGCGACCGTGATGGGCCGTCCGCGCATCGAGCCGGAATTGTCGAGCAGCAGCGTCACCACGGTGTCGCGGAACGTCGCCTCCTTCTCGTGCATGAAGGACAGCGGATGATAGGGATCGGTGACGACGCGCGACAGCCGCGCGGGGTCGAGAATGCCCTCTTCGAGATCGAACTCCCAGGCGCGGTTCTGCTGCGCCATCAGCTTGCGCTGCAGGCGGTTGGCAAGGCGGGCGACGATGCCCTGCAGATGCGCGAGCTGCTTGTCGAGATAGGCGCGCAGGCGCTCCAGCTCGTCATGGTCGCAGAGGTCTTCGGCGGCGATGACCTCGTCGAACTTGGGCGCGAAGGCGTGGTATTCCGGCCCGCGCGGCTCGTTCTTGCCGTGCGAATTCGGACGCGTCGCCTCGCCCGGCGTCTCGTCGTCGCCGAGCTCGCCGTCGTCGAAAGTGTCGGAGGTCGAGGCCTGCGCGCTTTCCATCGCGCTCTCGCTCATCTCTTCCGATGAGGCCTGCGCCTGGTCGGCGCTCATCTCCTGCGCGGCGTCGGAATCGGGCGAGCCCTCGGCGCCGGACTGGTCGTTGTCGCCGTCCTGGTTCTCGTCGTCGTTGTCGTCGTCCTCGCTGTCGGCGTTGCGCTCGTCGCCGAGCTCGAGCGCGGTCAGCAGGTCGTGCACGGCATCGCCGAACCGGGTCTGGTCCTCGACCAGGGTGTCGAGCCGGTCGAGCCGCTTGCCGATCTTGTCTTCGAGAATCGGACGCCAGAGATCGACCATCTTCTTCGCGGCGGTCGGCGGCGCCATGCCGGTGAGACGCTCGCGCACCAGCATCGCCAGCGCGTCGGCCAGCGGCGCGTCGGCGCGGTCGGTGATCTCGTCGAACTTGCCGCGATGGAAATGGTCGTCGAGCATCGCGGTGAGGTTTTTCGCAACGCCCGCCATGCGGCGCGCGCCGATCGCCTCGACCCGCGCCTGCTCCACCGCCTCGAACACGCCGCGCGCCTGCGGGTTGCCCGGCATCAGCTTGCGATGCAGCTTGGCGTCGTGACAGGCGATCTTGAGCGCGATGGAATCGGCGTGGCCGCGCACGATCGCGGCATCGCGCTTGGTCATCTTTCGCGCGGGCTCGGGCAGCCGCGCCTTGCCGGGCGCGAGGCCCGGACGCTCGGCGGCGAAGGAGACGTCGAGCTCGGGCGTCTTGGCGATCGCCTTCAGGCAGGAGGCGACCGAGCGCTTGAACGGCTCGGTCGGCGCTTCCTTGGTGCTGCGGAATTTGGAGTTGGAGGTGGTCATGTCACCTTGATCCGTCGTCCCGGTGAGAGCCGGGACGACACCCCGGGAGAAATCAGCTCAGCGCCACGTTGACTGCCGATTCCGGCAGCTCGGCGTTGAAGCAGCGCTGGTAGAACTCGGCGACCAGGGGACGCTCGAGCTCGTCGCACTTGTTGAGGAAGGTGACGCGGAAGGCAAAGCCGATATCGCCGAAGATGTCGGCGTTCTCAGCCCAAGTGATCACCGTGCGCGGGCTCATCACCGTCGACAGATCGCCGTTGGCGAAGGCGTTGCGGGTGAGATCGGCGAGGCGCACCATCTTGTTGACGATGTCGCGGCCTTCGCTGGTGCGATAGTGCTTGGCCTTGGCCAGCACGATCTCCACTTCCTCGTCATGGCTGAGATAGTTCAGCGTGGTGACGATCGACCAGCGGTCCATCTGGCCCTGGTTGATCTGCTGGGTGCCGTGATAGAGGCCCGAGGTGTCGCCGAGGCCGACGGTGTTGGCGGTCGCAAACAGCCGGAACGCCGGATGCGGCTTGATCACCTTGTTCTGGTCGAGCAGCGTCAGCCGGCCCGAGACTTCGAGCACGCGCTGGATCACGAACATCACGTCCGGGCGACCGGCGTCGTATTCGTCGAACACCAGCGCGACGTTGTGCTGCAGCGCCCAGGGCAAAATGCCGTCGCGGAATTCGGTGACCTGCTTGCCGTCGCGGACCACGATGGAGTCCTTGCCGACGAGATCGATACGGCTGATGTGGCTGTCGAGGTTGACGCGCACGCAGGGCCAGTTCAGGCGTGCCGCGACCTGCTCGATATGGGTGGATTTGCCGGTGCCGTGATAGCCGGTCACCATCACGCGGCGGTTACGGGCAAAGCCCGCGAGAATGGCGAGCGTGGTGGCGCGGTCGAAGCGGTAGTCGGAATCGACTTCGGGCACATGAGGATCGACTTCGGAATAGGCGGGGACTTCGAGATCGCTGTCGATCCCGAACACCTGGCGCACCGACACCTTCATGTCGGGCAGACCGGAAACTTCCTCAACTTTGGACATGGCGGCGGTCGTCATCAATCCTCCGAGGTCCCGGGCGGTCCCGAAACCGGTTATTCGCACGTTGGCTGCGGCTGGGTGCTGAAACTCAACCTATCAGAGACAACGTGCCGGCAGAAGCCCGCCCCTCAATCAAAGTTCCGTTGTCTTTTCATTTAGATAGGCAAGGAACGCAGTTTTTGGAGGGCTGCCTTGCGAATCACGCCCAAATTCGGGCGGGGCCGCGCCGTTTCCTGCGAATGGCACTTTGGCCGTATGCGGTTACTTATGTAGGGTCCGAAGCCCCCATGCTCCAGCCCCGCAAGAGACGACGTGACGTCCTTTCTCGATCCCCTGATATCCTTCGTTTCGGCCCATCCGTGGCTGGCCTATCTGACCCTGTTCCTGGCGGCGCTGCTTGAAGCCGTGCCGGTGGTGGGATCGGTGATCCCCGGCTCGACCATCATCCTGGCGCTCAGCGCCCTGGTGCCGGGCGGCGAGCTGGCGCTGCCTTGGGTGCTGCTCGCCGCGGCCGCGGGCGCCGTGCTGGGCGACGGCTCGGCCTACTTCATCGGGTACCGGCAGCAGCGCAAAATCCTCACCACCTGGCCGCTGACCAACTATCCGCGCGTGGTCGAGCAGAGCGAAAGCTTCTTCAACCGCTTCGGCACCTGGGCCGTGTTCTTCGCCCGTTTCGTGCCGCCGATCCGCGCCTTCGTCCCGGTGACGGCGGGCGCGCTGGGCATGGCGCCGGCAAAATTCTACGCGGTCAACATCCCTGCGATCCTGGTCTGGGCCCCCGCCCATGTGCTGCCGGGCGTGCTCGCGGTGTCGGCCTTGCATGAATATGCCGGGCTGCATCATCACGGCCATGTCGGCAAGCACATCTGGATGCTGACCGTGGTGGGCGTTGCGATCGTGGGGAGCGTGGCGGTGTGGATCTATCGGCGGCGGAATGGCGGCGGTGTCGTGGCGGCAAAGCCGCGGGCCTGACCAGCTCCGTTGCCTGAAGAGGTCAAGAACCAGCCCCCACCCTCCGCCCCGGCGCCGGCCCCACATACCTTGCCCTTGGCCTGATCAACTTCCCGAACTGCAATTGCTCGCTCGCATGCGCAATCCAGCCGACGCTGCGGGCCATCGCGAACAGAGCGAGCTCGCTGCCGGCGGGCAGGCGCAGCGCGTGCACGAGCACGGCGAGCGCATAATCGATGTTGACGAATTCGCCGGTGGCTTCCGCGATCCGCTCCGGCACCTCGCGGGTGAACTTTCGCGGCGCGCCGGCGCGGGACAGCGCGTTGAGCAGCGACTGCGCGCGGGGATCGCCGCGCTTGTAGACGCCGTGGCCGAAACCGGCAAAACGCTCGCCGAGCGCGACGCGCTCGCGCACAACAGGGGCGACGTCGCGGTCGATCAGCGTCTTGACGAGTTGCGAAGCCAGCACGCCGGCGCCGCCATGCTTCGGGCCCTTCAGCGCGGCGAGGCCGGCGATGACGGCATCGTACAGGTTGAGGCCGGTCGAGGCCGCGCAGCGCGCGGTGAAGGTCGAGGCGTTCAGCTCGTGATCGGCGAGCAGCACCAGCGCGCGGCGGATCAAATCGGGCGCGTGCTTGTTGTCCGCCGCCCAGGCTGTTGCGATCTGCTGGTGCAACGGCTCGGCCGAGGCTTCGGCATTGAGCATGGTCGCGACCAGCAGCCGGACGATGCGCCCGCCGACCATCGCGCGGCCGTCGGGCGCCCGGGTAAAGGCGCGGGGATCGACGCTCGCGGCCAGCGCGAGCACGGCGATGGCGCGATCGATCGGCGCCGCCCGGCGCGCGGCCTGCGCGATGGTTCGCATCTCCTCGGAAAGCGCAGGCTGATTGTCGGGCGCGAACGGATCGACGTCGGAGACATCCCAAAGCAGCGTCGCGGTGTGCTCCAGCGTGTCGTTCTCGGAAAGATCGACGCAATTGACGCCGCGATAGATCGCGCCCTCCTCGGTGATGGTCGAGATCTCCGTGTCCATCACCGGCAGGTCGGCATCGAAGCTGCGCAGACCCCGCGGCTCAGGCGACGGCACCCGGCGCTCCTTCAGGGCCCGGACGTCCTCGGCGCGGTAGCGGTTCTTCCGCGAGTCCGGCGTCGGCTCGGAGCGGATCAGGCCGCGGCTGACATAGGCGTAGAGCGTGGCCGGCGAGATCGCGAGTTCGGCCGCGGCTTCCCGGGCGGAGAGATAGAGGCCGTCGGAATTATTCATATTGATTTATGTAATCAAGATTGATCAATCTGTCGAGAGGCCCGACCTTTCCGCCCGTGCAGTGCAAAAGGGAGATTGGGCCATGAATATCCACCTCACCAAAAGTCAGATCGGGCTGGACGGCGTTCCCGCGGCCGAGACCGTGCTAAGCCATGTCGATGGCGAGCGCGGCGAGCTGATCATTGCCGGGGAGCAGGTCGGCCGGCTGGCGAGCCAGTCGAGCTTCGAGGGCGTCACCGCCCGGCTCTGGAACGGCGCCAGCAAGACGACCTTGAGCGAAGCCAATGTGCGGGCAAGCCTGGGCGCGGGGCGCGAGCGCGCCTTTGCGCGCCTGCCGGACCTGTTGCCGGCAACGCGCGGCATGGGGGTCATCGACGGATTTCGTGCGGCTGTCGCCGGCCTTCGCGCCGAGCCGGGACTGGAGCACGAGGCGACGATCGTCGGCGCGTTTCCGGTGATCGCAGGCGCGTTGGTCCGGCGCGCCAAAGGGCTCGAGCCGGTCGCCCCCGATCCAACGCTGAGTCATGCCGCAGACACGCTGCGCATGCTGCACGGACGCGCGCCCGCCGCACGCGAAGTCACCGCGCTCGACGCCTATCTCGTCACCGCCAGCGATCACGGCATGAATGCCTCGACCTTCACCGCGCGGGTGGTGGCCTCGACACAGGCCGATCTGTTCGCCGCGGTGACCGCAGGCTATTGCGCGCTGACCGGTCCGCTGCATGGCGGCGCGCCGGAGCCGGTGCTGGAAATGCTGGACGCAATCGGCTCGCGCGAGCGCATCCAGCCCTGGGTCGACGCTGCGCTGGCGCGCGGCGAGCGCATGATGGGTTTCGGCCACCGCGTCTATCGCGTGCGCGATCCGCGCGCCGACGTGCTCAAGACCGCGGTCGAGGCGCTGGCGTCGAACGGAACCGATCTGCCGTTCGCCGGCGAGGTCGAAGCTTATATCCGCGGCGCGCTGCGCAAGAAGAATCCGGAGCGGCCGCTGGAGACGAATGTGGAGTTCTTCACCGCGATCCTACTCGATGCGCTGGCGATTCCACGCCAGGCGTTCACGCCGATCTTCGCGGTGGCGCGCGCCGCAGGCTGGACCGCGCATGCGCGCGAGCAGCAGCGCACGGGGCGGTTGATCAGGCCGAGCTCGTCCTATGTCGGGGCGATGCCGGAGTGAGGTCGTCCGACGTGCTTTCCCTCTCCCCATTGCGGGAGAGGGTGGATCGCCGCGCGGCGGCGAGATGGGTGAGGGTTGTCTCCGTGCGCGAATCTCTTGCGGTGAAACCGCGGAGAGATACGCCTCATCCGGCGCTTCGCGCCACCTTCTGCCGCAAGCGGAGAAGGAAGAAAGGAGCGTAGCCTTAGGCCTCGCGCACCACCGTCTTCAGATAATTATACGCCTTGATGATCTCGATCAGGCGGTCTTCGGTGGAGCGGTCGCCGCCATTGGCGTCGGGATGGTGCTGCTTCACCAGCGCCTTGTACTTGGTCTTGACGTCGGCGAGCGTGGAATTGGGGCCGAGGCCCATCACCTGGAGCGCCTTGCGCTCGGCATTCATCACCTTGCGCGTCTCGGCCTGGGGCGCGGCCTCGGGGCCCTTGCGCCAGCTCGCGCGGCCGTTGATCTCCGAGAACATGCTGAACGGATCGGACGCCATATCGATCTCGGCTTCCGCACCCTTCTTGCCGCCATTGGCGCCCATCTTCCAGGTCGGGCGGTGGCCGGTCAGCGCGTCCTTCTGGTAGCGCGCAACGGCATCGGCGTTCATGCCCGAGAAGAAATTGTAGTTCTGGTTGTACTCGCGCACATGGTTCAGGCAGAAGTGCCAGTACTCGCGCTGGTTCTCGCGGCCCTTCGGGGCACGGTGTGCGCCCTTGTTCTGGCATCCGGCCCACTCGCAGCCGACCGCGGTGTCGCGCGGCTTCACTTCCGGCTGCTTGCCCCGCGGCTTGACGCGGATGGAGTCGAAGAATTTTGATGAATCGATCGGCATGGCTGACTTTGACTACGCAATGCAAAAACCTTCAAGTCTTGACATTGCAATTCGCCGCAAACCCGGCAATTAACGGGGCGTGATCTCTGCACCCGAATGGCACAACATGGCTATGGTCGACACTATCAGCAACAAGTTGCAGGAAGCTTTCACGCCGGAAAGCCTGCAAGTCGTCGATGAGTCACATTTGCATGAGGGCCACGCCGGGCATCGGCCGGGCGGTGAGACGCACTTTCGGGTCTATATTGTATCTGATGCCTTCAAAGGGAAGAGCCGGGTCGATCGCCATCGCATGATAAATTCGGCGCTGGCCGCGGAACTCGCTGCCAGCGTGCACGCATTGGCGATCCAGGCCAAGGCACCCGGGGAAGCTTGATTGCTTACCCTCTCTGGAGGGTAGGAGAATCAAAACGACGTCCCGGCGCGTCTCGGCTTGGCCTCTTCCAGCTCCGCCTCGCGCGGCACCGGTGAAATACGGAGCGCGGTGATGCGGTTGCGCTCGCGGCGGAGAACGCGGAAGCGGAAGCCGTGGAAGGTGAAACTCTGGCCGCGGTCGGGGATCGAGCGCGCCTCGTGAATGACGAGGCCGGCGACCGTCGTTGCCTCTTCATCGGGCAGATGCCAGTCCATGGCGCGGTTGAGGTCGCGGATCGGCACCGAGCCGTCGACCACGACCGAGCCGTCCGGC
Source organism: Bradyrhizobium sp. 62B (assembly GCF_030272265.2). Taxonomy (NCBI): domain Bacteria; kingdom Pseudomonadati; phylum Pseudomonadota; class Alphaproteobacteria; order Hyphomicrobiales; family Nitrobacteraceae; genus Bradyrhizobium; species Bradyrhizobium sp. 62B. The sequence goes on along the minus strand of NZ_CP092841.2, from coordinate 665,873 downwards.
TGGGCGCGCACGCCGGCGACCACGACGTCGTGCTCGTCGGAGATGTCACCGACGATCTCCTCCAGAATGTCTTCCAGCGTCACGAGACCTTCGACTTCGCCATACTCGTCGACGACGAGCGCGAAATGGGTCTTGCGCCGGCGGAAGGCCTTGAGCTGCTCGGACACGGGCCGCATCTCCGGCACGAACCAGGGCGGCAGCGCGATGGTTGAGACGTCGATGCGCGAGGTGTCGCCATCTGCGGCGCGGATCGCGCGCAGGAGATCCTTGGCGTGGAGCACGCCGATGATGTTCTCCGGCTTCTCGCGCCACAGCGGAATGCGGGTGTACTCGGTCGCCAGCACCTCGCGCACCAGCTCCTCCGGCGGCAAATCGGCGTTGATCATCATCATCTCGGTGCGATGGATCATGACGTCGGAGACCTGGAGCTCGCGCAGGTCGAGCAGGCCGCCGAGCATGTCGCGGTCCTGCTTCTCGAACTTGCCCTCGTGATGCAGGAGGTCGACCGCACCGCGCAGGCGCTCGGTCGGTGACAGGATCGCCTGGTGCTCGCCGGCGAGGCCGAACAGGCGCAGCAACAGGCGCACGATGACCTCGACGATGCGCAGCAGCGGCCCCAGCACGTACATGGTGAGCCGCATCGGGCGCGCGACCGCGAGTGCGACCCGATCGGGCGCGTTGATCGCGATGGTCTTGGGCAGCACCTCGGCGAAGATCACGACCAGCGCCGTCATCACGCCGGTCGCATAGAGCACGCCGACATCGCCGAACCAGGCCGTGAAGATGGCGGTGGCGATCGCCGAGGAGCCGATATTGGCGATGTTGTTGCCGAGCAGCAGCGCCCCGATCAGGCGCTCGCGCATGTCGAGCAGATCGGAGACGACATCGGCGTCGCGATTACCCTGCTTGGAGAGGCGAAGCATGCTGGCGCGCGAGGCGCCGGTCAGCGCGGTCTCGCTGGCCGCGAAGAACGCGGAGACCAGGAGGCAGAGGACGACGATGGTGAATCCGAGCCAATCCATGCACCACTCTAGTTTCTCTTGACGCGTTTACTCAACGCGAACCGGTATCCAATTCGCGCGAAGACGCTTGGCGATAATCAGCCGCGCATCAGACCTTCTGCGCGAGCTTCTCCTTGAGGAAGTCGCGCACCGGGGCCGGGTCGACATCCCTGGCGATCACCGCGCGCCCGACGGCTTCGAGCAGGATGAAGGTGAGCTTGCCGCGCGTGACCTTCTTGTCCTGCGCCATCAGCGCCATCAGCGCGTCGGCGTCGGCAAGCCCTTCCTGCGCGAAGCCGGCGATATCCTGCAAGCGGGTCGGCAGGCCGACCTCGATGAGGTGCCGTTCGACGCGCGCCGCGTCCTGCTCGCCGATCATGCCGAGCTTCGCCGAAAACTGCGCCGCCAGCGTCATGCCGATCGCGACGCCCTCGCCGTGGAACAGGCGGTCGGAGAAGCCGGTCGCCGCCTCCAGCGCGTGACCAAAAGTGTGGCCGAGATTGAGCAGCGCGCGCTCGCCGGTCTCGCGCTCGTCGCGGGAGACGACGCCGGCCTTGGCCCGGCAGGAGGTCGCGATCGCGTGCTCGCGCGCCGAGCCGCCCTTGACGATGTCGGAATGGTTCTTTTCCAGCCAGGAGAAGAAGGCCTCATCTCCGAGCACGCCATATTTGGCGACCTCCGCATAGCCGGCGCGGAACTGGCGCGGCGACAGCGTGTCGAGCACGGCGGTGTCGGCGATCACAAGCACCGGCTGGTGGAAGGCCCCGAGCAAATTCTTGCCCTGCGGCGAGTTGATGCCGGTCTTGCCGCCGACGGAGGAATCGACCTGCGCCAGCAGCGAGGTCGGCACCTGCACGAAATCGACGCCGCGGCGCAGGATCGCTGCGGCAAAGCCGGCGAGATCGCCGACCACGCCGCCGCCGAGCGCGATGACGAGATCGTTGCGTTCGATCTTCGCGGCGATCAAGGCCTCGCTGACCTTCTCCAGGCCGGCATAGGTCTTGGAGATCTCGCCTTCCTCGACGACGATGCGCGAGGTCGGAATGCCGGCGGCCGCGAGCGAAGCCTCGGCGGGCTCGAGCCAGTGCTTTGCCACGGTGCGATCGGTCACGATGGCGGTGCGCACGCCCGGCCGCAGACGCGCCACGCGCTCGCCGAGCGAGGCCAGCACGCCGCGGCCGATGACGATGTCATAGGCGCGATCCGCCAGCGCGACCTCGACTTTGACGGGATCGGAATGTTTCAAGGGGGCGGTCATCGTGCGGCACTCGCGACGTCGGCAGGTGGTGGGGCGGCCTGTTCGCCGCAAAGATGCGCATGCAGCGCCGCGATGCATTCCTCGACGATCCTGTCGTGCGGCACGTCGCGCGAGGCGATGGTGAGGTCGGCATGGCCATAGACCGGCTCACGCTCGGTGAGGAGACGCAAGACGGTGCCTTCCGGATCGGTGGTCTGCAGAAGCGGACGGTCGGCGCGGCGGCGCACGCGGCGCATGATGACGTCATGGTCCGCCCTGAGCCAGATCGACACCGCTTTTGCCGCGATGCGCGCGCGCGTCTCCTCGCGCATGAAGGCACCGCCGCCGGTCGCCAGCACCACCGGCCCGCTGTCGAGCAGCCGCGCAATCACCCGCGCCTCGCCGTCACGGAAATACGGCTCGCCGTGGCGCTCGAAGATCTCCGGGATGGTCATCTGGGCCGACGTCTCGATCTCGGTATCGGCATCGACGAAGGGCAGCTTGAGCCTGAGCGCCATGCGACGGCCGATGGTGGATTTGCCCACCCCCATCATGCCGACGAGCACGATCGAGCGCGCGCCCAGCGCCGACAGGATGTCGGCCTCGGGCGAAGCTGGTATCGGCAACGCGGCGTCGGACATTGTCTCGCTCGGTGGATCTCGCTCGATCTGCCGCCAAAGGCGGCACGCTTTGGCCACCTATACGACCCCGGAGGGGGCCTCGCCAGAGGACTCTTGCACCGAAACGGCGAACATGTTGGATGATTTCATTGGTTAATTTGCCCGCCAAGGGCTTGACCGAAAGTCCCTCGACCGAGACCCTGCAACGATGCCCAGCCTGTTCCGCTTCCTGACGGTCGTCGCCGTGATCGCCGGCATCGTCTATGGCATGGTCTTCGCACTTGCCAATTTCGTCAGTCCCAAGTCGCGGGAAATGACGGTAACGATTCCGCCGGATAAGTTCCTCAAGAAATAGGAGCTAGGCTCCCGGGCATGCGCAATCCGCCCTCAGACGCCAAGCTCACCGGCCTGTTCCTCGACATGCTCGCGGCGGAACAGGGCGCCGGCCCCAACACGCTCGACGCCTATCGCCGCGACCTCACCGATTTCTCGGAGTTTCTCGGCCGCGCCGGCCACAGCTTTGTAGATGCCGAGACGCAAACGCTGCGCGACTATCTCGCCGATCTCGACAGCCGCGGCTTCAAATCCACCAGCGTGGCGCGGCGGCTGTCGGCGATGCGGCATCTCTACCGCTTCCTGCTGAACGAGCGTATCCGAGCCGAGGATCCCGCCGCGATCCTGTCCGGACCCAAGCGCGGCCGCGGCCTGCCGAAAGTGCTGTCGATATCAGATGTCGACCGCATGCTTCGCCGCGCCAAGGAATTGAGCGAGGCGGAAGATGCCTCGCCGTCGAAACGGCTGCGCGCGCTCAGGCTCTATTGCCTGCTCGAGGTGCTCTACGCCACGGGCCTGCGCGTCTCCGAGCTGATGGCGCTGCCGCGCTCGGCGGCCAAGCGCGATGCCCGCATGATCGTGGTGCGCGGCAAGGGCAACAAGGAACGGCTGGTGCCGCTCAACGAGGCCTCGCGGCAGGCGATGGCGGATCATCTCGCCGCGACCGAAGCGGCCAACGCCGACAAGAAGAACAGCGTGGCCGCCTCGAAATGGCTCTTCCCCTCGTTCGGCGAGAGCGGACATCTGACGCGGCAGCATTTCGCCCGCGACCTCAAGGAGCTCGCGGTCGCAGCGGGGCTGCAGGCCCGGCTGGTCTCCCCGCATGTGCTGCGCCACGCCTTCGCCAGCCACCTCCTGCACAATGGTGCCGATCTGCGCATCGTGCAGACCCTGCTCGGCCACACCGATATTTCCACGACCCAGATCTACACCCATGTGGTCGAGGAGCGGCTGAAGAGCCTGGTGCGCGACCTGCACCCGCTGGCGGAGAAGTAGGAGCGCGAGAGGTGAAGGAAACCGCCTTGACTTCGGCCACATCTCCGCAGAAAGAGCCGGGGCCTCACGCATGATTTGGCCCCTGCCAGGAGCGCACAGGCCAAACCGTTGAAAACGCTCTACTTCTTATCGCGGCCCCGACCTCGCTTCGCTCTCGAGCCCCGTCCCCCTATATTGAGTTGATGCAAGACCAGATGCGCAGCTATCTCGACTTTGAAAAGCCCGTCGCCGAGCTCGACTCCAAGCTCGACGAACTCAAGACGCTGGCTGCCTCCGGCACGGACATCTCCGACGAGATCGGGCGGATCGAGGACAAGGCGGCGCAGGCGCTGGCCGACCTCTATCAGAACCTGACGCCGTGGCAGAAGACGCTGGTGGCGCGGCATCCGCAGCGGCCGCATTTCAACGACTTCATCAAGGGCCTGATCACCGAATTCACCCCGCTCGCCGGCGACCGCAAGTTCGGCGAGGACGAGGCGCTGGTCGCCGGCTTCGGCCGCTTCCGCGGCGAGCCGATCTGCGTGATGGGCCAGGAAAAGGGCGATTCCACCGAGAGCCGCATCCGGCACAATTTCGGCATGGCGCGGCCCGAGGGCTATCGCAAATGCGTGCGGCTGATGGAGATGGCCGAGCGGTTCGGCCTGCCGGTGCTGTCGCTCGCCGATTCCGCCGGCGCCTATCCCGGCATCGGCGCCGAGGAGCGCGGCCAGGCCGAAGCCATCGCGCGTTCGACGGACGCCTGCCTCGCGCTGACCGTGCCGAACGTTGCCATCATCACCGGCGAGGGCATGTCGGGCGGCGCCATCGCCATCACCACCGCCAACAAGGTCTTGATGCTGGAGCACGCGATCTACAGCGTGATCTCGCCGGAAGCGGCGTCCTCGATCCTCTGGCGCGACGGCACCAAGGCGCAGGAAGCCGCCAACAACATGAAGATCACCGCCCAGGACATGCTCCGCTTCGGGGTGATCGACAGCATCCTGAAGGAGCCGGTCGGCGGCGCCCATCGCGACCCCGCCGCCATGATCGCCACCACGGGTGAGGCCATCGCCAAGGCCTTCGACGAGCTCCGGGGCCTCGACGGCGACGCCATCCGCAAGCAGCGCCGGCAGAAATTCCTCGATATCGGCCGGAAACTGGGCTGATTCGGGCCGATTTCCGTGTCCCGGACGCGGTGCGGCACGAGAGACCGCCCCCGGAACAGCCCAGTAACCCCGCGTTAACCCTTTTTTTGCCCAAATCGGCGATCTGAGTCCTGATGGGGCCGAAAGGCCAAAGTTCCGTCTCAAGTCGCGTCCATTCAGTCTTCGTTGACCATGCCGACGGGCCAACGGGCTCGTGATCCCCGCTCGGGTTGCGACCACATGACCCAGAGGTTAGAATTTTAATCAATGGCTTCAGGGCATAAGCGCTGGGGCGTGAGCTGAAAGAACCCGTCATGACGGGTCCGGTTGTCCGGTCGGATCACGCGCCAAACGAATTGGGGTTCGCGCTTTCTGCCCGGCACGGTGTGGGGTCCATCTTGATTTCTCGTTCGCTTGCTCGCGCGCTCTTGGCTTCGGTTGCGCTGATGACGGCCAGCGTGCTGCTGGCCGGCTGCGACACCGACCAGGTCTCGCTCGCGACCAACGCCAAGGCCAACCAGCCGGTGCCGCCGAAGCTTCTCGCCGCGATGGTCGAGAAGGACATGGATTTGCAATCGCCGATCCTGGTGCGCCTGTTCAAGCAGGAGGCCGAGCTCGAGGTCTGGAAGCAGACCCGGAGCGGCCAGTTCGCGCTGCTCAAGACCTATCCGATCTGCCGCTGGTCGGGTGACCTCGGCCCCAAGGTGCGCGAAGGCGACCGTCAGGCGCCGGAGGGATTCTACTCGATCAATCCGAGCCAGATGAATCCGCAATCGGCGTATTATCTCTCGTTCAACACCGGCTATCCGAACGCGTTCGACAAGGCGCTGGGCCGCACCGGCTCGCAGCTGATGGTGCATGGCGACTGTTCTTCGCGCGGCTGTTACGCGATGACGGACGAGCAGATCGCGGAGATCTATTCGCTCGGCCGCGAATCCTTCTTCGGCGGCCAGAAGGCGTTCCAGCTGCAGGCCTATCCGTTCAAGATGACGCCGGTGAACATGGCCAAGCACCGGAACAATCCGAACATGCCGTTCTGGAAGATGATCAAGGAAGGCTATGATCATTTCGAGGTAACGCGGCAGGAGCCGAAGGTCGATTTCTGCGAGAAGAAGTACGTGTTCGATGCGACCCGCGCGCCCGATGCGAAGCGCGATCCCGTGTTCGACGCCTCCGCGAAGTGCCCGGCCTATGTGATCCCCGAGGACGTCGTCGCCGCCGTGCGCGGCAAGCAAGCCAAGGACGAAGCGGAATACGCCAGGCTCGTCGCCAAGGGCACGCCGGTGGCGCGCATGAACACCGGCATCGACGGCGGCATGAACAAGATCTTCGCCGCGAAGATTCCGGAAGGCTCCACGGGCCTGTCCGAAGGCGCCGAAGGCACCACGCTGCAGATGCTGGCGATGGCCAAGGCGCCGGGCACCATCCCCGGCCACGTCAATCCGCCCAAGCCGAATCTCGACGCGGTCGCGTCGGCGCCCACGCCGCAGGAAGAGCCGGTGGCCGCCGTCAGCACGCCCGCGACCGGCACCCGCGTCGCCACGGCTCAGCCTGCCGAAAAGGCTCAAGAGAAATCCGGCTTCTTCTCGAATCTCGGCCGCAAGATGGGCATGGGCTCATCCGACACTACGGCCACCACGCCGCCGCCGCAGGCAACCGCATCGGTGGCGCCCGCCGCCACGACCACGACACCCACGACCGCAGCGTCGCGGCTCAAGGCTGCCGTGACCCGCTTTGTGCCGGGACACGACAAGTCCAAGGACACTGCGAAGGACGCGCCGAAGCCGGCCGTTGCGACGGCCAAGCCGGCGGAGCCGGCAAAGCCCGACACGCGCCTCGCCCAGACGCGTCCGGCGCAAAAGTCGTCGGCGTTCGACAGCGCGCCGCCTCCGCCGAGCAGCGGCGGCCAACTCTCCGGCGCAGCACCGGTGGTGTCGTCGAACTCGTTCGACAGCCGATTTTCGGCGATGAAGTAAGCGGCCGCCGCCGCCTCTGGGGCCCTCGCCTTCCGATAAAGCCGCACGTGCGCAAGAAGGCCATTCTTCCACGCCAACCGATTGCTGCGCGCGAATTCGCGCGGCCTGACCCGTTTGGGTCATGATGGAGGAATGGCGGGCATCCTAGGATTCCCACCGGCTGAGCCACAGACTCAACAACCCCGGGGGGATTCATGAAGGCCGGAATGCTGACCATTCTTCTGCTGCTGTCCACGCAGGCGTTTGCCGCGGAACAGACGGCGAGCTACCCGCGCTCGAACATCCAGGTGGCCCAGGCGTCTCCGGCATGTCAGCAAATCCGGCAGGCCTACAACCAGTGCAAGACCAGCTGGCAGAACATCGGCGGCGGAAGCTCCGGCCAGGCCGGCGCCTTCAAGGATTGCATGGACGCCTATTACAAGGCCGGGGTGGCGGCGGGCTGCTGGTGATGAGAGCCGCGCTTCTCGCCGTCATTGCCATCCTCATTGGCAATGCCCCGGCGAGCGCGGCTTCCTGCGGCGATCAAGTCATGAAGCGGGTCATCGCGTGCATGGCAGGGGATCTGGACAAGGCGGTCTCCTGCCGCGCTGCCGCTGAAGCCGCGCCATGTCAGCCCGACACGGCCGGCTCGGAACAGCCTCCTGATCAGGCGCAGGGCCTCAAATGCGGTCCCGGCGAATACCGCTGGATTCCCGGCTACGGCGAGGCAGCCCGCTGCGCTCCCTATGCGAAAGGCAGCGGGACGGTTCAGCGCTCTCGCGAGAGCGGCATTTCAGGTCGATAGGCATGCGATTCATCGTCCGTTGCAACGTCTCCGCCTGGATCAGGCTTGTCTTCGTGCTGCTCGCCTTCTGCATGCTCGGGAGCCAGGCGGTACGGGCCCAAAGCTGCGGGGACGACATCACGCGTGCAGCGGGACTGTGCGTCCAGAAGCGTGGCCTCGATGCGGCGCTCGACTGCCGTCAGGCCGCCGTCCGCGATTGCGCCTGCAACACGGCGACCAACCGCTGCTCCGGGGCCGGCGGGTCCTGCAGCGCGCAGCTCGAAGCCGAAGCGAAGATCAATGTCGACTGGATCCTCGCCGATCGCGGCGCGAGAGGGACCTTCGAATCGCACAAGCAACTCGGTGAATCTCCCTTCGATGCGGCGGTGAGCGCACAAGCTCATAATCCGCCGGTCCAGAGGCTGCTGCGCCAGTGCCGGGGCTGGGTGGAGGCTTATCTCGGGCGCGGCGGGCCTTGCACGCTGTCCGATACCCCGCCCGACGCCGCGGCCTGCCGCTGCATCACCGTCCTGCCGACCGGACAGTTCGATCAGACGGGAGCGCCGAGCTACAAGGTCAGCTCCTCCTGCACTGGCGCCTACAACATATCGGTGCAATTCACCGACGCATCCGCAAGCGGCGCGCCGCCGTCCACGGGGCAGCCCCAATTGGTCTGCCCGTCCAAATCGTTCGTCGTGCGGGCTCCGCAGACCTTCCTCATTCCATCGATCAGCGGCGTGAGGCTACAATCGGCGAATGGGGGCCACACTTGCGTCTGTCGGGACAAGCTGTGCAGCTAGCGTCGCATGAAACGATCGAAGTCGGGCCCAGGCGCAAATGGGGCTGGGTCTTCGTCGTGATCTTCCTGGTCGAGCTGGCGACGTTCGGCACGATCGTGGCGAGCCGAAAGGCAGAGATCAATCAGCTGCAGCTCTTTGCCACCAAGGACACGATTTACCAGACCAACGTCCAGATTCAGCGGATGGAGAAAGAGATCAATCAGCTCTATCTCTGGGCGGCCGTCCTGCTGCCGGTGACACTGTTATGCGCGGGATTCGGCTTGCGGCGGCGCGTCACGCTGACGGAGCCGGCTTCGATCACGGAGGGTGGTGATAGTTCGGCGCGTGGTGGCTAGCAACTGGAGCAGGGTCCTTCACAGAGCACTCGAAACGGCGCTTCGCAAGCTCGGCTCCCGAATGTCCACACGTGCCAGCCAATGCCCGCATGCTCGGCTGAAGATTGCACGTGCAAGCCGCGTTGCGAGGACGTAATCAGAATTCTTTCTGCTCCGTCCCATCGAGCCAAAGGCATGCTGCAACCCACTTTCCCTCCTCACGCGACACTTCTTTTCCTGCTCGCGACTGTCGCAATTCCGGTCCAGGCCGCCGAGGGCAGACCGCGCGACGATTTCAAGGGAATGAGCATCGTCGCGCTGATGCAGAAATACGGCCACCCTGACCAGATCGTCGCGTCCGGCCGCAGGGATCAGGACCGGGCCTATCGCTGGCGGTTGAAGACGACCGCCTCCTTCGAAGGACCCGACGAGGCCGGGCGGCACGAGGATTTCTTCTGCGACGTGACCGCCGTCGTTGGGCAGACCGGTCGGGTGAAGAGATTCGAGGCACGACCCGCAGATGTCGGGGCCAGCGCGCTGGCGTCTGCCGAAGCCTTCGGGCCAATGTGCAAGAAGACATTCGGCTCGCGTCCGCGCCGGGCACACGACGAGAAACTGGCCAGGATGCGGCTTTGAGCGGCTGGGGGTAAGCGAGACGGTCCATGGCATCTTGCTATGCAGAGAACCACCTTCGACATATCGCCGGGCTGGAAAAGCGCCACGGCCCAATCAGCGACGAGGTCGTCACGGCCCTGCGAACGCTGATCGGACTGATCTGCCGGAGTGAGGATCCCGTCGAAGCCATACCCTTTCTCGACCGTTGCATCTCGATCCAGGAAAGCCTGCACGGGCCGCAATCCATCCTGGGCGACCTCAACTCCTGGATCAGCAAGGCAGGCGGCGTCGACTTCAAGCTCGTCGAGCCATTTCAGTTGAAGCGGCTGGCGATCAAGTCCGCGCTCTTTGGTGAGAACAGCCGGCAGACCGCCGGGGAATGCGAGGCCATCGCGCGAAGATGGGCCCTTCTTGGTGACTACGCGCGCGCCGCAGCTCTCCTGGAGCGAAGCATCTCGATCCTCGAGACGATCCACGGCGCCGTCAGCGTCGAGATGGCAGCCGCCGTCGACACGCTCGCCGAGATCGGGGCGCGGCTGAAGAAATGGGAGGCCACTGAGGCGAACCTGCAACGCAGCTTGCATCTGAAGCAAAAGATATTCGGCGAGCGCAGCGAGGAAGCGGCACGGACATTGCTGACCGCTGCGATCACCCACGCAAATTCCAGCAATCTGCAGGACCGCAGGCTCAGGAGCGAGCGTGCGCGCAAGGCCGTGACCGCCTTCGCGCAGGGCCTCGGCATCATGGAGGAGCGATTTGGAGCAGACAGCTTCGAGGTCCGGAAAGCTCTCGCCGCGATGATTTCGGCCTATGTGGATTGTGGAGAGTTCTGGGAGGCCGAACCTCTGCTCAAGCGGCTCCTCGCGATGAGCGAGCAGACCTATGGAGAGGACGCTGCGGCCCTGCTCTGGATTCTCGCCGAGCTCGCCGCCGGCTATGCGCGCGAAGGCTCGCAAGCCGCCGAGCCGACCCTGGAGCGGGGCTTCTCGGTGCTGCGGGCATTCCTCGACCCCGCAAAGCCGGCCTCTCGGTACAGAACGGCAGATCTGGCAGGCAACAAGGCGGGGCCCCACGGCGGCGTGCTGGAGACGCTGGTCGAGGCCTCGGAGATGCATCGCCGCAACCTTCGAAAGCGATGGGGAGCGTAGGACCCGACCTCCGATGACAGATTACAGAACCGAGAGACTGCAATGCCATTGCTGCGGCAAGTCCTCCGAGCATTCCGTGCTCATGAGCTCGAACACGCGCGGCTCACCCGACCTCGACCAGCGGCCGCCGAAAATGTACCGCTGGACCATTGGAAGCTGGCTGCAGGAGTGCCCCTATTGCGGCTACGTGGCCCCGAGCATCGACAAGGGCGATGCGAAGGCGCGCAGCTTCCTTGATACGGCCGAATTCCTCACCGCCTCACGCGACCCATCGTCCGACCCGGCATCGCGCCGCTTCCTGGTGCGCGCCGCGCAGCATGCCCATGACGGCGAACGGAGATCGGCGTTCCTGAGCACGCTGTCCGCGGCCTGGGTCTGCGACGACGCCAACCGGCCGTCCGAGGCGGCGGCACTCCGCCTCAAAGCCGCACGTCATCTGGAAGGCTCGCGTATCACCTCGCTCGACACCAGATTGCTCCTGCTCGACGTCCTGCGGCGCGCATCGAGCTGGGAGGCCGCCGAGGCACTGATCGCCGAATTGACGGCCGAAGAGCTGGAATATCCCTTTGCCGAAATCGTCGCCTTCCATCGCGACAAGATCGCGGCCAGGGATGACGCGCGATACACGATCGGCCAGGCGCTCGAGGGGAAGCCTGCGCCGCCGGTCGCGACCTCGGTCGCGGACCCCGAGCTGATCAAAGCCATCGCACGGCACATCCAGATCATTCCGAGCCCGCGGAAGACGTGACCATGAAAGCCGCTTTCCGTTGAATTGATTCGCGACCCTAAAAGGAGCTCCCCTTGATTCGGTCCTCTCGCACCATTCGCCTTTCGGTTTCGGTCGGCACCCTCTTTCTCGCCGCGGTTTCGATCCTGTCGGCCGCCTGGGCGGGCGATTACTGGGAGCCGAAGAATTACGCACCCGTGACCGACCCTGCGAAGCAAAAGCAGATCCACAATGACGGAGCCGCCATATGGAGAGAAGGCAACGAGCTCTACAAGGCCGGAGACTACAAGAAGGCTCTCGAGGTATTCGAACGGTCGATCGTCAAGTACCAGATCCTTCGCCTGACGAACGATATCGAGATCGTCACACGCGCGATAAAAGCCTCGGCCTGCATGGATCGGCTCAACTCCACCGACATCAATCAGCTCAAGGAACTCATCGGGGAGAATGAGGACAAGACATCGGGCGCGATGACTCCGTACCCGAATTCATGCCTGCCCTTTTCAGACCTGGCGGCCCACGTGCAAAAACGCATCGCGGCTCTTCAGAAGACGAGCAGATGATCCCAGGTCCCGGCGGTTCGAGCTACGGCGCCAGATACCGCATCAGCTCCGGATTGCCCCTCACCTCGCCGGCCTCGCCTTGCAACGCGACCCTGCCGCGGTCCAGCACATAAGCATACTCGGCGACCCGGAGCGCCAAATCGAGGTGCTGCTCGACGATGATGACGGCGATCGTCTTCGCCAGCTCGATCAGGCGCTCGGTGATCTCCTCGATGACGCCGATCCAGACGCCTTCGGTCGGCTCGTCCAGCAGCAGCAGCTTGGGATCCCCCAACATGGCGCGGCCGATGGCGAGCATTTTGCGCTCGCCGCCCGACAGCGTGCCGGCGGGCTGATCGAGGCGCTGGCCGAGTTTTGGGAAGATCGTCAGTACGCGGTCGACGGCAGAGGCGTCCTTGTTCGCGAGCGAGCCGACCGCGAGATTGTCGCGCACCGACAGGCGCGCGAACACCGAATGCTCCTGCGGCACATAGCCGATGCCGGCGCGCACGCGTTCCTGGGTGGCACGGCGGCTGATGTCGCGGCCGTCGAAGGCGACCTCGCCGTTCCACGCCGGCAGCTCGCCGACGATGGTCTTCATCAGCGTGGTCTTGCCGGCGCCGTTGCGCCCGAGCACGGCGACGCCGCCGCGCCAGGGAATGCCGAGGTTGACGTCGAACAGCACCTGGCTGCGGCCATAGCCGGCGTCGAGATGGCTGATGTTGAGAAATTGTTGCTCAGGCACGGCGCAGATAAATCTCCTGGACGGATGTGTTGGCCTGGATCTCGGACACGGTGCCCGACGCCAGTACCCTGCCCTGGTCGAGCACGGTGAGGCGATCGCAGATGTCGCGAATGAAATCGAGGTCGTGCTCGACGATGACGATGGAGCAATGCTGCTTGATCGGCTGGAGCAGCTCGCCGGTGACGCGGCGCTCCTCCAGGCTCATGCCGCCGGTCGGCTCGTCGAGCAGCAGCAGCTTCGGCTTGCCCGCGAGCGCCATCGCGATCTCCAGCCATTGCTGCTGACCGTGCGACAGCGCCGCCGCCGCATCGAAGGCGCGATCGGCCAGGCGGAACTGCGTCAGCATGGACATCACCTGGTCGTGCAGCGCGCCGCGCGTGCGCGAGAACACCAGGTCGAACAGCGAGCAATGCGCCTGCAACGCGAGCAGGATGTTGTCGTACAGCGTGAGCGAGGGCAGCACGGATGTGATCTGGAACTTCAGGCTCATGCCGGCCCGCGCGCGCTCGGTCGGCGTGAATGCGGTGATGTCGGTGTTGACGAAGGAGACCTTGCCTGTGGTCGGCACTTCTGCGCCGGCGATGCACTTCATCAAGGTGCTCTTGCCGGAGCCGTTCGGGCCGATCAGGCCGTGGAATTCGTTCTCGCCGACGCTGAGCGCCGCGCCATCGAGCGCGGTGAGCTTGCCGAAGATCTTCTTGATGCCGGCGGCTTCAAGGAGCATGGCGCTTCTCTTTTGCTTTGGCACCGAAGCTGCCGACGCGCTCGCGCTCGCCGAGGACAAAGCTGATCAGGCCGAGGGGACGGAACAGGATCACGAGCAGCAGCAACAAGCCCAGAATGATCGGCCAGACGTCGCGGTAATTGTCCGACAGCCAGAAGCTGACGCCTTCGACGATCACGGCACCGATGACGGCCCCGATCAGCGTGCCGGAGCCGCCGAACAGCACGTAGAGCACCACTTGCGTCGAGACGACGACACCGACCATGTTGGGCCAGACGAAGCCTTCGTGGAAGGCATAGAGGCTGCCGGCGAGCCCGGCGACGCCGCCGCCGATGGTGAAGATGATCGCCTTCAGGTGCTGCGCCTTGTAGCCGAAGAAGGCGATGCGCTGTTCGTTCTCCCGGAGCCCCGCGAGCGCGAGGCCGAATTGCGAGCGCACCAGGAAACGGCAGAGCAGATAGACGGTGACGAGAATGCCGAGCACGAGATAATAGAACGCCGGCCCTTCCGTGAACTCGTGGCCGCCGAGCGTCATCGGCGCGATCGAGGGGATGCCGTTCTGGCCGCCGAGATAATACCAGCCGCGCGCGAGCCGATCGGCGGCGTAGGAGCCGGTCAGCGTGCCCAGCGAAACGAAGATCACGCTGGAGGGATGCCGGCCCAGCAGCAGGAAGCCGCCGAGCAGCAGCGCGAAGGTGAGGCCGATCAGCGTTCCCGCCGGCAGCACCAGCAGGATGTTGGTGATGTCGAGGTCGCGCGCGAGCAGTGCGACGCCATAGCCGGCCGAGCCGAAGAACAGGGCCTGGCCGAAACTCATGATGCCGGCATAGCCCCAGACCAGGTCGAACGACAGCGCGAACAGCGCGAGGATGATCACGCGCGTCGCGAACACCGTGAGATAGTCCTGCAGCACCAGCGGCGCGACCAGCGCCGCGACCAGCACGACGCCCTCCACGATCGGCAGGACTTTTCGTCCGGCCCTGACCCGGTCCCCGGCCTGTTCCGCCGCCCCGCGTTCAGCCATCCCGTCGCCCGCTTCGTCGTCGGCGATGGCCTCTCTTACCACACTCATCGGCTTCAGCATTCCACCTCAGCATTCCGCCTTAGCATTCTTTGGGATCGACGAGGCCTTCGCTGCGGGCGACGATCTCGTAATTGCCGGCCTTGGCGACCGCGGTGTACATCTTCATCTTGCAATGGCGCTTGCCGGGGACCATCTCGGCAGGCCCGCCCGGACCTTCGGCGATCTTGGCGTGGTCGAGCGCGGCGGCAACCGACTCGCGGTCGATCTTGCCGGCTTCCTTCACCGCGGCTTCCCACAGCTTGAGGCCGCGATAGGTGCCGGTCGCGGCGCTGCCGGCGGCGAACAGGAAGTTGCCCGGAAAATCCTTTTCATAGGCCGCCTGGATTTTTGCGTCGAACGGGTTCTCCTTGGTCAGCACCTTGAAATAGTCGAGGCAGCTGGCCAGCCCCTCGATCTCCGCAGCCTGATTGATGTTGAGCGTGTTCTCGTCATAGTAGACGCAGGCGAGCCGTCCGCCGTTCTTGAGGAAGCCGGCTTCATAGAGCTGCTTGAAGAACGGGCCGACACCCGGCGGAATGACGGTGTTGAAGACGACGTCGACCTTGTTGGAGACGATGCGGTTGACGGTCGCGGAAAAGTCGACCTGGTCCAGCGGGTAGTATTCCTCGAACACGACCTCGCCGCCGTTCGCTTCGATCACCTTGCGGGCATAGACGTTGAGCGTGTGCGGCCAGACGTAATTGGCGCTCGGCAGCGCGAACTTCTTGCCGCCGTTCTTGATCAGCCAGGGGATGAACTCGTCGCATTGCTGCGCCGGCGTCGGCCCGGTGCAGAACAGATAGGGCGTGCACTCCTTGCCCTCGTAGAGCTGCGGATAGATGTAGAGCGTCTTGCCACGCGCCACGATCGGATCCTTGATCGCGTTGCGCATCGAGGAGGTGATGCCGCCCAAGACCATGTCGACCTTGTCGCGCTGGATCAGCTTTCGCACGTTGCCGACGGCGACGGATTCGTTGGAGGCGGTGTCCTCGATATAGAGCTCGAGCGGACGGCCGAGCAGGCCGCCGGCGGCGTTGATCTCCTTGATCACCATCTTGGCGACATTGGCGTCGGCATTGCCGGCATAGGCGATGGGACCGGTGAGGTCGGTGGCGATGCCGACCTTGATCGGCGCCTCGGCCGCATTGGCCCAGGGCGCGGGGATCACCCAGCTGCCGACGCCGGTCGCAACCGCACCGGACGCAAAGGCAAAATTGGAGAGAAAGCGGCGGCGGGAGAGCTGCGTGCGATCGAACATGACTAAACCCCTTTTCCAGCGATGAGGCCCTGCGGGCGGAATTTGATGAAGACAATGGCGAGCACGAAGACGAGGACGTCGGCGACGACGGGCGCCATCACCCAGGGCAGCGCCGCGCTGAGCGTGCCGATGACGCCGGCGCCCGCGACCGGGCCGATGAAGGAGCCGACGCCGCCAACCATGACCGCGACAAAGCCCTGGATCAGGAAGCGCAGGCCGAGATCGGCGAACAGGCTGAAGACAGGCACGATCAGCGCGCCGGCAAGTCCGGCCAGCGCCGCGCCGAAGGCAAAGGTGGCGCCGTAGATCAGCGGCGTGGAGATGCCGGAGGCGCGCGCCAGCGACGGATTCTCCAGCGTGGCCCGCACGCGCAAGCCGAAGCTGGTGCGCGACAGCAGCAGATAGCAGCCCCCCATCACCAGGAGCGTGATGACGATGATGGTGAAGCGCCAGGCCGAGATGTGCATCGCGCCGATGTCGATCGAGCCGCCGATCGGCTCGGGCACGGTCAGATAGAAGCCGCCGATCAGCCCGCGAACGGATTCGCGGATGATCAGGCCGAGCGCGTAGGTGCCGAGCATGGCGACGATCGGCGCGGCATAGAAGCGGCGGATGATCAGCGCCTCCAGCACGAAGCCGAGCCCGCCGACCACGAACGGTGCGGCGACCATGCCGGCCCAGATCGGCAGGCCCTTGGCGTAGGCGAGATAGGTGACGTAGGCCCCGAGCAGGACGAACTCGCCCTGCGCGAAGTTGAAGATGCCCATCATGCTGGCGATGATCCCGAGCCCCAGCACGATCAGGACGATGATCGCGCCGAAGCTCAGGATCTCGAACGCTGCGACGAACGCGTTAGCCATGCGTTGCTGTCCCGTCCGTCGGCATCGAAGCCTTCCTCACATCTTCTTCCAGTCGCCGATCTGCTCGAAGGCGTGGGCGGCGCGGTAGATGGTGGATTCCTCGAACATGCGGCCGACCAGCATCAGGCCGACCGGCAGGCCGTCGACCATGCCGCAAGGCAGCGACATCGCGGGATGATGAGTGATGTCGAACGGCGCGGTGTTGGAGATCATCTCCAGCGCGCGGGCGACGTAATCCTCGCGGCTGGCATTGGGCTCCGGCAGCTTGGTCGCCTTCATCGGCGTGGTCGGCATCAGCAGGAGGTCGTAGTCCGCGAACGCCTTGTCGTAGGCTGCGGTCAGCCGGCGCGAGATGTTGAGCGCCTTGCCGTAGAAGCGCGGACCGAAATTGTTGTTGATGTAGGTGCCGAGCATCATGAACAGCTTCGTGGTCTCGGACAGCGAATCGGCCTGCCGGCGCCAGCCGCGATGAAAGTCCATCAGCGAGGTCGAATAGAGATCGCCGCGGGACAGGCCGTAGCCATCGCCGAACATCATGGTCTGGGTCAGGCCCTCGGTGCCGATCGGGGTCCAGATCGCGCCGCCCAAGAGATGCATCGGGATCGAGACGGTCTCGACGGTGGCGCCCAAATCCTTGAAGCGCTTGGCCGCCTCGCGCACGCTTTCGTTCACCGCGGCCTCCGCGACCGGCTGCTCAAAGCCTTCCTTGACGATGCCGATCTTCATGCCCTTGACGCCCTGGCCAAGCGCCTTGGTGTACTCCTCGACCTTGGGCGCCTTGATGCGCGGATCGTAGCCATCGTCGCCGGCGAGCACTTCGAGCAGCAGCGCGTTGTCGGCGACCGTCGCAGTCATCGGCCCGGTGTGGTCGACATAGATCTCGATCGGCATGATGCCGGTATAGGGCACGAGGCCCCAGGTCGGCTTCATGCCGTAGATGCCGCAGAACGAGGCCGGCATGCGGATCGAGCCGCCCTGGTCGCCGCCGATCGCCATGTCGACCTCGCCGAGCGCGACCACGACGCCGGAGCCCGACGACGAGCCGCCGGCCGAGTAGCCCATCTTGTGCGGATTATGCACCGGCCCGTAGGAGCCGGTGTGGCTGCCGCCGGACAGGCAGAAGTGCTCGCAATGCACCTTGCCCTTGATCTCGGCGCCGGCATCCAGCATGCGCGTGACGATGGTGGCGTCGAAATCGGGCACATAGCCTTCCAGCGTCGACGAGCCGTTGGTCATGGGCACGCCGGCCAACATGATGTTGTCCTTCAGCGCGACGGTCTTGCCCTTGAGCTTGCCGCTGGCGGCGCCCTTCACGATCGACTTGCGATACCAGGCGTTGCGCGGGTTCTCCTCGATCGAGGGCCGATAGCCCGGCGTGCGCGGGTACTTCACCTCCGGCAGCTCGTCCGGCATCGCGGCCACGAGATTGTAGGCCTCGATCGAGCCCTGCATCAGGCCGCGGAACGAGGTGACGTCCTCGTCGGTGAGCGATAGGCCGCATTGCTCGGCGACACTGCGAAGTTGGGCTGGCGTGGGAAGGGCAACTGTCACGGCGCTCTCCTGAAGTTTCTTTGGCGAACTGGAGCGTGGCCGCCCCGGCGCGATGCACGCACCGGCGGCCTCGCCCAAACATTCAAAACGGAAATATTTTCCTTTTCAAGTATTATTTTGCAAGTCGGGCCCCGCCGATTGCCGCGGCGCGGTCAGATCGGCTTGATCAGCTTGAAGTCGAGACCGTCGGCCTCGGCAAGATGCATCGGCATCCGCGCGCGTCCGTCGCGGACGGTGACCGGACCGCGGGCGCCGCTGTAGACGATGTTGCGGCCGGCCACCAGCATCGGGCCCATCGACAACGAGCCGGCCTTGTTCGCGACAGCCTCGAGGAAGCGCAAGCCCTCGTAGCTCGACTGTCCGACCGAGCCGATCGGCGGCGCATTCGGCCCGAACATCGCGCGATAGCGGCTCTGGAAGTCGTCATTGGCGCGCGTGCCGGTGCCGGTGAAATAGCCCGAGGCGCAGAACATGTTCTCGCTGTTGTCGGCGCCGATGCCGAGCAGCACGGTATCGTCCATCGCCCCGGCAAGGCGCAGCGTCGTGGCGCCAAGACCCCATTCGCCGAAGGCCCGGTTGAAGGTGATGCTGTCGGTGCCGATCAGCGAGATCAGCACGACATCGGGCTTGGCGGCGCGGATGCGCGCCAGATGCGGCTCGTGATTGTCCTCGCCGAGGGGAACGAACTCTTCGCCGACGACCTGGCCGCCGGTTTCCCTGATGTAGTTCTTGACCGCACGGTGCGATTGCCACGGCCAGACATAGTCGCTGCCGATCAGATACCAGCGCTGGGCCTTCTTGACGTCGGCAAGCCAGTGGATGGCGGGGCGGCTCTGCCAGCGCGGCGTCTCGCCGATCGCCATCACGCCGGGCGTGCGCTCGCCGCCCTCGTAGACCGGCGTGTAGATGTAGGGGATGCGATGGCGCGTGGTGACGTCGCGCAAGGCCACGCGGACCGCGCTGGTGTGCAAGCCGACGATCAGATCGACCTCGTCGAACGCGATCGCCTGCTCGGCACGGTCCAGAACCTCATCCAGCGGCCCGCCGGCGTCGTAGATCGACAGCTCGATCTCGCGGCCAAGGATGCCGCCGCGTTTGTTGATCTCGGCGACGGCGAGCTGCGCGCTGTTGGTGGCGCAGGGCCCCCAGACGCCCGGCGATCCGGTGCAGCAGATGAAGCCGCCGATGCGCAGCCTGTTGGCACCGCGCCGTTTGAACAAGGCGTGGTCGCTCGGCGACAACGCGCCGCCGGCTGCCGACGACGACAGATTCCTGAACAGCAAAGACGGCGGCAACGCCGGGCCGCCGTGAGCCGGGAAGTTCACCGTCGCGCGCACGCCAACTCCTGTCTGGGACCAGACCTGAAAGCACATTCTGCGGGCGGCCGCGGCACCCGCCCTATTGTTGGGCAATCATCCTATTTTGAAAATATTGAAACTTCAACAATTGAAGTGCATATAGATGCAGCATTGATTGCAAGACATTCACTCATTTGGGTCAAGACGAAGTCTTAGCCGTGGCAAAACCGACCAAAGCAAACATCCCGATCACCGAACACCTCGCCTACCTGCTCGCGCAAGCCAACCGGGAGATCAACCGGCAGCTCGAACTGCGGTTGAGCAAGGAAGGGGTTCCCGTCGAGCAATGGCGCATCCTGAAAGTGCTGTCGGATGGCAACGGCCATTCGATGGGCGAGCTTGCGGAGGCCGTGCTGCTCAACCATCCGACCCTGACCAAGATGATCGACCGCATGGTCTCGGACACGCTGGTCTATCGCGTGCAGGATCCGAACGACCGCCGCAAGGTGCTGATGTTCATCTCCGACCGCGGCAAGGTGCTGAGCAAGAAGCTCAACTCGCTCGCGGTGGACCAGGAGGAGCACATCCTGGAGAGCTACGGCGACAAGCCGACGAGCGAGCTCAAGCGGCTGCTGGAGAGCCTGATCGACAGCTCGAATTAGGCGCCGGCTTCGCCGAGCGACCTCACCGCCTGTCGCCCTGCCCGGCGCCTAGTTGCGCTCAAACGCGCCCGCAGCTCTTGCGTTTTGGCGCATGCCGTCCATGCTGGAGCGACACAGCAACCGGGGGAGCGCGGCATTGGGCATATTGGCCAAGGCGCCTCATTGGGACGGAGGTTGAGGCCGGCCATGACGTCTTTCTACGCACCCCGGCATCTCGAGCACATTGCCGGGCTCGAAAAGCGCTTCGGACCAGTCAGCGACGAGGTGGCAACGGCCCTGAGATCGCTGGTCCGGGTGATCTGCGATTATGAGGATCCCGTGGACGCGGCTCCCTTTCTCGAGCGCGGCATCACGATCGCCGAAAGCCTGCATGGGCCGAGGTCAGTCCTTCCCGACCTCGATAAATGGATCGGTCACGCAAGTCGCGCCGACTTCGAGCATATCGAGCCGTTTCAGCTGCGGCGGCTGGCGATCAAGACCGAAATCTTCGGCGAAGACAGTGAAGCGGTTGCCGAGGAATGCGAAGCGCTCGGCAGGGGCTACGCATCGAGCGGGGGGTATGCGAAGGCCAGGGTGCTGCTGGAGCGAAGCATCTCCATCAAGGAAAAGCTTCATGGCGCGCACAGCGCCGAGGTCGCTGCCGCCGTCGATCTGCTGGCCGAGACGAGCACGCACGTGAAGAAGTGGACGGACGCCAAGGCGGATCTCGAACGCAGCCTCAGCCTCAAACAGAAAGTCTTCGGAAAGCGCAGCGAGGAAGTCGCAAGGTGCCTGCTCGCCTCCGCGATTGTCCACGCCAATGCCAGCACGCGGCAAAGGCCCGGAAGCAGCCGACGAAGCATCGAGGAGGCAGTCGCCGCTTTCAAGCTCGGCCTGGGCATGCTGGAGAAGCGATTTGGACCTGATAGTGTCGAGGTGCAGGTCGCCCTCGAAGAGATGATACGGACCTATGTGGACTGCCGGCAATTCCGGACGGCCGAGCCTCTGTTGAAACGTCTGCTTTCGATAAGCGAGCTGGCCTATGGCGAGGATGCGGCTGCCCTGCTCTGGATTCTCGCCGAGTTGGCCGTGGGATATGCGGATGCGGGATCGGAGGCCACCGAGCCCATGCTGGAGCGGGGCTTCGAACTGCTGCAGAATTTCCTCGGCGCGAGGAAGCCGATCTTTCGCAACGCGATCATGGACTATGCAGGCAACAAGTCCGTGCTCTATGGCGAAGGCGTGCTGGAAAGACTGGTCCAGGCGTCGGAGATGTTTCGCCGCAATTTGAGCAAGCGATGGGGAGCGTAGTCGCGCCGGATCTCACATGACGAGCTACGACACCCGCGTTCGGAAATGCTATTGCTGCGGCAAGAAGTCGGAGCATTGCGAGCTCATGAGTTCGAACTCCTGGGGCTCACCAGATCTCGACCAGCGCCCGCCGGGAATGTTCCGCGCTACCGTCGAGGACTGGCTGCAGGAATGCCCCTTTTGCGGTTACGTCGCTCCGATCATCGACAAGGGCGACGCCAAGGCACGCAGCTTCGTCGCCACACCGGAATTCCGGGCCGCCTGCCTCGATCCCCTGGCCGACCCGGCTTCGCGCCGCTTTCTGGTTCGCGCGGCGCAGGACGCCTATTACGGCGACAGGAGATCCGCCTTCCTGAACACGCTCTGCGCGGCCTGGGTCGCCGATGACAACAAAGAGCAAGCGTCCGAAGCACTCACGTTGCGCCTGCGGGCGGCCGCGCATCTCGAAGGGCGCACGATCAAGTCGATCGACACGCGTCTGCTGCTGCTCGACGTGCTCCGGCGGGCGCAACGCTGGGAAGCTGCCGAGGGTTTGGCATCGCAACTGGCCACCGAGGACCTCGGGTACCCCTTCGCGGACATCGTGGCCTTCCATCGCGGCAAGATCGAAGCGAGGGACAGCGGCCGCTTCACGATCGCGCGGGCGCTCGATCAAGCTGAAACGGAGGAGGAGTGGTGAGGCATATGTCCAGACCATCTATCCTGACGATCGTCCTTTGCCTCGTTGCCGGCCCCGCTCTTGCTGCGGCAGGGTCGTGGAAGCTCGAATTCGACAACCGGGAGCTTCCCTCCCTGAGCTACTCGGAAAACGGAAAGCTGACCTTCGTCCTCGGATGCGGCCGCGCCTTCGGCCTGCACGCAAAATATCCGGGCCAGGCAGCACGCGCCGGCAAGGCCGTTCTGATGATCGGCGACGGCCGCAAGACCATGAAGCTGGTCGGCGAGATCGAGGGGGAGGACGATGATTTGACCAATTTCGTGCAATGGGATCTGGGCTTCTCGCGGCAGGACCCCGAGCTGTTCGGAAAGCGCTGGAAGCGCGTGGAGAAGCAACTGCTCGACCTGATGGAGGGAGCGTCGCCGTTGACGATTTCGAGCAAGACCGCGAGCTATCAGCTTCCGAGGATCGACGCACCGGGCTGGCGCGGCAGCATCGAGCGATGTGGGCGCTAACGTCGTTCGTCGCGATCTTCCTGACTGCTGGAGAGTTTGATCGATAATTCGAATTAGGCTTCGTGAATCGATGCGTGGCGCTTTGCCGAGCGCAAACGCTCATTTGCCGTTCAATGCAATGCATTCGCACATCATCGCCAACACGAGAGGCGGTAGCGTTGGCCGTTCCATGTCGTCCAGCCCACGGCCTTGTTGCTGACCGGCTTGGCCAAGTACCATTGATTGCCATCGGCATGGTTGAAGTAGACGCCGCCCTGCGCTCCGCTGCGTGCATTTGTCAGCTTCACCCATCGCGAGCCATTGTCCGAGAACCTGCCAGACCAGCGTGCTCCCGACGTGCTGGTGCAAGTGCCGCCGTCGCAGGTCGTCTGACTGTCATCGACGGCGGCCCAATTCATCCGCGCCGGGCGGCCGTCGATGTTGCACGACCATGTTCCCCCCCACCATCCGCCCACCTGGCTCGCAGCGGCGGGACCGCACGCGTAAAAACTCAGGGCAAGAACACAAATGGCCGTTGGCAGGGCGCGTTTGGATCTGGGCTCCATTTTGTCGGGCCGCGTGATGCGCCTCAATCAAAACACGGATCGAGTTTTGTTGCGGTGATCCAGTTCACAAAGAGCAGCGGCAAAGATGGGGTCTCCGACACGTTGCTCTATCGCCTGGGATCCGCGCGACCGCCGCCGACGAGCGAGCTCAAGCGACTGCTGGAGAGCCTGATCGACAGCTCGAATTGACGGTCCCCCTGCGGCCGGCGATCGGCCGATCGGGTGCGGCAGGCATGTGGAACAAAAGGCGGAACAGCGGGTTGAAGCCTGTTCTCCGTCCATGCGGGGAACAGTCCGTTGAGCCGCCGTCTGTTGAGGCCAATTATGGGTCGCGAATGACACCCGCAGTGTTGATCGTCGAAGATGAAATCTTTGTCGCCAGCGACATCGCTCGTATCCTGGAGGATGCGGGCTATCGCGTTGCCGCGATCGCGGCGGATCGCAAGGAGGCCCTGGAAGCGGGCCCCCAGGCGCAAATCGCGCTGGTCGATATCAATCTGCGCGACGGCTCGACCGGGCCGCAGATCGCGCTCGATTTGTCGCGCGAATACGGCACAAAGATCGTCTACGTCACCGCCAATCCCGCGCAGATTGCGCCCCGTGCGGAGACGGCGATCGGCTTCATCCGCAAGCCCTTCAGCGATGATGCGATCCTGACCGCGGTCCATCACGCCGCCGGCGAGGCGCCTCAACCACGTTCTCCGGACGTCACGTTCTTTGCGGCGCCGGACGGCTCATCGAGGTCTTTGGAATCATAGCTATGGCCCGGAGCCCTTCGGGATTCCAGTCGTAGGACATCTTCCCGCCGAGCTGACTGGACATGCTCAAGGTGATCAGCCTCGAGCCGAAGCCTTCCACCGCAGGCGCCGACTTGATCTGCGGACCACCGCTTTCCGTCCACGCGACGACGACATCATCGCCCGCTTCGCTGACGTCCACCGCGACGCGTCCGTCCAGCGTCGAGAGCGCGCCGTACTTCGCCGCGTTGGTCGCGAGCTCGTGGAACGACAGCGCCAGGGGGGTGGCGGAGCGATCGTCGATGCGGAAGTCATCGCCGGTGATCAGGATCCGCTTCGCCTCCGACTGATAGGCCGACAGAAGCTGCTCCAGAAGCCCCTTGAGCGTCGCCTGGTTCGAGGTCGGTTGAGAGCGGGCGCTGTGCGGACGCACGAAATCATGCGCCTTGCCGAGCGACATGATGCGCGAACGCAACTCGTCCGCCAGACCCTTCAGCTCCGGATGTGTGCGTGTCGAAAGGCCGATCAGCCCATTGATCACGGAGAAGATGTTCTTGATGCGGTGGCTCAGCTCCTGGCTGATCATCTCGCGCTGCTCCATCAGGAGCTTCTGCTCGTGGATGTCGGTACAGGTTCCGAACCAGCGGGTGATATTGCCGTCGGCATCGCGGATCGGCAAAGCGCGTCCGAGAGTCCAGCGATAATTACCCTCGGCGTTCCTCAAGCGATATTCGATCTCGTAGGGCTCGCCGGTCCGCAGCGAATGCCGCCAGCGCTCCCAAGCCTTGTCCTGGTCGTCCGGATGAAACATGCCGTTCCAGCCCTCGCCGTCGGTCGAGCCTTCCGGCACGCCCGTAAACTCGTACCATCTGGCATTGTAGTAGTCGTGATGACCGTCCGGCAGCGTCGACCACACCATCTGGGGCATGGTGTCGGCCAGAATGCGGAACTTCTGCTCGGTTTCAGAAAGCGCCTGCTTCGCGATCGCTTCGCTGGCCTGCTGCCTTTTCGTGGTCTTGCGATACCCCATCGCACCCACCACCTGGGCGGCCATAACACGCAGGCCCTGCTCCTGCAGCGGCGTCATGCCAGGTCTGGGCACGCGATCGATGACGCAGAGCGAGCCGAGCGGAAAACCGTCCTGCGTCTGGAGCGGCGCACCGGCGTAAAACCGGATGAACGGGTCGCCCGTGACCAGGGGATTGCCCGCGAACCTCGGATCCCGGGTGGCATCGGGCACGACCATCAGGTCCGACCCAAGCATGGCGTGCGCGCAGAAGGAGGATTCGCGCGGCGTCTCGGACACGTCGAGACCATGCTTGGCCACGAAGCGCTGCATCGTTTCGCCGACCACACTGACAAGACATATCGGAGCTTCGCACAGCGCCGCGGTGAAGCGCGTCAGCTCGCCGAAGCCCGCTTCATCGGCAAGGCCTTCGAGCTCGAGAGCGTCGAGGATTTCGGTTCTGGATGGCGGGAAATAGTCTGTGGAACTCATCAAGCGGCCTTAACCCCGGTGCCTGCGCCGTCATCGAGCGATGCCGCCCGGCATGATGGCGCCTCCACGTTAAGCCGTCCCGACTTGCATTCCTATGGTCACGAGGTCAGGCGCGCGGACAGCGTTGTCCCCTTGCGAAGCGAGCGCACGCCCGCAAGGTCATGCCGGGATAACAACATGTGTGAAAGAGGGTTCCATCCGTGCCGAGCACGGACAGGGACTTGATCGAACCGCCGGCGCGGGCCGGCGGGTTCTCCGATCAGGCATAGCGCCCGTGGCAGTGCTTGTACTTCTTGCCGCTACCGCAGGGGCAATCCTCGTTGCGGCCGACCTTGCCCCAGCTGGTGGGGTTCTTCGGATCGCGCAGCGCGGCGTCGGTGGCCTGCGCACCAAGCGTGACGCTGGCGAGCGCCATCTCGTCCTCGCCGGTGTTCGGGTCGAACTTGTGCGCCTCCATCGGCGGCAGGACGGGGGCTTCCTGCTCCGGCGGAACGATCTCGACGCGCATCAGCTGCGCCGTGACCGCCTCGCGTAAGTGAGCGCTCATCTCCTGGAAGAGATTGAAGGCCTCGGTCTTGTACTCCTGCAAGGGATCGCGCTGGCCGTAGCCGCGCAGGCCGATGACCTGGCGCAGATGGTCGAGCATGATCAGATGCTCGCGCCAGAGATGGTCGAGCGTCTGCAGGAGAATGGTCTTCTCGACGTAACGCATCACGTCGGGACCCCATTGCGCCACCTTGGCCGCCATGTGCTCGTCGGCCTTGGTCTCGATGCGGTTGAGCAGCTCCTCGTCCGCGATGCCCTCTTCCTTGGCCCATTCGTCGACCGGCAGGTCGAGATCGAGCACGCGCTTCAGCTCGTCCTTCAGGCCGGCCACGTCCCACTGCTCGGCATAGGCATGCTCGGGCACGTGCTTGGCGACGAGATCGTCGATGAAGGCGTGGCGCATGTCGGTGACGGTTTCGGCGACGCTATCGTCCTTCATCAGGTCGACGCGCTGGTCGAAGATCACCTTGCGCTGGTCGTTCTGGACGTTGTCGAACTTGAGCAGGTTCTTGCGGATGTCGAAGTTGCGCGCCTCGACCTTCTGCTGCGCCTTCTCGAGTGCCTTGTTGATCCAGGGATGGATGATGGCCTCGCCCTCTTGCAGGCCGAGACGCTGCAACATGCTGTCGAGGCGATCCGAGCCGAAGATGCGCATCAGATCGTCTTCCAGCGACAGGAAGAACTTCGAGCGGCCGGGGTCGCCCTGACGACCGGAGCGGCCGCGCAGCTGGTTGTCGATGCGGCGGGATTCGTGGCGCTCGGAGCCGATGATGTAGAGGCCGCCGGGCTTCTTCACGGTCTTGGCGGGCTTGGAGCCCTTCGCCGGCTCGATCTCGACCGTCTCCTCGGCCTTCAGCACGATGTCGCGGAAATGGGCGATGTCGGCCTTGATCTGCTCGACCTTCCTGGCCTTCTCGGCCTCGTCCTCGATGCCTGCGGTCTCCTGCTGGATGCGCATCTCGAGCGAGCCGCCGAGCTTGATGTCGGTACCGCGGCCGGCCATGTTGGTCGCGATTGTGATCGCGCCGGGCACGCCGGCTTCCGCCACGATGTAGGCTTCCTGCTCGTGGAAACGTGCGTTCAGCACGGCGAACAGCTTTGCCGGCTTGCCGGCGCGGGCCGCCGCGTACAGCTTCTGCATCGAATTTTCGTTTCCGAAATCGATCTGCCGGTAGCCGTGCTTCTTGAGGTATTCGGCGATCACTTCCGACTTCTCGATCGAGGCGGTACCGACCAGCACGGGCTGGAGCCGCGCATTGGCGCGCTCGATCTCGGTCAGGATCGCGGCGTACTTCTCGTTCTGGGTGCGGTAGACCTCGTCGTCCTCGTCGAGACGCGCGACCGGCAGGTTGGTCGGGATTTCCACGACTTCGAGCTTGTAGATGTCGAACAGCTCGTCGGCTTCCGTCAGCGCCGTGCCGGTCATGCCGGCGAGCTTTTCGTACATGCGGAAGTAATTCTGGAAGGTGATCGAGGCCAGCGTCTGGTTCTCGGGCTGGACCGTAACGTGCTCCTTGGCTTCCAGCGCCTGGTGCAGGCCTTCGGAATAGCGCCGACCGGCCATCATGCGGCCGGTGAACTCGTCGATGATCACGACCTCGTCGTCGCGGACGATGTAGTCCTTGTCGCGGGTGAACAGCGTGTGGGCGCGCAGGGCCTGGTTGATATGGTGCACGACGGAGACGTTCTCGACGTCGTAGAGCGACTCGCCCTTGAGCTGGCCGGCATCGCGCAGCAGCCCCTCGATCTTCTCCATGCCCGCTTCGGTAAGGGTCACCGTGCGCTGCTTCTCGTCGACGTCGTAGTCGGACTTGTCGAGCTTGGGCAGGAAGCTGTCGATGGTGTTGTAGAAGTCGGAGCGGTCGTCGAGCGGACCGGAGATGATCAGCGGCGTCCGCGCTTCGTCGATCAGGATCGAGTCGACCTCGTCGACGATGGCATAGAAGTGCGGCCGCTGGACCATGTCCTCGAGCCGGTACTTCATGTTGTCGCGCAGATAGTCGAAGCCGTATTCGTTGTTGGTGCCGTAGGTGATGTCGCAGGCATAGGCCGCCTTGCGCTCGGCATCGTCGAGGCCGTGCACGATCACGCCGGTGGTCAGGCCAAGGAAGCCGTAGATCTGGCCCATCCAGCCGGAGTCGCGGCGGGCGAGGTAGTCGTTGACGGTGACGACATGGACGCCCTTGCCGGCGAGCGCGTTGAGATAGACCGCCAGCGTCGCGACCAGCGTCTTGCCTTCGCCGGTCTTCATCTCGGCGATGTCGCCCTCATGCAGCACCATGCCGCCGATCAGCTGGACGTCGAAATGGCGCTGGCCGAGCGTGCGCTTGGCGGCCTCGCGCACGGTGGCGAAGGCGGGCACCAGGAGATCGTCCAGCGTCTTGCCCTCGGCAAGCTGCTTCTTGAACTCGGCGGTGCGGGCCTTGAGCGCCTCGTCGGAAAGTTTGGAAACTTCGGGCTCCAGCGCGTTGATCGCGTTGACGCGGGACTGATATCCCTTCACCCGCCGGTCGTTGGCGGAGCCGAAAAACTTGCGGGCGAGCGCGCCGATCATGCCTGGTTCCTGTGTTCGCGATTTAACCGCGTTGGCCTAAGAAGTTGCCCCCCGCCTGCCTATCAACTCACCGTGACGCCTGGTGGCGTCAGAGCCCGGACTGCGGGGGGTCGTCCGCCATATGGGTGGGAATTGGGCTAGTCTGGGTTCAACGGCCAAAAACGCAGCAAAATAAACGCCATCGCCATGGTCGCGACCGGGCAGAGATATGGCCCGGTCAGGGCCTTGTCAACGGCGGGCGCATTGCGGCTAATTCATCATTTTGACAGACTTTTCGCGTTGCCAAGCCCCCCTGAATTGGGCGAGTGTCCGCCCCGCTTCGAGCAGCCCCCTGCTTCAACATAAGGATTTTCCATGACCACCTCGTTCCCGGCATCCACCGGCCAGCGTTTCCGCCATGCGTCCGCCCTGGCTGGCAGGCTCGCTTTGGCGCTGTCCCTGGCGTTCGCGGGCCCGCTCCGGGCCGCCGACGATCCAGTGCTGGCGAAGGTCAATGGCGCGGAAATCAAGAAGAGCGACGTCGCCATGGCCGAAGAGGAGCTCGGACCGAGCCTCGCCCAGATGGACCCGGCGAGCAAGGACGAGAACGTCCTGTCCTTCCTGATCGACATGAAAATCGTCAGCAAGGCTGCCGAGGACAAGAAGGTCGCCGACAGCGAGGAGTTCAAGAAGCGCCTGGCGTTCGCCCGCAACCGGCTGCTGATGGACAGCCTGCTCGCCAATGAGGGCAAGGCCGCCACCACCCCGGATGCCATGAAGAAGGTCTATGAGGAGGCCTCCAAGCAGATCACCGGCGAGCAGGAGGTGCGCGCCCGCCACATCCTGGTCGAGACCGAGGACGAGGCCAAGGCGGTGAAGGCCGAACTGGACAAGGGCGCCGATTTCGCCGAGCTGGCCAAGAAGAAGTCCAAGGATCCGGGCTCGGCCGATGGCGGCGACCTCGGCTTCTTCACCAAGGAACAGATGGTGCCGGAATTCTCCACGGTTGCCTTCACGCTGGAGCCGGGCAAGATCTCCGACCCCGTGAAGTCGCAGTTCGGCTGGCACATCATCAAGGTCGAGGAAAAGCGCAGCCGCAAGGCGCCCGATTTCGAGCAGGTCAAGACCCAGATCGAGAGCTACGTCACCCGCAAGGCCCAGGCCGAATACGTCGCCAAGCTGCGCGCCGAAGCCAAGGTCGAGCGGCTCGACCAGCCGGCCGCGGATGCCAAGCCCGATGCGAAGCCGGCGGATGCGGCCAAGCCTTCTGACGCAAAGCCCTCCGACAGCAAGATGGCGCCGCCCGCGAAGAAGTAAGAATTTGCTGTCACTTCGCTGACGCCAAGAGTATCTAAGCCTTCGTGATGCCCGGCCCCCGTGCCGGGCATCTGCATATCCAGATCCCACCAAGGCGCCCCGCGATGTCCTCAACCGTCTCCCCGCTCGCCCCCAAGCACGTTCCCGATATGCCCGTGATCGCGGGCGTCCGCCTTGCGACGGCCGAGGCCGGCATCCGCTACAAGAACCGCACCGACGTGCTGCTGGCGGTGATGGACAAGGGCACGGCGGTCGCCGGCGTCTTCACCAAGTCGAAATGCCCGTCCGCGCCGGTGGAATGGTGCCGCGCCAAGCTGAAGGGCGGCGGATCTTCTAAAAAAGGATTGGCGCGCGCCCTCGTCGTCAATTCCGGCAATGCCAATGCCTTCACCGGCAAAACCGGCCGCGCCTCCACCGCGCTGACCGCCAAGATCGCGGCCAAGGCGGTCGGCTGCAGCGAAAGCGAGATCTTCCTGGCCTCGACCGGCGTGATCGGCGAGCCGCTGGACGCTACCAAATTCGACGGCGTGCTCGGCCGCCTCGCCGAGACCGCGGAAGCGGGCGACTATCTCGCCGCGGCCAAGGCGATCATGACCACCGACACCTTCCCGAAGGTCGCGACCGCGACCGTCAAGCTCGGCAAGGCCAAGGTCACGATCAACGGCATGGCCAAGGGCGCCGGCATGATCGCGCCCGACATGGCGACGATGCTGTCCTTCATCTTCACCGACGCGCCGATCGCGCCCGCTGCGCTGCAGGCGCTGCTCAAGACCGGCGTCGAGGACACCTTCAACGCCGTGACGATCGACGGCGACACCTCGACCTCGGACACGCTGCTGGCGTTCGCGACCGGGGCTGCCGCCGCGCATGGCGCACCCAAGATCAGCCGCGCCAGCGATCCGCGCCTGAAGGCTTTCACCAAGGCCTTCAATCAGATCCTGGCAAATCTTTCCGAGCAGGTCGCTCGCGACGGCGAGGGTGCGCGAAAGCTGGTCGAGATCACGGTCGAGGGCGCCAAGACCAAGGCCTCGGCCCGCAAGATCGCGATGTCGATCGCCAATTCGCCGCTGGTCAAGACCGCGATCGCCGGCGAGGACGCCAATTGGGGCCGCGTGGTGATGGCGGTCGGCAAGGCCGGCGAGCCGGCCGATCGCGACAAACTCTCGATCTCGTTCAACGGCATCCGCGTCGCCAAGAGCGGCGCGCGCGATCCCGATTATGACGAGGCCCAGGTGTCGGAAGCGATGAAGGCGCCGGAGATCGCAATCAAGGTCTCGCTCGGTCTCGGCAAGGGCCGCGACCGCGTGCTGACTTGCGACCTCACCAAGGAATATGTGGCGATCAACGGGGATTACAGGTCCTGAGTCTTCTCCCTCGCCGCGTTCTTACGGGGAGAGGGGAACAGTCACCCCGAGATTCGGGCGTCCGCGACTGCTTTCTTGAACAGTGCATTCATCGCGTCCGAGATGCCCTGGGTCGGGCTCACCTCGAAATACAGCCCCGGCGAAGCGCAACTCTGCATGTTCTGCGCGATCTCGCTGTTCGGCGAGGGACCATAGGGGCCGGCATTGAACGGATCGACCCATTTCATGTACCAGGCGTTGGTGGGCAGCGCGAGATAGGTCGTGTACAGCACCGCGACCTTGACGCCCCGATCCTTCATCGTCTTGCAGAGCGACGCATTGAGCGGCGATTGGCACCGTGAGGAACCCGAGAGCGGCTTCAGGCAGCCCGTATTGCTTTCGTCGGCGACACCGTCGGAGACGAAAAAGAGATACTTCAGGGGAGCGTTGGATTTTCCGCTTCCGGGATTGGGGATTTCGTTGTTGATCGCCGGAAAGATGGTGCTGAACTGCGTGTCCTGATCCTTGGTGTAGCTGTCGTTGTTGCCGTAGACGCCCATCAGGTCGATGTTGCCGGCCGCCGTCTTCGCGCTCGACAAGTTCGAGGACAACGGAAAAAGCGCCCGCAAGCCGATGGTCTTTGACGCCGCGCCGAAATCGTAGATCGCCATGCGGAACTGGTTCGAATAGGTCTGGCTCGCGGCAGCCGTGTCCATCAGCGATTGCGTCGCGCTGCGCAGCACGTCGATCCGCGTGGTCACGCCGATGGACTTGGCGAGATTGTAGTAATTGTCGGCATCGTTGTAGTCGTGACAGGCGAACGCGCACTGGTCGTTCGGCTTGAAGCTGTTGCCGGTGGTCGCGTTGACCAGCTTGGTGACGTCCGCCGGCGTCGCCGCCACGCCCATCGACGGCGAATTGTCCAGCAGGAGGTAGAAGTCGACATAGAGCGGCATGCTTGCCGTCGCCGTCGACGTGCCGCTCGTCGTCAGCGAGGTCTTGCCGATCACGCCGAGGAACATGGTGTTGATGGTGCCTTTGAACGCAACGGTCGAGGTGACCGTCGAGCCGTTCTTGACCACCGTCGGCGTGAGACTGTCGAGCGTGTAGCCGGTCAGATTGGCGACGTTGGCATTGAAGATGTTCCTGGCGTCGGTGACGCCCACGGGAATCGAACCGTCCGAGGTCATCGTGCCCGCGGCGGCGAAGGCCGGCGATGCCTTGGCGACCGCGCCGACGCTGGCCGCGTCGGCCGCCGCCTGCAGCTTGGCCCGCATCTGCGTGGCGCGGGAGTAATCGACCGCGCAGCCAACCACCGTGATCAGGGGGACGCAGGCGAGCGCGAAAATCACCGCGATATTGCCGCGCCGGTCGGTTGCGAACCGGCCGATAAGGGAGCAAAGCACGGCGCGCATGGATGGAGCCCGGAATGGTTTAAATATGTTTCCACTCTAGGAACCCTTGATTAAATATGACTTATGAGGCCCCTGGAATCGTGGCCCCTCAGTACGATTAACGAATCCTTGCGAACGACCCCAGCGAGCGACAGCCCGGACATGGCCGATCTCAAACTGACACTGGTGGTGGCCTGCGCGCTGGTCGATGCCGACAAGCGCGTCCTGATCGCGCAGCGCCCCGAGGGCAAGACGCTCGCCGGCCTCTGGGAATTTCCCGGCGGCAAGTGTGAGCCCGGCGAGCGGCCGGAGCAGAGCCTGATCCGCGAGCTGCACGAGGAGCTCGGCATCACCGTCGCCGAGCCGTGCCTCGCGCCGCTGACCTTCGCGAGCTACGGTTATGAGAGCTTCCACCTGTTGATGCCGCTCTATATCTGCCGGCGCTGGGAAGGGATTGTGACGGCGCGTGAAGGCCAGAACCTCGCCTGGGTGCGCGCCAACAAGCTGCGCGACTATCCGATGCCGCCCGCGGATATTCCGCTGATCCCGCATTTGATTGATCTGTTGATGTGAGTTGCCGTGCCCCGGACGCAGCGCAGCGCCCTTGCGGTGCGCTGCGTCCGGGGCCCATGCTTGCCGCAGACCAGGTCCCGGCTCTGCGCAGCAGCGTAAGAACGCCGCAGCGCGTCCGGGACACGGCTCACTCTTTCCCCGCCTTCTTCACCGCCTCCGCCAGGCTCGCCTTCGCCGATCCCGGCTTCAGCGGCTGCTGCTGGCTCGCATGCGGGGCCCAGCCGGAGAGCCAGATGATGTCGAACGTCGCGCGGATGCGGCCGTCGGCATCGGCAAAGCGCTCGGCATAGATTTCCGCCATCCGCAGCAGCGTCGCGCGCCGGCTCGGCGTGCGGCGGCGTTCGATCAGCACATTGGCCGCGCCCATGCGGCGCAGATCCTGCATCAAGGCGAACGCATTGCCATAGCGCACCACGACGCGGTCGACGTCGGTCACTGGCAGCGCGAAGCCTGCCCGCTGCAGCAGCGCGCCGACATCGCGCAAATCCGCAAACGGCGCGACACGCGGCGACACGCCGCCCTCGCATTCGGCCTCCGCCGCGGCAAAGGCCTGCCGCAGCTCGGTCAGGCTGTCGCCGCCGATCATCGCGGCCAGCAGCAGCCCGTCCGGTTTCAGCGCGCGCCGGATTTGTGCGAACACGCCCGGCAGATCGTTGACGAATTGCAGCGCCAGCGCCGAGGCGACGAGGTCGAGACTGTCCGGCGAGAAGGGAAGTTTTTCCGCGCCGGCCGCATCCAGGGCGATGTGTTCGATGGAGGGAAGGCGCGTGCGGAGGGGCGCCAGACCATCGCCCGGCGTCCAGAGATCGACCGGGACGTGAAACTCGCGCATCACCGCGGCGAGCCGCTCCGCCATGTCCTCGGCGACACGATCGAGCAGGAAGCTCACTGCGCCTTGCGCCTGCGCGCGCCGCTGCCGCGCGTGCAGCAAGGCGCGATCGAACAAAGCGGGCGGGGTTTGCGGGGGCTGGGCCATGCCGCTGGTTACGCCGATCACGCTGGCCAATGCAATCTTCTCTCTCGTGTCCCGGCTCTGCAGCGCACCGTCGAAGAGACGCTGCGCTGCGACCGGGGCATGAGAGCGTGGCTTGAGCCCGGAAGCGCAGACCGCTAGCCTCTCCGCATGGACGCCGACGCCGCCCCCACCCGCTCGATCGCCGCACCGCTGCGTGCAGCATGGACGACCGGCCGCCACGTGCTGGCGCGGGCGGCGCGGCTCGCGCTCGACATTGCGCTGCCGACGCTGTGCGTGTCCTGCCGCGAGCCGGTCGATGGCGAGGGCGTCTGCGCCTCGTGCTGGGCGCGGCTGTCGTTCATCGAGCGGCCCTATTGCCCGCGGCTCGGGATCCCCTTCGTCTACGACCCCGGCCCCGACATGCTGTCGATGGAGGCGATCGCGAGCCCGCCAGCCTATCAGCGCGCCCGCGCCGCGGTGCGCTATGACGACGTCGCGCGCACGCTGGTGCATGCGCTGAAATACCAGGACCGCACGGATCTCGCGCCCGCCATGGGGCGCTGGATGGCGCGGGCGGGCGGCGAACTGCTGGCCGGGGCCGATATGCTGGTGCCGGTGCCGCTGCACTGGCGGCGGGCCTGGCGGCGCCGCTACAACCAGTCCGGGGCGCTGGCGCAGATCATCGAGCGGCAGAGCGGGGTCAAGACGAAGGCCGAGGTGCTGCGCCGGGTGCGGGCCACCGAGCAGCAGATCGGCCTGTCGCGGGCCCAGCGCGCCACCAATGTGCAGGGCGCATTCCAAGTATCCCCGGACCGCCAGGCTGAAATCCAGGGCCGCCGCATTGTCCTGATCGACGATGTCCTGACCTCGGGTGCGACGCTGGATGCCTGCGCACGGGCCCTGCTGCGCGCCAAGGCGGCCCAGGTCGACGTCCTGGTCTTCGCCCGGGTTGTGGAGGTCAGGTAAAGTCCCATATAATTCAATGGATTCATGACAAGAGAGCGCCAGACGAGATGACTGCTGCTGTCGAGATCTACACCAGGCCGGGCTGCGGCTACTGTTCCGCCGCCAAGTCGCTGCTGAGCCGCAAGAAGGCGGCGTTCACGGAATTCGACGTCGCCAAGAACCCGTCATGGCGCAACGAGATGTACGACCGCGCCGGCGAGGGCTCGACCTTCCCGCAGATCTGGATCGGCGGAACGCATGTCGGCGGCTGCGACGATCTCTACGCGCTCGACCGCGAAGGCAAGCTCGACGGCATGCTCGAAAGCGTGAAGGCAACCTCATGAGCGAAAACCGCACGTTCACCGCCGCGATGGTGCAGATGCGCACCGGCCTGATGCCGGGGCCCAGCCTCGAACAGGCCACCAAGCTGATCCGGCAGGCCGCCGCCAACGGCGCCGACTACGTGCAGACGCCCGAAGTCAGCAACATGATGCAGCTGAACCGCAAGGCGCTGTTCGAGCATCTGCAGAGCGAAGAGGACGACAGCTCCCTGAAAGCCTACCGGGCGCTCGCGGCGGAGCTGAAGATCCATCTCCATGTCGGCTCGCTGGCGCTGCGCTTCTCCGCCGAAAAGGCGGTCAACCGCTCCTTCCTGATCGGGCCCGAGGGCAATGTGCTCGCGAGCTACGACAAGATCCACATGTTCGACATCGAGCTGCCGGACGGCGAGAGCTATCGCGAATCCGCCAATTACCAGCCGGGCGAGACCGCGGTGATCTCCGACCTGCCCTGGGGCCGGGTGGGCCTGACGATCTGCTACGACGTGCGCTTCCCCGCGCTCTATCGCGCACTCGCCGAGAGCGGCGCCTACTTCATCACCGTGCCCTCGGCCTTCACCCGCAAGACCGGCGAAGCGCATTGGCACGTGCTGCTGCGTGCGCGCGCGATCGAGACCGGCTGCTTCATCTTCGCAGCGGCCCAGGCCGGCACCCACGAGAACAAGCGCGAGACCTACGGCCATTCGCTGATCATCGACCCCTGGGGCGAGATCCTCGCCGAGGGCGACGTCGAGCCCGGCATTATCATGGCCAAGATCGATCCGGCCAAGGTCGAGACCGCGCGCCGCGCCATTCCCTCGCTCCAGCACGGCCGCCGCTTCGGCGTGTCCGACCCCAAGGCGGGGCCGGACCATCTGCACCTCGTACGGGGATCGGCATGATCCGCTACGCACTTCGCTGCGACCGGGACCACGAATTCGAGAGCTGGTTTCAAAGTTCGACGGCCTATGACCAGCAGGTCAAGCGCAAGCTCGTGACCTGCCCGATCTGCGGCTCGGCCAAGGTCGACAAGGCGATCATGGCCCCGCGCATTGTCGGCAAGAAGGGCCGCGGCCGTGCGACGCCGCCGCCGGAGCCGGTCACGACTGCCGCCGCGCCCGAGGCCGCGCCGTCAGGGCCGACCTCGCTGCTGATGGCGCAGGAGAAAGAGCTGCGCACCAAGCTCAAGGAGCTGCGCGACCATATCGTCAAGAACGCCGACAATGTCGGCGAGCGCTTTGCGAACGAAGCGCGCGCGATGCATTACGGCGACAAGGAGCATCGCCCGATCTATGGCGAGGCCTCGCCGGAAGAGGCGAAGTCGCTGATCGACGAGGGCATCGAGGTCTCGCCGCTGCCGACGCTGCCGGAAGACCGGAACTAAGCCCCCACCAGCACCGCCACGCCGACGACGATCAGCGCGATGCCAAAAATCTCGCGCGGCGCGATCGGCTGCTTGAACGAGTAATAGGCCACGGCTTGCGCGAACAGCACCTCGATCAGAGCGAGCGTGCGGACATTGGCTGCGGCCGTCAGGGCGAAGGCCAGGAACCAGAACTGCGAGGCGAAGGCGCCCATGAAGCCCGCCAGCATCGACGGCTTCCACAAGCCCAGGATCGCCTGCAATATCTTTGGCGCGCGCCAGAGCAGATAGATCGTCAGCACCAGCGTCTGCACGAACAGGCCGAGCACCAGGGTGAACGATGCCGAGGTCACGAACGAGACGCCGGGCACGTTGATGATGGCGCCGCGAAAGCCGACCGCGGAGAGCGCGAAGGCCGCGGCCGCAACGAGGCCGGTGATGGTCGGCCTCAATTCGGCAAAGCTCTTCTCGCCGCCGGGCCGCAGCGCGGTGATGACGACGCCGATCGTGGCGATCACGATCGCCAGCACCTTCAGCCAGGTCAGGTGATCGCCGAGGAAGACGAAGCCGAAGATCGCGGTCTGGATCGCCTCGGTCTTGAGGTACGCCGTCGTCACCACGAAGGAGCGGTCGTTCATGGCGAGCAGCATCAGGCCTGTCGCGACGATCTGGCTCAGCGCGCCGAGCAGCAGCCATGGCCAGAACGCGGTCGGCGGCATGCCGAGATGATCGCCGGTCGCGATCAGCACCACGCCGAGGAACACCAGTGAGAACGGGAAGCCGAACAGAAAACGGATATTGGTCGCGCCCCAGGTCCCCAGCGGCTTCGTGAGCGACCGCTGCATCGCATTGCGCGCGACCTGGCCCAGCGCGGCGACGACGGTGAAGGGAATCCAGAGGCTGGCGACGGTGAGCATGGGAGGGGGCTAAAGTGCTTAGGAAGGTGGGTTTATTAGCGTGACGGGAACATCCTCGCTGGTCAACCACACGAGCGTCATGGGTGCGATGCTCTTGCAACAAGCACACTGTCGTCCCTGCGAACGCAGGGACCCATAACTCCAGGGAGCAGTTTGGCGAAGGCTGCCAACCCGCGCATATCACACCGAACCCCACGAGAGATCACGCGGTATGGGTCCCTGCGTTCGCAGGGACGACGACATTTGCTGGGCGGCATCACACTGTCAAACCAACAGATCACTCAGAGCTCGCCGGTCCGGATTGTCTCGCTCGATCAGCTCGATCTTCCAGTCGCGCTTCCAGCGCTTGAGCTGCTTTTCCCGGGCAATCGCCTCCTCGACGCGTTCATAGACTTCGGTGTGGACCAGCCGATGCACGCCGTAGCGCTTGACGAACTCGGAGCCCTTGCCGGCGCGGTGCTGCTCCATCCGCTTCTGCAGTGAGTTGGTGACGCCGATGTAGAGCGTTCCGTGATGGCGGCTGGCGAGGATGTAGACGTAGTACATGCTCGGGGCGCCCGTCTTGGCTAACTCGATGGGCCTGTGGTTATGGGTCCCTGCGTTCGCAGGGACGACACCGCCCGGGGAGTTAGAGATCGCATCTCACTCATACACCCTCACACCATCGCTTCCGCCACCATCATGTAGTTCACGTCCATGTCCGATGAGAGCGACCATTTGTCGGCGAAGGGCGAGTAGACCACGCCGGTCTGCTCGGTGATGACGAGGCGGTTGTCGAGCAGGTATTTCGTCAGCTCGTCGGGGGTGACGAACTTGTTCCACTCGTGGGTGCCGCGCGGCAGCCAGCGCAGGACATATTCGGCGCCGACGATGGCGAGCGCAAAGCTCTTCCAGTTGCGGTTCAGCGTCGAGACCACCATGAGGCCATTCGGCTTCAGCATCGCGGCGCAACGCTTCAGGAAGACGCCGACATCGACGACATGCTCGACCACTTCCATCGCCAGCACGATGTCGAAGCGCTCGCGCGGGTCGATCTCCTCGACCGTGGTGCAGCGGTAGTCGATCGCAAGATGGCCCTTGTCGGCATGCAGCTTCGCCGCGGCGATGTTGCTCTGCGAGGGGTCGACGCCGATGACCTGCGCTCCCAAGCGTGACAGCGGCTCGCAAAGAAGGCCGGCGCCGCAGCCGATGTCGAGCACGCGCAAGCCGGCGAGGCAGTTGAGGCTGCGCACGTTGCGCTCGAACTTGCGGCAGGCGGCATCGCGGATATAGCCGAGCCGCAGCGGATTGATCCGGTGCAGCGGCGCCATCTTGCCGTTGGGGTCCCACCACTCCGCGGAGAGTTTTGAGAACTTGGCGATCTCGGCTGCGTCGACGGTCGAGCCGGGCTGCGCGGAAACGGAAGTATTTTGCTGCATGCTCATGGTTACGCGCGGTCCTACCGCGTGGTGATCGAACTACGGAAGGCGAGCGGCGAGGCGATGGTCTTGATCGTCTCGATCCCCTCGCCGACGCCGCGAATCGTCACGTCGCCGTAGTTGAGAATACGTCCAAGAATGGTCTGGTCGACGTCGACGCTCTCGACCTTGTCCAGCGCCATTTCAAAAGTGCGGCGCTTGATGAAGCCGGTCTTGTGCACGACCCTGAGATTGGTGACGTCGGTCTCGGTGGTGAAGCGGTGGAACCAGCCCTTGATGGTCCAGTACAGGGCAGCCAGCGCCGCGACGGCTGCGGCCGCCAGGCAGAGCAGAACGAGCCAGTCGATGACCACCTGGCGCGACAGGATCAGCAGGGCCAGCGTCACGATCCAGGCCAGGATCGCCGGAAAATAGAAGATCCAGTGCGCATTGGTCGAATACAGCACCTTCTCGCCGGGCTGCAGAATCTCGTCGATATAGCGCGCCATGACCTCAGTTAACCCATTGCCCGCACCCGGCCCCGCAGGAACCCGCTTGCCCCCGGCCCCGCCGCTATGTATACGCGCGGTCGGTGTCCGCCAGGACCGTCCGGTGCGGGCCACCATACTGATCCCTTTGAAGGAATGCACGCGTCGTCATGAGCCGCCTCGTGATGAAATTCGGCGGCACATCCGTCGCCAATATCGAACGTATCCGCAACGTCGCACGCCATGTGAAGCGTGAGGTCGACGCCGGCCACGAGGTGGCCGTGGTCGTCTCGGCGATGTCCGGCAAGACCAACGAATTGGTGGCCTGGTGCACCGAGGCCTCGCCGATGCACGACGCGCGCGAATACGACGCCGTGGTCGCCTCGGGCGAGCAGGTGACCTCCGGCCTGCTGGCCATCACGCTCCAGGGCATGGGCATCCAGGCCCGTTCCTGGCAGGGCTGGCAGATCCCGATCAAGACCAGCGACGCCCATGCCTCGGCCCGGATCGAGGACATCGACGGCAGCGAGATCATCAAGCGCTTCAAAGAGCGCAAGGAGGTCGCGGTCATCGCCGGCTTCCAGGGCATCGAGCCCAAGACCAACCGCATCACCACGCTCGGCCGCGGCGGCTCCGATACCTCGGCCGTGGCCGTTGCCGCCGCCGTCAAGGCCGACCGCTGCGACATCTATACCGACGTCGACGGCGTCTACACCACCGACCCGCGAATCGTGCCGAAGGCCAAGAGGCTCGACAAGATTGCGTTCGAAGACATGCTGGAACTGGCCTCCCAGGGCGCCAAGGTGCTCCAGGTCCGCTCAGTGGAACTCGGCATGGTCCACAACATGCCGATCTTCGTCCGCTCGAGCTTCGACAAGCCCGAGGATATCGACCCGCATGCCAACCAGCCGCCCGGCACGCTGATCTGCAGCGAGGAGGAGATCATGGAAAGCCACGTCGTCACCGGTATCGCCTTCTCCAAGGACGAGGCCCAGATCTCGGTGCGCCAGATCGAGGACAAGCCGGGCGTTGCGGCCTCGATCTTCGGCCCGCTCGCGGATGCCAACATCAACGTCGACATGATCGTGCAGAACGTCTCCGAGGACGGCAAGACCACCGATCTCACTTTCACGGTGCCGGCGGCCGATTATACCCGCGCCAAGGACACGATTACCGCCGCCAAGGCCAAGATCGGTTACGCCAGGCTCGATACCGCCACGGACGTCGCCAAGATCTCGGTGATCGGCAGCGGCATGCGCAGCCACGCGGGCGTCGCGGCCCAGGCGTTCTCGGCCCTCGCCGGGCGGAATATCAACATCCGGGCCATTACAACCTCCGAGATCAAATTCTCGGTATTGATCGACACCGCCTATACCGAGCTCGCGGTGCGCACCCTGCACACGCTCTACGGTCTCGATCAGGCCTGAAGCGCGACCACGGTCGCGCTTCCCGTTGTTGTCTAAGCATGGTCTTTCCGGAAAACCGCTTCGTACGTTCCAGACCGCGCTTAGGCTAATTTTCTCTTAGCGGTCGCAGCAAACGCCGAGGTGTCCACACTTTCGCGTTTGGCAGGCGTTTTGCTTGGCAAAACAAGCCCCAATTCGCTATACGGCGAACAGGGTGGGCTGCCGCAAACTGTGTCCCAGTTCAGGCCGCTGATTCGGTGCAAAGCACGAAATCTCAAGAAGATTTGGGTTTGCGCCTGCGCCGGACAAACAATTTGGTTGTTTTTCTGGAATTTTGGGCCAGCCGCCGGCCGATACCGCCGGGCCCGGCAGACGGAGGAGATTGACGGTTCATGCGGAGCGCGTCGGGAGGTCCCCGCGTCTTGTTGAGACGGCTCCGCGAAACCATGGCGGAGCAGGTCTCGGCCCAGGAGCGGCTGGACAAGATCGTGGTGCTGATCGCCGCCAACATGGTGGCCGAGGTGTGCTCGGTCTATGTGCTGCGCATCGACAACACGCTGGAGCTCTACGCCACCGAAGGCCTCAACCGCGAGGCGGTGCACCACACGGTGCTGAGCGCGCATGAGGGCCTGGTCGGTCTCGTCGCCAGCGAGGCGACGCCGCTCAACTTAAACGATGCGCAGAGCCATCCGGCCTTCTCGTTCCGCCCCGAGACCGGCGAAGAAATCTACCACTCCTTCCTCGGCGTGCCGATCCTGCGGGCCGGCAACACGCTCGGCGTGCTGGTGGTGCAGAACCGCGCCAAGCGCAATTACGTCGAGGAAGAGCTCGAGGCGCTGCAGACCACTGCGATGGTGCTGGCGGAGCTGATCGCCTCGGGCGAGCTCTCCGCGCTGGCCCAGCCGGGCCAGGAGCCGGCGGCGCGCCATTCCGCGCAGAAGGTCGGCGCCATCCTGTCGGAGGGCATCGCGCTCGGCCACGTCGTGCTGCACGAGCCGCGCGTCGTCATCAAGGACTACATCGCCGAGGACCTGCCGAAGGAAATCAAGCGGCTCGACACCGCGCTCGCCAAGCTGCGCGCCGATCTCGACCGTATGCTGGAGCGCGGCGACGTCGCCGAGGGCGGCGAGCATCGCGAGGTGCTGGAAGCCTATCGCATGTTCGCCAACGATCAGGGCTGGTCGCACAAGCTGCACGAGGCGGTCGCCACGGGCCTCACCGCGGAAGCCGCGGTCGAGCGCGTGCAGTCCGACACCCGCGCGCGCATGCTGCGCTCGACCGACCCTTACTTGCGCGACCGGCTGCACGATCTCGAGGATCTCGGCTACCGCCTGATGCGGCAGCTGGTCGGCCAGGACCACGCGCCCTCGCGCGAGCAGCTGCCCGACAACGCGATCGTCATCGCGCGCGCGATGGGCCCGGCGGCGCTGCTCGACTACGATCGCAAGCGCCTGCGCGGCATCGTGCTGGAGGAGGGCACCGCCAACTCCCACGTCTCGATCGTGGCGCGCGCGCTCGGCATTCCCGCGGTCGGCGAAGTGCCGAACGCGCCCGGCATCGCCGATCCCGGCGACGCCATCATCGTCGACGGCACCTCGGGCTCGATCTATGTGCGCCCCTCGCAGGAAGTCGAAGCCGCCTTCGCCGAGCGTGTGCGCTTCCGCGCCCGCCGCCAGGCGCAATATCTGGCGTTGCGCGACCGGCCCTGCGTCACCAGTGACGGCCAGAAGGTCGAGCTGATGATCAATGCAGGCCTTGCGATCGACCTGCCGCATATCGAAGATACCGGCAGCGCCGGCATCGGCCTGTTCCGCACCGAGCTGCAATTCATGGTAGGCCAGAGCCTGCCGCGCACCAGCGACCAGCTCGCGCTCTATCGCACCGTGCTGGATGCCGCCGGCCCCAAGC
Organism: Bradyrhizobium sp. 62B; assembly: GCF_030272265.2. Lineage (NCBI taxonomy): Bacteria > Pseudomonadati > Pseudomonadota > Alphaproteobacteria > Hyphomicrobiales > Nitrobacteraceae > Bradyrhizobium > Bradyrhizobium sp. 62B. The sequence goes on along the minus strand of NZ_CP092841.2, from coordinate 622,871 downwards.
CCGTCACCTTCCGCACCCTCGACATCGGGGGCGACAAGGCGCTGCCCTATATGGAAGCCGTGATCGAGGAAAATCCCGCGCTCGGCTGGCGCGCGATCCGGCTCGGGCTCGATCGCCCCGGCCTGTTGCGCGGCCAGATTCGCGCGCTGCTGCGCGCCGGCGGCGGCCGCGCGCTGCGCATCATGTTCCCGATGATCTCGGAGGTCGCCGAATTCGATTCGGCGAAGGCGCTGGTCGAGCGCGAGCTCACTTATTTACGCCAGCACGGCCACACGCTGCCTGAACGGATCGACATCGGCACCATGGTCGAGGTGCCCGCGCTGCTCTATCAGCTCGACGAGCTGTTGCGGAAAGTCGACTTCATCTCGGTCGGCTCCAACGACCTGTTCCAGTTCCTGTTCGCCGTCGATCGCGGCAACGCGAAAGTCTCCGAGCGCTTCGACACGATGTCGGCGCCGATCCTGCGCGCCCTGCGCGAAATTGCGCGCAAGTGCCATGCGGCGAACAAGTCGCTCTCGCTCTGCGGCGAGATGGCCTCCAAGCCGATCGGCGCGCTGGCGCTGATCGGGCTGGGCTATCGCTCGCTGTCGCTGTCGGCGACCGCACTCGGCCCGGTCAAGGCCATGGTGATCGACCTCGATGCGAAGAAGGCCGAAGCCATGCTCGGCCCGCTCCTGGACGCGCCGGCGGGCAGCGTCTCGATCCGGCAGAAGCTGACGGAGTTTGCCGAGGCCGAAGGCCTGGCCTTGTAGCGGGCCTGTCGCCGCCTCCCGCCGCCTCGCCTCTTTCCGCCATTTGAGACTGAACCGATGTCGTCACTCCCCGAAGCCAAACTGGACGTGCTCCTTGCACATCATGCCTCTCTCGAGGCCGAATCGCTGGGGCAGCTCTCCTCCGAACGTTACGTGCAGGTCACGCGCGAGCTGGCCGAGATCACGCCGCTGATCGAAGCGGTGAAAGCCTACCGCTCCGCCGTGAAGGAGCTCGCCGACACCGAGGCGCTGATCGCCGATCCCGCAACCGATGCCGAGATGCGCGGCATGGCGGAAGCCGAACGCGACGAGCTCGCACCGAAGATCGAGGAGCTGGTCCAGAAGATCCGCGTGGCGCTGCTGCCCAAGGACGCCATGGACGATCGCAACGTGGTGCTGGAAATTCGCGCCGGCACCGGCGGCGACGAGGCCTCGCTGTTCGCCGGAGACCTGTTCCGGATGTACGAGCGCTTCGCTGCCCTGCAGGGCTGGAAGGTCGAGGTGATCTCGGCCAGCGAAGGCACCGTCGGCGGCTACAAGGAAATCATCGCGGAGGTGCAGGGCCGCGGCGCGTTCTCCAAGCTGAAGTTCGAATCCGGCGTGCATCGCGTGCAGCGCGTGCCCGACACGGAGACGCAGGGGCGCATTCACACCTCTGCGGCGACCGTTGCCGTGCTGCCCGAGGTCGAGGACGTCGACGTCGAGATCAAGAACGACGACCTCCGCATCGAGACCATGCGCGCGCAAGGCGCGGGCGGCCAGCACGTCAACAAGACCGAATCGGCGATCCGCATCACCCATATTCCGACCGGCATCGTCGTGATGATGCAGGACTCGCGCTCGCAGCATAAGAACCGCGCCTCCGCCATGAACATCCTGCGCTCGCGCATCTACGACGCCGAGCGGCAGCGCGTCGACGCCGCGCGCTCGGCCGAGCGCAAGGAGAAGGTCGGCTCCGGCGACCGCTCAGAGCGCATCCGCACCTACAATTTCCCGCAAGGACGCGTCACCGACCACCGCATCAACCTGACGCTCTACAAGCTGCCGCAGGTGATCGCGGGCGAAGCGCTCGGCGAATTGACCGACGCGCTGACCACCGAGCACCAGGCCGCGCAGCTCGCCGCCCAAGGCGTCGCGGCGTGAGGCGTGAGTAATCCTTTCACAGGACAATCCATCGAAAGCGCGCGGCGCGCGCTGGCTGGGCAGCTGAGATCGGTGCAGAGCGACGAAGCCGAGCTCGATGCCCGCATCCTGCTCGGTGCTGCGCTCGGGCTCGACCTCACTGGCCTAATCGCGCAGGCTGCCCGGCCGCTCACGGAAGCCGAGGCGTCGCGTCTTATCGCGCATGCACAGCGCCGCATCGCCGGCGAGCCCGTGGCGCGCATTCTCGGCACACGTGAATTCTGGGGCTTGCCGTTTCGTCTGTCGGAAGCAACCCTGGTCCCGCGCCCCGATACCGAGACCGTGGTCGAGCTAGCGCTCGAGATCCTCCGCGAGCGGAAAGCGGCAGTGCCTCCGCGCATCGCCGATATCGGCGTCGGATCGGGCGCGATCCTGCTGGCGCTGTTGCACGAAATTCCCGATGCGTTTGGCATCGGCACCGATGTCAGCCTGGCGGCGCTCGACACGGCGCGCGACAATGCCGCCTCTCACGGCCTCGGCGGCCGGGCGGCTTTCGTCGCTTGCTCCTATGCGTCGGCGCTGCGCGGCCCGTTCGACCTCATCGTGTCGAACCCGCCCTATATCCCCTCGGCCGAAATTCCGACATTGAGCATCGAGGTGCGCGAGCACGATCCGCATCTGGCGCTCGATGGCGGCAACGACGGATATGATGCGTACCGCGCCCTGATCCCGCAGGCGGCCGAGCGCCTCGCGCCCGGCGGCGCCCTGATCGTCGAGGCCGGACAGGGCCAGGCGAGAAACATTGAAACCCTGATGGCGGCTGCTGGGTTAACGTTGGACAGGCCGCCCAAGGCGGACCTGGCGGGCATTCCGCGGGCCGTTTCGGCCCGAAAAATGCCCCCATAAAAGCCGGATTGGCCTGCAAAAAGCTCTTGGAATATCCCTTGGGAACGACTACGTTCCGATCAACACATCGGTGCCGGCCCCGTAGACCTACGGGCGAAAGCCGGGCTCTCGGGCGAGAGCTTTACTGATAAAGGTTCCAAGCCGCAGGTCCTGTGAAGCGCGATAGCCAGTGGAGCTGCGCTGCTCTCCGACCGCAAAGTGAACGAAAGCCTGATATTGCGCTTGAAGACTTACGCAACAAAGCTGGGCTTGTTTCGGCAGGCAAAATGAATGGGTTCGCTGGCGATCAATGCTGGCGGGTGGGGAACGCGTCCTTGTTGAACGCGACGGTCGACGAACATCGGCAGGGATCAATCCGCTCATGCGCGCGGTTGCGCGTGGGCAATGTGAACCGCTGTCGCCAGGTCACTCCTAGCAATCAGTAATGCGTGCAACCTTTAGGGCTGGAATTAAAGGCAGGACATGAGAAACGGTCAGAACAAGCAGCGGATGCGCAACCGCAACAACAATAACAACAACAACAACCGGCGCAGCCAGAACCCGATGACCCGGGTCTACGAGTCCAACGGACCCGACATCAAGATCCGCGGCACCGCTTCGCACATCGCCGAAAAGTATCTCCAGCTTGCGCGCGACGCGCGCTCGTCCGGCGATCCCGTTGCGGCGGAGAACTACTACCAGCATGCCGAGCATTATTTCCGCCTGATCGCGGCGGCCCAGGAGCAGTTCCGCCAGAACCAGCAGCCGCGCGGTGACGAGCCCGTCAGCAGCCATAGCGACGACGGCGAGGACGACGGCGAGAATTTCTCGAATTTCGGCCAGGAGCCGGGCTTCGTCCCGCAGCCACAGCAGCAGCCTTTCACGCGCGACCGCGACGGCCAGCGCGATCATCACCAGCGTGATCATCAGCAACGCGACCAGCAACAGCCTTATCAGCGCGACCAGCAGCCGCGCGAGCACCGCGAACGCGATCATCGTCCGCAGCCGCAATATCAGCCGCAGCCGCTGCCCGCGAACCAACCGCAGCCCGTCATCGCCGATGCCGGCAGCGTCGATCGCCTGCCGTCCTTCATCACCGGCCCGCAGCCGCAAGTGAATGTCGGCGCCAATGGCGGCCAACCCGGCTTCGAGGGCGGTGGCGGCGGTGGCGAACGCTTTCCGCGCCGGCGGCGCCGGCCGCATGGCCCGCGCCCCGAGCGCGAGGCAGCTCCGGCCGCCTCGAGCGACGAAGTCGCGCCCGGCGAATAAGCCTGTTCTGAGTTTGTGAACTGCAATCGTCCCGGCCTCGCCGGGACGATTTTTTTCAGCTGCGCGTCACCGTCGAGGATGGCACCAGCACGGGCTTGGCGAGCGAGGGAATCAGCCGCGCCCGCTCGCGCTTGGCGGGGATCGCACGATAGACCTGCTTGGTGGCCTCGACGATGTGCACGCCGGCAAAGGGCAGCGACAGCGCCGCACCGGCGCGCTCCCACATCTGTGCCGATTTCAGCACCCAGCCACCGGCATAGGGCGGCATGAACAACGCCTCGCCCCAGGCTGTCGGCGTGAACCAGGTCTGGCGCAACAGGTCGGTGATCTGCGAGCGCGAATAGGGCCGGCCGTGACCGAACGGCGTGCTGTCGGTGCGGGTCCACACCCCACGCCGGTTCGGGATCACCGCGATCACGCGGCCCGAGGGCGACAGCACGCGCCACACCTCGCGCAGCAGCGCGGCCGGATCGTCCGACATCTCCAGCGCGTGGATCAGCAGGATGCGGTCGACCGCGGCGTCGGGCAGCGGCAGCGAGAATTCGTCGACCAGCGAGGCCAGCGCCGGCCGCCCCGTCGGCCATTTCAGGACGCCCTGGGCCGCCGGCATGAAGGCGATGCAGCGCTCAGCGTCTTCGCGGAACAACCCCAGATAGGGCGTGGGATAGCCGAGGCCGAGCACGCGCTGGCCCTCCGCGCCCGGCCAGCGCTCCCTGATGCCGCGATTGATCATTTGCCGCGCCACAATGCCGAGGCGACGGGAATAGAACTCGCGAAGGTCGACGACGTCGATGGTCATGACGGCAATGTAACATGCGTAAGGCCGCGCCTGCGCGCGGAATATTGCATTGCCTGCGCAACGTTAACGCCATATTTGTCTGGCGGGGCTGAGCGCGATGGAGATGACATGGCCGCCGAAATTCGTACTTTCACCTGTTTAAATGACAATTTCGGTTATCTGATCCACGATGTGGAAACCAAGGCGACGGCGTCGATCGACGCGCCCGAGGCTGGCCCGATCGTCCAGGCGCTGGAACGCGAGGGTTGGCAGCTCACCGACATCCTGATCACCCATCATCACGGCGATCATGTCGGCGGAGTCGCCGAACTCAAGCGGAAATACAATTGCCGCGTCGTCGCGCCGCACGACAAGACCACCGCTATCGCCAATGTCGACCTGCGCGTCGCCAACGCCGACGTGGTCAAGATCGGCAATCTGCTGGCGCGCGTTCTGGAGACGCCCGGCCACACGCTCGACCACATCTCCTACGTGTTCGACACCGAGAAGACGGTGTTCGCCGCCGACACGCTGTTCTCGATCGGCTGCGGACGCGTGTTCGAGGGCACCTACCCGATGATGTGGGATTCGCTCCTGAAGCTGCGCGCCCTGCCCGACGACTTCAAGCTCTATTGCGGCCACGAATACACGGCCTCCAACGTCAAGTTCGCGCTCACCGTCGATCCCGACAATGCGGCGCTGCAGGCGCGCGCGGCGGAGGTGGCGAAGCTCCGGGCCGAGAACAAGCCGACCATTCCCACGCTGCTTGGCGAGGAGAAGCGGGCCAATGTGTTCCTGCGCGCCGACGAACCGTCGGTCGCGGCCAGGCTGCACATGAAGGGCGCGGATGCCGCCGCAGTGTTCGGCGAGCTGCGCGAGCGCAAGAACAAATCCTGACGCACAAATCCTGAAGCACAGACCTGACGGGGATCGATGCCGACCGCAGCCGAGATCATCGCTCGCCTTGAACTGCGGCCACATCCCGAGGGCGGCCATTATCGCGAGACGTTTCGCGACCAGGCCACGGACGCCAACGGCCGGTCGCGCTCGACCCTGATCTACTTCCTGCTCGCACGCGGCGAGCGCTCGCACTGGCATCGCGTCGATGCGGTCGAGACCTGGCATTACTATGCGGGCAGCCCCCTGATGCTGCGCGTCGCCCATGACGGCTGCTTGCGGCACGAGGTGCGGCTCGGCACCGACCTCGCCGGCGGCGAGCGGCCGCAGGCGATCGTGCCGGAGCAGGCCTGGCAGATGGCTGAGACCACGGGCGAGTGGACCCTGGTCGGCTGCACCGTGGCGCCCGCGTTCGAGTTCGCGGGCTTCGAGCTCGCACCGAAGGGCTGGGAGCCGTAGCGCTATCTGGAATCGGGTGGGATCGATCCCTCGCGCATCGTAGGACGACGCTCACAGCGAACAGGAGCGCCAGATGCACGGTACATTCGATCCCCCGACCATTCAGATCGACCCGGCCATTCTCTATTTCGGAACGCCCGTCGTCCTGATCGGATCGACCAACGACGACGGCTCGCACAATCTCGCGCCGATGTAGTCGGCGTGGTGGGTCGGATGGCGCTGCATGCTCGGGCTCGCCCGCAATTCCAAGACCACCGAGAACATGATCCGCACTGGCGAATGCGTGCTAAATCTGCCGGCGGCGAACCTCGTTGCCGCCGTCGATCGCCTTGCCCGCACGACGGGCTCGGATCCCGTACCGCCGGGAAAACTCTATCGCGGCTATCGGCACGAGAACGACAAGTTCAATCTCAGCGGTCTGACGGCGCTGCCGGGCGAAACGGTCAACGCGCCACGTGCAGCCGAATGCCCGGTGCAGATGGAGGCCAAGGTCGCATATGTCCATGAGATGGCGCAGGACGATGCGGTCTGGCGCGGCAACCTCGCAGCGATCGAGGTCCGCATCACGCGCGTGCATGCGTACCCTGACATCATGATGGAGGGTGCCCCCAACCGGATCGATCCCGACAAATGGCGGCCGCTGATTCTCAGCTTCCAGGAGTTCTATGGTCTGACACCGCAGCGCTTGCAGCGCTCCGAGCTCGGGCAGATTCCGGAAGCGATGTACCGCCCGCCGGGCTGGCAACCGGCACTCTGATCATCGTTTCCGGAGCACCATGTCCTTCGCCGCGATCAGGCCGCCGCCGGCAATCAGAATCGCGGCAATCGCGATGTTGGCGCTGGCCTTGGCGAAGCCGGCAGCGATGAGGAAGCCGGTCGAAAGCAGCGGCGTCGCGTAGGAGGCGGCGCCGAGCACGCGGATGTCGCCACGCTTCATGCCGATGTCCCAGGCGTAGAAGGCCGCACCGACGGGACCGATGCCGAGGGCGATCACGGAGAGCCATTGCAAAATGGTCTCCGGCCACACCGTGGTTTCAAGCAAACCGTGCATCAGCGCGGCCAGCGCTGCGGTGGCAAGGCAGAAGCCCGCGACGGCATCCGTCGGCACCGCTTTCAATCGGCGCGACAACACCGAATAGGCCGCCCAGACGAACGCGGCAATGAAGGCTGCGATCAGTCCCGGCACCGCCCCCGGTGCAAATCCGCTGGTGTTGCCGGCGAACAGCATCACGGTGCCGACGAGGCCGAGCACGGCGCCGATGATGTGATGCAAAGCGAGCCGCTCGCCGGGCAGGAACGAGGAGAACAGCACGATCAAGAGCGGCCACATGTAGTTCAGAAGACCGGCTTCGGCCGGCGGCGCGAAGCGGAGCGCGAGAAAATACAGCGCGTGATAGCCGAACAGGCCGCCGACGCCGACGACCCAGACGACGAGCGGTTGACGCAGGCTTTTCGCCGCATCGCCGCGGCCGATCCAGGTGAGCAGGCCGACGAGGCCGCCGATCGCGAAGGTCATGGCCGCAAGCTGAAACGCCGGGATCGTTCCGGTCGCCACCGTCATCACCGAGAGCAGCGACCACATCAGGATCGCGGTCAATCCGATCAGCGTGGCGGTGCGGGGAGTCATCTTGGAAGGCCTCGTCATTCCGGGATGGCGCGTAGCGCCAGACCCGGAATCTCGAGTTTCCGGGTTCGCCGCTCTCGCGGCGCCTCGGAATGACAGGGCATGATGCCCGGGACAAGCCCGGGCACGCCGATGTGCAAAATATCAGCCGGCGTGATGCGATCGCATCACACCATGTATTGGCCGCCGTTGACCGTGAGCGTCGAGCCGGTGATGAAACCGGACTCGTCGGCCGCGAGGAACACGACCGCGCGCGCGATCTCTTCGGGTTCGCCGAGCCGGTTGGCCGGGATCTGCGGGATCACGTTCTTCTCCAGAACGTCCTTCGGCACCGCCTGCACCATTTCGGTGTTGATGTAGCCGGGGCAGATCGCGTTCACGGTAATGCCACCCTTGGCATTCTCCAGCGCGAGCGCCTTGGTGAAGCCGATATCGCCGGCCTTCGCCGCGGAATAGTTGACCTGGCCGAACTGTCCCTTCTGTCCGTTGATCGACGAGATCGAGATGATGCGGCCGAACTTGCGCGAACGCATGCCCTCGATGACCTGGCGCGTCATGTTGAACAGCGAACCGAGATTGGTGTTGATGACGGCGTTCCACTGCTCGAGCGTCATCTTGTGGAAGGCGGTGTCGCGGGTGATGCCGGCATTGTTGACGAGCACCTCGATCGGCCCGAGATCGGCCTCGACCTTCTTCACGCCTTCGGCACAGGCATCGAAGCTGCTGACGTCCCATTTGTAGACGGCGATGCCGGTCTCGGCCTTGAACTTCTCCGCCGCCGCGTCGTTGCCGGCGTAGCTCGCCGCGACCTTGTAGCCAGCTCCCTTCAGTGCCTTGCTGATCGCAGCACCAATGCCCCGCGTACCACCCGTGACCAATGCAACACGTGCCATGTCGTATTCCTTCCCTTGGACTCTTCCTTGGACTCTTCGGACGTTTCTGGAGTGATCGCTTTTTAACGTGGGATTATGCGGTTGGTTTGACGGACATCAAGAACAAAACGCCCGGCGTTGAGCCGGGCGTTTGATTTAGTCGAGGCCTGCGCGATTGCGAAGAATATTTGATTTGCAACCGCTGCCTTTTTAGTCGCGTGCAACGCACTCACCGACGTGTGCAGCGCACGCGCACGCCGCGCGTAAGCTGCACGTCAGCTATCGTCAGTCGCGCGCGATGCACATCGCGATGCCCATGCCGCCGCCGATGCACAGCGTGGCGAGGCCCTTCTTGGAATCGCGCTTCTGCATTTCGTGCAGCAGCGTCACCAGCACGCGCGCGCCGGACGCGCCGACCGGATGGCCGATCGCGATCGCGCCGCCATTGACGTTGACCTTGGAGGTGTCCCAGCCGAGGTCCTTGTTGACGGCACAGGCCTGGGCCGCGAAGGCTTCGTTGGCCTCGATCAGATCGAGATCGCCGACATTCCAGCCGGCCTTCTTCAGCGCGGCGCGCGACGCCGGGATCGGGCCCGAGCCCATGATCTTCGGATCGACACCGGCCTGCGCCCAGGACACGATACGCGCGAGCGGCTTCTTGCCTTCCTTGGCCGCCTGCTTGGCGGTCATCAGCACCACGGCGGCAGCGCCGTCATTGATGCCGGACGCAGAGCCCGCGGTAACAGTGCCTTCCTTCTCGAAGGCGGGACGGAGCTTGGCCATCGCCTCGAGCGTTGCGCCATGACGCGGATATTCATCGGCATTGACGACGACGTCGCCCTTGCGGGTCTTGATGGTGACGGGGACGATCTCGTCGTTGAACTTGCCGGCCTTCTGCGCCGCCTCGGCTTTCTGCTGCGAGGCGACCGCGAACTCGTCCTGCTGGGCGCGGGTGATCTGCCACTGCCGCGCGACGTTCTCGGCGGTGTTGCCCATGTGGTAGCCGTTGAAGGCATCCCACAGACCGTCCTTGATCATGGTGTCGACGAACTCGACGGGTCCCATCTTGACGCCGCCACGCAGATATTGGGCGTGCGGGGCCATGCTCATGGATTCCTGGCCGCCGGCAACCACGATTTCGGAATCGCCGTTGAGCAGCGCCTGGTAGCCGAGTGCGACCGTGCGCAGGCCCGAACCGCAAAGCTGGTTCACGCCCCAGGCCGGGCTCTCCACGGGGATGCCGGCGCCGATCGAGGCCTGACGGGCCGGGTTCTGGCCCTGAGCGGCGGTGAGGATCTGCCCCATGATGACCTCGGAGACCCGGCCGGGCTCGATGCCACCGCGCTCCAGCGCGGCCTTGATGGCGATGGCGCCAAGATCGTGGGCGGGAAGGGTCGCGAACGCGCCGTTGAAGCTTCCGACCGGGGTGCGGGCGGCGCTGACGATGACGACATCGTCTGACATGGGCATCTCCTGAGGCTTGAGGTTTCTTTGAAAGGGGCAGGCGGGGCTTTAGGGAAACGGCTCGCCAGTCTCGTCAGCCATCCTGTTAACGTCGTTGAGGCATGTCAATCGGCCGGCGACCGAATTCATGCCGCAGCGCATTCAAAATAGCGTTCTTGGCGCTTTCGCAAGCAAGATTTTGCTCCGCGATTAACCGTGCCGCACAAAACGGTAGCGTGACCCCTTTGAAAATGCTTATTTTGTTGCGTTGCGTACTCTTCCCGCCCTGCGGCATGGCCCGTCGGGTTCCCGTTCTCCGCGCTTGCAAGTGAGAGCCCATGGCGAAATCAGACCAACCCACCACCATCAAGAAATACGCGAACCGCCGGCTCTATAACACCGGGACGAGCACCTATGTGACGCTGGAAGACCTCGCCGCGATGGTCAAGGATGGTGAGGATTTCCTGGTCTATGACGCCAAGACCGGCGACGACATCACCCGCTCGGTGCTCGCCCAGATCATCTTCGAGCAGGAGAACAAGGCCGGCCAGAACCTGCTCCCGACCACCTTCCTGCGGCAGCTGATCCGCTTCTACGGAGACAGCATGCAGATGGTGGTGCCGAAATATCTGGAGCAGTCGATCGCGACCTTGACCCAGGAGCAGGAGAAGTTCCGCAAGCAGATCGCCAATACCCTGTCCGGCACTCCTTTTGCTCCTTTGGAGGAACAAGTCCGTCGCAACATGGAGCTGTTCCAGCAGACCTTCTCGATGTTCAAGCCCTTCGTCCCGCCGCGCCCGGGGGCCACTGCAGAGACGGAGACCGATGCGACCGCAGAAGCGCCGAAGGACAGCAACATCGACGATTTGCGCCAGCAGATGAAGGAAATGCAGGAACGCCTGGAGCGGATGTCGAAGAAGGACGAATAGTCCTTTCTATGCCCCGGCGCCCCAGGTGAGCCGGAGATGCGCCATGTCCGACCGAAGCTCCCATTGGGACAAAGTCTACGCCACCAAGGGCGAGACCGAGGTCAGCTGGTTTCAGACCAGCCCCTCGACCTCGCTCGCGATGATCAGGGCAGCCGATCCCGATCGCGAGACTGCCATCATCGATATCGGCGGCGGCGCCTCGCGTCTGGTCGATGCGCTATTGCAGGACGGATATCGCGACGTCGCCGTCCTGGATCTCTCTGCCCACGCGCTTGACGCGGCAAAGAAACGGCTCGGCGACGCCGCATCACGTGTCGATTGGATCGTCGCCGACGCCACGACGTGGCGGCCGCCGAAGACCTACCAAGTCTGGCACGACCGCGCCGCATTTCACTTTCTGACCGATCCGCGCGACAGGACGGCTTATGTCGAGCGCCTGCGGTCCGCGGTTGCCCCCGGCGGCCATGTCATCATCGCGACGTTCGCACCCGATGGTCCGGAGAAGTGCAGCGGCCTGCCGGTGCAGCGCCATGACAGCGCCAGCCTTCTCGCAGAGCTCGGGCCGGACTTCGCGCTGATCGAGACGCGCCGCGAGACGCATCATACGCCCTGGGATTCGACGCAGGCGTTCCAGTTCAGCCGGTTTCGGCGACGCGGATAGATCCCGTCATGGCCGGGCTTGTCCCGGCCATCCACGCATGACGACGTGCGAGGAAACCGTGGATGCCCGGGACAAGCCCGGGCATGACGACTGAGAGTCCAGATCACGCCGCCAGCTTCACCGCATGGGCAAAGTCCCAATAGAGCTTTCGCGCCTTGGCGTAGAACGGGCCCGGCTTCAGCTCGCGCTCGTCGATGCGGATCACCGGGGCGACCTTGGCGAAATTGCCGGTGGAGAAGATCTCGTCTGCGGCCAGGAAGTCGGCATAGCGCAACGTCTTCTCGACCACATTGACGCCGTCGCTGCGCAGCAGGCTGATGACGCGCTGGCGCGTGATGCCGTTGAGGAAGGTGCCGTTGGGCACCGGCGTATAGACCACGCCGTCCCTCGCCATGAACACGTTTGAATTGCCGAATTCCGCGACGTTGCCGAGCATGTCGAGCATCAGCGCGTTCTGGAAGCCGCGCGAGGCAGCTTCCGCGAGCGCGCGCGAATTGTTCGGATAGAGGCAGGCCGCTTTCGCCTCGACCGGCGCGCATTCGGCAGTCGGCCTGCGGAACGGCGACAGGGTGATGGCGTTGCCGACCGGCTTTGGCATCGGCGCCTCGTAGATGCACAGGCACCAATTGGTGGTCTCGGGGTCGAACAGCACGCCGCCGCCCGCGCCGTTCTGCGCCCAATACATCGGACGGACATAGAGCTCGGCATTCGCCGCAAAGCGAGCAATGCCTTCATTTGCCAGCGTCAGCCAGGTGCCGGTATCGACCACCGGCTTCAGGCCGAAATTGATCGCGGATTGATTGGCGCGCGCGACGTGACGGTCGAGATCGGGCGCGACGCCCTCGAAGGCGCGGGCACCGTCGAACACCACCGAGCCGAGCCAGGCCGCATGCGTGCGCGGGCCCATGATCGGCACGTTGCCGTCGTGCCATTTGCCCTCGAAGAAGGTCCAGCTCGGCGAATATTCGATCGGCTTCTTGATTTCGGCCATATCCGGCCTCCCTTGGAATATCCGGCCACTATTGTCCCAATTTCTAAACGATTTGCTGCCTGATTGGCACCCTCTGCTGGAGGGCAGACAAGCCAAACAGGCTATAATGCGGGCAATGATACGGAGTTCGCCATGCCGCTCGATCCGCTCGCAAAGCGCTTGTTGACCATGATGGCTGCGGCTGCGCCGCCAGCGCGAAGCCGGCCGAGCGTGGAGGCGCGGCGGCAATCGCTGGCCAAGCTGATGCAGTTCGCGCGCGCTGATGCGCCTGACGTGACGACACGCGACGGCGTGCTGCCCGGCCGCGCCGGCGAGCTGCCCTATCGTCTCTACACGCCTGCAAATGCCAGCGAACTTGCACCCGGCTTCGTATTCTTCCATGGCGGCGGCCTCGTCGCCGGCAGCATCGCCACGCATGATCGCATCGCGGCCGCGCTGGCGCATGCCACCGGCTGCCGCCTGGTTTCCGTCGATTACCGGCTCGCGCCGGAGCACAGATTTCCTGCCGCGGTCGACGACGCCATCGCCGCCACCGAATGGATCGCGCGCGAGGCGGCATCGCTCGGCATCGATGCGGACCGCCTGGTGGTCGGCGGCGATTCCGCCGGTGCAACGCTGGCTGCGATCGTATGCCAGGAGGCGGCGCAAACCGCCGGCCTTGCCATCGCGGCGCAATGCCTGATCTGCCCGGTGCTGGACTTCGAGGAGACCTCGCCCTCACGTGAGGCCTTCGCCGAGGGCCATCTGATCGATCGGGTCACGATCGAAGCCGATCTGTCCGACTACCTGCCTGACGGTATCGACGCGGCCGACCCGCGCGTGTCGCCCCTGCGCGCCACACGGCTCACGGGCCTGCCGACCGCGATCATCCACACGGCCGAGTACGACCCGATGCGCGACGAGGGCAATGCCTATGCCCGCAAGCTGCTCACTGCCGGCGTCGCCGTCGAGCATGTCTGCCACGACGGCATGGTTCATAATTTCCACGCGATGGGCGCGATCCTGCCGCAGGCGCAGCTCGTGCTGTCGCAGATCGGCGAGCAGGTGCGCCGAGCGGTGGAGAAGTAGCGCGAATCACACGCGCGCGTCGAGCACGGCTCTGGCTGCCGTGACATAGTCAGGCCAATGCATGTCCGCATAACGCTCCGCCTGCCTGGCGCAAGTCACGTCGGGCGCATGCGCTGCGGCAATCATGCGCGCAAACCGTTCTTCGGCAACCGTCGTGTCATCGCGCATCGGCACGGGGGTGGCTGCCCTTGCGGCCGGAGCGACGGCAAGCCCGGCCATTCCGGCGAGCAGGATGCGGCGTGACGTGGTCATGGCTGTCGTCCTCCATTGTCCGGCCTGCAGTCTGGCGGGCGAACCTGTCGTGCAATCCTCACAGAGTAGCCGCGGACGTCCGTGCCGTCCATCGCTCGCCGATATCGCTTGACCACACGAACGATCACGTTCCATCTAGCACGCGATTTTCGCCACCGCCTTCCACGCGTCGGATTGTCACGTGTCCCCTCACCGCCCATCGCGTCGTCCGACCTTGCGCGCCGTCGCGATGGGACTGGCCTGCGTGATGCTGTCGGCCAGCGCCGCCTTCTCTGCCGAAGATGAGGACGACGAACCGGCGAAACCTGCGATCCCGAACATCTATCTCGATTTGCGCACGACCTATGCGTCGATTCCGGCGGGCACGCTCGGGCTCGGTTTCGGCGCCACGTCGCTGTCGACCGCGCTCGAAGCCCTGGCGGTGCGCCGAGGCGCGACGCTGCCGAACGGTCTGCCGGCCGCGAAGTCCATTGCCGTCGACCTGCCGCTGACCGTCGACGTCAACGACCGCGTCTCGCTCTACGGCGGCGTGTCGGGCTCGACGACCGACATCGGCGGCGGCTGGTCGACGTTCGACGTCACGAGCTGGAACATCGGCGTGCAGGCCGACCTCCACCGGCAGGACGGCGGATCGATTCCGACCATCACGCTGCAATCGACCCTGACCCAATCGGTGCCGAACGATCAGGGCATGACGAATTCGCTCAACAACATTCTGGAATTCGACTACGCGCTGGACGAAGACGAGACGCGGGGCTGGCTGGCCGGCATGCAACATACCTACACCACCATCGCCAGCCCGTTCGCCAGCATCCGGCCGAACACGATCGTCTATGCCGGCGGCTATTACCAATGGCCGAGCAACTGGAAGTTCACCGGCCGCCTCGGCGTGCAGTCGTTCGGCGGCGCGCAGCTTGGCGGCCGAACGCTGGCCGAGTCCTTCACGCAGCCCATCCTGCGCCTCGACCTCGACCGCATGGATGACAATGACAACCGCCTGTTCGGCGTCACCGCGCAGATCGCCTGGACGCCGAAGCCGGCCTACCAGGTGACCTTGCGAACGCCGCTTTACGCCGTGCGCAATTGACTGCGATCATGGTGGACAGCTGGTAAAGCCAATCTACCGCTTGTTCCGGCATCGCAGGGCGGTCGCACTGGGCCGGCCTTGACGATGAGGGACTTTCGCAGGGCTTTCGGACCCCCGTGGTGGCTTCTCCCGGCCAAGGACTGCCGGTCGGTCTTTTGGCCGCCGCGCCCATCCGGTTACCTCTCGGCAATATGCTTGCGACAGACTGGGCCGGAGTCACGCGGGAGGCTGCGAATGTCCCATCTGGTCCCGGAACGGACGCTACTTGCTGGGAAGATCTTCTTCAATTTCGGCCAGTCGACGATCGATTGCGTCGTGCGACGGCTGACCGACGAGGCGGCGACGCTCGAGATGGAGAGCGGCCTCGGCGTGCCCGAGCGCTTCCAGCTTCGGCTGGCGGGGCGCGAGGTCCTGACCTGTCGCGTGGTCTGGCGATCGGACCGTCAGGTCGGGGTCGCTTTCGAGGAGCCGAACAATGTCGAGTCTCTCGCCGGCGAGGAGCGAAGGCGCTCGTCCGATGCGCTGATGCGCGGGCAGATGCTCGCACTTCGCGCAGCACTTGATTTCGTCCCGCTCGGCATCGTTCTGCTGGATGCCAATCTCCGTGCGAAGTTAATCAACCGCGCATTCCGTGAGATGTGGCTATTGCCGGACGAGGTCGCCAACAGCAATCCGTCATTCGTGACCCTGATGCATCACGGCCGCGATACAGTTGCTTACGAGATTCCGCCGGCTGAACTTGAAGCTTACGTCGCGGAGCGGGTCCGTCACGTCCAGGCGGGTGACGCCTCGCCGCTCGATCTGCGCCGCACCAAGGGTGACGTCGTGCGGATGCAGTGCACGCCACTGCCCGACGGCGGGCGAATGCTGACCTATACGCCCGTCACCGACATCGTGCGCTATTCCGACGAGCTGAAGTTGCTGCGCGACGCGCTCGAGAATGTCGAGGACGGCGTGCTGCTGCTCGATCGCGATCTCAACGCAAGCTTCATGAACAGGCGGATGCGCCGGTTCTGGGATGTGAGCGAACCGGAGGCGGCGAGCCGACCGACCTATGCATCACTGGTGAGCCGGGTCCATCGCGCGAGCGCGCCGGACCTTCCGGCGAACGAGCTGACAAAATTTCCCGCCAGGCGGGTCGCGGAGGTCAAGGCCGGCGACCATGTGCGCGACCTGCAGACGCCGGACGGAAGGCGCATCAGGGCCCATTGCACCACGATGTCGAACGGCGGCCGCATGCTGACCTATGTCGACATCACCGACCTCACGCAAAAGGCCGCGATGCTCGAGACGCTCGCGACCACCGACTCTCTTACCGGCCTCTACAATCGCCGCCACTTCCTCGAATCCCTCGATGCGGAGTGGAGCCGGTTCCAGCGCTATTATCGCTCCGTCTCGGTGCTGATGCTCGACATCGACCACTTCAAGTCGGTCAACGACCGCTACGGCCATGCCGTGGGCGACGCCGCGATCAGAGCGGTTGCGGCCGCGTGTCTCGACGGCAAACGCAAATCAGACCTCGTCGGCCGCCTCGGCGGTGAGGAGTTCGCCGTGCTGCTGCCCGAGACCAGCCTGTCACGTGCGAGGACTGTCGCCGATCGCATCCGTAAACGCGTGATGAGCGCGCAGATCATCGCCGGCGAGATTCAATTCGGCGTCACCGTGAGTGTGGGCATCGCGGAGGCAACCGTCAGCATGTCCGGCATCGACGCGCTGATGAGCGCGGCCGATCAGGCGCTCTACCAGGCCAAGGCCGAGGGCCGCAACCGCTGCATCGCCTTTGTGCCACCAGCGCCCGCAAGCAAGGCGGCGGAGTAATCGACACTATTGCGGCGGCACCGGAGCGTCGAACGCGCTCTGCGGATTGACGACGTGGTCGAGATCAAGCGCGAGCGACTCGCCCGTCGCGAGGAATGACGACAATTTGGCCTCGAACGGCGCCGGATCGAGGCCGCGGGCCTTCAGCCATTCGGGCTCGTAATAGGTCTGCCGATAGCGCTCGCCGGAATCGCAGATCAGCGTCACCAGCGATCCCACAACGTTGGCCTGACGCATCTCCGAGGCGAGCCGGCACAGCGCCAGGAAATTGGTGCCGGTGGAGCCGCCCACCGGGCGGCGCAGCCGGCGCGACAGCACGTTCATCGCCGCGATCGTGGCCGCATCCGGGATCTTCATCATGCGGTCGACCACGCCGGGCACGAAGGACGGCTCGCAACGGGGACGGCCGACCCCTTCGATCAGCGACGGGCGGTCGCAGACATGGGTGCGGTCCTGCGAGCGGAAGCAGTCGAAGAAGGCGGAATGCTCGACATCGGCAACGCACAGACGTGTCGGATATTGCCGATAGCGCAAATAGCGTCCGATGGTGGCCGAGGTGCCGCCGGTGCCCGCGCCCATCACGATCCAGTCCGGCAGCGGGCGCCGCTCGCCCTGCAACTGCGTGAAGATCGACTCGGCGATGTTGTTGTTGCCGCGCCAGTCGGTCGCCCGCTCGGCGAAGGTGAACTGGTCCATGTAATGGCCGTTCAGGCGCGAGGCGAGTGCGGCGGCTTCCGCATACAGCGCGCGGCCATCGTCGATCAGATGGCAATTGCCGCCATAATGCTCGATCGCGGCGATCTTCTCCGCCGACGTCGTGCGCGGCATCACGGCGTAGAAGGGGACGCCGATCATCTGCGCGAAATAGGCCTCCGACACCGCAGTCGATCCCGACGAGGCCTCGACCACGGGCGTGCCTTCTCGGATGTGGCCGTTGCAGAGCGCGTAGAGAAACAGCGAGCGCGCAAGGCGATGCTTCAGGCTGCCGGTCGGATGGGTGGACTCGTCCTTCAGATAGATGTCGATGCCTGACAGCGCCGGCACGATCAGCCGGATCAGATGCGTATCGGCGGTGCGGCATTGGTCGGCCTCGATCGCGGCCACGGCCTCATCGACCCAGCCGCGGCGATAGGCCGGCCCGGCCGGATCGTGGTGGCGGAAGGGGAGCGGCTCCATCGGCATGACCAGGCGATTCCTCGAAAACTGTCGTCCATCTAGCACGAGGCGCTTCGTGCACGCCGCTCAAAATTCCAGCGGCGCGTTGTCGACGACTTCCTTCATCACGAAGAAGGTGCGGGTCTGCCGCACGCCGGGCAGCGCGATGAGCTGCTCGCCGTGGATGCGGTTGAAATCCTCCATGTCGCCGACGCGGATCTTCAGGAAATAGTCGAAGTCGCCGGCGACGAGGTGGCAGTCGAGCACGAATTTCAGCCTGGCGATCGCCTGCTCGAAGGTGGCGAAGCTCTCCGGTGTCGAGCGGTCGAGCACGACGCCGACCATCACCAGCGTGCCCTTGGCCACCTTCTTCGGCGCAACCATGGCGCGGACGGCGGCGATGAAGCCGTCCTCGAACAGCCGCTGGGTCCGGCGATGGCAGGTGGCGGGGCTGATCGCGACTGAGACGGCCAGCTCGGCATTGCTGAGCCGACCGTTATTCTGCAGCAATCTCAGGATCTTAAGGTCGGTTCGATCGAGCCGGGCGGCCATGAAAGAAGCTTCCGCAGAAGAGTATCATTATGGAAGAATTATTAGCCAATCTCATCCTGGGCGCAAGAATAGCCGCAGTATGGACGCAAAATTCGAGAGCACCTTTTCCCGGGGCGATGCTAGGGAGCCCCCAGCACCAACGCCAATCGGGATGACCCATGAAGCTCGACAAATTTCCGCGCTACAAGCTGACCTTCGGCCCGACCCCCATCGAGAAGCTGGAGCGGCTGTCAAAGCATCTCGGCGGCCAGGTCGAGATCTATGCCAAGCGCGAGGACTGCAATTCCGGCCTTGCCTATGGCGGCAACAAGCTGCGCAAGCTCGAATACATCATCCCCGATGCGATCGCCTCCAACGCCGACACGCTGGTCTCGATCGGCGGCGTGCAGTCGAACCACACCCGCATGATCGCCGCGGTCGCCGCCAAGATCGGCATGAAGTGCCGCCTGGTGCAGGAAGCCTGGGTGCCGCACGAGGACGCCGTCTATGACCGCGTCGGCAACATCATGCTGTCGCGCATCATGGGCGCCGACGTGCGCCTGGTCGACGACGGCTTCGACATCGGCATCCGCAAGAGCTGGGAGCAGGCGATCGAGGAAGTGAAGGCCGCGGGCGGCAAGCCCTATGCGATTCCCGCCGGCGCCTCCGTGCACAAATATGGCGGGCTCGGCTATGTCGGCTTCGCCGAGGAGGTGCGCCAGCAGGAAGCCGAACTCGGCTTCAAGTTCGATTACATCATCGTCTGCACGGTGACCGGCTCCACCCATGCCGGCATGCTGGTCGGCTTCGCCGCCGACGGCCGCGCCCGCAAGGTGATCGGCATCGATGCGTCGTTCACGCCTGCACAGACCAAGTCGCAGGTGCTCGAGATCGCGAAGAACACGGCTGAACTCGTCGAGCTCGGCAAGGACCTCGTGGCTGACGACGTCATGCTGATCGAGGACTACGCCTATCCCGCCTATGGCGTGCCGTCGGAAGAGACCAAGGAAGCCATCCGCCTCAGCGCGCGCCTCGAAGGCATGATCACCGACCCGGTTTACGAGGGCAAGTCGATGCAGGGCCTGATCGACCTCGCGCAGAAGGGCTATTTCGAGAAGGGCGCAAAGATCCTGTACGCCCATCTCGGCGGAGCACCGGCGCTGAACGGCTATGCGTATGCCTTCCGCAACGGCTGAGGCATAAGGGAGGCGATAGCCGCCTCCTGCACCTTCGTAGCCCGGATGGAGCGTAGCGTAATCCGGGACGGTGCCGTTGATGCGCGAGATCCCGGATTGCGCTTCGCTCCATCCGGGCTACGGCATCTGCGATAGCGCCCTACCGCGTCTTGACGATCTGCAGCAGCTCGTCGCCGTAATGCTCAAGCTTCTTGTCGCCGATCCCCGGCACATTCCGCAGCTCATCCAGCGTGGTCGGCCAGGCCCGGACGATGCCGTCGATGGTGGCATCGTGCAGCACGACATAGGCCGGCACGCCGCGCTCACGGGCGATCTCCGAGCGCCACGAGCGCAGCCGCGCGCGCAGTTCGGGATCGACATCGCCTTGCGGGGCATTGGCGGCAGGCGCAAGGTCGCCGCGGCGGGATTTGCCGCGGCTTGCGCGAACGCGGGTGCCGGGCGCTTCCTCGCGCAGCCATACTTCGGTCTCGCCGCGCAGCACGCCGCGCGCGCTCTCGGTCAGCTTCAGCGCGCCATAGGCTTCGCTGTCGCTCTGCAAATGGCCCATCGCCACAAGCTGCCGCAGCACGGTGCGCCACTGCTTTTCGTTGAGCTCGCGTCCGATGCCGAACACCGACAATTTGTCGTGGCCGAACTGCGTCACCTTCTCGGTCAGGCGTCCGATCAGCACGTCGATCAGATGCATCGCGCCAAAACGCTGCCCCGTGCGATAGACGCAGGACAACAGCTTCTGCGCCAGCACCTTGCCATCGCGCATTTTCGGCGGCGTCAGGCAATTGTCGCAATTGCCGCAGCTCTCGCCCATCACGACCTCGCCGAAATAGGCGAGCAGCCGCCGGCGCCGGCAGTGCGGCGTTTCGGCAAGGCCGACCAGTGCGTCGAGCTTGCCGATCGAGACCCGCTTGAACTCGTCGGAGGCGCTGGATTCGTCGATCATGCGGCGCTGCTGCACGATGTCGGAGAGCCCATAGGCCATCCAGGCCGCCGACGGCTTGCCGTCGCGGCCGGCGCGGCCCGTCTCCTGGTAGTAGGCCTCAATGCTCTTGGGCAGGTCGAGATGGGCAACGAAGCGCACGTCGGGCTTGTCGATGCCCATGCCGAACGCGACGGTCGCGACGATGACGATGCCGTCCTCGTTGAGAAAGCGGTCCTGGTTGCGTGAGCGCAACGCTCCGTCGAGCCCGGCGTGGTAGGGCAGCGCTGCAATGCCGGCGTCTTGAAGCGCGGCGGCGACCTCCTCGACCCGGTTACGGGACAGGCAATAGACCACGCCGGCATCGCCCTCATGACCCTCCCGGATGAACTCCTTCAGCTGCGACACCGCGTTGCGCTTGTCGACAATTTCGTAGCGGATGTTGGGCCGGTCGAAGCTCGAGACGAATTGCGGCGCATCCGTCAGCTGAAGTCGCGCGACGATCTCCTTGCGCGTCAGATCGTCGGCGGTCGCGGTCAGCGCGATGCGCGGCACGTCGGGAAAGCGCTCGGCGATGATGGAGAGGCCGACATATTCGGGACGGAAGTCATGGCCCCATTGCGAAACGCAATGCGCTTCGTCGATCGCGAACAGCGCCACTTTCGCCTGCGCCAGCAGCGACAGGCAGCGCGGCGTGACCAGGCGTTCCGGCGCGACATAGAGCAGATCGAGATCCCCCGCGAGCAGGCGGCGCTCGATGTCGGAGGCTTCCTGGAACGACAGTGACGAATTCAGCGCGGCGGCATTGACGCCCGCCTCGATCAGGCCGGCGACCTGATCGCGCATCAACGCGATCAGCGGCGACACCACGATGCCGCAGCCTTCGCGCAGCAGGGAAGGGAGTTGATAGCACAGCGACTTGCCGCCGCCGGTCGGCATCAGCACCAGGCAATTGCCGCCCTCGGTGACATGCCGGACGATCTCTCCCTGCGCGCCGCGAAAACCCGGCAGGCCGAACACCGAATGCAGCACCGAGAGCGCATCGCGGCCGTTGGCCGGCGCAGGCAGCGGGGCGGTGGAGGGAGCGGGCATGAGCGGGATGGAACCAGGCCTTGAGATTCGTCACAAGGCCAGTCGCATGCTGGCGCGGGCGTGGCAAGGGCGTTTGCTCCCGAGGCGTGGCTCTCTCCCTCTCGCCCTACAGGGGGAGAAGGGAAGACGACACTACGCCCCGATCCTGCGCAGCGCCTCTGCGACCGTCACGATCGGCATGTTGCGCTTGCCGGCCGCTTTCAGCGCGTGACGCATCAGGTCCGGCGTGCAGCCATACGGGCTCGGCTTCTCGGCAACGTCGTGCCCATAGAAGATCAGCCAGCCGCCGCTCGCGACGGCCTCGTCGAAATAGCGATCGACGCCCGCGCGATCGATCTCGCGATCGATCAGGGGCGAGGCACGCAGGAATTGGAGATCGATGACGTCGCTATTGACGCCGGGAAGGATGCCACGTGCCGAACGGAACACCTTGGCAAGCTGCGGCTTGCGCCAGACCGAGGCGATGCCATAGGGATAGGCGAAATTCTCCAGCGTGATCGAGGAATCGATCGCACGAAAATAGGCGCGATTCCGCTCGATCTCGCGCGCCATGGCGCCCTCGTCGAGATTGGCCGAGCTCTGGTGTGAGAAGGTATGGCAGGCAATCTCGTGACCGGTGCGGTGAAGCCGGACGATCGCGTCATGCGACAAGCCATGCCAATGATCCGATGGCTGGCCGATCAGGCTGCCGGCGAGATAGAACGTGCCCCGGCCGCCATGCTGTTCGAGAAGTTCGGCGCCCTGCCCTGCTGCGCTGTCGGGGGCGTCATCGAAAGTGAAGCTCACGATCGGCGCATGCGAGGTGGGCAGCCGATGCGGCGCGGCA
Organism: Bradyrhizobium sp. 62B; assembly: GCF_030272265.2. Taxonomy (NCBI): domain Bacteria; kingdom Pseudomonadati; phylum Pseudomonadota; class Alphaproteobacteria; order Hyphomicrobiales; family Nitrobacteraceae; genus Bradyrhizobium; species Bradyrhizobium sp. 62B. Next base: position 600,251 of record NZ_CP092841.2, on the reverse strand, counting down.
CGGAAATGCCGGGCCAGCCGATTGCTCACGCGTCCCTGGAGTGCCGACCACACGACCTAAGCTTCCCGTGATTTGCGTATTTCTGTACTGAAACATTCGCGCGCCGGGTGAGGCAAGCCTAACGCTTGGGTAATCCTAACGCGGAACCAACATCCCTGGACGGACGCGCGAGGATCGGCGCCTCGGCTGCCGCGCTGAGATATCGCAACCAGTTGCGAAAAAGCACGGCCGCCGCGCTGCCGGCACCGATATCAGCGCGCAAGGTCAGCCCGGGCAGCTCGTTCGCGAGTGCCGGATGACGCTGGTGCGCCGCCTTCTTCTCGAAGCGGAGCAATTTCTCTTCCGTCGCTGCGTCAAAATAGCTCACGGGCAGGCGCGGATAGGTCTCGCGCTCCCGCGCGAGATAGCGGCCGATGTCGCGCAGATATTCGCGCTGGAGCGACAGCGCGTCGTATTCGGGATGCCCCTGGAAGAACACGAAGCGGCTGGCATATTGGCGAACGAAGACGTCGACGCCGGCCTCTGGCGAACGGGTCAGCACCTGATAACCGGCCTGAACCAGGTCGCTCTCCGCGATCTCGTTCAGCCGCGAATGCGAGACCTTCAGCGGCGCGGGCGCGGCGCGCGTCAGTGCATCGCTCGTCATCAGGTCGCAATCGAAGATGCCGTGGCACTTGGCCGGCAGCCGTCGCCGTGCGATGCCGTCGAGATGCAGCACCGCCGCGTGCGCGGCAAGGCACGACCAGATCGTCGAGCGCGTATTGGCCTTGGCCCAGTCGATGAGCTCGGTGAGATCGCGCCAGTACGGCTCCTGGTCGAGCTCGGGCGCGACGGGCTCTGCGCCTGTCACGATCAGCCCGTCGAATTTCAGGCGCTTGAGATCGGAGAGGTCGGAATACTCGCTCTCGACGCGCCATTTTGCTTCCGGCGACCGCTTCACGGTGGGAAGCGAGAAGCAGTGGAAACGGATGCGGCACGGGCCTGCTGCGGCCTGGAGCAGCTTCATGAACTGCCGCTCGGTCGCCTTCAGCGCGGGATCCGGCATGTTGTTGACGAGCCCGATGGTAAGCTCGGCGCCGGGATCGCGCGCGAGATCGCGCTCGGTCGGCACCAGCGCCGGGCTCGAGATGACTTGATCCCTGTCGATCAGGATCGTCATTGGCGGTGCCGCCTACTCCGCGGCCTCGAGGCGCGCCGACCGGCAGGCCTTGTCCAGCGCCTGGTCGATGTCCTCGATGATGTCGGAGACGTGCTCGATGCCGATCGAGAGCCGGATGGTTTCCGGCAGCACGCCGGCAACGCGCTGCTGCTCGGCCGACATCTGGCGGTGGGTGGTGGAGGCCGGATGGCAGGCCAGCGACTTGGCATCGCCGATATTGACGAGACGCGTGATCAGCTTCAGCGCGTCATAAAAGGTCTTGCCGGCCTCCATGCCGCCCTTGATGCCGAAGGTGAACAGCGAGGAAGCGTTGCCGTCGAGATATTTCTGCACCAGCGGATAATAGGGGCTGTCGGGAAAGCCGGTGTAATTGACCCAGGCGACGCGCGAATCCTTGCGCAGGAATTCGGCGACCTTGCGGGCGTTCTCGACATGGCGCTCCATGCGCAGCGCGACGGTCTCGATGCCCTGGAGCAGCAGGAAGGCGTTGAACGGCGACAGCACCGAACCCATGGTGCGCTGATAGACGCTGCGCGCACGCTCGATATAGGCGGTGCGGCCGAACCGTTCGGCATAGACGAGGCCGTGATAGGAGGCATCCGGCTTGTTGTAGGCGGGGAAACGATCCGCGTGCTTCGCCCAGGGAAAATTTCCGGAATCGACGATGGCGCCGCCGAGCGTTGTGCCGTGGCCGCCCAAGAACTTGGTCAGCGAATGCACGGCGATGTCGGCGCCGTAGTCGAACGGCTTGAGCAGGATCGGGGTTGCGACCGTGTTGTCGACGATCAGCGGCACGCCATGGGCATGCGCAACCTTGGCCAGGGCCTCGATGTCGCAGACATTGCCGGCGGGATTGCCGATGGTCTCGGCGAACACCGCGCGGGTGTTCTCGTCGATCAGCCTCTCGACCGCATCCGGCGTGTCGCTCTCGGCGAAGCGGCCGGTGATGCCCTGCCGCGGCAGAATGTGCGAGAGCAGCGTGTGCGTTGTGCCGTAGAGCTGCGGCACGGAAACGATGTTGCCGCCGTGATCGGCGACGTTGACGAAGGCGAAATGCAGCGCCGCTTGCCCGGTCGCAACCGCCAGCGCGCCGACGCCGCCTTCGAGCTGCGCGATGCGCTTCTCCAGCACCGCGCTGGTCGGATTGGCAATGCGGCTGTAGCGAAAACCTTCGGCTTCGAGATTGAAGAGGGCTGCGCCGTGATCGGCGCTGTCGAAGGCATAGGCCGCGGTCTGGTAGATCGGCACGGCAACCGCGTGCGTGGTGGCTTCGGGCTCGTAGCCGGCGTGAATAGCGATCGTCTCGTTGCGCATCGTGCCACCTCCGCGTGGGGCGGGCCGCACTCATTGGCCTGGAATGAGGCATGTGCGTTTTCCGCCACGTCCGTGTTAGAGGCGGGTGGTAAAGCGGACAATAATTCGCTTAGAGATCGAGGAAGTAACCCTAACCGTTATTGGCGAATTGGCCGGAATTCGGGTTAAATTGCATTAATCAATCAGCGGCGGCGATGTCGGCCACCGATCCTCCATGGGATCAACCGAGCCTTACTCGGCAGCCAATGCCGCTTGCAGGTCCGGCTTCTCGGGCCAAGCCTCATGCATATCGTCTGCGGTCGGCTTGATGCGGAACCACGCGGCATAGAGCGCAGGAAGGAACAGCAAGATCAGAACCGTTCCGAGCGCGGTGCCGCCGATCAGCGTGTAGGCCATCGATCCCCAGAACACGGAATGAGTGAGCGGGATGAAGGCCAGCACGGCAGCCAAGGCGGTCAGGATCACGGGCCTCGTGCGTTGCACCGTGGCTTCGATGACGGCGTGATAGTCGTCAAGGCCGGCGGCAAGGTTGTCCTTGATCTGTTCGGTCAGAATCAACGTGTTGCGCATCAGGATGCCCGCCAGTCCGATCAGGCCCAGGATCGCGTTGAATCCGAACGGCTGGTTGAAGATGAGCAGTGCCGGCACGACACCGACCAGGCCGAGCGGTCCTGTCAGGACGACCATCGCCATCGTCGAGAAGGACCGCACCTGCAGCATGACAACGATCAGCATCGCGGCGATCATGGCCGGGAAGATCGTCGCCAGCGCGTCGTTGGCCTTGGTCGCTTCCTCGATCGATCCGCCCAGCTCGATACGATAGCCGGCCGGAAGGGATGCGATCAGGGGCTGCAGGGCTGTCTTGATCTCCTTGGAGACTTCCGGGGGTTGGGACGCCTCATTGATGTCGGAGCGTATGGTGACGACGGGGGTGCGATCGCGCCGCTTCATGATCGGCTCTTCGAGGCGGATTTCCGAATGACCGACCTGGTCGAGCGGAATCGCGCGGCCGTCGCGGCTCATCAATGAGAAATCCGCCAGGCGCGCCGGATCGAGCCGCTCGCCACCCGCGCTGCGTGCCACGATGGGCACATTGCGGATGTCCTCGCGGACCTGCGTCACGGCGATGCCGGTGAGCAGGAACTGGAGTTGGCGACCGACCTCGGCCGGCGAAAGGCCGATCAGGTTCAGTCGATCCTGATCCGGCACGAAGCGAAGCACGGGCGTGCGATCGCCCCAATCCCGATTTGCCTGCCGCGCGTCATGAACACCGCGCATCACTTCGAGAGCCTTTTGCGAGATGGCGTACAATTGCGCGGGATCCGGCCCCATCACACGAAACTCGACCGGGAACGGCGTATAAGGTCCGAACACGAGTTGGGTGACGCGCACATTGGCCTCGGGTGCAAGGCCCTGCGACACGGTTTGTCGGAGCCGGTGCTTCAAAGCCTCGCGCGCTTCCGCGTCAGGCGTCAGGACGACGATCTTTGCGAAGGCCGGATCGGGCAGCTCGGGCGCCATCGCGAAGAAGAAGCGCGGCGCACCCTGGCCGACATAGCTGGTGATAATCTTGGCCTCGGGTTGATCGTGCAGCCAACCCTCGAGCTTCTCGACAGTGGCCGTCGTCGTCTCGATGCTGGTGCCCTCAGGCAGACGAACCTCCACCAGCACTTCCGGGCGGTCAGAGGTCGGAAAGAACTGCTGCTTGACACCACTCATGCCGACGACGGAGAGCGCGAAGGCGACGGCGACGATGCTGCAGGTCAGGAATTTGTGGCGGACGGCTAGGGTGATCACGCCTCGCAGGCGCTGATAGTTGGGCGTGCCGTAGATCGCGTGGTGACCGCCTTCGACCGGCTTGATCGCGGGCAGCATCTTGACGCCAAGATACGGCGTGAAGATCACGGCGACGATCCAGGAGACGATGAGGGCGAACCCCACGACCCAGAAGATGTTGCCGGCGTATTCGCCGGCGGTCGAGCGGGCAAAACCCACCGGCAGGAAGCCCGCGATCGTCACCAGCGTTCCGGACAGCATCGGCGCCGCGGTGTGGCTCCACGCATAGGCGGCCGCCGAGATGCGGTCCATGCCCTCTTCCATCTTCACGACCATCACTTCAATCGCGATGATGGCGTCGTCGACGAGGAGACCGAGCGCCAGAATCAAGGCGCCGAGCGTGATGCGGTCGAAGAACCGGCCTGTCTCCAGCATGATCAGGAACACGACGGCGAGCGTTAGGGGCACGGCAGCTGCCACGACGATGCCGACGCGCCAGCCAAGGCTGAGCAGGCTCACCAGCAGCACCACGCCGAGCGCCATCGCGAACTTCATCATGAATTCGTCGACCGCCGAGGTGATGTTGACGGCTTGGTCGCTGACCTTGGCCAGGGTCATCCCGAGCGGCAGCGTCCGGGCGATCGCCGCGGACCTCTCCTCCAGCGCCTTGCCGAGCGCCAGGCCGTTCCAGCCCTCCTGCATCACCGCCGCGAGCATGATCGTGGGCTCACCCTGGTGCCTGATGATGTAGGTGGGAGGATCCTCGTAGCCGCGGCGGACCTCGGCGATGTCGGACAGCTTCAGCGTCCGCCCGGCAGCGACGATCGGCGTGTCTGCGATCCCCTGGACGCTGTCATAAGCGCCGTCGACCCGGATGAAGACCTGCGGGCCCTTGGTGTCGATCGAGCCTGCCGGTGTCACCGTGTTCTGCCGCTGCAAGGCAGCAACGATATCCGTTGCCGACACACCGAGAGTTGCCAGTTTGGCAAAGGAAAACTCGACGAAGATCTGTTCGGGACGCTCGCCGAGAATGTTGATCTTCTTGACGCCGGGCACGTGCAGCAGGTCCTGGCGAATGGTCTCGGCCTGCCTGGCGAGCTCGCGCATCGGCATGCCCTTGGCCTTGAGGGCATAAAGCGCGAAGCTGACGTCCGAATATTCGTCGTTGACGAAGGGGCCGAGCACGCCAGAGGGCAGCTTGCGCGCTTCATCGCCCAGCTTCTTGCGGGCCTGATAGAACTCCTCCTGCACGCTCGATGGCGGCGTGCTGTCCTTCAGCGTCACCGTCATGTAGGCATAGCCGGGCCGCGTCGTCGTCTCCACCCGATCGTACCAGGTCAGCTCCTGAATCCGCTTCTCCAGGGGTTCGGCGACCTGGTCCTGCATCTCGCGTGCGGTGGCGCCGGGCCAAACGGTGGTGACCGTCAGGGTCTTGATGGTGAAGGACGGGTCCTCGGCCCGTCCGAGCTTGAAGAAGGCGTAGGCGCCCGCGGCCGCCAGCAGGAGGATGAAGAACAGGGTGACGGCCCGCTCGCGAACGGCGAGCGCGGAAAGATTGAAGCTCATCAGTTGCTCCTGCTGTCCGCGGCAGTCCTGACGTGGGCACCTTCGTGCAGGAGATGAGCGCCGAGTGAAACGATCTGGTCACCGGACCTCGATCCGGAGATAACGGCCGTCTCGCTGGTCACACGCAGAAGCTTGACGGGCTGCAGGCGTACGGTCGAGGTCGCACCGTCGAAGACCCAGATGCCGGTCGTTCTGCCGTCGTCGAGCACGGCTCCCAGCGGCACCTGGACTTCCGGTTGACTGTCCTGGCTTGCAAGCCGAATGGTGACCGTCGCGCCAAGCGGCGCCGCCGCGGCCTCACCATCGAGCACGTAGCGGGCCTCATAGGTCCGGGTCTGCGGATCGGCGGAATCCGACAGCTGACGAAGATGTGCGGTATGGCGGCGTCCGTCGCTTCCATACAGACTCGCCTCCGCGAGCGAGCCGATAGCCGGCCGGATCGTCTCCGGAAGCGCCACCACGGCTTCGCGAGGACCGGACTGTGCCAGCCGAACGACAGCTTGGCCGGCGGAGACGACTTGTCCGGGCTCACCAAGCGTCTGCGTGACCGTCCCGTCGGCATCGGCAACCAGGACGGAGTAGGTCGCCTGGTTCTCGGCAACCCCGGCATCGGCTTCCGCAGCGGCAAGCTGCGCTTTGGCGGTGTCCGATGCGGCCTTCGCCTGCTCGTAGCGTTGCTTTGACGTCCATCCGTCGTTCATCAGATTGGCGTAGCGCCGCTCGTCGGCATCGGTCTGCACGACAATTGCGCGCGCAGCGGCAACGGCGTTGCGCTTCGCGGTGAGCGCGAGACGGAGATCGGTTTCGTCGATCCGCATCAGCGGCTGGCCGGATTTGACCTGCTCACCGACATTCACGAGTCGTTCGACGATCTTTCCGGCGACGCGAAAGCCGAGATTGCTTTCCACGCGGGCGCCGATGGTCGCGGTAAAACCGCGTTCAGATCCTCCGACCCGGTTGGGGGTCACCAGACGGACCATCGGTGGCTCCTGCCTGGGGTCGCTAACTGCAGAAGCTTCTTGGGCGGGAATCGCAAGAGCAACGAAAGTCGCCACCCCCGCCGGGACCAAAATACCGGCGAGCACCGCAATACCCCTTTTCATGGCCGTCTCCATTGAGAGTTAGATTACGCACGAACTCTATACAGAATTAGATTTCGCTCGCAATCTAAATTGCGACGGATAACGGGAGCGTGATCCCTCGATCGGAGGTTTTCCTCGGGCGGCGGCCAAATTCCTGGGAGCTGATAGATTGCAGTTGAACTCTATATTTGTTATAGAGGTCAAACGAAATCCAAATGGAGGTCCACGATGCGAGTGAGTCGCACCCAGGCGGCCGAGAACCGCCAAACCGTGATCAATGTGGCCAGTCGCCTCTTTAGGGAGCGCGGCTTTGATGGCATCGGCCTCAAAGATCTGATGAAGGGGGCCGGGCTCACCCAAGGCGCCTTCTACAAGCAATTCGCTTCGAAAGAGGATCTGGCGGTCGAGGCGTCCAGGCGCGCATTGGAAAGCGCGTCCGGCCGATGGTCAGACGCGGCCACGGCACATCCCGATGATCCGCTCGGCGCGGTAATCTCGTTCTACCTCAGTGGCGACCATCGCGGAGAAAGGATGGACGGCTGCCCGATCGTGGCGCTCGGCGCAGATGCCGCCCGACAAGGCCCCGAGGTGAAGGCGGAATTCGAAGCGGGGATCAAGGCGCATCTCGACGTGCTCAGCGGCTTCCTAGCCGGAGCCGGCGAGGAGGCCTCGCGCGGCAAGGCCATGGCCATCCTCGCGACGATGATCGGCGCGGTGACGCTGTCGCGCGTCGTCAACGACCCCGACCTGGCTCAGGCGCTGTTGGATGCCGCGGCCGAGCAGGTTCGCGACACCGCAGCCGCTTGAATGGATGGGCCGGTGTTCCGATTGAATGGGTGCGAGCCCATTTGCTGACTCCAGATAGACGAGAAGAGAACGATGTCGAAAGAAGCAACGGATAGCTTCGCCGGAAAATGGGCGCTGGTCACGGGGGCGTCGAGTGGCCTCGGCCTCGAATTCGCAGATCTCCTGGCAGCGCAGAAGGTCAATCTCGTCTTGGCGGCTCGACGGCGGGAGCCGATGGACAAGCTTGCCTCCGATCTCCGCAGCAAATACGGGGTGGATGTGCTGGTCGAAGCGATCAATCTTGCCGCGCCGGACGCGGCCAGCCGCCTGAAAAGCAGTCTCGACGCGAGGTCCGTGACGATCGACATTTTGGTGAACAATGCCGGCTTCGGCTTGCACGGCGATTTCTTGGACACGCCGATCGAGCAGACCGCGAACATGATCCAGCTCAACATCACCACGCTCACAGAGCTGACCTATCTATTCGGCCGCGACATGGCTCAGCGGCGATCCGGACATATCCTTCTGATCGCCAGCCTCCTGGCCTTCCAGGCCGTTCCCAGCTATGCGGCCTATGCAGCGACCAAGGCTTACGTGCTGGCCTTTGGCGAGGCCCTGCATGATGAACTCCGCCCACATGGTGTGGTCGTGACCAGTCTTTGCCCGGGACACACGGCGACAGGCTTTGATGCGGCAGCCGGCGCAACCGCTTCAAGCTTGCTGCGGCTCCTCACCATGAAGCCGCGTCCGGTCGCCACGAGCGGCATTCGGGCGCTCATGCAAGGAAAGCCCACCGTGATCGCAGGCCTGTCGAACAAGATGGCTGCCTTTTCAAATCGTTTGACGCCGCGATCAATGCAAAGGGCCACGATGAAGAGGATAATGGACGCCTAACGCCTGGAGCGGCTGCATGTGGGCGCTTATCGACCCGCGTTCTACCCACGTGGTTCGGACGCGGCTAAACCGACATATGCGACTGTCTCGATCTTGCTCTTCAGCGCAGCAGAGCGTCAGCTTGCCGAGACGCCGCCCGCGAGCCGCCCTCTCCCGCACGGAGATAGGGTAAGATTATCGCCCTACCCCATCCTCTCCCACAGTTGGCGCGTGAGCACGCCGGCCCGCTTCTCGATCGCGGCCGCCGCATCGAGCGCGAGATCCTCGCGATAGCGCCCGGCGATCAGCTGCACGCCGATCGGCTTGCCGTCGTGGAGCGCCACCGGCACCACCGCGCCGGGCAGGCCCAGCACGTTGATCGCGGAGATGAAGCGGATCTCGCCCCAGAAGATCTCGCGCACGCGCTCGGCGCTGACGGTGTCCTCGCGCGGGCCCGGCGTCGGCTTCACCGTGGTCGGCGCCAGCACGATTGGATAGTCCTCGAAGAACAATTGCCAGGCGCGGATATGGCCGTTGCGCGCGGCCGTCGCCTGCATCCAGGCCTTGAGATCGAGCACATTGGCCTTCGCCTTCATGCCGCCCCAGGCCTTGTGGAAATCCTCGGAGGTGACCTTCAGCATGGACGCTTCCTGCATCACCACGGTCTCGTTGGTGATGATGTCGCACCAGGTCTGCCAGACGCCGCTGATGTCGGGCACCTCGACCTCGCTGACGCGGTAGCCGGACCGTTCGAGATGGTCGGCGGCCTGCCGCAACGCCGCGCTGACGGACGGATCGACATCCATGTCGGCGGGGATCTTGGCCAGGGCCACCTTGATCGGCCCCTTCGGCTTCTCGCCGACCAGCGGCGCCGGCACCCACCAGGGATCGCGCGGATCGCGCTGGCTCATCACCTCGAGCGCAAGGCGAACGTCGGCGACGTGGCGCGCGAGCGGCCCCTGCGCCGACATCAGATGCGCCAGCATCGGCCGCTCGGCCGTTGCGCTCGCGTTGAACGCGGGGATGCGTCCCTGCGTCGGCTTGATGGTGGCAACGCCGTTGCAATGCGCCGGCCAGCGCAGCGAGCCGCCGATGTCGTTGCCGTGGGCGATGGTGCCGATGCCGGCAGCGACCGCCGAACCCGCGCCACCCGACGAGCCGCCGCAGGTGATATCAGGATCCCAGGGATTGAGCGTCAACCCATGCAGGGGATTGTCGGTGAAGCCGCGAAAGGAGAATTCCGGCGTGTTGGTGAGACCGATGACGATCGCGCCGGCCTTCTTCAGGTTGCGCACGACCGGCGCGTCCGACGGCGCGATAAGGTCCTTGTTGGCGGGCACGCCGTTGAAATTCGGCCGGCCTTCGTAATCGACGTTTTCCTTGATCGTGATCGGCACCCCATGCAGCGCGCCGAGCGCGCCACCCTTGGCGCGCTGCTTGTCCGCGGTGTGCGCAGCCCTCAGGGCCTCTTCCGAGAGATCGACGACGACGGCGTTGAGCTTCGGATTGACCGCGCGCATCCGTTCGAGATGCGCCTCGACGGTCTCGACCGCGGAGATCGCGCCGGAGCGGATCGCGGCTGCGGTCTCGACCGCCGACCATTGCCAGGCCGGTCCGCGTGGGCGGGGCGGCTTCACTGATTTGCCGGTGGCGGTTTTTCGGACCGGCTTCGCGACAGTCCCTTTGCGGGCGCCGCTCTTCGCTGCAGCTCGCGTTGCCGCCTTCTTCGCAGTCTTGTTCTTGGTCGCCTTCTTCGCCACGCCCCATCTCCCACAATTGCGCGCGAGAAGTTAGGGACGGCCCGCGTCCCTGTACAGGCGTGATTCTGCATCGCCGTCTTTCGCATCTGTGCCGACGTTAAATCGAACTGGTGCTGATGCGCACGCGCAGTCCGCGCTGACGGAGCGTGACATGGCGCGGATGATGGGGGATGAGGGCCAATGGCGGAGGGAGAGAATCTTGAAAGAAAATTGCTCCAGCGCTACCCCTTAGGTTCTCTCGGGAGGTAAGAAGACCAGCACCGGCAGCTTCTCCGCCAGGGGAATTGGCCAGAGCCGACCACGGGTTCATCGCGGACGCTCTGCACGGGCTGATCCCTACAACGGCCAACTCGTTACCGATACCGGGACCAGAGTGGAGGTTCCCCGAAAGCTGCGCGAGAGGCCCATACAGTGGCCCCGAGCCCGAGTTGGGGCTCATGGGGGCTCCGGTGACCACGTGCCGGTCCGCGCATTTTAAATGGTCCGCTGATACCGGAGGACAGTCGAACAAACGACGCCGCCGATCCTCGCAAACGGCACTGGCGACGTCGCACCGATCTGCTGATGTCGCAGCATTTTGACCGCGGGCCCAAGCCCTCGCCGGGCGCGTCAATCCTGCTGCGCGGCAACGAAGCGTGATCATCGCGCTTGAGGCGCGGTGACGACAGCAACCATCCCCGGCCGGAGGCAGACTGCATGAAGACGCGATCCCGGCGCTCACAGCCCCTTGTGGCGCCGGGGTTAGCGGCGACGCGGCGTCCGTCGAGGCGATGGGTAAGCACCACCATGCCGGTGCGGTCAGCATGGTCGACCAGATGGGGCGTAGTCACGGAGACGCGCGCCTGCCCTTCATGGCGCCTGCCATTCGCCATGCCCAGCAGGCGAGATGCACGACGCGAGCGGCGTTTTCGGCGGTCGTCATCCCCGTCCGCAACGTGCTCGGCGACAACGCCAATTAGCGAACTAGGAACCATGGTTCGGCGAGTCGATTTACGCTTCCAGTCCCTCAATTCACGCGAACAGATGCAACGGATGGCCGGCGTTCTCCTTGGTCTTGCAGCCGCTTTGGCGGGATGCCAGCGGGAAGAGCGGCAGTTGCGGCTCGACCCGCCCGTTGCCGATGCGCTCGACAAGATCGCTCTGATGCCGAACCGCATCGGCGGCGCGCCGCCGGAGGTCTATCTCAAGCTCGGCAAACCCTACGAGACCAATGCGTACAATCTGAGCCAGGGCAAGCGGCTCTATAGCTGGTTCGGCTGCAAGAGCTGCCACGGCGACGGCCAAGGAGGCAGCGGCCCCGCCTTTCTCGACGGCTGGTGGTATTACGGCCCCGAGTTGGTCTCCATCTTCGCCTCGATCCGGGACGGGCGGCCGCATGGCATGCCCGCGTTCGCCGACAAGATGACGACGGATCAGATCTGGCAGCTCGCCGGCTATGTCCAGACCATCGGCTCCTACGAAGGCAAGACCGCCGCACCGAGCCGCAACGACGAGAAGCAGACGCGGCCTGCCGAAAATCGCGCGCCGGCCAAGCTGCGGTTCGACGAGGGCCCCTCGCCCGTGCATCCGGACCAGGGACCGACACCGTGATCCGCGCCGCCAGCAAAGCCGGTTTGAGCGCCATGCTCGCCGTCCCCCTGGCCGGCTGCGGCGGCAATTGGCAATCCGCGCTCGATGTCCATGGCAGCGCGGCGATCAGCCTGAAACATCTGATCATCCTGATCGTCACGGTCTGCTCAGTGGTCTGGATGTTGGTGATGGTCGCGCTGATCGCGGCGTTGTGGCGCAATCGCGAAGGGCACTCGACCTCTCCCGAACCGGCGCGCGAGCGACGCATGACCATGGCGGTCACTGGCGCCGTTGTCGCCACCATTCTGATCATCAGCACCTTCACCGTGTTGAGCTTCATTGCGACCCGCGCGCTCAATGTGGCCGGTCAGGACGACCTCACGATCCGGGTGCGGGGCCTGCAGTGGTGGTGGGGCCTCGAATATGTCGGCCCCGATCCGTCCCGGCGGTTCGAGACCGCCAATGAGATTCACGTTCCTGTCGGCCGCAACGTACGCCTCCAGCTCGAAGGTCTCGACGTGATCCACTCGTTCTGGGTCCCGAGTCTCGCCGGAAAGCAGGATCTCGTTCCTGGCCGACCGAACGAGCTCACCATCCGCGCCGAACGCGCCGGCGTCTATCGCGGCCAATGCGCCGAGTTCTGCGGCATGCAGCATGCTCATATGGCGCTGCTGGTGATCGCCGAACCGCAAGAGGATTTCGATCGATGGGCAGCAGCCCAGCGGCAGGCGGCGACGACACCCGCTGACGAGGAAGCCGCGGCCGGATTGCAGACGTTCCTGACCAAGCCGTGCGCAGCCTGCCATACCGTTCGAGGCACTGCGGCGGCCGGCACCACGGGACCCGATCTCACCCATGTCGGCAGCCGCCACACCATCGCATCGGGCCTGTTCGAGACCACACGCGGCTCGCTCGCGGCCTGGATCGCCGACCCGCAGACCATCAAGCCGGGCAACAACATGCCTTTGGTGCCGCTGACGCCCGACGAGCTGCGCGCGGTGTCCGCCTATCTGGCGAGCCTGAAATGAACCGCCCCGCGACGGCGCCCGATACGCGCGACACCGACATCAAGGCCACGCGGCTGACCAGCGCGTTGGCGGAAACCTGGAAGACCCCCTCCGGATTCTGGGGCGCGCTCACGACCGTCGACCACAAGATCATCGGCCGCCGCTACATCTTCACGGCCTTCGTGTTTCTGGCGCTCGGCGGTGTGCTGGCAGCTCTGATGCGCCTCCAGCTCGCCCAGCCGGAGGCACGGCTGATCGGTCCCGACCGCTACAACCAGATCTTCACGATGCACGGCGCGAACATGATGTTCCTGTTCGCCGTGCCCGTGATGGAGGCCGTGGCGATCTATCTAGTGCCGCTGATGGTCGGCACCCGCAACATCGCGTTCCCGCGCCTGAACGCCTTCTCCTTCTGGATCTATCTCGCCGGCGGCGCGCTGCTGTGGACCGCGTTCGCGCTCGACATGGGGCCCGACGTCGGCTGGTTTGCCTATGTGCCGCTGTCAGGCCCACAATACGGCGCCGGCAAGCGCGCCGACATCTGGGCGCAGATGATCACCTTCACCGAGCTCTCGGCCCTCGCCATCGCGGTGGAGCTGGTGGTCACCATCTTCAAGCAGCGGGCACCCGGCATGACGCTTGACCGCATCCCGCTGTTCGTCTGGGCTATGCTGGTGACGTCGTTCCTGGTGATCATGGCCATGCCGGCCATCATGATCGCTAGCACCGGGCTTATTCTCGACCGTCTCGTCGGCACGCATTTCTACAATCCGGCCGAAGGCGGCGACGTGTTGCTCTGGCAGCATCTGTTCTGGTTCTTCGGCCATCCCGAGGTCTACATCATCTTCCTGCCCGCTGCCGGCATGGTCTCGACCATGATCGAGCCATTCGCGCGACGGCCCGCCTTCGGCTATCTTGGGCTGGTGATGGCGCTGATCGCGACCGGCATCCTCGCCTTTGGGCTGTGGGTGCACCACATGTTCGTGGCGGGGCTGCCGCGGCTCGGCGACAGCTTCTTCACGGCATCCAGCATGGCAATCGCGATCCCTGCCGGCATCCAGATGTTCTGCTGGCTGGCCACGCTGTGGGACGGCAGGCCGGTGTTCAAGACGCCCCTGCTGTTCATCATCGGCTTCATCGTGACCTTCGTCATCGGCGGGTTGACTGGAGTGATGGTCGCGTCGGTCCCATTCGATACTCAGGTGCACGATACCTATTTCGTCGTCGCCCATTTCCATTACGTGCTGATCGGTGGCGCGGTGTTTCCCTTGCTCGGCGCCATCCACTACTGGTTTCCAAAGCTGACCGGACGCATGATGAGCGAAACTCTTGGGCACTGGTCGTTCTGGCTCATCATTGTCGGCTTCAATGCCACCTTCTTTCCAATGCACATCCTCGGGCTCGAAGGCATGCCGCGCCGGGTTTACACCTACCAGCCCGACGTGCCCTGGCACGGCCTCAACGTGTTCGTCAGCCTGAGCTCTGTCGTCCTCACGATCGGCTTCCTGCTGTTCTTCATCAATGTCCTCCGGAGCGCACGCTTTGGCGAGGTTGCGCCGGACAATCCCTGGGATGCGCCGACGCTGGAATGGGCAACGACGTCCCCGCCCCCCAGCTACAATTTCCCGATGATCCCGGTCGTCGGGAGTCTGCATCCATTGTGGGTCGACCGCGACACCCTGCCCGTCGCCGACGGATTGCGCACCGATCGTCGCGAGCTGATCGTGACCAGTCTCGCGGCCGCCTCGCCGCAGGCGCGCGAGGCCTCGCCGCGGAACTCGATCTGGCCGCTGCTGGCGGCGGTCGCGACCACGGTCATGCTGATTTGGTCGATCTTCTCGCCCTGGGCCGTCGTCTGGGGCTCCATTCCGATCGCTGTCGCGCTGATCGGCTGGTTCTGGCCCAAGGGCACCCCGGAGGACGAGTCATGAGAGAGAAGATCGTGCTCGACCTCGGCCGATTGCCGCTGCACGGCATGGGCACCGCGAGCGTCACCTGGTGGGGGACGGCGGCCTTCATGCTGATCGAAGGCACCGGCTTCGCCCTCACCATCGCCGTCTATCTCTATCTCATGAGCCTGGCCACGGTCTGGCCGATCAACGCGCCGCCTCCAGACCTGCTTCCCGGCACGCTGGTGACATTGATCCTCGGGATCAGCCTCGTGCCGAACCTCCTGATCTCGCGCTGGGCCGAGCAGCAGGATTTGCGCAAAGTGCAGATCGGGATGGTGGTCATGTCAATTTTTGGCATCGTCCCCCTGATCATTCGCATCTTCGAATTCCCGGCTCTCAAGGTCAGCTGGGACAGCAATGCCTACGGCTCCGTGGTGTGGATACTGCTCGGCCTCCATACCACCCACATCATCACCGATCTCGTCGACACGCTGGTGCTGGCAGTGCTGATGTTCACGCGTCACGGCCCGAACCGGCGGAGATTTGGCGACGTCCAGGACAACGCCATGTATTGGAACTTTGTCGTCGCGACCTGGCTTCCGATCTATGGCTGCATCTATTGGCTGGCACGGCTATGAACACGTCAAACCGCTTCACCCATCTCTCGGTCTGGGCGGGTCTGTGGTTCGCCCCGTTGATCTGGGCCGTGAACATGCAGCTCGGGCAGATCCTGCCCTATGCTGACTGCCGCTCGCAGCTGCACTCCTCCGCCATCATCTCGTTCGTCGGTGCGGTGTTCACGTCGGCGTCGGGCCTCAATTCCTGGTGGTCTCCACGCCGCGTCGGTGGCGGAGCCGCCGAGCAGAGCAATGCCCATTTCGGCGGGATTGTCAGTGCGCTCTCCGCCGGCATCTTCACCTTCGCCATGCTGATGCAGGGCGTCGCGGCATTGGTGTTGACCGGATGCGAAAAATAGCCCTCGCCATCATTGCCTGGTCGGTGCCGCCTGCGATCCATGCGCATGGGGTAGCGCCCGAGGCTGCGGCACCGAGCTGGACGTTCGATCCGTGGATCGTCGTGCCGCTGGCGGCGTTTGCCCTCATGTACGGCATCGGCGGGCTGGTGCTGGCGGCGAAGGGCCGCAAACGCCTATGGCATTATGTCGTTTGCGCTGCAGGCTGGCTGACGTTGGCTGGCGCGCTGGTGTCGCCGCTGCACTGGCTGGGGGAGCGCCTCCTCTCCTTCCACATGATCGAGCACGAGATTCTGATGGCCGTGGCAGCGCCCCTGCTGGTGATTGCACGTCCGGTGGGAGCTCTGCTTTGGAGCCTGCCGCGACGGCTGAGGCTGGCGGTTGGCAGCGCGATGCGGCATCCGCTCTCGACGCGGCTGTGGTCCCTGCTGAGCGCGGGCCGCACCGCGACTCTGCTGCATGGGATCGCGATCTGGGCCTGGCACGCGCCGTCGCTGTTCGATGCGGCTGTCGATAACATCCTCCTGCACCGGCTGCAGCATCTGAGCTTCTTCCTGACCGCCATCCTGTTCTGGTGGGCGGTTTTCCGCCGCAGCGACACTGGCAGCGCCGCCTGGCATGTGTTCGTCACCATGCTCCACACCAGTATCCTCGGGGCGTTGATGGCACTGGCCCCTCGCCTCCTCTATCAGCAACACGCCGACGCTGCGGCGGCCTGGGGTTTGACTCCACTCGAGGACCAGCAATTGGCCGGCATCATCATGTGGGTCCCGGCCGGAACGATCTATGCGGGCGCCGCGCTCGCGCTGATCGCGCTGTGGATCCGGAGGGCGGGTCAATCCAGGGAGCGAGCGGATGCGCTTCACGCACTCTAGGTGGGCGTCCCTCGCCGTGGCGACCGCGAGCCTCCTGGTCGCCGCGGCCGTCGTGACAGGCTTCGCGCGCAGCGAACGCCAGCAAAATGAAGCGATCGCCCGCGCCATGTCCGGGGGCGATCCGGCCCGCGCCCCGGACTTGATCCGCCGCTATGGCTGTGCGGGCTGCCACACCATCTCAGGCATTCCCGGAGGCGACGGAAAGGTCGGTGGCTCGCTCGACGGCCTCCGCGGCCGGGTCTACGTTGCCGGCGTTGCGAGCAACACGCCGGACAATCTGGTTCAATGGATAGTGAAGCCACAGGCATTCTCGCCCCGCTCCGCGATGCCGGCAACCGGCATCACGGAAGCCGAGGCGCGCGACGTCGCGGCCTATCTTTACGCGCAATGAAGCCTGCTTAAGGACTCGGCGTCGGTCGCGACGGCAATGATTTGACGAAGGCGGCAATCGCTTCTCGGTCGCTGTCCGGCAGCATGGCCAGATTGGTGACGACGTCGGCCATGGACGAGCCGACGCGGCCGTGATTTGGCGTGATTCCCGTTTTCAGCATCGCCGCCAATTGCGCCTCCGACCAGTTGCCGAGGCGCGCAGCCGTAATGTTGGGATAGAAACCGGTGCCAACAGGATCCTGGCCACCGGCATACCGCGTGCTCGGCCTGATCCCGCCCAGCATGTCGCGCGAGGAATGGCATTCCGCGCAATGGGCTAACGCCTCGACCAGATAGCGGCCGCGATTCCATTTCTCATCCCCCGCCGGGTCTGGCACGATGGGGCCCGGCTTGAAGTACAGCATCTTCCAGAACCCCACGAAGCGCCGAATGCGGAATATCGGATTGATCTCATGGTCTGGCGGACGCCCCTTCACCGCCGGCAGCGTGCGCAGATAGGCCAAGAGATCCCGCACCTCCTCAGGGCGCATATGCGTGAAGCTGACGTAGGGAAAGACAGGGTAATAGTGCCTCCCGTCGGGAGACACGCCGCGCAGCAGGGCGTTGGCGAGATCCTCGGCGGTCCAGTTTCCGATGCCGTCAATCCGGTCGGGCGAGATATTCGGCGCGCGAAACGTTCCGTAGGGCGATGCCAGAGCTATTCCGCCCCCGAGACGCAAGCGATCGGACTGGCCCGGCGAGGCGTGGCAGGAGGCGCAATCTCCGGCCGCAAACACGAGCTTGCCGCGCTCGGGATCGCCTTCCGTCTCGGATACGATCTGCGCTTCCGCCGCGGTCACGCGCTGCGGGGCGCTCACCAACCACGCGGCAGCCATTGCGGCGCAGCCGGCGAGGATTGCCAATATCAGCCAGTGGCGCCCGCGCATCCCATCCTACTCCCGCCAAAACTCCGTCAGCTCTTCCGCGGTCACCAGATCCACCTGGCCATGAAAGCGAGTGCGATACATCGTCATGAGCGCGTCGTGACCGACATCGGAAGAACTGCACAATGCGTCTTCCACGATCACGATACGGAATCCGAGATCGACCGCGCTCATGACCGTCGACAGAACGCAGACGTCCGTCTCGGCGCCCGAAACCACGATGGTGCCGACGTTCTTCTCGACCAGCAGGCGCGCAAGGCCGGGATTGCTGAATGCGGAATAGGCCGGCTTGTCGATGACGGCAGCCGGCGGCACGAACCGGCTCAGGACCGGCACGAGTTCGAGAGCGGATGGCGTAAGATGCCTGCGGGTCGCCTGATGCCAACGCCGGAAGTAGCTCTGCCATTGTCCGGGCCGATCCTCAGGCTTCTCCGGCGTGACGAAACGCGTGAAGATGGTTCTCGCCTGGCATCGCTCGACAATCGAGATGATTGTCGGCAGGACAAGCTCCATCCAAGGCGTCGCCCACAGCCCCCCGGGAGCGAAAATGTTCTGCATGTCGATGCACAAGTGAACGGCGTCCCTGATTTGCGCAATTCCCGAGGCGCTGTCTCTCATCGTCCTCCAACCCTGACCACGTAGTCGCTACAAATGGCGTGTCACGACGCCGAAATCACAGCCTCTTCCCCGTCGATCATCTCGGGAGGAACGTCCTTGAACAGACGCACCGGAACGGATTTCGCCGCCGGCACCTTGCTGCCCTCCGCGTAATGCCAGAGCGGAATGAGCACGTTGCACTCCGGGTAATAGCCCGCGATGCTCCTGCGCGGGATGCCATAGGGAACGACCTGAAGTTCGCTCAAGCTGCGCTCGACGCCATCTCCCGCCTCCGTCACCAGGGTGACAGTATCTCCCAATTTCAGCCCGTCATCCTCCATGTCGACAGGATTCATGAAAACAACGTAACGGCCGCCCTTGATGCCGCGGAAGCGATCGTCCTCACTGTAGATCGTGGTGTTGAACTGTCCGTCGGCACGCATCGTCATCAGCTCGTAGATGCCGTCGCTCTCGCGCGGCGGCGCAAAGGCCGATTTTGGCACGGTGAAGTTCGCCTTGCCATTCGGCGTCTTCCACTTCCGTTCGCGGGCCGCAAGCGGCCGCGGAAATCCGCCGGGCTCGAACATGCGCTTGTTGAAGTCCTTGAACTGGTCGGGATAGGTGCGCTCGATTGCGTCCCGAACTTTCGAATAATCGCCGACCCATGCATCCCAATCGACCTTCGGATTTGGCTTCAACGTCGCCTTCGCGAGCGCGGCGACGATCGCCGGCTCGGACAGAAGGTGTTCGGCCACAGGCTTGCGCTGGCCGCGGGAGCCGTGGATGCAGGCGGTGGAATCCTCCATCGACACGGCCTGCTCGCCGCTATCCTGCCGGTCGATCTCGATCCGGCCCAGGCATGGCAGGAGATAGCTGACCTCGCCCGGCACGAGGTGGGTGCGGTTGAGCTTGGTCGCGATCTGCACGGAGAGGCGCAGGCCGGACCATGCGGGCTCCATCAATGACCGCTCCGGGACAGCGCGCAGAAAATTGCCACCGAGACCGACGAAGCCGCGAATGCTGCCTTTCAGGATTCCTTCGCATGCATCGACGGTGGACACCCCTTCCCACCGCGGAGGCTCGAAATCATAGAGCTCGGCGAGCTTGTCGAGCGGCACCAGCTTGGTCTTCTCGGAGATGCCGACCGTGCGCTGGCCCTGGACGTTGGAGTGCCCGCGGATCGGCGAAATCCCCGCGCCGGGCTTGCCGATATTGCCGCGGAGCAGCAGCAGGTTGATGATCATCTTCGCCGTCTCGACGCCGTGCTTGTGCTGGGTGATGCCCATGCCGTAATTGGCGATCACGGCGTTGGCCGCCATGTAGGTGTTTGCGGCCTCGCGCAGCGCCATGCGCGAAAGCCCTGAGGCGCGCTCGATTTCATCCCAATCCTGTGCCCGGCAGAACGCAGCGAACTCCTCGAAGCCCACCGTGTGGTCCTGAATGAACGCGACATCGAGGACCCGCGCAGTTCCATTGTCGCGGGCGAGGTCGTCAGTCTCGATCACCCATTTGCAAATCCCAGTGATGGCGGCGGCGTCGCCGCCAACCCGCACCTGATAATATTGCGAGCTGATGCGCGTGCCGCCGGCGATCATCTGCAGCGGATTTTGCGGGTTGACGAAGCGCTCCAGGCCACGCTCGCGCAGGGGATTGAAGGTCACGATCGGCACGCCGCGCTGCGCCGCCTCCTGCAACGGATGCAGCATGCGCGGCGCATTGGTGGTGGTGTTGTGCCCGAAAAAGAAGATGCAATCGGTCACGTCGAAATCCTCCAGCAGCACCGTGCCGACCGGAACTCCGATCACCTCGGGCAACGCCACCGAGGTACTCTCGTGACACATGTTGGAGCTGTCGGGAAAATTGTTGGTCCCGTACATGCGGCCGAACAATTGATACATGTAGCTCGTTTCGAGCGACGCGCGTCCGGACGTGTACATGACGACCGAGCGTGGATCGAGTCGGTTCAACTCGGCGCCGATATCCCGGAAGGCCTCGTCCCAAGCGACCGACAGGTATTTGTCGCTGGCCCTATCGTAACGCATCGGCGTGGTCAGGCGGCCCTGCTCCTCCAGTTGATGATCCGACCAGGTTCGCAGTTCAACCAGCGAATGTTGCGCAAAGAACTCCGGCGTCACAGTCTTGTTGGTCACTTCCCAGGCAGTCGCCTTGGCGCCGTTCTCGCAGAACTCGAACGGCCGCGGCTTGGCCGGCTTGGCCCAGGAGCAGCTCACGCACATGAACCCATCTGGCTTGTTCTGTTTCAGCAGGATCTCGCTGCCGAGGATCGCGACCTCTTCCTGCGTTAGGATGTGAGCCACGGCGTTGAGAGAGCCCCAGCCACCGGCGGGAGAATCGTTTTTCTCGACTTTTGCCTTTTGCCGCATGACGCATCCTTCGATCGCAAACCACACCTAGCGCCCTGCACCCAAAAACCCGAGATGTCATCGCAAGTTCCTAAGCGTTCGGAACCTTGCCTTGGCTCGCGCGTCATGACTCGATCCTAGGACGCATCCATGCACGGCTCTCAACTCGACGTATGCGATAGCGCGTCTACGCCCCCCGCCTCGGTCGCGATGCCAAGGCTGACGTCGAGCGGTGCGCAGGATGCGCGCATCGTAGCGGAGGAGTGCCCGGTAGCACTCGTCTATGACGGGACCACCGCGGCAGTGCTGATGGCGACTCCCGCCGATTTGACGGATTTGGCCCGAGGCTTCAGCCTTACGGAAGGAATTATCGGGGACATTGGCGAGATCGAGGAACTCTCCGTCGTCCCGGGTCCCGACGGCATCGAACTTCGGCTATGGCTGCGACCGGACGCCGGACGGCGCCTGAAGGAGCGACGGCGGCTGCTCGTGGGACCCACCGGCTGCGGCCTTTGCGGCATCGACAGTTTGCGCGAAGCCGGCCGGATCGTTCGGCCCGTCGAGCACCTCGCCTGCCT
Source organism: Bradyrhizobium sp. 62B (assembly GCF_030272265.2). Lineage (NCBI taxonomy): Bacteria > Pseudomonadati > Pseudomonadota > Alphaproteobacteria > Hyphomicrobiales > Nitrobacteraceae > Bradyrhizobium > Bradyrhizobium sp. 62B. The sequence goes on along the minus strand of NZ_CP092841.2, from coordinate 578,768 downwards.
CGCGCCTCAACAGATCGGTGCAGCGATCGCAGCTCTCACGGAGCTACAAACCCTCAACCACGCGACCCACGCCACCCATGCGGCGGGTTTTTTCCAGCCGGGCAGCAGGTCCATGGTGGTTCGCGAGGACGTCGGTCGGCATAACGCGCTCGACAAGCTCGCTGGCGCACTCGCCGTCGAGGGAATAGCCGGGTGCGCTGGCGCCATCATCCTCACTAGTCGGATATCGGTAGAGATGGTGCAGAAGGCCGCAGCGATCGGCGCGGGAATCGTCGTCGGCATGTCAGCGCCGACCGCGCTTGCCATCCGGACGGCGGAAGCAACCGGCATCGCGGTCGTCGGTATCGCGCGCGGAGAGGCGTTCGAGATCTTCAGCCACTCAGAGCGAATTTACGCTCACACCCCTGGGCGTCTTTAGCCGGCGGATCCCTGCAGAAACACTTGAGGACCGACCGGCCCCTCGCCGACAATTTGTCCGGTAGAACCCGCGCGGTGAAGTTCGCGAACGATCTCTCAATCAGAGTGGTCACTGCACGGTGCTTGTTATGAAGTTATTCCTTCACGAGTTCGTCGCTTATCGCCATGAGGAGGATGGCTATTGGCCGTCGTACGACTTGGCCTGATTCAGCCAGGAACGGCCCATGGCCCCGAAGCCTTGGGCGGAAGCTAAGTCTCTACAGAGGCCGCTTGCGGATGGGGTCCTGCAGATCATTGCAACCGGCGATAAGGACGACGCAGAACCTGGGGAGTATGCGGACGACGTCAGGCGATTTTGAAAACATCGGCGCGGGCGTTAAGCCATTCCGGCTCAATATGAACGATCCGAACTCCGTCAGGATTAACCAAGGCAGCCCGTCGGTGACCGCGATGATACCTCTGTCGGCTACGTTTATTTTTGCAGCGGAGCTCGTATTCACTTGCGCTGTTCTCAAATCGAAGATCGATGCCTAGCTCGACGAATGATCGCGCCAGGCCGCGTTTCCTCGTCAACTGACATCGGGTCGATACTATGGCGTTGGGCTGCGCCGCTCTTTTGGCACCTCAATGGATGGGCGGACAAACGAGCGAGGAACGGGCTGTTCAATGAGCCACCGCGTCACATAATGCGAACAAAGGAGCGGTTTGAACATCGAATCGCGGCGGCGATTCGCGTATTCATAGTTATGGAAGAAGCAGGCCAAAGACCCACTTCTGGCTTGAGTAGCCTCAGCGAGGCTGGCTTACTAAGCACCCATCCCAAGTTCGTAGACCCACAATTCGCCATTGTGTCCCAAGGTGAACGGACCTAGGTCGGCCTTCCCTCTCCTGTTTCAACTGCCGTCAAAACGCTCCGCACCCTCTCGGCGAGGTCGCTTTGCGTAAACGGCTTTTGGATGAGAGAAACGCCACGATCGAGCCTACCCTGATGAACGATGGCGTCGCGAGAGTAGCCAGTCATGTAAAGCACCTTCAGACCAGGCCGCCGACGCTGCGCTTCGTCAGCTAGAGTGCGCCCGTTCATGCCCGGCATCACGACGTCGGTCAGGAGTAGGTCCACCGAGCTTGTGGCAAGCACATTAAGTGCTGCGTCACCATTTTGCGCCTGCATGACTTCATAGCCTAGCTCGACCAGTGTGCCTGCCACAAACTGCCGCACGCCTTCATCGTCCTCTGTGACCAGCACACGTTCACCATGCCCGCGGGGAACGCCCCCGATTGCCCGCTCTTTGCGCGCTGGTTCACTGACATCCTTTCGTCGCGGGAGATAGATCGTGACTGTCGTGCCTGCACCCGGTGCTGAGTTTATTCTAACGTCACCATCGCTCTGCTTGACGAAGCCGTAGACCTGGCTCAAACCGAGGCCGGTCCCCATTCCGGGCGGTTTGGTTGTAAAGAACGGCTCGAAAGCTTTGTCTGCCACTTCCGGGGCCATACCTATTCCTGTGTCTTTGATTGAAACGGCCACGTATTGCGTGGAGTTCAGTTGATCAGAAGATGCGGAGAATCGCTCGTCCAAGGACGCGTTTGCCGTTTTGAGTGTGAGTGTGCCTCCATTCGGCATCGCGTCTCGGGCGTTGAGCGCCAAATTCAACACGGCAGATTCAAGCTCAGTTAGGTCAGCCTGCGCCTCCCACAGATCAGGCGTGAGGTTTGTTTCAATTGAGATCGTCTCGCCAAGCGTTCGAGCCAGCATGTCCGTCATATTTCGAACAAGTCTGTTCAGATCGACCGGCTTTGGGTCGAGAGCTTGCTTCCGAGAGAACGCCAAAAGACGCTTAGTGAGCTCGGCTGCTCTCAACGCGCCCCTTTGAGCGTTCTCGAGCAACGCTCTAGGCTTTTCGTCGGGAACCCTGCGGATCGCCATCTGCAAATTGCCAATGATGATCGTCAGCAAATTGTTGAAGTCATGCGCGATGCCGCCGGTGAGCTGACCGACGGCTTCAATCCGCTGCGAGCGACGCATCTCCTGCTCCAGAGTTTCACGACGTTCTACCTCTGCATAAAACGCGGCTGTGCTACGGGCGGTGAGAAAGATGAAGAAGCAGACCAGTGCGAGGGCGGGTGCGCCGATGGCCAGATACCCACCTACTTGCCGGAGCCAGGCGCTTCTTATCTCGGACGTCTCCATGCTGGAAGAAACATACACCGGCAGTCCCACAAGCTTTCTAACTGCAAAGCGGCGTTCTAGTCCGTCTACGTTCGATACCGTCGTATATCTTCCCCCCTCCGGACTACTCTTGATCAGCTGGCCAAATCCGCTCGACGGATCCAATACGATGCCAGGACGAGCCGCGAGGGGGTGACGGGCGAGAACAGCACCGTCGTCTCGAATCAGGGCAAAACTTGCGCTCGATTTGCCGCGCAGCGTTGCATAGAGATTTTCAAAAGCCGACGGTAAGACAGAGATCAGCGTGTAGCCGTTGAAAGTACCTGAGCTATCGTGCCGTCGTTTGCTAACCGGAAATAGGATTGCACCCGTCAGAGAGATACTGACCACGCGTCCAATGTATGCTTCGTCGCTTTGAGCCAGCTCTGCTTTTAGGTGAGCTCGCTCTGGCGCGTTGAAGGCAGGCGGGACTGGAAAAAATAGAGACGAGAGTAATGCATCGCCATCTCGGTCGAGCACCCAAATTGAACTGATGTCTGGAAAGGTATGCGCGAACTGCTTCAGGCGCTCACTTAGCTCAGCGCCAGAATCCTTGATCGTCGAGTCAGTCTTGCCGCGAGTGATCTGGTCAATACTGTCCAGCGTTACGTTGATCGAGCGAAACACGCGAAGAGCCTGCTCCGCTGATACCTCCAAACTGCGTTCGATACGCTCGTCTGCCAGTTCAAACGCATCGTGGTAAGCGGAGTAAGCCGCATATGCGAACACGAGAGCCGGAGCAATGATTGAGGCCGCCAGCGAAAACCACAGCCATCGGAGGGCTGCATCTTTCCGCTGCTTCATCGCTTAATAGGCCTCTCCAGTAGCCGCAGACTTCAAAATATCTCCTTAGTCATGTTTTCTTGCCGATGCCAGTGTGTTTTTGGTTCCAACCGCTGCGCCGAGAGTCTGTCCGGCAAACCTAGATCTATCAAGGAAATGGGTTCCACATTTCGAATGGGCACAGAACTTAATGGCTCGCATCCACGGCTTGGAGCGGATGCGAGCCACGTTGCACTGTTTTAAGAGCCGCGCTCTCCGCTCATGATGGGACCGAATCGCTCCCAGCTCTCACCTTTGAAGCGCATCATTTGAAGCTGTTCGATGGGAGCGAAGTCGTTGGGCCCGGTCTTGATCCGAGTGCCAGGTAGATAGATCCCAATCTCAAAATCGAGGCTGGCGGCCTGCTTCATTACATTCTCACGAGTGAGGTTGTCGCCGCACTGCCGTAGTACCTGTTCTAACCCCTTTGCGACCCCATAGCCAAATACGGTAGCTGAGTCGTCAAGATCACCTTCAGGATACCACTTGGTCATGAACGCTCGCCACTCGTTCATCGCAGGGTCCGTTTTCCACTCGGCGTCCTTCGGATCCTTCAAGTAAGCTGTCGAAAGAATCCCCTGGCTTGCCTCGTAGCCGGCTGGCTTGATGACACCTCCAATAGAGCCAGAAACGTTGGTCAAGAACTGCACTGGATGCCAGTTTAGTTCGGCGACTTTCTTAATGGCCTGAGCAGCAAACTTCGGAGTTGCGATGTTTACGAAGATATCCGGGTTTGAGCCTTTGATTTGAACGATCTGAGAATCGACCGTTGGCGAACTCGTTTCGTAGGGCGCCTCCACGACGATGAGCTTTCCCGCTTGATCACCGAGCCCATCCTTCAACCCAACGACGTAATCCTTCCCGAAGTCGTCGTTCTGGTAGAGAACCCCAATCGTCTTCCCCGGGTAGTTTTGGAGGATGTATTTGCCATATATGCGAGCCTCGACTTGATAACTTGGTTGCCACCCCATCGTCCAAGGAAAGTTCTTAGGATCATTCCACTTGGCAGCGCCTGTCGAGACGAATAGCTGAGGGACCTTCTTCGAATTCATGTACTTCTGAATTGCTGTGTTGCCTGGCGTTCCAAGGGGGTTAAAGATCAGCAACACCTCATCGCTCTCTACTAACTTGCGAGCCTGTTCCACCGTCTTCGGTGGGCTGTAGGTGTCGTCATAAGAGATGAAGTTGATCTTCCGGCCGTTGATACCGCCTTCAGAGTTGATTTTGTTGAAGTAAGCCGACTCTGTTTTGCCGATGGTGGCGTAAGCCGACGCTGGACCTGAGTACGGCATGATGTTGCCGACTTTGATCTCCGTATCATTTGCTCCGGGATCGTACTTTTTCTGCGCATTGGCAGCGGCAGAGAGAGTCAAAAGAGTTGCCGCCGCGATGGCGACCGAACAAGCGAACTTCACGTAATCACTACGCATCCTTGTCCTCCCAAAACGTCCGGCTCTTGTTTAACGCTTCTCGGCCGGGCTTCTTGAGTATGCACGACAATGAAGGGGACGCCAGGCGCGATAGCAGTTCCACCGAATTCGGACTGACGTCGCAGCGCACAATTCCTCGCCTTGGAATATCGGTCGACCAGGAGGTGACAAGAAACCCAAGAGAGCGAGCTGGACCTGGTACGGAGGCCGCGCGATGCCGGCCGCCCGACAATGCTGATGAGACTTACAACGCACTTTCGGTCGCCAAGCCGGAGCGCCCTTCCTCAGCAACGAATGCTCCAAGGGCGGCATGTCGGCTCCCGACAGATAGAGGAATTTTACGTTGCGGGGTCTCCCAATAGCAGACCGCGAATTCGAAATATGATTAGTTAGTGTTATTGCCGACTGCGATACCTGGGCGTCGGGAACTGAGAGTTTTGTGCTCCCGCCTGTCGGCTAGCCGCGAGGCAGCCATCGGCCACACGCGGAGGTAAGGGCATAATAAATGAAGAGGCGGCGAACTAAGGCGGCCTTACCTCGCCCCCGGGAAATCGTCCTTTTTCGGCGGCTGTAGGCCGGGCGAGCTAAGCCAATCGTCCATGTGAGCGGCTGTCTCTGCTTGCCTCGCTCTTCTTAATGCCTCGTCGCGCACCGATCCGTGTGGCAGCAACCTAGCCTCCTCCAAAAGCTTGTGAGCCTCTTCGAGAAGCCGTTCTTTAAGTGACTTTGTTTGTTTGAAACGACGCCGACGAATGATCGTCATAACGCGCTCCTTTCCATCGGAGGAAGGCGGGAGCGCAATCGGCGTTCTCGTCACGGATAAAAGCCAAGGTCCGGTCCGTGATGAAGGAATAATGATACATCCCCGAGTTGGGTTCTGTATCTTTTGATACGAAGCGCGAAGTAATTATTCTTTGAGTAACTTACTCAAACGGAGCCATTCGCAAATTCAATGCGGGCTCTGAGATGGGCCATGTGTGGACGGCTCCGGGTTGGCAAGGAGAATCTTCACTTTGCGGCGTTGGTCGGAGCGGCCATGTGTTCGGCCAGTTTGCGCGGTTCACGTGACCGCCGGCCATAATGCCCTCCGCGGATCAGGTCCCGATCAAAAGCACGCATTCGAAGATGCCGTGGCCCGTGTGGGTTGTCCTGATCGCCGGATCGACCGGCGCTGCATTAAGTGCTGTTCGCCCTTCCAACCGTTAGGTCACGCCGACGGCATGTCCGGCGTAATCTCGTTTACGCCATGAGAGCGGCGGGTTCCTTGTAGCGTTCGTTCCTCGCCATCATCGCCCAGGCTATCCTGGCGAGTTTGTTGGCGAGCGCGATGGCAGCGACCTTGGTAGCTCGCCGCGCCAGCAATGCGGTGAGCCAAGGCCGATGCCCCGTTCCATGGATCTTGGCATAGCGGATCACGCCGAGTGCGCCGGCCGTGAACAGGCTGCGCAAATAGCGATCGCCCTGCTTGCTGATACTGCCAAGCTTGTCCTTGCCTCCGCTTGAGTTCTGCTTCGGCACGAGGCCAACCCAGGCCGAGAAGTCCCGACCTATCGGAACGCCCTGGCATCAGCAACGCTCGCGACCAGCGCCGTTGCCAGCGCCGGACCGACACCAGGGATCGCGTCCAGCCGTTTGCTCGTCGCGCTCGATCGATGCCAGGCGACAATGCGCCTGTCGAACTCCAGGATTTGGGCCTTCAGCGCCCGCAACTGACTGCCGAGAGCCTCAAGACACGCGCGGGCCTTCACCGGGAGCCGGCGGTCAGCTGTACCGGCGACTACTTCCAGCAACTGCTCGACGCCCCGGCGCCCGGCCGGGGCGACAATCCCGAGCTCGGCAAGATAGGCGCGGATTGAATTGATGACGGCAGTCTGCTGGCGGATGAAGAGTTGGCGCGCTCGATGAAGCATCAGACAGCTCTGTTGCTTGACCGTCTTGGTCGGCACGAACCGCATGTTGGGTCTCGTGACCGCTTCACAAATGGCCTCCGGTGCTGTCGTTCTTTTGCCGCTTGACGTACGGCTTCACATAGGCCGGAGGCATCAACCGCACCGTATGTCCCAACGCCTGCAACTCACGGGACCAATAATGGGATGATGCGCAAGCCTCGATCCCCACCAGGCACGGCGGCAACTTCGCAAAGAAGGAAAGCACGAAACGGCGCTTGAGCTGACGCCGTATGACCACTTGCCCGGCTGCATCGAACGCCGTGCACTTGAAAGACCGACTTCGCAATATCCAGACCGATCGTCGAAATTGACTGCATAGGCTGCTCCTCCGAATCGTGGGAGCCTCAAAAGCGGCGCCCATACCGTGGCACTCTCGTGCCAGTGGGGGTGCCGTCCACAGCATCATAAGCGGACGTAGCATCTGAATGTAGGATAGCTCACTTTAAATGAGCGCTCGGGAACAGATCGAGGCTGCCACAGTGGGAGGGCACTTCTATGGTTGTTGCCAATTTTTCCCGCACGCCCAGATTGCTGATCTTCCGAATAGTTTTGAGATGGACAGTGGTTGAGAAAACATAATTTAACGATTTGCCCGCAATTTAAGCATCGTGATCAAGTGTTCATCACGCCGAAGCTTTTTCGATGTCGCAAATGGCATCTCCAGGGATATTGCATGTCGAAGTCCGGCTTCTACTCTGCGGCGCTCCTCGCAGCGGCGATCGCATCCGCAGGTTCATGTCTCCTGGGTTTCAGCACGATCGGCTTCGGCGCTGCCGTCGTCGGCGAGAGCCGCAAGGTCGAAATCACCCAAAACGCTCCTAGCGGTTTGGACGCGTTGAAGGCGCAATATCGCCGACCTTCGACGATTCCGTTTCCGAAGGAAAACTCCTACACGCCCGAGAAGGCAGCGCTGGGCAAGAAGCTCTATTTCGACACGCGCCTTTCGGTCACGTCCGCGCAGTCCTGTGCGAGCTGCCATAGCCCCGGCTTCGGCTGGGGCGATGGTCTTGCCGTCGGCGTGGGGCATGGCATGGCGAATCTCGGCCGTCATTCGCCGACCATCATCAATGCCGCCTGGAGCGCGATCTTCATGTGGGACGGGCGACTGCCGACCCTCGAAGAGCAGGCGCTGGGACCTATCCAGTCACCTGGCGAGATGAACATGAAGCTCGACCAGCTGATGGAGCGCCTGGGAACAATACCCGAATACAAGCCCATGTTCGAGACGGCGTTCCCCGGCGAAGGCATGAAGGCCACGACGCTGGCCAAGGCGATCGCCACTTACGAGCGCACGGTGGTCTCCGAGCGCGCACCGTTTGATGCCTGGATCGAGGGCGACGAGAAGGCGATCTCTGCAGAAGCCAAGCGTGGCTTCGAGGTGTTCAATGGCAAGGCGCAATGCGCCGCCTGTCACGAAGGCTGGAACTTCACCAACGAGGGCTTCCAGGACATTGGCCTGCCCAGCAAGGATGTCGGCCGCGGCGAATTCGTGCCCGGCGTCATCAAGATGCAGCACGCCTTCAAGACTCCAGGCCTGCGCGAGATCAGCCGGCGAAGCCCCTATATGCATGACGGCTCCCTGGCGACGCTCGAGCAGGTCATCGATCACTACGATCATGGCGGGGTCGATCGGCCGAGCCGGTCGGATCTGATGCGGCCGCTCGATCTGACGGCCCAGGAAAAGGCAGACCTTGTCGCATTCCTCAGGACATTGACCAGCGAACTCGGCCCCACGGCCGTGCCCGTCCTTCCTCGCTAACAAATCACACAAGGATATCCCATGCGCACGCTCGCCCTGTTCACTGGAGTCATCGTCTGCGGTCTCTCGGTGGGCGCCTATGCAGCAACCGAAGTGATCCATCAGCGAGGTCGCGTCTTCTCGTCCGAAACCATTTCGGTGAAGAAGGGCAGTGCCGTCACGTTCTTCAATGACGATACCGTGCCGCACAACATCATGTCGGCCAGCAAAGGCAACGAATTCAACCTCGGCTCGCAAACGCCGGGAACGTCGACCGATGTCACCTTCAAGGAAGCCGGCGATGTGCAGGTCATCTGCGCAATACACCCGCGCATGAAGATGATGGTCAAGGTGAACGACTAGGCACGGCCCGGCACCGGAGATTCATGATGTCGATTCGCTACAAGATATTCGGTGCTTTTAGTGTCGTGGTCCTGCTTGCCTGCGCAATCGCGTTCTACGGGATTCGGGCCATCGGCAGCGCCGGCGATACGGTGGTGCGGCTCTATGACGGCCCCCTCATGGGCATCAATCACGCTCGTTCGGCACATGCCGCGTTGCACGAGGCGCGCCTGACACTGCAACGGAGCCTCGTTGCAGGCGCCTCGAGCGCCATGGTTGACAAGTTCGAGAAGCTGGTGCGCAGCAGCTTCGACGATCTCGGCGTGGTGCGCGAGCGAGCCCCGTCGCCTTCCGTCGCGGCCGCGCGCGAGAAAGTCGAGAGCGAGCTCAAGGACTGGTCGAATGCCGCGCTGAAGATCCTCAAGCCGTCTCCCGGAGGGGTAAACGAAATCCCGACCAGCTTTCTGCTCGCTCAAAAGGGCGACAGATTGATTGCGTCGATCGACGATCTGGTCGAACTTGTCGCCGCTTACGGCTATGATTATCGCACGGCCGCAGAGGCCGCGGTAGAGCAGGCCCGCACGACGATGCTTTCGGTCGCGTTGGGCACCGTGGCAGTCGGGCTGATCATCGCACTGGCATTCTCCTATTCGATGAGCCGGCCGATTTCGGCCGCTGTGCGCGTCGCCGAGCGCGTCGCGGCCGGCAATCTCACGGACGACATCTCGGTGCGCCGTCGCGACGAACTCGGCCGCCTCTTGAAGTCCCTTGCTGTCATGCAAACCAGTCTCAAGGCTCGCGCCGACGATGATCTCGCGTTGCTTGCAGCCAAGGACCAAAGCAGTGCCCAACAGACGAGCCGCCGTCAGCGCCTCGAATCCGAGATCGATGCTTTCCGCTCCGCCTTTGGGATGGTGCTGAGCAACACCGATCGCATGACGGGAGAGCTGACAGATACGGCCCAGAACCTCGCCTCAACCGCGCGCACTGCCGGAACACAATCAAGCCAGGCCGCCTCCACTGCGCAGGAGACCTCGACCAGCGTGCAAACGGTCGCCAGCGCAGCTACCCAGCTCGGCGAGTCCGTTCAGGCGATCACCTCGCAATTGTCGGACGCGACGGCCATTGTACAGCGCGCTTCTTCCATGGCGGAAGCCGCCAATCAGACCATCGGCAGATTGGCTAGTGCTGCCCAACAGATCGACGAAGTCGTCGGGTTCATTCGCACCATCGCGGGGCAGACCAATCTACTTGCCCTCAACGCCACGATCGAGGCGGCACGGGCCGGCGAAGCGGGCCGGGGCTTTGCCGTGGTAGCCTCCGAGGTGAAGGCCCTCGCGACCCAGACGGCGCGAGCGACCGAGGAGATTTCCTCGCAGATCACTGACGTCCAGTCGGCCACGCGCCAGGCCGTCGACAATGTCGGCGCAATCGCGAACATCATTGGGGACATCGATAGGTTCACCGGCCGCATCGCGGCCGCTGTCGATCAGCAGAATGCTGCTGCCGGCGAGATCTCGCGAAACATCGGCCAAGCCGCGACCGGCACAGCCTTGGTTGCGCGCAGCATCGCCGGGACGGCGGAGGCAACGGATAACGCCAATCGCTCGGCTGACCTCGTCCTCTCCACCGCGCACGACCTCTCCCATCAGGCCGCGCAGCTCCGCGCCTCCGTTGATCGCTTCATTGCAAACGTGGCGGCTTGAGAAACGCCCGCGTCGGAAGACGGCGCGGACCGGTACTTCCTGGCGTTCTTAGACATTTGGTCACCTATCAAAGCGCCCGATATGCTGCGAACCTCCGTCAGGAGAGGCCGGACGTGAACGCAAAGCCACACCAACTTGCCATTGCTGCAGACCACGAGCTGCCGCTGGTGGTCGCTTTGATGCCTTATACGCCGCGACACCGAGCGGTGGCTGTTAGTGTCGTGGCCGCCATGCTGATGGTCTGGGTGTTTGTCGCGCCCTCCGCGAGCGTACAAGTTGGTCGGATCGACAGTTTTCTCCCCGTCGTTCAAACGGTCATGAGCGTAGCCGATCTGCTGACTGCAACCCTCCTGTTCGCTCAATATTGGGTGCAGCCGCATCGCGCCTTGTTGCTCATGGCGAGCGGATACATATTCGCCGGCTCGTTTGCCTTTCTGCAGACATTGAGTTTTCCAGGCAGCTATGCACCCAACGGGCTTATCGGTGACGTCTACAACACACCGGCCTGGTTTTTCGTGCTTTGGTACACCATGTTTCCCCTGAGCATTCTCGGTTATGCGCTGCTCAAAGACAAAGGCAACCCATCGCCAGACGCGAGAACGGCCAGCATCGCGATCACGCTTGTATGTGTGATGGGGACGATCGCACTGTTGTCATGGCTGGTGATAGATCAGGTCGAGCATCTGCCGCAGTTCTTTACCACCGGTCTCATGCTGCAGACGCGACTCAGCAATCAGTTCAACATCGGCCTCACAATATTGGGGTGTACCGTCCTCCTGGTGCTTTTCTTCCGCCGGCGCACGGTGCTCGATCTCTGGCTGATGGTGACATTGTTCGCGGCAATTCCCAACTTTTTGGTGGCGGCCTACGTAGGTTCGGCTCGATTTTCCGTAGGGTGGTACACCGCTCGTGGATTTGCCCTGGTCGCAAGCTGTCTGCTGCTATCCGTGTTGGTCACGGAAATGACGGTGCTCTATTCGCGGCTGGCGAGTGCCCTGGTGATGCAGCGCCGCGAGCGCGCGAACCGCTTCGTGAGCATCGATGCAGCAACGGCCGCGATTGCTCATGAGATCAATTCGCCGTTGGGATCCATCACGCTAAATGTAGAAACCGCTGAGCGGGAGCTGGAAGCGCAACGTCCCCGGCTGGAAGAGGTCCGTGCGATCGTGAGAGACATCGGAGAGGCCGGGCTCAAGGTCAAGGAGACCATCGTAAGCATTCGCAGGCTGTTCAAGGATGCGACCGACAAGCCTGCGATGATCAGCATCGAGAGCGTTACAGGACAGGTGCTGCGGCTTTTGCGGCACGAATTGCAGTTCAACGAGGTGGCCGTCGAGACGGAGTTTCTGGTCGAACCGCCCTTGGTCAATGCCGATCCGATCCAGTTGCAGCAGGTCATTCTGAACTTGCTCAAGAACGCCATCGACGCGATGGCATCCACGCCACGCGACGGCCGCCGATTGAACATCGGTACGCGGGTCGCGCGAAACGGGGCCATCGTGCTGTCCATCCAGGATACCGGCGCCGGAGTTGCTCCGCAGGACCAGGACCGAGTCTTTGATCCATTCTTCACCACCAAGCCGACAGGAATGGGATTGGGGTTAGCGATCTGCCGTACCATCATCGAGAGGTATGAGGGCCGCCTGATTCTTGCCCAATCAGGGCCTCGGGGCTCGACGTTCGAGGTCACATTGCCCGTCGTAAGGCGCTGAGGCGAGCGGCTGGTTCTGCTACGGGTCAAAATGCCAAAAACTCAGGTCGAGCATATTTGGTCCGTTCTACTGCGATGAGCCTGCGACCGGCGCGGCCGCAACTTCGCAGACGGGCCCAACAGCCGATATCAAACGCCCCGAGCGTAGTCAGTCGAGACTGGTGAGAGGCCGCTCAGCTTCGTTGGCTGCCGGCCGCCAGGAACACCGCGGACCAGCCGGCGTTAGGCCGCCATGTCCTATGCCGCCCCACGCGAATGGCTAACCTGGCTCGGAACTGCAACCGCGCGGCCGGCCGCCTTCCTCGTCTTCCTCGCTTACGTGATCGCCTGGATGGCGTTCGGCCACCTCGACTGGCATTCGGTGGCGACGCTGGCGACATGGGCGATGACGCTGTTCATCCAGCGCGCCGAGCATCGCGACACCCAGGCCCTTCACGCCAAGCTCGACGAACTCCTGAAGGTCCATGAGGGCGCAAAGGACTCGCTAATGAATGTCGACGAGAAGGACGCCGAAGAGGTCGAGCGCGAGCGCGATCACGTGAAGAAGTCCTCGCGATGAGCGCGTGATCGAACGTGGCGGCGGATCCGCAATGGGTCATAGGCGGCCCTCAGCGAGAGCGTTCGCGAGGTGTCGGTAAAGGGCCAGCAGCAGAAGTCACCGCAGGCTCATGAATGAGGCCGTCAACTGAGACCGTCTCACTCTTTCCAGTAGAGTCGTTTGCAAAGTCGAGCAATCGTAGACTTTGACGTAGCTGTCTTTGCGCGGGTCAAAGATGCTCGCCCGAAGCCTTGTCGGTATCCGGCAATCGTCGCACCGAGGAACGCGATCGGAAATCGTGTGCTCTGCCACTTCCATTGTCCGTGTCCTCATTGACAGGCGGGAGCGCTCGTCTCTCAGCCACCCACCCCTGATTAATCGTTGCAGGTGATGGAGTTCGATGCCCGTAAATCGCGCAGCCAACAATAACATGCGACACGTGTTCTCCTTCGGAGAACCACGATGTCCCCCAAATGAACACCTACAGGACTGGGTCCTGACTACGTGCATTCCGAAGATTTGAGCGCAATTCGGCTGTTGAAAGCATGACCCGCTCGAACGTCTCGATGGCACGCTTCCTGTCGCTCCCCCTAGACACAAGAAGGCAGATATTTTTCAGCAGCATGCTTGCTTTCTCAATACGTTCCAGATGCTCGCAATACCCGTCTCCCCCACTTGAAAGTTCAGCCTCCAGATCCGCAGTGAGGCTTTCCAGATGGGAGGCGAACTCCTCTGGCGACAAGTCGTGGACCGGATACGGAAATCGGAGAATATTGTCAGGTTCCATTGAAAGCCTCCACCCGAGATACGCCTGTGGAGTGTGCTTGGATCATCGGTGGGCGCGCGAATTCGTTTAAAACGGCTCGAAAACGGGCATTGGAAATGTTCTAGGAACATTTCCAACGGCCAACAATTGAGTTGACCCGTCTTCCGAGTTCCATTTGACATGAAAACAGTTGCTGCCCCGAGCTCCCCGAGCCTCGACCTGCTAATCAATGCCATCATCGACTATGCCATCTTCATGCTCGACGCCGATGGCGTGGTCAGAAGGTGGAACAAGGGTGCGGAGCGCCTCAAGGGTTATGTCGCCGATGAGATCATAGGGAAGTCTTTCTCGGCCTTTTACACGCCTGAAGATCGAGCAAAGGACTTGCCGCGAAAGGCCTTGGAAACGGCTGCAGCGACTGGGCGCTTTGCTTCCGAGGGGTGGCGGATCAGGAAAGACGGCAGTCGCTTCTGGGCTCTCGTCGTCCTTGACGCCATACGTGCTGAAGACGGCGGGCTGATCGGGTTTGCGAAGGTCACGCGCGACATCACGGAGCGACAGCAAGCCCATAACGACCTCCTGGAAAGCGAACGACGTTATCGCCGGCTCGTCGAAGCCGTCGTCGATTACGCCATTTTCCAGCTGGACCCCTCAGGTCATGTCGCGACCTGGAACCCCGGTGCCGAGCGCATCAAAGGATATCGGCCGGAGGAGATCATTGGTCGTCATTTCAGCACATTCTACACACCCGAGGATCTTGAAAGCGAATTGCCGAAAAGGGCGTTGGCCGAAGCCGCCGAGAAAGGCCGTTTCGAAGCTGAGGGCTGGCGCCTACGAAAGGACGGCACGCGCTTCTGGGCGTCGGTTGTTATCGACCGGATCACGGACGACAGCGGTGCTATTATCGGCTTTGCAAAGGTGACGCGCGATCTCACCGAGCGAAAGCAGTCTCAGGATGAGCTTCAGCGTGTCCAGGACCAGTTGGCCGCCTCGCAAAAGCTCGAAGCGATCGGACAGCTGAGCGGCGGCATCGCTCACGACTTTAACAATCTGCTCATGATCGTCCTCGGCAATCTCGAGAACGCGGAGCGAAGCAGCCGCAATCTCGGAGGGCCGAACCTCCAACGCGCGCTGGCGAACGCGAAGCGTGGCGCTCAAAGGGCCGCGGCGCTGACCAGTCGATTGCTCGCCTTCTCCCGCCGCCAGGCGCTCGACCCGAAACCGATCAACCTCAATAGCTTCGTTGGTGGCCTGCAGGACTTTCTGCAGCGCACGTTGGGCGAACGCATTGAAGTGCAGACCGTTGGTGGCGCCGGTCTTTGGCAGATTGAAGCTGACCTCAACCATCTGGAATCGACTATAGTCAATCTGGCGATCAATGCGCGTGATGCGATGCCAAACGGCGGAAAGCTGACCATAGAGGCAACAAACGTCTCTGCCGATGAAGACTACTCGCGCGCCAACCCCGAGCTCGTCGTCGGACAGTATGTCGCCATCTCTGTGAGTGATACGGGATTTGGTATGACGCCGGAAATTCTAGAGCACGCATTCGAGCCATTTTTCACAACCAAGGAAGCCGGCCAGGGGACCGGCCTTGGACTGAGCCAAGTTTATGGCTTCGTGAAACAGTCAGGCGGCCATGTTAAGATTTACAGCGAAGTGGGAGAAGGCACTAGCATCAGGATGTATTTCCCTCGCTATGCCGGAAATAATCCGCAGCCCGCTCCCGACGATGATAACGAATTCATATCGGAAGGTGCTTCGGTAGAGGCCATACTCGTCGTTGAAGATGATGCCGATCTTAGGGGGTACGTTTCGGACGTGCTACGAGATCTGAATTATCGAGTTCTGTCCGCCGACAGCGCACAGGCAGCTTTGACGATTATGTTGCAAGAAAATCAGCAAGTTGATCTCCTGCTAACCGACGTCGTCATGCCCGGCATCAACGGACGTGAGTTGGGAAGACGCGCACAGGAGATTAGACCACATCTCAGGGTTCTTTACATGACTGGCTATTCGCGCAACGCAGTCGTGCACCATGGACGGCTTGATGAGGGCGTCGATCTTCTGGAAAAGCCCGTCACCCAGGCCAGATTGGCACTGAAGGTCCGCGAAATTTTGGATCGGAAGCGAGATTAGCTTAGCATAACTTGGATCAGGTTGGGCTGAAGCATGGTCCTGGTCTGCTTCGGTCAGAAGCGGGCATCGACTGTTAGCGCAGGCAAGTCTGCTCTGGCCCGAGCAGCGGGCATCATTCGCAAATGATAGGTTATGGAAGAACTCGGCCAGTGCCCGATCGAGCCGAGTAGCAATGAGAAGCAATACGACCAGTTGCCCCTTCCGTTCATCTGGCTCAATCGAGGTGCGGTTCGTTGCGCAGGATTAAGCGTTACAGCGGACACATCGGACGTTAAAGGAGAAATCGACGCAATTCGTCCTGAAACATTGGCGCGCCAGGGTCCTGCGATAGCAGCATGTGGTTTTTCCCCGGGAGTGCGACAAACCTCGCGCCGGGAATTTCCGCGGCCAAGTCGCGCCCGGATGCGATGGGTACTCTGCGGTCATCGCGGACATGCATGACAAGGGTTGGGGCCTTCACATGCTTGAGCAGAGGACGAACATCAAAGTCGGATACCGTTTCAAGATATCGCACTGCGCATTCGGCTGAGGCGCTGAGACGTTGAAGCTCATTGAAGGCGTCTACCTGCTCCCTCGTGGCATCCGGCAACATGGAGGCGGTGAACAGTTGTCGGAAGGTCGGGTCATCCGAGCCCCACCCTAGCTTCATCAGAGTTTTCATTGCAGCAAACCGTTCTCGATCAGCGGCCGAGAAGTTAGGGTTTTTGTTCGCACCAACGGCGAATCCACCGTAAAGAACTAGGTGCGAGACGCGTTCGGGATGCCGCGCTGCAAATGCGATCGAAACCGCGCAGCCCTGCGAAAACCCGAGCAGCGGAAACCTGTCGAGACCGGCCGCGTCGGCTACGCTCTCCATGTCCTTGACCCAGGCATCAAGGGAGAGCTCTCCGACATCCCAGTCAGACAGACCGTTGCCACGCGCATCGTACCTTACGAGGGTAAATGACGAAGCAAGTCCAAGTAGGAAATCGCGCTGGAGCGGAAAATCCCAGTCATATTCGAGATGGCCAAGCCAATGCGCCGATTTCAACAGACCAGGTCCTGTACCCACTTTAGCATAGGCTAACCGCACACCATCCGTGGCTCTGCAATAGCGAATTTCCTGTTTGAGGTTGGCTGCCGACAGAACTCGCGTTGCGGGCGATCCTTCCTCGTTCAGGTCAATCGCATAGACTTCGATTGGCCGCGCGATGTTCTTTAGATTCTGCCGGCCTAACTCGCGCAAAGGGAAGTTAAGCTTGCCATCGATCTGGTCAAGGACTTGGCGAGAGATGCATATTCCACCGCGCATCGCGATGCCTTCAAGTCGGGCAGCTACGTTGACGCCATCCCCAAATATGTCACCCTCGTCCTCAATGATGTCGCCGACGTTGATCCCAACCCGGAATTCAATACGCCGGGCCTGAGGTACGTTTGCGTTCCTGTCGACCATTCCGCGTTGAACTTCGACCGCACATTTCACAGCTTCGACGGCGCTTGAAAACTCGACCAACATGCCGTCGCCGGTTGTCTTGATCAGGCGCCCTCGATGGGATTTGAGTTTGTGATCAACGAGCTCTCGGCGATGCGCTTTCAATCCAGCAAGCGTGCCTTCCTCATCTTCGCCCATCAGCCGTGAATAGCCGGCGACGTCAGCCGCCAAAATTGCCGCTAGCCGGCGCTCCACCTGAACGTCTACCACGGATAATCCTCAGTTACGTCAGTGATCAAACAATTGTTCGAATGGTGAGGGCAGCCGATTGCCCGTCAAAAACTTGCCTAGACTAGGCGCAGTTGGGGCAGGTCTGCAATGGTCCAAAATGGAACCGCTGCAATGTGCGCTTCGACTTTCGCTAATTTGGAGGCCAGTCAAATCATCTGCTGTCCGCAAACTGCCAGGCAGGCCCTTCGGTTCGTAGAATCCGCGCTCGGAGAACTTGAGATCCGTCCCTGCCATCAAGTCGGTTACGACCCGAGAGACAAGCACTTCGCTACTAGCGAACCGACATGACGTGGGCCGCGGCGTGAACACCGGAGTACGGGCTTCGGAGGATTCGATCACCCCCCACCCCCTTTTGCTCCACATTCAGAGAGCAGCCGAGGCTCACCTCATCGGTGAGGCTGTTGTTCTCCCTCTGGAGGATTGGCCGTCAGATATGACGTTGCCATCGTGAGCAAGTGTACCGCTGCGGTCCCCAGCTTTTGCAAATCTGTCTCCATGACGTAAGCCCCGGCGGCGCGACGATATGCAATGGCGACGGTGGCATAGGCATCCGTAATAAAGCCGGCAGTACTATCGCCCGCGTCGGCTCCACGCTCGTCCCGCGTTACGACCACCTTGAGTGCAGCCGCGGCGGTCGACTCAGCGATCTGGGCATCTTCAGCTGTCGAGTCTGCGATCCCCGGATGACAAGCGGCTGATGCGCCTTCGACTGCTTCGTAGAAGCGCTGCTTTCGCACGGAATCTGCGGCCAAGTAGGCCTTGAGAAAACGTCGTGCTCTTGCCTCAAGATAAATCCGGTCCTGGCGGATCTTCTTTCGCTGCCTGCTAGCCTTCAGAAACCCAAACACTAGACTCTCTTGGTTTGAAGAGCTTGTCTATCCCGCCTGCGGGGAGAAGGCTGGCGTACACCCGACCTTCGCGCACCTGGCGCTCTAACGTCGTTCCAAATTGCCAAGGCCGCCGTCCTTCCAAATAGCTGCCTGGGCGATAGGGTTGTAATGCTTCAAATCGCAGGATCGTGTCCTGTGTTCGTTTAAGTTCGGCCGAGAGTTTTTGGTTCCCGCAGCTCCCAGGCCTGAAAGCCGCAATCTTTGCACCTCAACGGCCTTAATCGGCGCCTCGGTCAAATGCTACGCCCATCTACCCGCCTAAAAAGCGTCCGCTTGCGGGAAATGACTCCGACTTTAGATCCCAGTGGCTTTTTGTATTTATTTCTGAACTTTTTGCGTGCGAACCAGGAAGACCGGTCCTGCATCGGAGCTCCTAAGCTTTTGACCACCCCCCACCGCGGACCGTGAATTCACTTGCGGGCAACGCAGCGGGCAGCAAGCACCGCCTCGCCAAGCGTCTTATCGTCCAACAAGCCCTGACGCTCTAGCTTCGAGAGGTAGGACCGCTGGTGATCGTTCATATCGCCAAGAATAAGCCAGCCATCAGAGCCGATCCGCTGAGCAATGCGATTCTGAACAACCTCCAGCGGCTCCAATTGCGCCTGGAAAGCCCTTAGTCTGGCCTCGGCCGGAGCCCTTGCATCTGAAGGTTCGTATAAAGGTTCTAATGAAGGTTTATACCGCAAGCCGTGCGGTGCGGTTCGCCGTTGTTTTGCGGCATGGCCGGGCCGCAGCTTGCTGGTCTCATGTTCGCCGGCCGAACCGAGATTTGTGAGAGCGAGCCGGTAGCGGTACCCAGCGTAGTGACCGCGACGTTTGGGCATAATGACACGCTCGATCAGGTTGGCTTTCTCGAGCGCGATTGAATGCCGCTGAATCGAATCAATAGACTGTTCCGTATCCTTGGCGAGACGCTCTTGAGAAGGCCAGCATACTCCATTCGGATCAGCGTAGTTGGCCAGAGCCAAAAGCAGGGCTTTACGCCTTGTAGAGCCGGTAAATTGTTTGATCGCCCAAGCTGTAGCCTGCCAACTCATGAGCAATCATCCGCTTCCGCGTAAATGGCCTCACGCGCTTCCGACTCCTTTCGAAAGGTCCCTAGAAGGCGGTCATCTCTATCGAATGCCTCGATTATCTTGTCTACTTGGATATATCGACCGAGTCGCTCTCGACCAAAGTAAACGGAATATTCTCGCGGCTCTTCGGCTGCGTCAGGCGGCGTTTGGCGTTCGCTCTTCACAGCCTAGCCTCCACCGAACCGCCGCAAGTGTTGGCATCAATCCAAGCGAGGAGATCACGCCTCCGATAGCGAATAGCTCGCCCGACTTGAACGAACGGTGGGCCGGCAGCGCGAATACGCCAAGACTGGAGCGTGCGGATGGACAAACACAGGAGGTCTGCCGCCTCCTGTTCTCTCAGTAGGGCGTCAAGGTCTTTTCGTGTATTCTCGAGGGCCATGTCGATACCGCATTGTTTCCGATGCAGTAAGACTGGCTACGTTGGAGCCCTGAAAATAGCCGACGCGATCTCGAAGTGCGGTGAATCGAACTACGATCGCTTACGCCGGGGCCCTGGACGTTCCCATAGGTATCGCTGCTCTTCGCTCAAGCTACTCAGAGCGTTCGCCCGGCATCTTACAAACTCTCGCGCGCTGAGCGTTCCTCGCCACCTGATTTCGGCCTCGCTCCAGAGCTGATCATTGGACATCGGCTCGATTGTTCGATCGGACATTATGGCGGACAGCCAATCTAGGCATTCGCGACGGGATCTCTCTTTGGTCTGGATCTGCTTTCGTGCCCTCGTCGGCTCGGGACTTAGTTCCGCGACGGCCCTTTCACTGATCACTGCCTGCTGGTCTGGGAGCTGAAGCCAGACTCCTGTCCATACAGGCACAGGACGATGATTCCGCATCTCGCAAACGGCGCTATTCTGAACGTCTATCAGGAGGTCCGATCGCGTCCACTGGCCCCTCCCGATTGGAGCCTCCAAGCCAGTAGCTGCCACCGTGCCGATGGCGATGAGATCGCGGCGCGCAAGGAGGCATGTAAACGAATCGATTCGTTCAGCGAGCCTGCGGGAAGCGGCAACCTCTTGATCGGAAGGGCTCGGCAACGGGTCACCCAAGAAGACGATGGGTTGACGAACGAAAGCGTGGGCGATGGTTTCCGCGGTGGCTTGCAGAGGCCAGTGGAAGTCAACGAAGGGGCCTGGAAACTGCCCTTCTGAAAACACCGCCGAATTGGTCCGCCAGACCTTCCGACCAAGGTCGGCGACTTCTTCGTCCTCCAGCACGTGCTTGCGAAATCCCTCGGCAAGTGTCAGCCCATTCAGAGAGTTTGACGTACCTTGGGCTTCCGTTTGCTCACGTTTTCGAGCATCTGGTTTTTCGAACAGCATTGGCAGGCTCCGAATCAGTCAATCAGTTTTGACCCACCAAGGATCGAGCGAAAGATCGGGCCAAGGGCTATTCCCCAGAGAAGCACGCCTCTTCGAATACGCCCAATTGCGATGCAATGCCGGCTTCTACCGTTTCATATGAAACCGTTGGACCGTCGAGAGGACTGCGCCCAGTAACGGCGCATGACTACTCAAGACGATGACACCCTACCAGAGCTGGCTGCCCTCCTCGCCGCGGGCCTCCTGCGTCTTTTGGAGCGGAAGTCCAGTCATAAATTGAGCGGTGACGCAAAATCTCTGCTCGACTGTGGCGGACGATCTGGGGGTGATGTCGCTCGCAAAGCCCAGGATGTTAGCCCGTGAAAGAGAGCGTTTTGTCGCAGTTGGCGGCCCTGAAGGGCGCCTCCGCCCCCGTTCTAAAGGCCCGCTGGCGCGAGCTTTTCGATACAGAGCCCCCTGCCTATAACCGCCGTTTTCTGGAGAGCCGGCTCGCCTACCGCATTCAGGAATTGGCCTATGGCGGCCTGAGCCGGGAGACCACCGAGCGGCTTAAGGCCATGGCCAAGCAATATGCCGACCAGAAGCCGGCAGACCGCAAGGCCCGGCCGCCTCTGCGCCCGGTCGCCGGGACCAAGCTGATTCGCGAATGGGAGGGCGTGGAGCACTGCGTCACCGTCCGGCATGACGACTTTGAGTATCTCGGCCGCCCCTACAAGTCCCTGTCCTCGGTCGCCCGTCAGATCACCGGCACGAATTGGAATGGCTGGGTTTTCTTCGGCTTGAAAAATTCGATTGGCAAATGAGCTCCCGCAAGTCGCAAAAGGGCCGAGCCTCCTTATTCGCCAACTCCTTCGAGAGCGCAGCCCAAGGCCGCCCAGGCGTCCGTAAAGTCCGCTGTGCGGTGTATACCCGCAAGTCGAGCGAAGAAGGCCTGGACATGGACTTCAACTCTCTCGACGCCCAAAGGGAGTCCTGTGAGGCTTACATCGTGAGCCAACGGGCGGAGGGCTGGACCGCTGTTTCCGATCGCTACGATGATGGCGGCTTCTCGGGTGGCACCCTCGAACGGCCTGCCTTGAAGCGGCTCGTTGCTGCTGTCCAGGCCGGCAAGGTAGATGTCATTGTCGTCTACAAGATTGACCGACTTTCGCGGTCAATGCTCGACTTCCTTAATCTCGTAGAACTGTTCGAACGTCATGGCGTGACATTCGTCTCAGTCACGCAATCCTTCAACACCAAGGATGCGATGGGCCGCATGGCGCTGAACATCCTAGTGACGTTCGCTCAGTTCGAGCGCGAGCTGATCGGCGAGCGAATCCGTGACAAAGTCGCGGCCTCTCGCAAGCGTGGCAAATGGATGGGCGGCTGGACGCCGCTCGGTTATGAAGTTCGCGACCGCAAATTGCTCATTCACGAGGTCGATGCCGAGCGGGTTAGGGCCATTTTCCGTCGCTTCGTGCAGCTTAAGTCTGCAACCCTGCTGGCTCGCGAGCTCGTCGCGGCCAACGAACGAACGCGATACGGACACCTCCTGGACAAGGGAGTGCTGTACAAGATCCTTCACAACCGGGTCTATCTTGGCGAGGCCGTTCATAAGGGCACCGCGTATCCAGGCGAGCACGAAGCGATCATCGATCGCAAGCTCTGGGATCAGGTCCACGCTATCCTCAAGGAAAGCCCGCGGAAGCGTGCCAACAATAGCAGGGCGCAAACCCCCGCCCTGCTGAAAGGTCTGTTGTTCGGGCCCGACGGCGCGGCAATGTCGCCAACTCACACCCGGAAGTCTGGCCGGCTTTATCGCTACTACATCAGCCAGACCGCGATGAAGCAGGGCAGATCAGACTGTCCCGTCAAGTTGGTGCCCGCCGCCGAATTAGAGCGCATCATCATCGATCAAGTTCGACAGTTGCTGCAAACACCTGAAGTCATCGTTCAGACCTGGCGAGCTCTCCGCAAACAATCCGCGGATGTTAGCGAAGCGGAGGTGCGGAGCGCCCTGCTCGGCTTTGATGAGATCTGGGACGAGCTGTTTCCGGCCGAACAAGCACGGATCGTCGCACTACTCGTCGAGCGCATCGACATGCATGCCGAGCGGATGGACATCACATTGAAGGTCCAGGGCCTGACTTCGCTCTCCTCCGAATTGCAGCCTCCCATCCAGCAGGCTGCCGAATGAACCGACCGACCACCCTTACCCTTGGACCTGTTGGTCGACCGAAGCTCAGCCGGGACGGCCGATCTATGGTCGTGAGCATCCCGATCTCATTCCGGCGATCGGGTGGGCGCAAGCGCGTGGTCACGCCCGCAAATGTGGAAGCTTGGGCGCCTGCGAAGCCGCAGGTCGACAACACGCTGATCAAAGCCGTGGTGCGGGCCCATCGTTGGCGCTCTATGCTCGAATCGAACCTCTTTAGCTCGGTGCGCGACCTCGCCAAAGCTGAGAAGATCAACGAGTCCTATCTTTGCCGCGTGCTTCGGCTGACGTTGCTATCGCCGGCCATCACCGAAGCCATCCTGAACGGCCTGCAGCCTGGCGGGCTTGAGCTGGCGCAGTTGTTGAAATCCATCCCCGCGGAATGGGATGAGCAGCAAGTTCTGATCAGGTCAGCGGCCCGGAACGCGGGAAGCCGCTAAACCCCATTCCAAGCTGGAAGCGGTTTGCGCGCGCTCGGATTCGCACATCGAATGTTATGGAATTTTGCCGACTGATAAGCTTTGCGACCAAAGCTTATCAGTTAGCCAACCGACACCATTGGTGTAAATTTTACTATCCGTCGAGCTCGCAGCCTCACTCCGTTTGAAGATGATCTATAGCTTCAAATATTTATCCTTCCGTTGGTACTCACAGCGTCCAACGATCAACGCCGGTTGTCGAGCATGTAGATTTGGACCTTGTTCTCGGGTCTCGGTTGACTGTGTTCGCGGTGAAACAGGCGAAGCGGGATTGCGCCGGTAACCCTGAAACCTGTTGGGCATCGCGAAGATGTAGGTCGGCGAGTTGAACTTCACTCACTCAGGCAAGAACAACGCCCGCCTGCCCTGCCTTATCCTCCAGGCGTCTGCTCCGAAATCCCCGGTAGCGCACCTGCATGTTCATTGATCATCATCTGTGCCGGAGGAATGGCCAAGGCTACCTTCACGTCAGCGTCCGATGCGCCCCCTTTGCACATAACCTCCATGATGTCCCGCCAACTAGGATGAAGGTCTCGTGCTCCGTCCGAGGCCGACCTACGGCGGTCGGGCCATTCCTTATCCCGACCCCGTCGAGATGCTTTCTTGGCCAACCCGTATTATGCACACAACAAGGTGAATCCCGACAACCACCTGCTTGTTAACCTGCGAATCGTGGTCCAAATTGACCGTTTGATTTTACTTGGCTGAGGAGCCAATGACAGCGCGTGAACAGGTTTTCGTTGCCTATCCGGGTCGCGATCCCGCTCTTGCGGCGGGAATAATGGGCGCTGTCCGGAAGGCAAACGCGCGCCCCATCCCGATTACGTTCGAACCTTGGCCATTCAACGACGTTGCGGGCTCTCCACTCGTATCGCCGATCCTCGAAAAGATCGATGAGTCCCCCCTCCTCGTCGCGGACACCACCTATCTCAATCTCAACGTCGTCTATGAAATCGGGTTCGCGATTGGCCGCGGCAAGCGGGCCTTTCTGATCCGCCATAAGAGCGCAAAAGGCGACCGCGACATCGCCAAGCTTGTCGGTATCTTCGACACGTTGGGTTACTTCGAATACGAGACCTTCGATGAACTTCAAGCGCGGCTTGAGGCCCACATCGACACCGCGCATCTGCCCTTCTCGACCGCGTTGGATCGCAAGTCGCCGATTTACCTGATCGAGCCGCCCAAGCGCGGGCCCGACGTCGGCGTGATGGTATCGCGCATCAAGAAGGCAGGTTACGGACGTTACCGCAGCTTTACACCTGAGGAAGATACCCGCCTTTCGGCAACGGACGCTATCCGACAAGTCGCAGCCTCATCAGGCGTGTTCATCCCCTTCCAGCAGACCGCGGAACCGGAGGCAGAAGTCCACAATATTCGGTGCATGTTCATTGCTGGGCTGTGCGATGGAATGGGCAAGCCAAAGCTTCTCCTGACCCCGCCTGGATTCGATGCGCCGCTCGATATCCGCGATGATGTCAAGCAATGGCACCAGCTCTCCGACATCCACACGATCGTCGCGGAGTTTTCGCCGCAGATCGTTGAGTATGCCGGTCAGGTTGAGCCGTCTGGCATCGACCGAACCACCCTTCTCCAGTCTCTCAGCATCGGCGATCCCCGCGCTGAGAATGAGATGAACACGCTGGATCAATACTACCTCAAGATCGACCAGTTTGACCGCACCTTGAGTGGTGAGGTCAATCTCGTCGTAGGTCGCAAAGGATCAGGAAAGACCGCGCTATTCATCCGGCTGCGCGATAAGATGCGAGGCGACCGGCGCAATATCGTTCTCGACCTCAAGCCTGAGGGTTACCAGCTCATCAGAATGAAAGAGGACATCCTGGAGTTTTTGTCTGAAGGCGCCCGCCAGCATTTGATCATCGCCTTCTGGGAATACCTGATCTATCTGGAGATTGCCTACAAGCTCCTCGAAAAGGACCAGAAGGCTCATCGCTACAATCAAGACATCCACGATGCCTATCTGGAACTCAGTGGGGTCTACAACGCGGCGAATTTCTCGCCCGAAGGGGATTTTTCGGAGCGCCTCGCCGGCTTGTCGGAGCGGCTTGCGCGACGCTACCAGGACCAATATGGCACGCAAGATGCGCGACGGCTTACGGCCAGCGAAGTCACCGAACTGGTCTACATGCACGACATCAAGCAACTCCGGGAACTGATCTCAAACTACATGCACCGCAAGGAAGCTGTCTGGGTCATGTTCGACAACCTGGACAAGGGCTGGAGCACCCAGGGTGTCGACGTCATCGATGCGACCGTCCTCCGCTGCCTTGTCGACGCCGGCCGCAAAGTTGAGCGCGAGATGCGCAAAGCTGGTCATGTCGTCCACTGCATCGTGTTCGTCCGCAATGATGTCTACGATCATCTGATGAGGAACACGCCTGACTTCGGCAAGGAGATGCGTGCCACCCTGGATTGGAATGATCCAGATATGTTGCGCGAGATGCTTCGGCTACGGCTTGTTTCCGGGATGCATGCGGATCTGAATAAAGTCGATTTCCACGCGGTTTGGCACGAGCTGTGTGTTTCGCATTACAAGGGCGAAGACACCTCCTCGTACCTCATTCAACGGTCGCTGATGCGGCCGCGCAACCTGCTCAAGATTTTCAACCACTGCCGCGGCTTTGCGACAAACTTTAACCGGCAGATGATCGAGGACGTCGATATAGAGAAAGGCCTGAAGGCCTATTCATCCGACCTTCTCGCCGAGCTGGATGCAGAACTTACCCAGGTATTTCCGAACGCTCGGGACCTGCTCTATCACTTCATGGATTCCAAACGCGCATTCCCGCGGAACGAGCTTGATGCGCTGCTCACGACCGCGAAAGTCGACGCGGCCGACCACGAGAAGGTCACCTCATTCCTGCTTTATTACGGCGTTCTTGGCATCCAAGTCGGCGAAGCCGAGTACTTCATTTTTGACGTCAACTACGACATCAAGGTTCTGCAGGTTCGGGCAGAGCGCGGGAAGGATAAGACGCTCTACATCGTGAATCCGGCTTTCTGGCCAGCCTTCTCGATCGCCGCCTAGGTGTTAGCCACAGCACCCATTTGGCCCCACTCATCCATCAGTTTTATTGCCTCGTCAGCAGCCTTCAAAAGCTTGTCCGGCTTCTCGAAATGCATTTTCGCCTCAAGAGACTGCCTACTTGCGTAACGGGCTCCCTCGGTGGTCCAACTTCCATGGGCCACTACGAGCCGAACCTCCTGATTCAGCTTCTTGCAGCGATTGAAGAATGATTTCAGGGCCGGATGATATTTGGCATCGAAGTCCAGCTTGATGGTCTTCTCCGCCACAGTGCAGAGCATGGCGAAGTCGTACGGACCGACAATCACGTCGAATTGGTCATCTCTTAATTTGAGATACGACGCTAGAGTCGACTTGATCAGGTATTCGAGCTGTGAAAACCGAAAGATGAACGCGCCTATCGCCCTGAAGAATTCCTCGGACTGAACGATCTCCATGGCCTCTTCCATGCTGGCGACTTTGATCGATCCTTCTGGAAGACCAGAGATGGTTATTTTGGCGACCACGGCTTCCTCCAAAGCAAATCGCCCGGTCAGGGCCCTTCATCGCGGCACGGTTGAAGATCCTGGCGCCAATCGTTGAGAACATCCCCCTAGTGCGGAGATTCCTTTTTTGGATGATGGGCAATCTGTTTCGCCTTATCGTAGATTAGTTCAGTATCCGCAGCAACATTATCGGACAAGCGTAAGCCTCTATCGCTATTCGGCGAACGAAGAGAGACCCGGGAAATCTTGAGCTGCTTCAACTTGTGCACTATCCTATAATCGATCTGTTCTTTTAAGATCGGGACAGCCTTATCAATCATACCTGACACCCCATCGTCCCAGGCTTTCTTGGAACCGGATTTTTCCCATCCTGGCTCAATGAACTTCTTGAAGGCCCAACCGGCTGCTAAAAGGATTCCTCCCACAATCTCGATAGAGCAGAGGTCACAACGAAGCGGTTTGTCTGTCGAAGTAATATCTCCCGACCCTGCTCAAAGGCGAAATCGAAGCTGGTGGCTTGTTCGTAGAGCCGCAGGTCTGTCACGAGCGCGGCCTCATTCATTTCTCTAAATAGCTTTTCCCACATCCTAGTTGTAAGTGGACGGCGCCTTGGAATGCCGATCTGAATAGGCAATCGCAGCACATCTCCGTTTCCAAAGGGATTTTCAGAATCTCCTCCCGTAGGTTCAAAAGCCAAGAATTCCTCCCCGGATGCAGATCAAAACAGCATGTGAGAATGACGAATTTAGCTGGCGACGTGAAGATCGGCCAAGCCGCTCATCAGCACCGGCTGTTGCGCGGCTTGCTCACCGTCCTCCAGTGCGATTGTCACTGGCGGAAAAGACGAACACGAAACTGAAGAGTAATGTTAAGCGGGAGGCTTAGGAGCACTCTTCAAAAATGAAAGCACGCCAATCACGGCGCCCAAAACACCTGTCAGTGACGTGACAAACGTAACAAGCAAGGCGATGCGAGGCTGGATCAACTCCCACCGCGCCTTGCGTTCGGCGCGGATATCGTTTCTCAGCTTGGTCACGCCGGCAGGGGAGAGATATCGGCCTCCAAACGTCGTGGATTCAAACCAAAACGTCTCGCTCTCGTAGTCTGGCACCTCGACAAACAGCTTGCGGGCTTGAGAGAGTAAGTACGTTGTTGTGTGACGGTTTATGTCGTCGTCACACTCCTCTAAATCCATATGCTTGCTAACGATGAGTTTGTCCTTCTCCTCGACCGAGGAACGGCCCTTGAACGCCTGATGCATTTTTTTGGCGTAGGACTTCTCGATCTTGTCTCGGGTTCTTTGAAGAGAGCCGAGCTTCCTCTCAAACCACCATTCCTCGAACATCCAGCCCCCTAACGTAACATTTCCTTTTCTACTACCACCAATTGAATCATGCTCAAAATGACGAAGGGCCTCCGTTATGCCGGAGGCCCTTTGCACCTTAAGGACGACTGTATGGCTCAGCTTGGAAAGCAACTGTCCACATGGCTTAAACGCTGCCGGATAAGGCCGGTGACCACGCCCCAGTCTTACGAGAGAACACCTTTTGACCTTTCGGCTATACACCACGGCGCCATGAAACGGTGCCTTCCACCGCTGGATTTGACCTCGGGAGCAGGTGACCCGCGCGCTGAGCGAGTTTTCGGAGTTTGTATTAGGTGACCTGCGAGAAGCTCCTTTCTGGAGACGCAGGTCAATATGTTCCTTTCCTTTTGCCACTGCAATTTTTGGGGCCGAAGGTTTTCACGGTACTTCGCCCTTGCAGCTCCTGAGATAGAAACCGGCTTGTTCAGGAAATACTCGCGATTGCAGCGTATTGGTCGATGGCGACAATGAGGACCTGCACTTGGGTATAGCGCCACCCCTTCCCGAGTGGGCTTGCGGCGCACGTCCTCCAGCGCCTTCAGCCAGGGCGACAAGTCAGGCTCGTCATCGAACCATCGTCTGGCTACCACTTCCGCCTCCAAGGACCCTGATGGCTTGAGCCTCGGCTCCGGGCTCTCCGAACAGATACGGGCTGAAGCAGACACCTACCTTGGGGCCGTGCCCACCGGTTCATTAGGTTATCGAAAATCGGTAGATGAAAAGCAGGATCGCCGCGACGAAGGCGGCACTTGATCCCCACAGACCAAGGAGCCCGAAGAAGTGACTTGCCTTATCGGCGAATCCGCCCCCAGGTGGCTCGCGCGCAACGATCGCCGTGGTCATTCCTGCTTTGACGATAGTGATGATGAAAAAGAACAAAGCCCCAAGCAGCAACCCGATCCCGAAGAGAGTAATGAAGGCCCCCGTGTTGTATCGAGGTGATGCGGAATTCAGAGCTGTCAGACAGTAGGCGAGACCCGCGGCATTGCCTGCCATCTGCAGTTTAGCGAGCCCTTTCCAGGCTTCGCAGTATTCCCAAAAAGCTTTAAGCTTCTCCGGATCGTGTTCGCCCATCACTCCCTCCCATTTCACAATTTGTACGTGAAAGATCGACCGGATGCCACGGTCGGCGCGCGATTTGGGTGGGCCTAGGCCATAAACCCACTTTTGCCCTGGGCGCCGTAAGTCGCCCCCCCCCCAAAATCGCGCTGCGTAGCTCAACGGGATAGAGCATCGAAATTCTACTTCGAGGGCTAAGGGTACGAGTCCTTTCACCAAGCTGCTAAGTTTCAATGGGACGCTTCTAATTCCACCAGAGTCCCGCTAAGCGCGAGACGCTGTTTTAACTAGGCCGGTTGAGTGCCCCTACGCGCACCCGCCCCGTCGGAACGCAAAGGCCGATCGGACCCGCAAATTCCGAAGTCGATTGGCATAGAATCGGGAGTCCTTCGTTCTCATCGGTTGAGCGAGAGGGATCCAAACCGCTGCGGAGCCAAGCCATTGATTTTGTGAGAAATGCCGTACTGGACCAATTTTGTGGGTTCAAAGATTCGGAGAAAATTCGGTTCTCCGGCTTCGTTCAGGCCCTTGTTGGATGACTGCTGGGCGTTCTCCGCCCGCCGAAATGCAGGAAAACGGCCGAGTTTCTGGCCTGTCTACAGCTGCAAGTACGACATGATATTGATGGGGTGGCGGAGAGAGTGGGATTCGAACCCACGGTACGGTTTCCCGCACACACGCTTTCCAAGCGTGCGCCTTAAGCCACTCGGCCATCTCTCCGGAGCGCCCTCTCTTGAAGGGGCGCCGCCGATTTTGCAAGGGATCGCGGCTCAATCGGGTGAATTTTCCGCAACTTGTTGTAGTTGCAAGACAATATCTGATGTAACGGGTCCACCGATCGGCCTGCCGGCTGAACCCGCGGCGGGTTTGGCGCGACGATTCACGCAGGAGCGGCCAACACGCCTACGGGGGATACCATGACCATCCGCAAGACCATCCTCGCCCTTGGCTTGGCATCAGGCCTCGGCTCCGCCCTCGCGGTCCCCGCTGCTGCCCAGGTCTGCACCCGGCAAGGCGTCGACGTCAGCTGCAACGACGGCCGGCGCGGGGTGCTGTCGGGCGATGCCATCATCTGGCCGGACGGCACACGATCGAGCTCGACGCCGCATCCGAGCGTGATCATCGGCAACAAGAGCTCTGTGCATGTCGGCCCCGGCGTGTTCGTCGGCCAGGGCAAGGGCATGGTGCCGATGGACGATCCCAACGCGCCGAACAAGCGGCAATGCGCGATCCTGGATGGGGTCTCGTATTGTTATTGAGGGCGCTATTCGCTGTTTGCGGTCATGCCCGGGCTCGTCCCGGGCATCCACGTTCTCGTACGCCATTGGCAAAACGTGGATGGCCGGGTCAAGCCCGGCCATGACGAGTTGATAGGACTGAGAAAAACTCAGATCAGCCTTACGCCCGAGATCGCCGACTTCAGCCAGCGCAGCGCTTGCGGCGGTTGCGCGGCGAGCGGGGCGACGGCGGCCTTCTCGGTCCGGCACTTCTCCAGCTCGGCGACGAAATCGGCCGACCATTGCTGGATGGTGTGACCGCGCAGCTTCTTCATCATCGCGTCCCAGCGCATCTTGCGCTCGGTGAGCGGCATCGCGGCCGCGACCGCGATCGCGCGCGCCATGCCGTCGATGTCGTGCGGATTGACGAGCAAGGCAGTCTCGAGCTCATTGGCAGCGCCCGCGAACTTCGACAGCACCAGCACGCCGGGGTCGGCCGGGTTTTGCGCAGCGACATATTCCTTGGCGACGAGGTTCATGCCGTCATGCAGCGGCGTCACCACACCGACCTGCGCGGTGCGATAGAGGCCCGCCAGCACCGCCTGGCTGAAGCCCTTGTTCAGATAGCGGATCGGCGTCCAGTCGACCTCGCCGTGCCGGCCGTTGACGTCGGTGACGAGGCGCGCGACGTCGTTCTGGAGATTGCCGTAAGCCTCGATCGCGCCGCGCGAAGGGTTGGCGATCTGGAGCAGCGAAATGCTGCGCGCAAACTGCGGCTGCTCAGTCCAGAGCCGGTCGAACGCGCTGATGCGGTTGATCAAGCCCTTGGAATAGTCGAGCCGGTCCACGCCGATCGCGAGCCGTTCGCCATTGAGGCTGCGGCGCAGCCGAGACACGTCGGGATGCGAGGCCGATTTTGCGGCGTAAGCTGCGAACTTCTCCGCATCGATGCCGATCGGAAACACCTCGCAACGGGTGCGGCCGTGCTGCGAGAGCACGACGCCGTCTTCGACGGTGAGACCGAGCTCGCCGCCGGCATAACCGAGGAAGTTCTGGCAGTCCTCATTGGTCTGGAAGCCGAGCAGATCGTAGGCCAGCATCGCCGTGATCAGCTCGCGATGATTGGGCACGCCCTGCATCACCGCGGCGACGGGCCACGGCGTATGCAGGAAGAAGCCGATCGGGTCGTCGACGCCGAGATCGCGCAGCTCCGCACCGAGCGCAAGGAAGTGATAATCCTGCACCCAGAACGCGGTCTTGGCTTTTCGGAAACGCATCAAGGCGCGCGCCATGAAGGCGTTGACCTCGCGATAGCTGACGTAATCCTCGCGCGAGACGCGGATCAGGTCGCTGCGCGAATGCAGCGCCGGCCACAGCGCGGAATTGGCAAAGCCCTCGTAATAGCCGCCGTAATGCGCCGCGGGCAGATCCAACGTCGCGATCGCGCCGGTGCCGAGCGCTTCGATCTCGGCAAAAGGTTCTTTTTGATGGCCGTCCCGGACCCGGCCCGAAGATCCCACCCAGATCGCGCCCGAATGTTCCACCACCGGCAACAAGGCCGCCGCGAGGCCGCCCGTCATGGGCTCATTAGGCTTACCGCGCGCGACGCGATTCGAAACGACGACTAAGTTCACAGGTCGTCCCCTCCTGTTTCATTCCACCCCGTTTAACTGCCGTTCATCAATATGGTTCCTGATCATCGTTTCAACCAATTGAAACCAAAATCGGGCGTGCGCGTTGGAACTGGTTTCGCTTGCGGAACCCGGGAAATTCCGCTGCAAAGACAGTGTGTGCGATTGTGTTGCACACCAAATAGCGCGGCGCGCCAAGACGCCGAGACGACCGACATTATGTCTGCGAGAGGGCGCTGCCCTCGTTTCACCTGGGATCAAGCAGGCGGGCGAGGAATGCACGCACGTCGTTCGGCGCGTCGAAATGGCCATTCACGCCCATGGCACGACGTCCGACCGAGAAGGCGAGCCCGTTCATGTCGGGCATGATCGCGAAAACGGTTTCGTCGGTGACGTCGTCGCCGATGAAGATCGGACGCCGCCCTTTGAACGGCTCCCGCTTCATCAGTTCGCGCACGCCGGTCGCCTTGGTGAATCCGGAATGCTTGATCTCGCAGACGAACTTGCCGGGCAGCACCTCGATCGGCGCGTTGGGCAGATCGGCGCGGATCACCGAGACGGATTCGTAGATGGCCTTCTCCGCATGCGGCGCGAGACGGTAATGCAGCGCCAGCGAATAGCCCTTGTCCTCGAGCAGAATGCCGGGCGAAAGCTTGGCGATGGCCGCCAGCCGCCGCTTCAGCTCCTTGTCCAGCGGCGGCGCGTGCACGGCATCGGCCTCATTGTCGACCGATAGCCGCATCTCGGCGCCGTGGCCGGCGACGGCGCGAAACACGTCGGGCGCGAAGATCAGGTCGATGTCGTTGAGCGAGCGGCCGCTGACCAGCGCCAGCGCGCCGGAGGTCAGCTCGGTCAACCGGTTCAGCGTGTCCGAGAGGCCCGGCGGCACCCACACCTCACGCGGCGTCGGCATCAGGTCGAGCAGGGTCCCGTCGATGTCGAGCAGAATTGCGGTCTCGTCGAGATGCGGCACCAGCGCATGCGGCACCGGCACCGTTTCCGGCGTGTCGTCGTCGCGTGTGGTGGGCTTCTGGTCCAACGCCATTTCTGCAAGTTCCGATTTCATCAGTCTACTCCATAAAGGCGAGCGGTCGCGCGATTTGTTCGAGCGATTTGCGCTCCGCCGAGACGGCATAGCGCCACGCCACGATCGCGGCCGCGATCATCAGGACTGCCCCCAGCAGATAGCCGGCGAACACGCTGGTGCGTGATCCCGTGTCGATCAGCGCACCGAACAGCGCCGGCCCGATCACGCCGCCGATGCCGGTGCCGACCGCGTAGAACACCGCGATCGCCAGCGCGCGAACTTCGAGCGGAAAGGTCTCGCTGACGGTGAGATAGGCCGCACTGGCGGCCGGCGATGCAAAGAAGAAGATCACCATCCAGGCGATGGTCTGCCCCTGCGCAGAGAGCACGCCGATGGAGAACAGATAGCCCGAGACCGCGAGGAGCACGCCGGACATGCCATAGGTGAACATGATCATGGTGCGGCGTCCCAGCGTATCGAACAGCCGGCCGAGCAAGAGGGGTCCCAGGAAATTGCCGGCGGCAAAGGGCAGCAGGTACCAGCCGACGTGGTCGGCGCGGATGCCGTAGAAATCGGTCAGCACCAGCGCGAAGGTGAAGAAGATCGCGTTGTAGAAGAACGCCTGCGCGCTCATCAGCACGAGGCCGACCAGCGCGCGCTGGCGGTACGCCGAGAACAGCGTGTGCACGACCTCGCGGATCGGCGTGTGATCGCGCATCTTCAGCCGCATCTTGGTGAAGCGCGCCTCGCTCGTATCCTGGTCATGCCCGATCACGGAACGCTCGATCTCGTCGACGATCGCATGCGCCTGGTCGGGACGGCCATGGATCATCAGCCAGCGCGGACTTTCCGGAATCCACATTCGCATCAACAGCACGACGAGACCGATGCTGGCGCCGATCAAATAAGCGAGACGCCAGCCGAGATCGGGCGCGATCACGGCGGGATCGAGCAGCACGATGGCCGCGACCGCGCCCATCGCGGCGCCGATCCAGAAACTGCCGTTGATGACGAGATCGGTCCAGCCACGATAGCGCGCCGGCACCAGCTCCTGGATGGTCGAGTTGATCGCGGTGTATTCGCCGCCGATGCCGGCACCGGTGAGGAAACGAAACGCTGCGTAGCTCGCGACATCCCACGACAGAGCGGTCGCGGCCGTCGCCGAGAGGTAGAGCGCCAGCGTGATGAAGAACAGCTTCTTGCGGCCGATGCGGTCGGTGAGCCAGCCGAAGCCGAGCGCACCGAGCACGGCGCCGGCGAGATAGGCGGAATTGGCAATGCCGAGATCGAGATTGGAGAAGTGCAGCGACGGGCTCTGCTTCAGCGCACCGGAGAGCGCGCCGGCCAGCGTCACCTCGAGCCCGTCAAGGATCCAGGTGATGCCGAGCGCGAGCACGACGCGGGTGTGAAAGCCGCTCCAGGGCAGCGCGTCGAGCCGCGCCGGAATACTGGTCTCGACGATGCGGTCGGTCGCGGCCGCCGAGATCCCAGATGCATAGTTCCGCGCTGGGCTTTGCTGCAATTCCATCGGGCTGTTGCGTTCGATCATTGGAAGCGGCCCCGATTCACAGGACGTGAACGGGGTCGATCCGATCATTGGGGTGCGGCATTCCGCCTGCCACCTGCGACAACGTCCGCGGCGAGGCCGGGTTCCCGCAGGAACGGCCGCCAGCACCGCCCGTTTCCGATGGAGCCGCAAGGAGTTGACGCATGGCTCATGTCAGAAAGACGACACATTCTCGAAACAGCGGCACCCGCAAATCCAGCCGCCGGAAGAAGACAAGCACGCGGCGCAGCACGACCACGCGCAAGAGCGCCAAACGCGCAGCGCCAAAGCGCTGGTCGCAGCGTGTGACCAAAGAGAGCGACGCACTCGACCTCAAGCAGGGCGTGTTCAAGCTGACCAGCCCGAAGAAGATCGCGACGTCACTGAAGCGATCGGCCGAGCACAGCTCACGACGCAAGACCGGCGCCTATCGTTCGGCGCTGTCGATGCTGACCTTCTACATCAACCGCGCCGGCAAGACCTTGCCGAAAACGCAGCGCACGCGGCTAGAAAAGGCGAAGGTCGAGCTGAAGCGGGCGTTCGGGCGGGAGTGAGGATGAGAGGTAAGGCCCTCAGAGCGCGATCTTGACTTCGCTGTCGTCCCGGACAGGCGGAGCACCTGGCAGCGCGCGGCGCTATCAGGTGTGCAGCGCAGCTCCGGGATGACAGCGGAGTATGACGCCGCGGCGCCTTACGCCGCGCGGATATTCCCCATGAAGCGATCGAGCTCTGCGCGCAGGCGGGTGCTTTCGGATGACAGCGTCTTGGCCGAGTGCAGCACCTCCTCCGAGGCCGAGCCGGTCTCGGCGGCACCGCGATTGACCTGGCCGATATCGGTGGCCGCGGTCTGGGTGCCCTGCGCCACGGTCTGGACGCTGCGCGCGATCTCCTGCGTCGCCGCGCCCTGCTGCTCGACAGCGCTGGCGATCGAGGTCGAAATCGACGAGATCTGGCCGATGGTCGCTCCGATCTCCTTGATCGCGGCAACCGATTCGGCGGTGGCGCCCTGCATGCCCGCGATGTGCGAGGAAATCTCGTCCGTCGCCTTCGCGGTCTGGCTCGCCAGCGATTTCACTTCGCTCGCGACCACCGCAAAACCGCGGCCGGCTTCACCCGCGCGCGCCGCCTCGATGGTGGCATTGAGCGCCAGAAGGTTGGTCTGCTCGGCGATCGCCGTGATCAGCTTGACGACCTCGCCGATCTGCTGCGCGGCATGCGAGAGTTTTCCAATGCGACCGTCGGTCTCCTTGGCCTGGACTACGGCAGCTTCCGCAATGCGGCTGGAATCGCGGACCTGGCGGCCGATCTCCTCGACCGAGGCCGACAGCTCTTCCGTCGCGGTGGCGACCGACTGCATGTTGGAGGAGGCCTGCTCGGAGACGCCGGCGACCTGGCTCGACAGGCTCTGGGTGGTCTCGGCGGTACGGGTCAGCGTTGACGCGGCCGATTCCAGCTGCACGGCCGAGGCCGAGACGTTGGACACGATGGCGCCGACCGCGCTCTCGAAATCATCGGCAAAGCGGATCAGCTCGGCACGGCGGCTTGCGGCCTGCTCGCGGTTCTGCACTTCGCTGGCCGCGGCATCGCGCTCGGCTTTGGCGACAGCTTGAACCTTGAACTCCTCGACCGCACCGGCCATCTCGCCGATCTCGTCCTTGCGGCCGAGACCCGGCAGCACCACGTCGAAATTGCCCGAGGCCAGCTCGCGCATCGCCTTGCACATCGCGATCATCGGGCGCGAGATGCCGTTGCCGAGCATCAGGGCAAGCACCGCGCCGATGGCGAGGCCGCCGAGCGCCAGCATCACCATCAGCCGCTCGGTATCCACGATCGTCGCATTCGCGCTCGCTTCGATGCGCTGCTGATCGGCGGTCAGCTCCGACCGTAGCTCGCCGGAGAGCTTGAGGATGCCCGCCGCCGTCTTGGTCATCTCGCCGTTCAGCTTGACGATGATCTTCACATTCTCCGACAGCTTCGTGAAGGAGGAACGGTACTGCTTCAGCAGATTACCGATCTCGGTAACGCGGTCGGTGATCTTCTGGTCGTTGGCATAGATCGAGACCAGCAGGGTCTCCAGGAATTTGACGCGGGCGATCACGCCATCGGCGGTCTTCGGCTCCGGCTTGGCGACGAAGGCGCTGACCGAGGTGGAGACCGCCAGATATTGCGAGGTGATGTCCTTGGCCGTGGTCTGGACTGAGGCCAGCCCCGCCAGCGCGGCCGTATCGGCGAGATCGTCGAACTTGAACCGAATCTTGTTGCCGACGCTGTTGAGCTCATCGGCCGCGATCTTGTTGTTCTCACGCGTCAGCGTGATGATTTCTCCGAACACCTTGGTGAAGCGCTGGAACTCGGCCTCGAGCTTGCCGACCTCCTCGCGTCGGGCGGCGCCGGTCGTGGCGGACATCGACTTGGCGATCGCACTCTTCAGATTTTCCTCGGCAGCCTTGGCTGCGGTCTCGTCATCCGCCGCCCCCGTCAGGGTATAGGCTCGGGCCAGTCCTTGATAGGCGATCAGTTCGCGGTCGACCGTCCGCGCGAGGTCGGCTTCCGACACGCTGGTGCGATAGGAGGCCACGGCGCCGGCAATCCGCTCGAAGCCGAAATAGGCGAAGGCCATGCTCACGGCCAGAATGGCCAGCACCGCCACGAAGCCGAGGATGATTTTTGCGCGAAACCGCAAAGTTGGCAGCTTCGATTGGTTCGACTTCGACTTGACCGACATTCCCCCACCCCATTCCATTCGCGGAAAACCAGGCGCAGCCGAAAGAGCAGCCCGCTCTCCGACTCGTCCGCACGGTAATCGGCAAAGGATAAGCTGTGGTAAATTTGCGACGCCTGGCTGGCGGTTAGGTGACGCAGGGGAGTTGTTAAGGTGCGTCACCTGGCAGCGTCGCAAATTTAAGTGGCGATCCTCGGTCCGCTGTCGTCCCGGACAAGCGGTGATGAAGCGGAAGCGGCTTCAGGCGCAGCGCCTTACGCCGCGCGGATATTCCCCATGAAGCGATCGAGCTCGGCGCGCAGACGGGTGCTTTCGGATGACAGCGTCTTGGCCGAGTGCAGCACCTCCTCCGAGGCCGAGCCGGTCTCGGCGGCGCCGCGGTTGACCTGGCCGATATCGGTGGCCGCGGTCTGGGTGCCCTGCGCCACGGTCTGGACGCTGCGCGCGATCTCCTGCGTCGCCGCGCCCTGCTGCTCGACGGCACTGGCGATCGAGGTCGAGATCGACGAGATCTGGCCGATGGTCGCTCCGATCTCCTTGATCGCGGCAACCGATTCGGCGGTCGCGCCCTGCATGCCCGCGATGTGCGAGGAAATCTCGTCCGTTGCCTTCGCGGTTTGGCTCGCCAGCGATTTCACTTCGCTCGCGACCACCGCAAAGCCGCGGCCGGCCTCACCCGCGCGCGCCGCCTCGATGGTGGCATTGAGCGCCAGCAGGTTGGTCTGCTCGGCAATCGCCGTGATCAGCTTGACGACCTCGCCGATCTGCTGGGCCGCATGCGAGAGTTTTCCGATGCGCCCGTCGGTCTCCTTGGCCTGCACCACGGCAGCCTCGGCAATTCGGCTGGAATCGCGGACCTGGCGGCCGATCTCCTCGACCGAAGCCGACAGCTCTTCCGTCGCGGTGGCGACCGACTGCATGTTGGAGGAGGCCTGCTCGGAGACGTCCGCGACCTGGCTCGACAGGCTCTGGGTGGTCTCGGCGGTGCGGGTCAGCGTGGAGGCCGCCGATTCCAGCTGCACGGCCGAGGCCGAGACGTTGGACACGATGGCGCCGACCGCGCTCTCGAAATCGTCGGCAAAGCGGATCAGCTCGGCACGGCGGCTTGCGGCCTGCTCGCGGTTCTGCACTTCGCTGGCCGCGGCATCGCGCTCGGCTTTGGCGACAGCCTGAACCTTGAACTCCTCGACCGCGCCGGCCATCTCGCCGATCTCGTCCTTGCGGCCGAGACCCGGCAGCACCACGTCGAAATTGCCCGAGGCGAGCTCGCGCATCGCCTTGCACATCGCGATCATCGGGCGCGAGATGCCGGTGCCGAGCAGGAAGGCGAGAACCGCGCCGAGCAGCGTACCGCCGATGGCGAGGATCAGGACCAGATGCTCGGTCCGTCCGATGGTCGCTTCCGACTCCTGGTCCAGCCGTTGCTGTTCGGCGACGAGATCCGCCTTCATGGCGGTCGCGCCCTGCAGAATCGCACCGGCCGAGCCGCTCATCTCGGTGACGAGCTCGTCGACCAATTTGGCTTTCGCGATCAGCTTTTCCAGCGCATCGCGATAGGCGCCGAGCAGCGCCTTGGCCTCTTTCAGGCCGGCGACGATCTTATCGTCCATGGAATAGACTGCGCCGAGCGAGTTCTCGACGAATTTCAGACGCGCCATCGCACTTGCCCCGACGGCCTGGTCCGAGTTGAGGATGAAGTTGCTGGCGGCCCCGCTCGCGGTCTGGAATTGGGCGTTGACCTGCTTGGTGCCGAATTCGATGGCCTGCGCCTCGGAGTCAGAGGCGTTGTTACCGATGTCGTCGAGCTTGTATTTCAGCAAATTGGCGTTGCGCTGAAGCTGATTCTGGACCAGCAGCGCGCTGTCGCGCTTGGCCTGCAAGATCTTGGCGAAGGTCGCCGAGAAATTGGAAAATTCCTTCGCCAGCTTGTTGAGGCCCTCCAGCCGGGCCGGCTTCTTGGCATTCTGGATCGCCTGATCGATCGCGCTCTTCAGGCTGGCCTCGGCGTCCAGTGCCGCCTTGGCGTCGTCTTCCTTGCCGGTCACCACGAAATAACGCGCGGCCGAACGATAGCCGAGCAGCTCGCGATCGATATTGCGGGCGAGATCGGCCTCCGAGACGCTGCTACGGTAGGATCCTACGCCTTCCGACACACGCTCGAAGCCGAAATAGGCGAAGGCGAGGCTCACCGCCGAGATGGCGAGCACGACCGCAAAGCCCAGGATGATCTTGGCGCGGAACCTCAGGGTGGGAAACAGTGTGCGCTTAGACGACGACGCGGTACGCCTGGACATTCCCACCCCCAAAGATCAGTTCTTGCACGTGCAACGCCGCCCGGGAGCAGCCCCTCCCGGACCGGCGATGAAAATTAGGGCACAATCGTCAAGGGGCGGTAAATTCGTGACCGAGGGCCGCCTGGCGCGCGGAACGCACGTTCCGCGATTCTCGCCGCCATGTTGCGACCAGGCGAAAAAGGCCATACTCTCTGGGCACTTGTCAGGCACGGCATCAGACCGAGCGGGTCCTTGAGGGAGAAACGGAGTGGGGCAAACCGACTTTCGGTTTGGCGGTGCGTCTGGCGTTGCCGTCGCGAAGTCGAAGGCCGCGAGCGTCGAGCAAGCCGTTGCCGACCTCGCCGCTCAGCTCCCATCCGATGAGCTGGCGCTGCTCCTGCTCTTCGTCTCCCCGAGCTACGATCCGCACCAATTCATCGCGGAGATCAGCCGGCAATTTGACGGGATCCCGGTCTGCGGTTGCACCACCGCCGGCGAGCTGGCGCCCGACGGCTGGGACGAGAACAGCGTCGTCGCGCTCGCCTTCAGTCGCACCGATTTCGCGGCCGTGGTGCGGCCCATTCTCAATCTCGATGGTTTTCACGTCGAGGACGGCCGCAGGATCAGCGCCGAGGCCCGGCAGGAGTTGCTGCGGGCGTCCCCCGAGGTCGAGCGCGGAAATTCGTTCGGCCTGGTCCTGATCGACGGCCTGTGCGGCCGGGAAGAAGCGGTGATGTCCGCGATCTATGCCTCGCTGGACGACATTCCCATCGTCGGGGGATCTGCCGGCGACGGCATGCGCTTCGAGCGGACCTTTGTATTTCTCGACGGCAAGGCGCACACCAACGCCGCCCTCCTGATCCTCTTGAGCACGTCGCTGCCGTTCCGGGTCTTCAAATGCGATAATTTCGAACCGCGACCTCAGAAGATGGTTGTCACCGAGGCCGACATCGAGAATCGAACCGTCAGGGAGCTGAACGCCGAGCCCGCGGCGCAGGAATATTCCCGCGTCGTCGGGATCATGGATGCCAAGCTCGACCCGTTCTCGTTCGCCTCGCATCCCGTCCTGGTCCGCGTCGGCGGCTCCTACTACGCCCGGTCGATCCAGCGCGTCGAACCCGACGGGTCGCTGCACTTCTTCTGCGCGATCGACGAAGGCATGGTGCTGACCGCCGCGACATCGCGCAGCCTGGTCGGCACGACGCGCGAGGCCTTTGCGGAAACGCGCGACCAGATCGGCGAGGTCTCGCTCTATATCGGCTTCGAATGCCTGCTGCGCCGGCTCGACGCCGAACAGCACCAGCTCGCCCGCGACATGTCCGAGCTCTACCGCCAGAATCGCGTCGTCGGTTTTCATACCTATGGCGAGCAGTTCGGATCGATGCACGTGAACCAGACGTTCACCGGCGTCGCCATCGGCAGGCGTCCCTCGTGACCGAGCTATTGCAGGAGCCAGACACGGTCGAGCAGCTGCAGCGGGAAACCGCGAAGCTGAGGAAGATCAACGCCGCGCTGATGTCCCGCGTCGAGCGCTCGATGGACCAGCAGCTCAACGCCTTCTCGCTGTTTGAGACGGCCATCGCGCTCGACCGCCAGGTCCGGGACCGGACCACCCAGTTGCGCGAGGCGCTGCATTCGATCGAACGCGCCAATGAGGGCCTGTATCGCGCCAAGCAGCAGGCCGAGGCCGCAAGCTCGCTCAAATCGTCCGTCCTGATCTCCGTCACCCACGATCTGCTGCAGCCGCTGAATGCGGCGCGGCTGACGCTCTCGGCGCTAGCCGAGATGATGGAGGCACAGCAGGCTGGCCTTCTGATCGACCAGGTCGACCGCTCGCTGGTGACGCTGGAAGATCTGTTACGGTCGTTGCTGGAGATCGCCAAGCTCGACGCCGGCGCGCTCAGACCCGACGTGCGTCCGCTCGCGCTGGCGCCGCTGTTCGAGCAGCTTCGCAACGAATTCGCGCCGCTCGCTGCGCGGCAGGGCCTGTCCTTGCGCATCCGCAACCCGCAGCTCGCGGTGTCGTCGGACGCGATGATGCTCCGGCGCATCCTGCAAAATCTGCTCGCCAATGCCATCCGCTACACCCGCAGCGGCGGCGTCGTGATGGGTTGCAGGCGGCGAGACGGCCGCATCTGCGTCCAGGTCTCCGATACCGGACCGGGAATTGCGCAGACGCAACAGGAGGCCATCTTTCGCGAATTCCAGCGCGGTGAAGCCAGTGCGACCGACCAGGCCGGGTTCGGGCTTGGTCTGTCCATCGTCCGCCGCTTCGCGACCGTGCTCGGACACGAGGTGCGGCTGTCGTCGCAGGTCGGCAAGGGCTCGACGTTCGTCCTCGAGCTCGAGCCGGCCGATCTCGCCGAGGTCAGCGACGAGGTGCACGAGACCAAGCTCAGTGAACGGCAATATGGCGGCCTCGAAGGCGCCAAGATCCTGCTGGTCGAGAACGATCCATCCGGCTCCGAAGCCATGGCCGCCCTGCTGGAAGGGTGGGGCTGCGACGTCGCGACCACGCCATCGGCGGCGGACGCGCTGCTGCGCCTCAGCGAACTGGGCGGAGCTCCCGACGCGGTCATCGCCGACCTTCATCTCGATCACGGCAAAAGCGGATTGTCGGCGATCGTCGACATCCGAGAGCACCTGAAGCTCGACGTGCCCGCGATGATCATCACCGCCGACTATTCCGAGAAGGCTGCCAAGCAGGCGAGCCTCTCCGGCCTCGAAGTGTTGAAGAAGCCGGTCAAGCCCGCCGAGATGCGCGCGCTGCTGTCGTTCCTGCTGAGCTAGCTCCCTGCGCCGGGGCGGCCCAACCAAATATCGAAAAACAACCCCATGCACAGTAGCGGTACTAAATTACAACCCGCCAATGGCATGACTTACTTGCCGATCTAGCGGCCGTCGATCGGCGCGACAGGACCGGAGACATTCGCGTCACGGCTGATCCGGTTGGGCACGATCGTGCTTGGCACGACCCCCGTCGCTCGCCAGCGTCGCAAAATCGATTCTGGACATTTCGACGATCGCCTTGGTGCGGCTCACGACGTTCAGCTTGCGCAGGATGTCCGAGACATGGACCTTCACGGTGGTCTCGGAAATCTTCAGCTCATAGGCGATCTGCTTGTTCTGAAGGCCGCGCTTGAGCATTTCGAGGACCCGCAATTGCTGCGGTGTCAGATCATGCAGCCGCTTCAGCAGATCATGAGCGGGACCTGGGGCGCGCTGCGGCCGGAGGGCGCGATAGGCATCGGGAAGACAGACCAGCCCCTTCAGCGCCTCGCCGATCGACTGGGCGAGTTCCTGCTTGGACGAGGATTTGAAGATGTAACCGGCGACGCCGAGCGACAAGGCGCCGGAGATGATTCTGGGATCCTGATGTCCCGACACGACGACGACGGGGACCTTCGGGAAGGCCTTGCGGATGCGCACGATGCCCGAGAGGCCGGTCGTGCCCGGCATCGACAGATCGAGCAGGAGGAGATCGAGCTCGGCGCCCGCGGACAGCTGCTCGAGCGCGCCGTCGACTGACATCGCCTGCAGGATCTCGGCCTCGGGCGCCACCATTTGCAGCGCGCCTTCGAGCGCCTCGCGGAACAGCGGATGGTCTTCGACAATCAGAAATCGCATCACGCGTCAGCCATTTCCAAATATCTGCCGGATGTCGAACTCTTTTGAGAATGTATCAGCCGGCGCGCGCCGGCTTGATCGAAGTCAACAATGGCGGGGCGGATCATTGCGGCCTGCCGCGATCGGCCCGCGCATAGGGCCGGTTCCTGGGGTCGGGCAGCTCCATCTTGCCGATCTCGATGATCGCCTTGTTGCGGCTGAACAGCCCGAGCTTGCGCAGGATCTCGGTGATGTGCGCCTTGACCGTGGATTCGGCGAGCTGCAGCTCCTGTGCGATCTGCCGGTTCGGATAGCCGCGCCGAAGCAGGTCCAGGACCCGAATTTGCTGCGGCGTGAGCTCGCGCAGCTTGACCTCGAGCGCCTTGCTGGTCTCGGCTTTTCGCCGCTGCGGCGTCGCCACGAAATCCCGCGGCACCGAGACGGATCCGGAGAGCACGCCCTCGATCGACTGGGCCAGCTC
The DNA here is from genome assembly GCF_030272265.2 of Bradyrhizobium sp. 62B. Taxonomy (NCBI): domain Bacteria; kingdom Pseudomonadati; phylum Pseudomonadota; class Alphaproteobacteria; order Hyphomicrobiales; family Nitrobacteraceae; genus Bradyrhizobium; species Bradyrhizobium sp. 62B. Next base: position 534,883 of record NZ_CP092841.2, on the reverse strand, counting down.
GCGCTTCGACGTCGACTTCGGCAGATAGCCGGCCGCGCCGAGCGCCAGCGCTTCGCGGACCACGTGCTGGTCCTCCTCGCTCGAGACGATGGCAACCGGCAGGCGCGGGTGAGTTTCGCGCAAGCGGAGGAAACCGGAGAAGCCGGTCGCATCCGGCAGCGACAGGTCGAGCAGAGCGAGGTCGATCCCCTGCTCGGCCGACAGGATGTCCAGCGCGTCCTCGATCGACATCGCCTCCAGGATGCGGGCCTCGGGCAAGGCCAGCCGCACGGCATTGCCCAGCGCTTCGCGAAACAGCGGATGATCGTCGATGATCAGGAAGCTGGCCATGGCGCCTTCCAAAGGATCCACCGCGCGAGCGGCAGCAGCGCAACCCTCCTGGACCGGTCCGGCGCCGGGAAGATGCAAGGTGGATGCTACCACATCTTCCCGATCGCGTGCGGTCAAGGGCGTTCAGTCGTTCGATTCGACCTGGACCGTCATCAGGAAGGAATAGATGCTGTCGAACTGGGCGTCGGTGAAGACCTCCTTCCACGCCGGCATGCCCTTGGCGGGGCGCCCGTCATGCACGGTCTTCCAGAAGGTGTCGCGCATGTCGTCCCCGTAGCGGTGACGCAACAGCCGCAGATCGATCTTCCGCTCGCTCTGAATGGCGTCGGGGCCGTGGCAATGCGCGCAGGTTCCGTTGAAGATCTCCTTGCCCGCACCGGCGATCTCCGCATTCGGTGCCGTCGCATCGCCCTTGGCCTCGGTCGCCACCACATTTGCGACCTGCGCCAAAGCGGGCCCCGGACCGGTCCCGGTCGTGGTCCCCGCCGGCACGGCCTCGGCCGTTCCGAAGCGGACCGGCTGTCCGGCCGGCAGGCCGTATTTCACGGCGAGATCCGCGATCGTCTTCTGAAGTGTCGGCAGGATCGCGTCGACGCGGTCGCGCAGCTCGGTCGATCCCTTCGCAAAACCGATCGCGGCATCCCAGGACAGGCCTTCGCCTTCGGTGAGCCGGATCTGATAGCGATCCCCGTAGGTCGTCATGTTCAGCCAGCCGGCGACCGGCCCCCAGATGAAGGCGACGTCCGCCCTGCCCTGGTCGAGCGCCTGCATGGCCTCCTCGGGCGACAGCACGGTCACCTTCTGGACGTCGTCACGTGTCGCGAGAAGGTTTTGCGGCGTGCTGGCGTATTGGACGGCGACACGCTTGCCTTTGAGGTCGTCCACGCCGCCGATCGCCTGGCCCTTCGCGGCAACCAGGGCATAGCCCTCCTTCGCGAAGCTATTGGAGAAGATGACGGCGGGCCCCATGAAATCCTCGGAGCGCGGCAGGCCGATCATGGCGTCGCATTGCTTGCCGAGCAACGTGACCCGCACGGTGCGCTTGCCGAAATAGGATTTGTACCAGTCGTAAGTGATGGGCTGGCCGAGCGCCTGCGCCAGTGCCTGGCCGATCTCGACATAGAAGCCGGGCTGCGACGGATTATCGCTCGAGAACGGCAGATTGGTCGGATCGGCGCACAGGCGGAACGGTTTTGTGTCGTCGGCATGTGCCAATGCGGTCGATGCGATCACCGCAGACGCGGCGAGCCATGCGAGCCGTCCCGCGATGGTGTGATGTCGGCTCTTGCCGTTAGCTGGATTGATCGGACGCATCCTCATCTCCGGCAGTTGGGAATTGATGGACCAGGCGTTGCGGCACAGGATCTGACTGGTGCCGTCGCCGCGCGATGTCGAGAAAAGCGCGCGCGTATCCCGTCTCCTTCGGGATACGCGCGCGAGTGGTCACTGGACGGAGAACACGAAGAGCGAACCGCCCTCGGGGGCTGCGGCCGTCATCTTCTTTCCAACCTCGCCCAGGAACGCGGGCAATGCTGCCGTGCGGCCGACGACGATGGCGACGTATTGCTTGCCGTCGACACTGTAGGTCACCGGACCTGCGCCGATGCCGGAGCCGAGATTCTTGCTCCACAGCACCTTGCCGGACTTGGCATCGATGGCGCGGAAGTCGCCATGAATGTTGCCGGCGAATACGAGGCCGCCGCCGGTGGTCAGCGTGCCGCCGTTGAACGGCAGGTCTTCCTTGATCGACCAGACCTTCTTCTGGGCGATCGGATCCCAGGCCACGAGCTCGCCGAGGAAGCCGCCGGGACCTTCCTTGGTCGGGAATTCGGCGCCGAGATAGAACACGCCGCGCTTGTAGGCGACGTCGGAGACCGACCAGTCCATGCAGACATTGTTCGAGGGGATGTAGACGAGCCCGGTCTGCGGATTGAAGGACATCGGCTGCCAGTTCTTGCCGCCGATCAGGTTCGGGCAGATGTCCTTGGCGGGATGGTTCGGGCCGGGACGCTTGTCGGGATCCTCGACCGCGCGCATCGTGGCGACGTCCCACTTCTTGGCCCAGTTGGAGAAGACGTATTTCTCGGCCGAGAGCACCTTGCCGGTCTCACGGTTGGCGACGAAGAAGTAGCCGTTGCGATCCGCCTTCATCAGTGCCGGAACGGTGCTGCCGCCGATCTTCAGATCCGCGAGCACGGCCTCGTTGACGCCGTCATAGTCCCAGGCATCGGCCGGCGTGGTCTGGATGTGCCACTTGATCTTGCCCGTGTTGGGATCGAGCGCGAGCGTCGACGCCGTGTAGAGGTTGGTCAGCTTGCCGAAATTGCCGTCGCCGGTGGAGCGGACGCCGGTGTTCCACGGACCGGGATTGCTGGTGCCCCAATAGACGGTGTCGGTCTTGGGATCGTAGGAGCCGACCAGCCAGGCCGCACCGCCGCCGTGCTGGGCGGAATCGCCCTTCCAGGTGTCGCCGCCGGGCTCGTCCGGGCTGGGAACCGTGAAGGTCTGCCACAGCTGCTTGCCGGTGTTGATGTCGAAGGCCTGCAGCGAGCCGCGCACGCCATACTCGCCGCCGCCGAAGCCGGTGATGACCTTGTCGCGCACGACCAGCGGAGGCGAGGTGATGACCGAGCCCTGCTTGTAGTCGACGACCTTCGTGGTCCACAGCGACTTGCCGGTCGCGGCATCGAGCGCCGTCAGCTTGCCGTCGAGACGGCCGACGAAGATCTTTCCATCCGCATAGGAAACGCCGCGATTGTTCACGTCGCAGCAGGCATATTGCAGCACGTCCTCGGGAATTTCCGGCTCCCAGGTCCACTTGCGCGCGCCGGTCGCCGCATCGAGCGCGTAAACGTATTTCGGGCCCCACGAGCTCGACACGTACAGCGTGTTGCCGACGACGATCGGCGAGGATTCGTTGGAGCGCAGCGATGCCAGCGAGAACGAATAGGCCAGCGTCAGCTTGCCGGCGTTCTCCGTGTTGATCTGCTTGAGCGGGCTGTAGCGCGTATTGCCGTAGTCGTGGCCGGCAACGGCCCACTGGTTCTGGTCGGACTGCGCCTTGATCAGCGAGTCGTTGGCGCGAACGCCTGATGTCACGGCGGCGAGCATCGCAACCATCGAGATGCCAGCCAAGAATCCCTTCGTTCCAAAGGTCATGTATTCCCTCCACGATGTTGTTGTGCACGCCACGTTGGACGCCTGAGCGCATTGCGCTCGTGATGCGCAGTTCGTCTGCGAGCCATCGTTCGAAATTACAGCATCGACGTTTCGCGCTTAGTATAGGCGGAAGGTAGTAGTGCAAATCATTGGCGAGTTTCGTCGTCCATCTCGTTGTCCTGCCTCGCGTCTTGCCCTTGTTTTACAGCTCGAAACGCGTCATCGAATTCAGGCAGCATCGTGCCGCAATCGCGCGGGGGTCACGATGATGGCGCTACCACCGCCGCAAAGTTTTCGAAGACGTTCGCGGCAAGTTTGCGTGACGTCGAACCGATCAATCGCGCGCCGAGCTGTGCGAGCGTGCTGCCGATCTGCGCCTCGGCTTCGTCATGGAGGATGGTGACGTCCCGTGTTTCTTCCGCGAAGGCGACCTTCGCACCGCCCGTGGCAAAATCGGCGGCGCCCTCGCCAACGATGTGGTAGCCGCTCGGCGCATCGATATCGTTCAGCGTCACCTTGCCGCTGAACGTCGCCTTCACCGGGCCGGCATTCAGCAAAACAATTGCCGTCATCGCCGTGGGCGAGGCCATCTCGAGCGATTGGCAGCCGGGAATGCAGCACTTCAGAATCTCGGGATCGTTGAGCGCGGACTGAGGCGGCACCCGCCGTCGATCGATCGCCAAGGAAGCAGGAGGGGGAGCGCCGGCAACGGCTCCGGCCCGCCCGCAGCAAAATCAATGACTTAGCTCTCAATCACGTACTACCAAGATCGCGATTACAAAGCCGCGGGCGCGTGCTCCTATTCAGCCCAAGGAACAAGACATCCAAGGGGAGAATAACGTGCGGCAGGGCTGAACTCGCGCGCGAGCGGCGGCGATACACGGCGTCGATGCTGCGACGTTGCCTGCAGGCGCGACACCGAACTTTCCAGACCTTCCCTTGCGGCTGCGCCCCATGTTGGCGACGGCCCGGAGCAGCTTGATCGAATCGCGCAACGCGCGACGGCCGCCACGATGACCTTTCCATGACGCGAGGTCACCAAAATGCCAGTTGCAAAGTTCCGTTGCGCTGTCTCTAATTAGAACCAATCAAAATCACTTTGGGAGGACGTCACGTGTCTACAGTCAAACTGACGGTGAACGGCAAGGCCGTTGCTGTCGACGTCGAGGACCGCACGGTGCTGGTCCAACTGCTGCGCGATCACCTCAACCTCACGGGGACCCATGTCGGCTGCGACACCAGCCAGTGCGGCGCCTGCGTGGTGCATTTGGACGGCCGCGCCGTGAAATCCTGCACCATGCTGGCGGGCCAGGCCGACGGCGCCAGCATCACCACCATCGAAGGCATCGCCAAGGGCGACGAGCTGCACCCGATGCAGGCCGCCTTCCGCGACAATCATGGCCTGCAGTGCGGCTATTGCACCCCGGGAATGATCATGTCGGCGATCGACATCGTGCAGCGCCATGGTGGCCAGCTCGACGAGGCCACCGTCCGCAGCGAGCTGGAAGGCAATATCTGCCGCTGCACCGGCTACCACAACATCGTCAAGGCCGTGCTGGATGCAGCCGGTCGCATGAAGGTCTCGCAGGCGGCCGAGTAAAGCGGCACGCCTCGAAAAAAATCACTGCTGCCGCTCTCGAAGGAAAGCGCAGCCATAAATTTTCCGGTCGGGAGGACCAGACATGGGTGTTGAAGGTATCGGCGCGCGCGTCGTGCGCAAGGAAGACAAGCGTTTCATCACCGGCAAGGGCCGCTACGTCGACGACATCAAGCTGACGGGCATGACCCATGCCCATTTCATCCGCAGCCCGCACGCCCACGCCAAGGTGAAGAAGATCGATTCGTCCGCCGCGCTGAAGATGCCGGGCGTGGTCGCAGTGCTCACCGGACAGCAGATCGTCGACGACAAGGTCGGCAATCTCATCTGCGGCTGGGCCATCACCTCCAAGGACGGCAGCCCGATGAAGATGGGCGCCTGGCCGGCGATGGCACCGGAGACGGTGCGCTTCGTCGGACAGGCCGTCGCGGTCGTGATCGCCGAGAGCAAGAATCAGGCGCGCGATGCCGCGGAAGCGGTCGTTGTCGATTATGAAGAGCTCCCTGCTGTCGCCGACGTCCAGGCCGCGATCAAGTCGGGCGCACCGCAGCTTCATCCCGAAGCGCCCGGCAACCAGGTTTATGACTGGGTGATCGGCGACGAGGGCGCCACCGACGCCGCCTTCGCCAAGGCCGCCAATGTGGTCAAGCTCGACGTCACCAACAACCGCCTCGCCCCCAACGCGATGGAGCCGCGGGCGGCGATCGCCGATTACGACGCCGCGGAGGAGCACTTCACGCTCTATACGACGTCGCAGAACCCGCACGTCGCCCGCCTCGTGCTGTCGGCATTCTACAACATCGCACCCGAGCACAAGCTGCGGGTGATCGCCCCTGACGTCGGCGGCGGCTTCGGCTCCAAGATCTTCATCTATCCCGAGGAGATGGTGGCGCTGTGGGCCTCCAAGAAGGTCGGCCGTCCCGTGAAATGGACCGGCGACCGCACCGAGGCCTTCCTCACCGACGCGCATGGCCGCGACCATGTGACCCATGCCGAGATGGCGTTCGACGCCAACAACAAGATCACCGGCTTCAAGGTGAAGACCTACGCCAATTTCGGCGCCTACATGTCGCTGTTCTCGTCGTCGGTGCCGACCTATCTCTACGCGACGCTGCTGTCGGGCCAGTACAACATCCCGGCGATCCATGCCGAGGTGATCGGGGTCTACACCAATACCACGCCGGTCGATGCCTATCGTGGCGCCGGCCGTCCCGAGGCGAGCTACCTGGTCGAACGTCTCATGGAGACGGCGGCGCGGCAGCTCAAGGTCGATCCGGCCGAGCTGCGGCGGACCAACTTCATCACCCAGTTCCCGCACCAGACGCCCGTGATCATGGCCTATGACACCGGCGACTTCAACGCCTCGCTCGATGCCGCGATGAAGGCGATCGACTACGCAGGATTTGCCGCGCGCAAGGCGCAAGCCAAGTCGCAAGGCAAGCTGCGCGGCATCGGCGTGTCCTGCTACATCGAGGCCTGCGGCATCGCGCCGTCGAAGGCGGTCGGCAGCCTGGGCGCTGGCGTCGGCCTGTGGGAATCGGCCGAGGTGCGCGTCAATCCGGTCGGCACCATCGAGATCCTCACGGGCTCGCACAGCCACGGCCAGGGTCACGAGACCACGTTCTGCCAGCTCGTCGCCGAGCGCCTCGGCGTTCCCATCAGCCAGGTCTCGATCGTCCATGGCGACACCGACAAGGTGCAGTTTGGCATGGGCACCTATGGCTCGCGCTCGGCGGCCGTCGGCCTCACCGCGATCCTGAAGGCGATGGAGAAGATGGAATCGAAGGCCAAGAAGATTGCAGCGCATGCGCTGGAAGCTTCCGAGGCCGACATCGTCATCGAGAACGGCGAGTTCAAGGTGACAGGCACCGACAAGGCGATTGCCCTGCCGATGGTCGCGCTCGCCGCCTACACTGCGCACAATCTGCCTGACGGGATGGAGCCGGGCCTGAAGGAAAGCGCCTTCTACGACCCGACCAACTTCACCTTCCCGGCCGGCACCTATATCTGCGAGCTCGAGGTCGATCCCGGCACCGGCAAGACCTCCTTCGTCAACTTCGTCGCGGCCGACGATTTCGGCCGGCTGATCAACCCGATGATCGTCGAGGGCCAGGTCCATGGCGGCCTCGTTCAAGGCATCGGGCAGGCCTTGCTCGAGCATGCGATCTACGATGCCAGCGGCCAGCCGGTCACGGCCTCGTTCATGGACTACGCCATGCCGCGCGCCGACGACGTGCCCTCCTTCAACCTCTCCCACACCACGACGCTGTGCCCGGGCAATCCCCTGGGCATCAAGGGTTGCGGTGAGGCCGGCGCGATCGGGGCGTCAGCGGCCGTGATCAACGCGATCACGGATGCGATCGGCAAGAACAATCTGGAAATGCCCGCGACCCCTGACCGGGTGTGGCGCACGATCCACGCGGCTTAAGAGGGAGCATCAAAGATGTACCAGACCACCTATCATCGCGCCTCCTCGGTCGACGAGGCCGTCAGCCTGTTCGGCAAGAGCAGCGAAGCAAAATTCCTCGCCGGCGGCCAGACGCTGCTGCCTGTGATGAAGCAGCGCCTCGCCAGCCCCTCCGACGTCATCGACCTCGGCAAGATCAAGGAGCTGCAGGGCGTCGAATTGTCGGGCGACACTTTGACCATCAAGGCCGCCACGACCTATTACGACATCATGACGAACGCCGATGTGAAGAAGGCTATCCCTGCGATCGCCCATCTCACTTCGGTGCTGGGCGACCCTGCCGTGCGCTATCGTGGCACGATCGGCGGCTCGATCGCCAACAACGATCCGGCCGCGGACTTCCCCGCCGCGCTGCTCGCGCTCGGCGCCACCGTGAAGACCAACAAGCGGTCGATCGCGGCGGAGGATTTCTTCCAGGGCCTGTTCTCGACGGCGCTCGAAGACGGCGAGATCATCACGGCCGTGTCGTTCCCGGTGCCGGCGAAGGCGGGCTACGAGAAGATGCGGCATCCGGCCTCACGCTTCGCGCTGACAGGGGTGTTCGTCGCGCAGACCAAGTCGGGCGAGGTTCGGGTGGCCGCCACAGGCGCCTCGCAGAGCGGCGTGATGCGCGTGCCAGCGATCGAAGCGGCGCTGAAATCGAACTGGTCACCGTCGGCGATCGATAGCGTCAGCATTTCGGCGAACGGATTGCTGGCCGACATCCACGGCACGGCGGAGTACCGCGCCAATCTCATCAAGGTGATGGCGCAGCGCGCGGTTTCTGCTGCGGGCTGATCCCGCAGCCAGCGTCTCGACACAAATTTTCCGCGGCGCGCACTTCGGTGCGCGCCGTTTTATTTTGGTCATGCGGCATGAAAACCGCTTGCCTCGCCGGCGCGAAGGCGAGAAAAGTTAATCGGTCGATTAACTCGCTCCACAGAAGAAATGTCGGAGACGATTGCCGGATCACCGGCATTCGCCCGCGACCCGAGGAAACAACAACGTGCTCGACAAATCAGCCCCCACCTCGTCCGTCCGCGCCTCCGGCCCGCTCTCGGGCTTCCGCATCGTCGAATTCGCCGGCATCGGACCCGGCCCGTTTGCCTGCATGATGCTGGCGGACATGGGCGCCGACGTCGTCACGCTCGACCGGGTCGGCGCCAAGAAAAGCATGAAGTCGGTGGCGGGCCGCGGCCGCAAGGTGATCGAGCTCGATCTCAAGGACAAGGCGGCGATCGCGCAGGTGCTCGACCTGCTCGCGAGTGCCGATGCACTGGTCGAAGGCTTTCGCCCCGGCGTGATGGAACGGCTCGGCCTCGGGCCTGATGTCGTTCTCGCGCGCAATCCCAAGCTGGTCTACGGCCGCATGACCGGCTGGGGCCAGGAAGGCCCGCTGGCGAATGCCGCCGGCCACGACATCAACTACATCTCCATCACCGGCGCGCTTGCCGCGATCGGCACGAAGGAAGCGCCGGTGCCGCCGCTCAACCTGGTCGGCGATTTCGGCGGCGGCGCGCTCTATCTCGTCGTCGGCGTGCTCGCCGCGCTGCTGGAGGCGCAAAAGTCCGGCAAGGGCCAGGTCGTCGACGCCGCGATGTGCGACGGTGCAGCATCGCTGATGTCGTTCTTCTTCGACATGACGACGCTCGGCCGCTGGACCGAAGGCCGCAACCAGAATTTTCTGGATGGCGGCGCGCATTTCTACGGCGTCTATGAATGCGCCTGCGGCCATTTCGTCTCGATCGGCTCGATCGAGCCGCAGTTCTACGCCCTGCTGCGCGAGCACGCGGGCCTGACGGACGCCGATTTCGACGCGCAGATGGACCGCAAGGCCTGGCCGGCGCTGAAGGAGAAGCTCAAGGCGGTGTTCAAGAGCAAGACACGCGAGGACTGGTGCAAGATCATGGAAGGCACCGACATCTGCTTCGCTCCGGTACTGACCATGTCGGAGGCGACAAAGCATCCGCACATGGTCGCCCGCAACGTCTTCGTCGAGCGCCATGGCGTGAAGCAGCCGGCACCGGCGCCGCGGTTCTCGCGCACGCCGTCGGCGGTGCGCGAGCCGGAAGGCGCGGAGATCGGCGCGGTGACGAAGGCGTGGAAGGCCGGCGGCTAGCGGCGCTGGGTCATCGCCAGAGCCCGGCTGAAATCGAGGGAACTACGTCATTCGCTCCGCGCGCGCGATCTGCAATGATCTCCGTCGATCCGGGAGAACTTGCCATGGCCCTCCAGCTTCGGCCGAACTGCGAATATTGCGACCGCGACCTGCCGCCAAACGCAACGGACGCGCGGATCTGCTCCTACGAATGCACCTTCTGCGCGGACTGCGTCGAGACCAAACTGTCCAACGTCTGCCCGAACTGCGGCGGCGGCTTTGCGCCACGTCCGATCCGGCCCATGCAGGAATGGCGACCGGGCGTCTGCACGAGCAAGCAGGCACCGTCCGACAAGCGCGTGCATTTGAAGTACAGCGTGGAGGATGTCGCCACGCATTGCGCGCGGATACGGGACGTGCCGCCGGAGAAGCGATAGGTCTCGTAGGACGGGCAACTCACTCCGCTGCCAGAATCGTCCCCTCGACCTCACCGAAGCCGATGCGGTAGCCGTTGCCCTGGCACCAGCCGCGCATGACGAGGCTGTCGCCGTCTTCCAGGAACGAGCGCTTGGCGCCGCCGGGGAGCTCGACCGGCTCGGTGCCGTTCCAGCTGATCTCGAGCAGGCTGCCGCGCTGGTTCTTCTCCGGGCCGGAGATGGTGCCGCTGCCGAGGAGATCGCCGACATTCATGGCGCAGCCCGAGGAGGCGTGGTGCATCAGCTGCTGCACCGAGGACCAGTACATGTATTTGAAATTGGTGCGGCTGATGCCGGCGGGCGCGTTGGCGCCGGCGGCGCGCAAGGCAACGTCGAGCTCGACATCGTAGTTCTGCGGTTTTGCCTGTTTGAGATAATCGAGCGGCACCGGCTCCTGCGCCGGCCCCTTTAGCCGGAACGGCTCCAGCGCCTCGCGCGTCACCACCCACGGGCTGATCGAGGTCGCGAACGCTTTGGCCAGGAACGGGCCGAGCGGCACATATTCCCATTGCTGGATGTCGCGCGCGCTCCAGTCGTTGAGCAGCACGAAGCCGAAGATCATCTCCTCGGCCTGTTGCTCGCTGAGCATGCCGCCCATCGGCGAGGGCTGGCCGATCACGACGCCCATCTCCAGCTCGAAATCGAGCCGCTTGCAGGGACCGAAGCTCGGCACGTCCACATTCGGCGGCTTCAGCTGCCCGCGCGGGCGCTTCACCTTGGTGCCTGACACCACGACGGTGGAGGCGCGGCCGTTATAGGCGATCGGCATATGCAGCCAGTTCGGCTGCAGCGCATTGTCCTTGCCGCGGAACATCACGCCGACATTGGTGGCGTGCTCCTTTGAGGAATAGAAGTCGGTGTAACCGGAGACGGCGAAAGGCATGTGGAGCTTGGCATCGCGCATCGGCACCAGAGCCTGCTTGCGCAGCTCCTCATTGTCGCGCAGCTCCGGATGATCGTGACGCAGCAATTCGCTGATCCGCTCTCGGGTCTTGCCCCAGACTTGCGGTCCCAGCGCCATGAAGGGATTGAGCGAGCCTCCGGAGAACACGCCGAGCGGGCCGACGTCGAGCCGGGAATCCTGCTCGAGCTCCCAGAGATCGAGCACGTAGTTTCCGATCGCGACGCCGACGCGCGGCGTCGGATTGGCGGAGGTCGAGAACACGCCATAGGGAAGGTTCTGGATCGGGAAGTCGGAGGACGGATCGACCTCGATGAAGGAGCGGAGGCTGGGGTCGTTGGGGTGGGTTGTCACGTTTGGCCCGATTCTTTGTTTCCTTCTCCCGTTGCAGGAGAAGGTGGCGCGAAGCGCCGGATGAGGGGTTCTATCCGCGTATTCAAAAGTGAGAGGTTCACTCGCGGAGAGAAACCCCTCACCCGTCTCGCCGCCAGGCGGCGAGCCAACCTCTCCCACAAGGGGAGAGGGGAGGAAAGCTACGGCTTGCTCGGATCGAACTTCTTCTCCAGGCCCTTCCAGCAATCCGCGTAGTCGTCCTGCAGCGTCGAGGCATTCGCCGCATGCGCGGTGACGCGTTGCGGATATCGCGTCTCGAACATGAAGGCCATGGTCCCCGTCAGCTTCACCGGTTTCAGCTCGCCATTGCTGGCATGCTCGAAGGCGTCGCGATCGGGGCCGTGCGGCAGCATGCAATTGTGCAGGCTCATGCCACCGGGCACGAAGCCTTGCGGCTTGGCATCATAGACGCCGTAGATCAGGCCCATGAACTCGCTCATGATGTTCATGTGATACCAGGGCGGACGGAAGGTGTTGTCGGCCACCATCCAGCGCTCGGGGAAGATGACGAAGTCGATATTCGCGGTGCCCGCGGTCTCCGAGGGCGAGGTCAGCACCGTGAAGATCGAGGGATCGGGATGGTCGAAGCCGATCGCGCCGACAGGGGAGAAAGTGCGCAGATCGTATTTGTACGGCGCGTAATTGCCGTGCCAGGCGACCACGTCGATCGGCGAATGCGCCAGCTGCGTCTTGAACAGCGCGCCGCCCCATTTCACGTAGAGCTCGGTCGGCGTGTCCTTGTCCTCGTAATGCGCGACGGGCGTGAGGAAGTCGCGCGCATTGGCGAGGCAATTGGCGCCGATCGGCCCACGCTCCGGCAGCGTGAAGGCGCCGCCGTAATTCTCGCAGAGATAGCCGCGCGCCGGCCCGCTCGGAATCTCGACGCGGAACTTGACGCCGCGCGGGATCACCACGATCTCGCCGGGCTCGGCGTCGATGCGGCCGAACTCGGTGACGAGGCGAAGATTGCCCTGCTGCAGCACGAACATCAGCTCGCCGTCGGCATTGTAGAAGTGCTGGTCCACCATCGATTTGGTAATGAGATAGACATGCGCGGCCATGCCGGCCTGCGTGTTGACGTCGCCCGCCGTCGTCATGGTCTGCACGCCCTGGACGAAGGTCACCTCATCCTTCGGCAACGGCGTCGGATCCCAGCGCATCTGCGCGATCGGCAGATCATATTCATGGCACGGCGCCGAGCGCCACAGGCCGGCATCGATCTTCTCGAAGCGGCCGGAATGTTTCACCGACGGGCGGATACGGTAGAGCCAGGAGCGCTCATTGGTGCCGCGCGGCGCGGTGAAGGGTGAGCCGGAGAGCTGCTCGGCATAGAGCCCGTAGGCGCAGCGCTGCGGCGAGTTGCGCCCGATCGGCAGCGCGCCGGGCAGCGCCTCGGTCTCGAAGCTGTTGCCGAAGCCGGACATGTAGCCCGGCGTCACCTGGGCCGAGCTGCGGATGATCTGATCAGGCGAGGTGTTGATGTTCATGGCTATCCTCCTCCTTGCAGGGCGGCCCACATCTCCTGGTCGCGCTTGTCGGTCCAGATCACGGGATCGTCGATCCCCGAGGCCTCGTCATAGGCGCGCGACACGTTGAACGGCAGGCAGTGCTCATAGATGGCGAAGCTGGAAAACTTTGGATCCATCACCTCACGCGTCGCCGCCATCGATTCCTTCAAGCTGCGGCCCTTGGCGACCGAGATTTCGGCGGCGCCATAGAGCGAGGTGACGAAGTCGCGCGTCATCGCAATGGCCTCGCGTACCGTCGCGGTGCCCTTCAGCGCGTCGCCGCGCCCCGGCGCGATCGCCTTGGGATTGAAATTGCGGATCTCGTTCAGCGTCAGCGGCCATTCGCGCAGATGCGCATCGCCGCAATAGCAGGCCGAGTGATATTCGATGAGGTCGCCGGAGAACATGACTTCGGCATCCGGCACCCAGGCGACGATGTCGCCGGAGGTGTGGCCGGCCCCCAACTGCATCAGCCGCACCTCGCGCTTGCCGAGATAGATCGACATCTCGCCTTCGAAGGTCAGCGTCGGCCAGGTCAGGCCGGGGATGCTCTGCGCATCCTGGAACAGGCGCGGGAAGCGGCCATATTCGGAATCCCAATCCTGCTTGCCGCGCTCCTCGATCAGCCGATAGGTCTCCTGCGAGGCGACGATGCCTTGCGCGTGATAGGCGGAGGCCCCGAGCACGCGGACGGCGTGATAATGCGACAGCACGACATATTTGATCGGTTTGTCGGTGACGGCGCGAACACGCTCGATCACCTTGTTCGCCATCGCCGGCGTCGCCTGCGCGTCGAACACCAGGCAGCCGTCCTCGCCGACGATGACAGCCGTGTTCGGATCGCCCTCGGCGGTGAAAGCATAGAGATCGGTGCCGATCTCGGAGAAGGTGATCTTCTTTTCGGCGAGATCGCCGGTGGATGCGAAGTTCTTCGCCATCATCAGTCCTTTGAGCTTTGCTTTGAGTTCTTGGAGTTCTCAGCGTTATTGCTGCTGCTGTTGTTGCTGCTGGCCGTCGAGCATGCGGCGCTTGGCGAGCCCGATCGCTTCGCGCAGCACGTCGATCTCGCCGATATGATTGGCAAGGATCAGCACCAGCGCCGCATCGAAATCGGCGCTCTGCTCGTCGCTGAGGCCGCGGTGCGCTTCGACGATGGCGCGGAAGGCATCGTCGGGGCGCGCGAAGTTGGAACTGGTGGACAACGGCATGCGAAACCTCAATTCAGACCTTGGGCCTGCGACAACGCCGCCGCAATCGCCTCGCGTGTCGGATGACGGAAGCGCGCGGCGACATAGCCGTCGGGCCTGAGCAGATAGGCTGCGCCCGGCGCGGCGTCATAGCGCTTTGCAACAAGGCCCGAGGGATCGGCAAGCCCGCCTTCGCCGCCGATGCGAATGGTCTTGACGCCATCGGGCACATCAATCGCTCTGCCATTGCTGAACGAGAGCAAGGTGAAATCCGTTCCGCCCTTGCGGAAGGCATCCGTGAGGTAGGTCTGCTCGGCAACCGGCGCGTCGAGCATGGAGCAGCCGGGAGGCGGCCCACCGCCCCACACATCGGCATCCGGCGACGACAATTGCGAGTCGTAGCTGCACGGCACCGACAGCCGTCCGCCATTGACCATGCGCTTGCCGAATTCGGTCTCCTTGGCGAGCGACAGCACCGCCTTGCGCAGCCGCGCTTCCTGATGCGAGTTCGGCGCCATGAAATCGGTCGAACGGGTGGATTCGCGGATGTTCTCGTCAGCCGCCATGCTGCGCTCGGCATGGTAGCTTTCGAGCAGGCGCGCCGGCGAGGTGCCGCGCAGCACACGGTCGAGCTTCCAGGACAGATTTTCGGCGTCCTCGAGCCCGGAATTGGCGCCGCGGGCACCGAACGGCGAAACCTGATGCGCGGAATCTCCGGCGAAGAGCACGCGGCCATGGATGAAGCGATCCATCCGCCGGCACTGGAATTTATAGAGCGAGATCCATTCGAACTCGAACTTGTCGTGACCGAGCATGCGCGCGATCCGCGGCCGCACGTTCTCAGGCTTCTTCTCGACCACGGGATCAGCGTAACGATTGAGCTGGAGGTCAATGCGCCAGACATCGTCGGGCTGCCGGTGCAGCAGCGCGGAGCGGCCGGCATGGAACGGCGGATCGAACCAGAACCAGCGCTCGGTCGGGAATTCCGCCGTCATCTTGACGTCGGCGATCAGGAACTGGTCCTCGAACACCTGTCCCGCGAACTCGGCGCCGACCATCTGCCGCAGCGAGGACCGCGCGCCGTCGCAGGCGACGACATATTGCGCGTGCAGACGATAGGCGCCCTCCGGCGTTTCGATCGTCAGCGCCACCGAATCGTTGCGCTGCTCCAGCGCCGTCACCTTGTTGCGCCAGCGCAGGTCGATCTCCGGAAGATCGCTGACGCGATCGACCAGATAGGCCTCGGCGTAATATTGCTGGAGGTTGATGAAGGCAGGCCGCTTGTGGCCGTCTTCGGGCAGCAGGTTGAACTGATAGAGCTGCGAGTCGCCGTGAAAGATGCGGCCGACGCTCCACACCACGCCCTTGGCGACCATGCGGTCACCGACGCCGAGCCGGTCCCAATAATCCAGCGACCGCTTCGAGAAGCAGATCGCGCGGGAGCCCTCGCCGATGCGGTCGGCGTCATCCAGAAGGACGACGCGTTGGCCGCGCTGGGCGAGATCGATCGCCAGCGACAGCCCGACCGGGCCAGCGCCGACAATGACGACCGGATGCTCGGCGGTGCCTTGGCCGTCGCGGTCCTGGTCGGGATGGCGGCGATAGCCGAACTGGGCTTTGGCTTGATGCGGATTGGCCTGCGCCATACGCGAACCTCGGCTATGGTCAGGAGAGCAGCGATCTGCTAGATAGTCTCACGTGCAACTATTTTGGACCGGAGCCGGCCGGCCGTCAACTGGAATTCGGAGCGCTCTCCTTGGCGAGGACATCTGGCGATATTGCAGTGAAGGCGCGCGAGGCCGATGAGGCCTCAGGGCGGCGAAAGGCCCGGCTCGATCTGTTCAAGTTCGTGCCGTTTCGCCTCAACCGGCTCGCAGCCGAAGTCAGTTCCGCGCTCTCGGTCGAATATCAGGAACGGCATGGCCTCGACATCCCGGCCTGGCGTGTGATCGCCACACTCGGGTTCCGCAACGATGCCTGCAGCGCGCAGTACATCGCGCAATGCACCCGCACGCATAAATCCACCATCAGCCGCGCGGTGACCACGCTGCTCAATGAGGATCTGATCGAGCGGGTCGAGAACGAAGCCGACCGCCGCGAATTCCGCCTGCAACTGACGACGAAGGGCCGCGCGCTCTACGAGAAGCTGTTCCCGCAATTGCTGCGGCGTGAGGACGAGATCCTCGCCTGCCTCTCGGCGCAGGAGCGCAGACAGCTGTCGATGCTGCTCGGCAAGATCGAGCAGAGCCTCGATTTGATCCAGACCAGCGAAGAGGCGGATGCGAAGCAGGCGTATTAGCTTCTTTCGTCATTCCGGGTTCGCGCTACGCGCGCCCCGGAATGACAATTCCTATGTCGCAAACGACCGCGACGGCGGCAGGTGCAGCGCCCAGGCATCGACCTTGTCGCTGGCCCGCGGATAGATCTCGGTCACGATCGGGTCGTGGCCGGGAATGAATCGATCCGGATGGCCGGCGAGGCGCTCGATCGTCTCCCAACCCACCGCCATGTCGCCGACATTGTAGACGATCGGGAATGGGCTCCGGCGCTGCAGATTGGCGTAGTAATGCGCGGCATCGGACGCCAGCACCACCGGTCCGCGCGCGGTTTCGACCTTGACCACCTGCAGGCCGTCGGAATGGCCGCCGACACGGTGCACGGTGACGCCGGGCGCGACCTCGCCGTCGCCCGAATAGAAAGTGACGCGCTCGCCATAGACATGGCGCACCATCTGCGTGACGTGCTCGACCGAGAAGGGATGTCGCAGCAGGCCGTTGCACATGCAGCGTCCCGTCGCATAGGCCATCTCGCGCTCCTGCAGATGGAAGCGCGCATTCGCAAAGCGATCGAGATTGCCGGCATGGTCGTAATGCAGATGCGTCACGATGACGTCGCGGATGTTTGACGCCGCGACGCCAAAGCGCTCCAGCGCATCGACCGGATTGAGCGTCAGCTTGCGCGCCCGCGCGCTCGCCTCCTCGGCATTGAAGCCGGTGTCGACCAGGATGTCGCGGCCGCCCCCGCGGATCAGCCAGACGAAATAGTCGAGGTCCTGCGCCGCGCTGTCATGCGGATCGGGCGCCAGGAAGTTCATGCTGGGGGTGCGCGGCGACATGGTCGCATAACGCAGGGCGTAGATCTCGTAGGCGTTTCCCATGGTTCTTGCTTTGCTTTTCTGAGGGCGTCTTTACGGGACGATGCTGCGCAGCAAGCCATTGTCCGCAGCAAAGGTCAAACCTTGCGCGGCGCAACGGCAGGCGCCCCTTCAATGTGAGACCCCTCACATTTTCATCGGCTTGGTTGCCCTAACGTGCTGCCAACAGGATCGCGTCGAGCACAGCCCATGACAAACCCTTTTATTCCCTTGCGGCGCACCCTTGCGTTGCGGTCAATCGTCGCGATAACGCCGTATCTCCAAGCGGTTGACGCCCCCCGTCCCTGGTTTGATAATGCCTGAAGCGTAAGTTAAGGTCGCCGCGGCGCAAGCTGGAACGGCGCCTTTTTGGCTGGACCGCGCTGATTATGAAAATTCGCTTCTTTTTTCTTCTGCCCTTGCTCGTCTCGCTCGTCCCGACTGCCCCCTCGCTCGCGGCCGGTGACCGTTTTGCGCTGGTCATCGGCAATGCCAAATATCCGGACGCGGATGCCCCGCTGAAGGAACCGATCAACGATGCGCGCGACGTCGCCGACGAGCTCAAGCGCGACGGCTTTGCGGTCGAGATCGGCGAGAATCTGACCGGCGACGGCATGCGCCGCGCCTTCGACAAGCTCTACGCCAAGGTCAAGCCGGGTTCGGTGGCGCTGGTGTTCTTCAGCGGCTTCGGCATCCAGTCGGCGCGCCAGAGCTACATGCTGCCGATCGACGCGCAGATCTGGACCGAATCCGACGTGCGCCGCGACGGGTTCAGCCTCGAGACCGTCCTCGGCGAACTCAACACCCGCGGCGCCGGCGTCAAGATCGCGCTGATTGACGCCTCCCGGCGCAATCCGTTCGAGCGCCGGTTCCGCAGCTTCTCGGCCGGCCTGACCCCGGTCATCGCGCCGAACGGCACGCTGGTGATGTATTCGGCGGCGCTGGCCTCGGTGGTCTCGGACGCCGGCGGCGATCACAGCCTGTTCGTCCAGGAGCTGCTGAAGGAAATCCGCGTTCCCGACCTGATGGCCGAGGAGACGCTGAACCGCACCAAGATGGGCGTCACCAGGGCGTCGCGCGGGGAGCAGGTGCCGTGGATATCCTCTTCATTGGCCGAGGATTTCTCGTTCAGTCCGGGAGCCGGCGGATCGCGTCCGGCACCGAGCGCGTCGCCTGCGCCGCCCGCTCCGCCGCCGGTTGTCGCCAACAACCCGCCGCCCGCCCCGCCGACACCGCCTCCGCCGCCGAAGCCGGCCGACACCGCCGCGGCCCCCGCACCTCCAGCTCCGCCGGCCCCCACGCCGAAGCCGCAGGTCGAGGCTGCATTGCCCCCGCCGCCACCGCCCCCGCCGGTCAAACCGATCGATACCGCTCCGGCGCCGAGCACGGACAGCGGGCCGAGTGCCGCGGCCCTGGCCGACGATCCCACGATCAAGAGCCTGACCACCAAGATTGCGACCAATCCGGATGACGTGAACGCGCTGTACCGGCGCGGCCAGGTCTATGCCAGCAAGGGCGCCTACAATCTCGCCATCAAGGATTTCGACGACACCCTCCGGATCAATTCGAAGGATGTCGAGGCGCTGAACAACCGCTGCTGGACCCGCACCGTGGTTGGCGATCTCCAGGGCGCGCTGAAGGATTGCAACGAGGCGCTGCGGTTGCGGCCGAACTTCGTCGATGCGCTGGACAGCCGGGGGCTCGTCAATCTCAAGTCGGGCGCGGTCAAGAACGCCATCGCCGATTTCGACGCGGCCCTGAAGATCAATCCGCGCCTGACCTCCTCGCTCTACGGACGCGGCCTCGCCAAGCAGCGCAACGGCTCCGCCCAGGAAGGGGCGCTCGATATCGCCAATGCCAAGGCGATGGATCCGAACATCGTTCAGGAATTCGCAAGCTACGGAGTGCGCTAGTATTTTTTTGAATTGCGGCAGGCCTCGCCTCGAACCCTTGGTAGCCCAGGGAAGACTAACCAACGGATGCCGCAGGCGGCCTTCTCAGGAGGGCTCATTGCTGAAATTTTCGAACCGCGCGAACTGGCCGCGCAGGAGGGACTGGTTATGAAATCGGTTGCAAAGGGACTTACCGCGATCCTGTCCGTCATCACTCTTGCTGCAACTCTTGGCGCCGCCCTGTCGCTGCAGGCCTCGTCCGCCTATGCGGGCGAGGAAAGCAACAGCAAGAACGTCACCGAAGACGACATCGTCCGCGCACTGGCGCCGGCGCAGAAGAAGCCCCTGACCCGCGGCCTCTCGATCGCCCCGCAGGCCGACCCGGCACCGAACGCGGCGGAGACCAAGCTGATCCAGTCCGTGCGCGGCCGCTCGACGCGTTCGCTGTCGTCGACCGAGCGCGAGGAGATCGCCTCGGTCGCCAAGGACAAGCCGAACATCGATCTCGAAATCACCTTCGACTACAACTCGGCCAATATCAGCGCCAAGTCGATGCCTTCAGTGCAGGCGCTCGGCCGCGCGCTGACCAGCCCCGACCTCAAGGGCTCGACCTTCGTGGTTGCCGGCCACACCGACGCCGCCGGCGGCGAAGCCTACAACCAGGACCTGTCGGAACGTCGCGCGGATGCGATCAAGCGCTACCTCGTCGACAAGTACAGCATCTCCGCGACCGACCTCGTCACCGTCGGCTACGGCAAGAGCAAGCTGAAGGACCCGAGCCAGCCGATGGCGGAGGCCAACCGCCGCGTGCAGGTCGTCAATATGGAAAACAAGACCACCGCATCGAAGTGAGCACGACGTAATCCTTTTGCAGTGACAAGTCGTGATGTGGTGTAACGTCTCGCTTCCAACGCGCGTCCCGCAGCCTTGCGGGACGCCGCTTCGTTTCAGGGAAACGCTTTTCATGGGCCTCGTGCGGACGGCCGTGAGCCCGGCCAGGATGATCCGGCGATGAATCTCTCCCAATATCTCAAGCCCGCCGGAACCGTGGTGTTCGTGGTCGCGCTCGGCGTCGGCTATTACCTGTTCGAGCATCGCAAGCGCCCCGAGCCGAAGGAGACGCAAAGCGAGGCGCTCGTCATCGTGACGAAGTCGACCAATGCCTGCTTCTCCGACCTCGTGCGCGTGACCGGCTTCTTCGTGCCGCGCCGCGAGGCCGTGGTCATCGCCGACCAGGAAGGCTCCAAGGTCACCGACCTCCTCGTCACCGAGGGCGCAATCGTCGCCGACAATCAGGAGCTGGCGCGCCTCACCGCGCCGCCGCAGATCCCGGGCCAGCCGCAGCGACCGGGCCCGCAAGGTCCGATTTCGCTGAAGGCGCCTGCGCCGGGCCTCGTCACCGAAGTCCGCACCATCGTCGGCGCGCCGGCCTCGCCGCAGGCCGGCCCGATGTTCCGCATCGCCGTCAACAACGAGATCGAGCTCGATGCCCAGGTCCCGGCGGTGCACATGCCCAAGCTCAATTCCGGCGCCACCGTGCGCATCAGCCGCGACGACGCGCCCGACCTGATCGGCCGGGTCCGGCTGGTCGCGCCCGAGATCGACCGCGCCACGCAGCTCGGCCGCGTCCGCATCAGCGTCACCAACAATCCCTCGCTGAAGGTCGGCGTGTTCGCGCGCGCCTCGATCGACGCCAAGCGAAGCTGCGGCGTCTCGATCCCCAAGACCGCGATCGACCATCTCACCATTCAGGTCGTCAAGGGCAACACGATCGAGACGCGCAAGGTGCGCGTCGGACTGTCGTCCGACAGCGCAACGGAAATTCTGGAAGGCCTCGACGTCGGCGAAATCGTCGTGGCCGACGCCGGTTCGTCCCTCCACGACGGCGACCAGATCAAGACCATGTTCGCCGATGAACTCGATCGCACGCGGGTACGCTGATGGCTCTCAATATCTCGGCTTGGTCGATCCGCAATCCGCTGCCGTCGGTCGTCTTCTCGATCATCCTCCTGATCCTCGGCTGGGTCTCCTTCACCAAGCTCGCGGTGACGCGGCTGCCGTCGGCCGACATTCCCGTGATCTCGGTCGTGGTCTCGCAATTCGGCGCGGCACCAGCCGAGCTTGAATCCCAGGTCACCAAGACGGTCGAAGACGCGGTCTCCGGCGTCGAGGGCGTGCGGCACATCACCTCGCAGATCACGGACGGCGTGTCGGTCACCACGATCCAGTTCGCACTGGAGACCAACACCGACCGCGCCCTGAACGACGTCAAGGACGCGGTGACGCGCGTGCGCTCCAACCTGCCGCAAAACGTCACCGAGCCGCTGATCCAGCGCGTCGACGTGATCGGCCTGCCGATCGTCACCTACGCCGCGATCTCGCCCGGCAAGACGCCGGAGCAGCTCTCCTATTTCGTCGACGACGTGGTCAAGCGCGCGCTGCAGGGCGTACGCGGCGTCGCGCAGGTCGAGCGCATCGGCGGTGTCGAGCGCGAGATTCTCGTCTCGCTCGACCCTGATCGCCTGCAGGCGATGGGGCTGACCGCGGTCAATGTCAGCCAGAGCCTGCGCGGCACCAATGTCGACGTCGCCGGCGGCCGCGCCGAGATCGGCAAGAACGACCAGGCGATCCGCACGCTCGCGGGCGCCAAGACGCTGAGCGACCTCGCCGGCACCATGATCCCGCTGTTCGGCGGCGGCGAGGTCCGGCTCGACGATCTCGGCACCGTCACCGACACCATCGCGGATCGCCGCACCTTCGCCCGCTTCAACGGCGAGCCGATCGTCGCGCTCGGCATCAAGCGCTCCAAGGGCGCCAGCGACGTCAAGGTGGCCGAGGCCGTGCAGAAGCGCGTCGACGCGCTCAAGGCCGCCTATCCCGACGTCGACCTCAAGGTGATCGACACCTCGGTCGAATACACCAACGGCAATTACCACGCCGCGATCTCGACCCTGTTCGAGGGCGCCATCCTCGCCGTCGTCATCGTGCTCTTGTTCCTGCGGGACCTGCGCGCCACCATCATCGCCGCGATCTCGCTGCCGCTGTCGATCTTCCCGGCATTCTGGGCGATGGACCTGCTCGGCTTCTCGCTGAACCTCGTCAGCTTCCTCGCCATCACGCTGTCGACGGGTATCCTGGTCGACGACGCCATCGTCGAGATCGAGAACATCGTCCGGCACATGAACATGGGCAAATCGCCCTATCGCGCCGCGCTCGAGGCCGCCGACGAGATCGGCCTCGCCGTGATCGCGATCTCGCTGACCATCATCGCGATCTTCGCGCCCGCGAGCTTCATGTCGGGCATCGCCGGACAGTTCTTCAAGCAGTTCGGCATCACCGTCTCGGTGCAGGTGTTCTTCTCGCTGCTCGCCGCGCGCTTCGTCACGCCGGTGCTGGCCGCCTACTTCCTCAAGCATGGCCATCACGAGGAGCCGCCGCCCGGGCGCATCCTGCGGTCCTATCACCGCATCGTCGCCTGGTCGGTGCGACACTATTTCATCACGGTGCTGATCGGTTTCGGCGTGTTTGCCGCCTCGATCTGGAGCATCACGCTGCTGCCGCAGGGCTTCCTGCCGGCGCAGGACAGCGCGCGTTCGCTGATGGCCCTCGAATTGCCGCCGGGTACCCAGCTCGCCTACACCGAAAAGGTCACCGAGGACATCGTCGCGCGCCTGCGCAAACGGCCCGAGGTGAAGAGCATCTTCGTCGACGGCGGGCGCGTCCCGCCGGGTACGCAGGAAGTCCGGCGCGCCGCACTGATCATCAACTACACGCCCAAGGATGCCCGCGACATCACCCAGCGCGAGCTGGAGTTCTCGATCAGCCAGGAACTGGAGAACATTCCCGACATCCGCTTCTGGTTCCTCGACGAGAACGGCCTGCGCGCCATCTCGCTGGTCGTGACCGGCGTCGACGCCAACATCGTCAACAATTTCGCGAGCGAGCTCGCGACGCAGATGAAGCGGATTCCGACCATCTCCAACGTGATCTCGGAAACCACGCTGGAGCGGCCCGAGCTGCGCGTCGAACCGCGCGCCGATCTCGCCGCGCGGCTCGGTGTCTCGACCGAAAGCCTGTCGCAGACCATCCGCGTCGCCACCATCGGCGATGTCGGACCCGCGCTCGCCAAATTCGACGTCGGCGACCGACTGGTGCCGATCCGCGTGCAGCTCGAGGACGCCGCCCGCGGCAATCTGAAGACGCTGGAGCAGCTCCGCGTGCCGCTCGGCGAGCACGGCGAGAAGGGCGGCGTGCCGCTCTCGGTCATCGCCGACGTCAAGCTCGACCAGGGTCCGACCAGCATCAACCGCTACGACCGCGAGCGGCAGGCGACGGTCGCCGCCGATCTCGTCGGCTCGGCCGCGCTCGGCGACGCCACCAAGAAGATCTACGACCTGCCAGTGATGAAGAGCCGGCCAAAGGGCGTGAAGGTCTCACCCTCCGGCGACGCCGAGAGCTTGAACGAGCTGTCAGACGGCTTCGCCACTGCCATCACGGCCGGCCTGATGATGGTCTACGCGGTGCTGGTGCTGCTGTTCGGCACCTTCCTGCAGCCGATCACCATCCTGTTCTCGCTGCCGCTCTCGATCGGCGGCGCCATCGCGGCTCTGCTCCTCACCGGCAAGCAGCTCACCACGCCGGTGTGGATCGGCATCCTGATGCTGATGGGCATCGTCACCAAGAACGCGATCATGCTGGTGGAGTTCGCGATCGAAGCCATTCACGCCGGCAAGCCGCGCGACGAGGCCATGATCGACGCCGGCATGAAGCGCGCCCGCCCGATCGTGATGACCACGATCGCGATGGCCGCAGGCATGATGCCGAGCGCGCTCGCGGTCGGCGCCGGCGGTGAGTTCCGCTCACCGATGGCGCTCGCGGTGATCGGCGGCCTGATCTTCTCCACCATCCTGTCGCTGGTGTTCGTGCCCGCGATGTTCATGGTGATGGACGATTTCGGCGCCCTGATCTGGCGCTTCGCCAAGCGGCTGATCGTGCACAGCGAGGACGCCGAGGTCACCGGGCATCCCGGAGCGGCCCCTGCAGAAGCGGGGCCGGCGCCGAAGACCATCGTGCATCCTGCGGCGGAATAGGATTCAAGAGTCCACGCTCGTGCACTGGAGGAAGGCGAGCGGTTAAAGCCCTACTCGTTCCGCGCGATCGCCGTCAGCTTGGTCATGTTCCTCAGCAATATCCGGCCGCGCTGGAGATCGAGGATCGCTTCCTTGCGCCAGGCCTGGAGCTGACGGTTGACGCTCTCGCGGGCGGCGCCGACGAAGACGCCGAGCTGTTCCTGCGAGATGTGCACCTCGGAGCCGAAATCGGCGGCGAGCGCGCAAAGCCGTCGAGCCAGGCGCACCGGCAGCGGCTGCAGCATGGATTCTTCCATGCGCTCGCTCTGCCAGCGGATGCGCTGGCACAGCAGTGCGATGATCTTGATCGCGACCTTCGGTTCACGCTCGAGGAAGGCGAGAAAATCTTCGCGCCGCAGCACGAACAATTCGCTGGCCTCGCCCGCGGTCGCATCCGCGGTGCGATTCTGGCCGTCGAGCACCGCCACTTCGCCGAACAGGTCGCCCGGTCCCATGAAATTGAGCGTGAGCCGGCTGCCGTCGGAGGCGCCGGTCTCGATGCGGACCTGGCCGCGGCGCACGCCGAACAGCGCGTCCCCGGGATCGCCCTTCTGGAACAGCACCTCGCCATTGCCCAGATGCTGGGTGTGGCAGAGATTCGACAGCCGCTGGAGCTCGTCTGTACCGAGATCCGCGAACATCGCGTTCATCTTCAGAATGACCGCAAATTCGGCCTGCTTGCTCATTTCAATGTCCTTGTGAACGTCCAGGTCAGGTGTCTTGTCAGTGGTCTCGGCAAATCGCTTGAAATCATCACCGTCAGGATCGCGTAAAACCGCGCCGGGGAAGTGTGTCATAAGTCACATAACTTTGCAGCACCCCCTGACTATTTTTACGCGCTTGGAGCCGCTTCCCGTCCGGGGATAAACTCCGGCGCAAAGGACGGGTGCAAAGGACGGTCATCCGCGGGATTCGACGCCGATTGTCCGTCGCTGGAAAGTCGAGATGAGAGTAGTGAAATTCGCCGGCGCGGCTTTGGCCGCCGTCATCATCGTGATCGTGCTCCTGCTGGTGATCGGGATCCCATCGGGCTTCCTGAGCTCGACGATCGCCTCGCGCGTCGAGAGTGCGACCGGCTATCGGCTGTCGATCGACGGCACGACGAAGATCAGCCTGTGGCCGACGCTGAACGTCACCCTGAACGACCTCACGCTTGCCGACCCCCGGGATCGCAGCGGCATCACGCGCCTGACGATCGACAGCGTGCAGGCCGACATGTCGCTCTCCAGCGTGTGGTCGGGCCGCCCCGACATCAGCGAGCTCATCGTCACCCATCCCGTGCTCTACCAGCCGCTGCTGCGTGAGCGCCTGCCGAATGCGGGAGGCGCGTCGAAGCCGCTCGCGATCGATGCCAACGGCGCCTCGATCGCCCGCGTCAAGGTCACCGACGGCGAAGTCGCGTTCGCGCGCATGCGTGATCGTGTCGAGGGCCGCATCAGCGCCATCAACGCCGACGCGGTCGTGGGCCGCGACCGCAAGGTCAACATCACCGGCACCGCGCGCGTCGGCGAGCACCCGACCAAGTTCGACATCAAGGCGACGACGCCGGCGCCGCCGGCCGACCGGCCGACGATCCCGGTGGATTTCGCCATCGACATGCCCGATGTGCTCAAGTCCCAGCTCACAGGCCACGCCGAGATGCGGCTGAACGGCGATCTCGTGATGATCAACGGCGTGAATGGCAGGCTCGGCGACGGCGCCTTCAACGGCTGGGCGTCGGTCGACATTGCGAGCAAGCCGCTGGTGAAGGTCGATCTCGACTTCCAGCGGCTGTCGGTTCCGCTGGCGAAATCGCCGCAGGGGACGTCCGGGCAGCCCTGGAGCAATGCGCCGATCGATGTGTCCGGGCTCAATTATGTCGACGCCCAGATCAGGATCTCCGCGAACGAGGCCGTGATCGGCGATGCCCGCATCGCGCCGCTGGCGCTCGATGCCAAACTCGCCGGCGGCGTGCTGAAGGCCGGCACCGCCAATCTCGGCGCCTATGGCGGCCAGGTCTCGGGTGAAGTGATCCTGGATGCGACCACGGGCGCGCCGAGCTTTGCCATGCACTCCGACCTCGTCGGCGTGCGCGCGCTGCCGCTGCTGCAGGGCCTTGCCGAATTCGATCGCATCGACGGCAAGCTGCAGGCCAAGCTCGCGCTGCGCAGCGCCGGCACCAGCCAGCGCGCGCTGATGGCGAACATGCAGGGCACCGCCTTCGTCAATTTCCAGGACGGCGCCATCCGCGGCATCAATGTCGCGCAGATGATCCGCTCGCTGACATCGGGCACGCTGTCCGGCTGGCAAGACAACCAGAGCGCCAGTCAAGAGCAGAGCACGGACCTGTCGCAGCTCTCGGCCTCGTTCCGCATCGACAAGGGTCAGGCGGTCACGACCGATCTCAACCTGATCGGTCCGCTGGTGCGCGTCACCGGCGCCGGCACCATCGCGCTCGACACCAAGATGATGGGTTTTCGCGTCGAGCCGAAGCTGGTGATGACGACCGAGGGCCAGGGCCGCGCCAACGAACCGGTCGGCTTCGGCATTCCCGTGATGATCCAGGGCTCCTGGTCGCAGCCGCGGATCTACCCCGATATGGCCGGCATGCTGGACAATCCGGACGCCGCCTATGCCAAGCTGCGCGAGATGGGCAAGGGCCTGTTCGGCCCCGACGGCGCCGGGCTCGGCAACATCCTGGGCAGCCTCGGTAGCAATCTTGGTCTTGGCGGAGCCGCCGTGCCGGGCGGCAGCAATGCGGCCGGCACTGCCAATCCGCAGGCCCAGCAGCCGGGGCAGAATGATATGCTCGGCGGCCCGCTGGGGGCGGCGATCGGCAATTTGATTCAGCAGGGCTTGTCGAGTGGCGCGGGAAGCAGCACCGGCGCCGCGCCAGGCAGTGGCAGTGGCCGCAGCCGCAGCCTGCCGGCGACCCCCTCCACACCGGCGCCGCAGGCCTCGCCCGCGCCCCCCGCTATGGACGACCCGCCGGTCGCGCAGCAGGACAGTCAGCCAATGAACGACGTGCTGCGGCAACTCTTTAACCGGTGATGGGCGGATGGGCGGGCTGGGCTCCACGGCAATCCCCTTACATCAGCCTGCCCGCCCCCGGCTTCCTCCGAACGGATGAGGCTGCGACAATTCAGCCCCTTCCGTCTGCCCCCGGCGTCCACAGCGGGTAACCAATCCGGCCGGTCGGCCCGGCCGCGCGGCGGTCCTTTGGCCCAAATTGTGATAGAACGGCCCCGCAGGGCCTACGGCCCGTAGCGCCGGCGTCGATGGCGGCGCGAGAGGATCGGGATGGCAGGAGCGAACGACAAGACACGATCTCTGCGCGGGGGCCTGTTCGCCAAATACGTCGTCTCCCTCGTCGGCCTCGTCGTGTTCGTCCTCGCCGTCAACGGTGCGATGGAGACCTGGATCTCCTACCGCGCCACCAAGACCCAGCTGACCGACGGCCTGGAGGACAAGGCGCAGAGCGCCGCCCGGCGCATCGAGCAGTCGATCTCCGAGCTCGATCGCCAGATCAGCTGGGTGACGCGGGCGAGCCAGGACACGCTCGAGAAGCGCCGCGCCGACTATGCGTCGCTGCTGCACCAGGTCTCGGTCGTCAACCAGCTGTTCCAGCTCAACGGCGAAGGCCGCGAGGTGCTGCGCGTCTCGCGCCAGTCGACCACGACCGGCAGCAACGCGGACCTTTCCCGCGACATCCGCTTTACCGAGACCGTTGCCCGCGGCGTCAGCTATGCGCCGGCCTGGTTCGCCGGCGGCACGCCGTTGATGTCGATCTCGGTGGCGCATTCCGGCTTCAATGCCGGCGTCACCGTGGCTGAGATCGATCTCGGCTTTCTCTCGGACTTCCTGTCCGACGCGCAGGTCGGCAAGGCCGCCTTTGCCTATGTGGTCGATCCGCGCGGCCGCGTGCTGGCGACGTCGTCGAAAGGCCCCGAGGTCGGCAAGGATCTGTCGAAGCTGCCGCAGGTCGCGGCCGCGATCGCGCCCGGCCACGAGGGCGACAGCACGGGCACCGACTTCAACGGCCACTCGGTGATGAGCGCCGCGAGCACCGTGCCGAAGCTCGGCTGGAGCGTGCTGTTCGAGCAACCGACCACGCAGGCCCTGATGCCGATCCGCGACCAGCTGGTGCGCATCGCGCTGCTGATCGGCATCGGCCTGATGGTCGCGATCCTCGCCGGCACGCTGCTCGCCCGCCGCATGATCATCCCGATCACGGCGCTGCGTGACGGTGCGCAACTGCTCGGTGAAGGCGATTTCAGTCACCGCATCGACGTGCACACCTCGGACGAGCTGGAGGACCTCGCCGGTCAGTTCAACCGGATGGCCGGCCAGATCCAGGAGACCTATTCGAACCTGGAGACCAAGGTCGAGGAGCGCACGCGCGACCTCGCGCAGTCCATCAACGAACTGAAGGTGCTGGAGGAGGTCGGCCGCGCGCTCGCCGCCTCGCTCGATCTCAACGCCGTGCTGTCGACGATCGCCGCGCGCGCGATCGAGATCACCCATGCCGATGCCGTGCTGATCTACGGCTTCGATGCCGAGCGGCGCCGCTTCAACCTGGTCGAGGCCGGCGGCATCGACAAATCCGCCGACGGCGCGCATGTCACCATCGACGACGGCGAGAACATCCTGAGCGATGCCGCTGGGAGCGGCGAGCCGATCGCGCTGGCCGATCTCGAACAGGCCGCCGAGCAGCCGCTGCGCGAGGTCGCGCTCGCGGCCGGCTTCCACTCGGTGCTTGTGGTGCCTCTGGTCGACCAGCAGGGCACGCTCGGCTCGCTTGTGGTGCTGCGCCGCGCCGGCGGCGAGTTCGCACCTAGCATCATCGGCCTGATGCGCACCTTCGCCAACCAGGCCGTGCTGGCGATGCGCAATGCGCGCCTGTTCACCGAGGTCGATCACAAGGGCCGCGAGCTCGGGGCGGCGAACGAGACCGTGCGCGCCCAGGCCGACCAGCTGCGGAGGCAGACCGAGCAGCTCAAGGACTGGAACAAGTCGCTGGAGGAGCGGGTCCAGACCCAGCTCGGCGAGATCGAGCGCATCCGCAAGCTCGAGCGCTTCCTGGCGCCGCAGGTGGCGCAGCTGATCGCCTCCTCCGACAGCCCCGAAGGACTGCTCACCAGCCAGCGCCGCGAAGTGACGGTGGTGTTCTGCGATCTGCGCGGCTTCACCGCGTTCACGGAGGCGACCGAGCCGGAAGAGGCGATGAACGTGCTGCGCGAATATCACGCCGCGCTCGGCGAGCTGATCTTCAAATACGAGGGCACGCTCGACAAATATGCCGGCGACGGCGTGATGATCCTGTTCAACGCGCCGATCCAGTTCGAGGACCACACCAGGCGCGCCGTGAAGATGGCGGTGGAGATGCGCGACACCATCGGCCCCCTCACCGAGCGTTGGCGCAACCGCGGACACAGCCTCGGCTTCGGCATCGGCATCGCGCTCGGCTATGCCACGCTCGGCCAGGTCGGCTTCGAGCAGCGGCTGGAATATGCCGCGATCGGCAGCGTCACCAACCTCGCCTCGCGCCTGTGCGGCGAGGCCAAGCCCAACCAGATCGTGGTGAGCCGCCGCGTCTACGGCATGGTCGAGCCCTGGGTCGAAGCGCAGCCGCTCGACGATCTCCAGCTCAAGGGCTTCAACCACCCCGTGCTGGCGATGGAGATCCTGAGCTGGCACGAGGAGGCGGACAACGTGGTGGATGCGGCGGCGGTGCGGATGCGGGGATAGCGGCTGCAGCGGCATCGCAGCCCGGATGGAGCGAAGCGAAATCCGGGGGCGTGCCACAATCGACAGCAGTCCCGGATTGCGCGTCGCTCCATCCGGGCTACGGCCTCAAGCAAAATGCGAAAAACAACCCCATGCACAGTAGGCGGGGTCTGCAAGATCAATGAGTTAGGGGATTGCCCAGACGCCGGATTGCAAGGCTCTTTGACACGTCGGCCAAAACATCGGCAGAGCTGCATCATCCCGTCATCCTCCGAACCACATCCACCTTCCCCGCGACTAACCCTCGCCTCAACGGCGAGGCTCGAACCTGGATGGAGACGGTCCGTGGCGTTTGCCTTGCCTTCGCGTGCTTATGATCTGCAGATGCTGGACCGGCCCGCTGACCGGGTAAGCGACCAGGGCTGGGTCTATGGGTTGCCGCCGGGCATCTCGAGCGAGCAATGGCCGCTCGATCCCGTCACCGGCTATCCGCTGATGCACGGCTTCACGCTGAAGCTGCCGGAGGATTATCGCGTGCATGGCGAGGACATCATCGCAGTGTCGTTCTTCGCCACCCCGCCCGATCACAATGACGGCGGCGCGCCTGATGATCCTGAAGTCCGGAACGCGGTCATGGCGCGGCCCTCGCATCCACGCCTGTCGCGCATGACCGACATTCTAGACTACGAATATGCCGCCCTGCTGCTGACCAAAGCCGAATACGAAGGCCCGTTCGCGACACCGCCGGCGCCGCTTGCGCTGGCGACGGCCGATCGGCCGCGCTGGCTCGATGTCGGCGGCGCCTGCGCCTTCTTCGAGGCCGCTCCGCCCTTCGCGCAGAAGATGTTCGCCCGCCCTCCGCGTGCCGATCTGGCCGAGACCCTCGCAATCGGCCTGATGCCGCGCGCGACCGATCCCAACGCCGGCAAGGCCCCACAAGATCCGCATATCCCGCGCAACCCGCCGAGCGACTATCAGTCCTACTATTATTTTGCCGGCGGCGTCCCGACCACCGAGAACTACCGCCTGCATGATTGGGCCAAGGATTACGCCCGCGACCATCTCGGCGGCACCATGCGGCCCTGCCAGCAGGTGCCGGAGATGAGCCCGTTCTACATCGAGTTCGAGGAATATTTCGGCGGCTACAATTTCGGCGGCGGCAACGCGCAGCTCGACTTCAAGGACATGAAGTTCGACTGGGCGTGCGGCTGATCACGCCCCGCGCTTCGGCCCGATCGCCTCGAACCCCGCCTTCTGCTCGTCGCTCAGATCAGCCTCGAAATCATCGAGCGCATCGGTGACGGCGTTCACGGCCGCAAGCATCGTCTGCAGCCGCGCTTTCGCGGCGGTGAGACGGGCCTGCGGCGTTGCGGCTGCCTCCGCAGGGCACGCGCTCAGCGTTTCCATGGTGCGCAGGGTGGTGTCCTGCAGCACCTCGAGGCGGGCGCGGGCGGTCTCGTCGAGGCGCAGCGTGGTAGCGATGTCGCCCGCGGGCCATTGCTGCTGCACCAGCTGCTCGTATTGACGCTGCAGCTTCTCGTCATAGCGGGGATCGGCGTCGGCGCTGCAGGCGGCGGCCGCCTGCGCATCCTTGCTCGGATCCTTGTTCGCGCCCTTGTTCGGATCCTTGCGCTGCATCGACGCAAACGCGGCGCGGCGCTGATCGGCGATGGCATTGAGCCGGGCCTTCTGATCGTCGTCGAGCAGGCCGGTGAATTTCGACAGCGGCGCCGCGACCGCGTCGAGGGCCTTGATCATGGCTTCGAGCCGCTCGCGCATCAAGCCGAGGCGCTCCGCCGCGGTCTCGGGCACTTGCGATGGGCAGGCGGCACGGATGCCGTCGCGGGCTTCGCTCCAGGCCGTCACGAGCTCGTCGAGCGCGGTGCGTTGCAATTCGTTCGGCGCTACGGCCGCGGCGATGCGATCCACCGGAAAGCCGCCGGGTTCGCTGGCATCGCAGACGTTCTGCGCCGATGGAATCCGGCGCGCGCGTTTGCCCTGCGGCGCGGTGTAGGCCGCGAGCTCGGTCGCCGCATAGGGCGCGAAGATCGCGGCATAGATGTCGCCATAGCCGTAGAGCGAGAGGCTGGTCGCATCGCCCAGGATCACGGCATTGGTGAGATCGTCATGCGCGAACGGCCAGAACACCGGCCCGACCCATCCATAACTGCCGTCGGGATGACGCCACCAACCTTGCGGGCGGCGGCCGCCCTGCCAGCCCGCAAGCGCGGCTTGCGCCGTCAGCGCCGCGCGCAGAACATAGGGGTTGGCAAGCTGGCCGCGCTCGGCACCGCGCGGGTCTTGACGTGGATCTTGCGATCTCAGCGCAGCGGAGCGGTAGCGGCCGCCCCGCACCGCCATGCGGGAATGGCGCAGGCGCGACATGCCGATCACGTGGCCGACGGCGAAACGCGCGACGCCGAATGGACCGCCGCGCAAACCGAATTGGGCCTCGGCTCTCTCGGGCAGCAGCACAGCCGCAATCAGGAGGGTCGCGCCGGTCAGCGCCAGTCCCATGCGTCCCGACATGACCGCCGACCTGACCAATTCGGCCTCCTCCAAGCGCGCACTGCGCCGCAGGCAAATGACGCGCGAGGGAACCAATTGTTCCCCGGGAGATGCAGGGCAAAGCGTCGCGGGGGCGTTCTCAAATGCCCTGCACGAACGACGCAAGGACGCTCGCTCACTCCGCCTTTTGCGGCATCACGAAGGTCTGGCCGGGATAGATCAGATTGGGATTGTGGATCTTGTCGCGGTTGGCGTTGAAGATCACGGCGTAGCGGGCCCCGTCGCCATAGGCGAGCCGGCTGAGCGTCCACAGGCTGTCGCCACGGGAGATCACCCGGCTGCCGCCGGCCTCCGCCGGTGCGGCGTGAAGCGCGTCGGCCGGCGAGGCCGAGGCCACGGTTGTCGCCGCGGGCGCGCGCGCCATGACCCTGGGTTTCGGCGCGCCGGCCGGTTTCGGCCGGGCAGCTGACGCCAGACGCGGCGAGGCCGACGGCAGGGCGGCCACGACGTCCGATTTGTCATCGGCCTTCTCGGCCTGCTTCGGCTCTTGCCTGTTCTCTTGCTTCGCAACCGGCACCGGGCGCGCGGGCGGCGGGGCCGCCTCGGCGATGGTCACCGGCATGGTCCGGCCGGACTGCGTGACCGTGCCATCCGGCGCCTTGGCCCGCAGCGTCAACTCATAGGACCCGGCGGGAAGCTGCGGCGGGGTCATCACGAACTGGCCCGAGGCGTCGGCAATCGCACTGTCGAGCGGCTTGCCGTCGCGCAGCAGCTCGACCTTGGCACCCGGCGCGGCCTGGCCCGCGATCACCGCCGCCTCGCCGTGATCGTCGACGCGGGCGACGTCGAAACGGGGGCTGGTGTCGGCGACCGCCGGCGGCGGCTTGACCGGCGCGAGATCGGGCAGCGCCGTGGCGAGCTTTTGGGTCTCGGCCAGTAGAGGCGCCTTGGACTCGGGCGCCGGGACCGCCGCTGGCGCAGGTTCAGGTGCAGGCGGCGTCACGGCGGCCAGCTTGGGCTGGTCCGCTTTGGGCTGTTCCGATTTCGGCTCGGGCTTGAGGTCGACCTTGGCCTCGGCTCTGGGTTCGACCCTGGCCTCCGGCTTGGCGGCGACCACGGTCTTGCTTCCGTCAGGCAGCAGGCGGCGCAGCTCGGTCGGGCCGATCACCAGCACCGTGCCGACCAGCGCGAGCAGGCAGAAAGCAATGAAGGCCTTGGATGCGGTGATCATCGGAAAAACCTTAATTGGCAAATCGACCGGGACCGGCAAATTGCGCCGATTTGGCCGCGGCAGCAAGACGGTCGATGGGATGATAGCGCCGTCCCGGCGCTGTCAGGGATGAACCGGCGCCACGGTGCGGGTGTCCAATGATCAAGGCCGCACTCGCGGCATTTCTTCAAGGGAATTTTGCCGTGACCGTATTTTCCCGTGCCGCGCCAACTCTGTCATTTGGGCTGACGCTGGTCCTGATGATCGCCGCCTCCCGTGCGCTCGCCGCCTCCGGTCCGCCGCCGGGGTACGTCCTCACCGACAATGCCGACCTCGCCTTCACCTCGCCCGACGGCGCCACCAGGCTCGAGCAGTACATGAAGGACAGTGAAGACCTCTTCGAGGTCAAATGGCAGGTCTGGGCACGGCGCGGCAACCAGATGACGGAGCTGAAGCCCGAGCAAGGCTATGGCGCCGGCTTCCGCTTCACCAGCGACTCGCAATGGCTGGTGCGGATGCAGAAGACCGGCTCGGGCTCGCAGGATCTGTTTCTCTACCATGTCGAGAACGGCGCCTTCGTCAACGCGACGAAGCAGTCGCTCAGCGACCTCGCCTGGGCCTATTTCCACAGCCGGCCCGACACCAAGAACATGAAGCTCGACTACCACATCTCGGCCAATCTGATGAAGGGCACCGAGGATGCCTATCGCTGGCTCGGTGTCGACTGGCCCAACAACCGCTATCTCCTGATCTCGCTGTCGGGCGAAATGGACAATCATCCGAAGAACGTCGCGGTGAAGGGCCTCGCCAATTGGCGCTGCCGCTACGACCTCAAGACCGGGACCTTCGACGTGCCCAGGATGTTCGCCAAGAGCAACGCACAAGCCTTGAACTGGGAGATCAAGCGGTAGATGCCGCAACGGTGCTCTCTCCGTTCCCTCCCCTCGCGAAGGAGGGAACACGCTTTCGTCGCGGCACCATGCGGGGTCTCGATCTGCGGTTGCTTTGCTCAGGAAGCCAACCTCCTGATTCCGCTCCGATTTACATTTGGCTAACCCTTACTGGTAACCGGGTCTTGTCGGTTTTGCCGCATCTTGCAACCCACGGGAGGGCTGCATGGGCACATCGATACGATGGACCGCGCGAGGACGCGCGTTGCTCCGCCGTTGGCGTGGGGCGCCGCTGACATGGTTGATCGCCGGCGGCTTCGTGCTGATGGCCGCGACGGCCGTCGGCACCGCGCTCACCGTCGACCGCTTCCGGCAGAACGCGATCGAGAGCGGCCGTGACCACCTCGAAAGCTCAGTGCGCCTGCTGGCCCGCCATTTCGACCGCGAGTTCGAGGATTTCGCGGTGCTGCAGAAGAGCATCATCGCCGAGCTCGAGAGCCGCGGCATCGCCTCCGTCGATGTGTTCCGCAGCGAGATGGGCACGCTGGCCATGCACGAGCTGCTGCGTGCAAAAGCCAGCGGCTGGTCCGACGTTGCCGGTGCCAATCTATTCGATTCCCGGGGCATGCTGATCAACTCGTCGCGGCGCTGGCCGGTCCCCGATATCTCGGTCGCCGACCGCGGGTATTTCAACCGCCTCAAGAACGATCCCGCCTCGCAGGAAGAGATCGAGGTCGTGCCCGGCCGGTTCGGCACCGGGCCGGCGATCGTGTTCGCGCGGCGCGTCTCAGGCCCGCACGGCGAGTTCCTCGGGCTGGTCTCGCGCGCGATCGCGCCCGAGCAGCTCGAGTCGTTCTTCGCCTCGACCGGGCTGGGCGAAGAATCCTCGATCGCCATGCACCACCAGAACGGCCAGTTGCTCGCGCGCATGCCGCGTGTCGATGCCATGATCGGGCAGAACTTCCGCAAGGGCAGCCCGGAACAGATGGCGGTGTTCGATCGCACCTTCGTCTCCATGCAGCTCGCAAGCCCGATCGACGGCAAGGACCGCATCGTCGCCTCACGTCTGCTCGCCGGCGAGCCGTTGGTCGTGGTCGCGACCAAGTCGCTCGACGCGACGCTCGCGACCTGGCGCACGCAGACGAAATTCTTCGTCACGGTCGCCGTGGCGTCGATCGGCCTCTTGGTGCTCACGCTATTCCTGATCTTCCGTCAGATGACGGGCCGGCTCTCGCTCGAGAAGCAGCGGCTCGACACCGCGATGAACACGATGACGCAAGGACTCCTGATGTTCGATCAGGACGAGCGGCTGATCGTCTGCAACCGGCGCTACATCGAGATGTACGGCTTGTCCCCTGACGTGGTGAAGCCCGGCGCCGCGTTCCGCGACGTCATCCAGCATCGTCACGACACCGGATCGTTCCACGGCGATGTCTCGTCCTATTGCGACGACATCCTGAGCAATGTCGGGCGTACCCAGACCGCCATCGTGGAAACCGCCGACGGCCGCCTGATCGAGATCAAGAACCAGCCCGGCGCCGCCGGCGGCTGGCTCGCGACCCACGAGGACGTCACCGACCGCATCCGCGCCGACGAGCGCATCGCCCATATGGCGCATTACGACGCGCTGACCGATCTGCCGAACCGCGTGCTGATGCGCGGGCATCTGGAGCGGCGCGTTGCCGAGCTCCGCGAGGGCAAGCCGTTCGCCATCCTCTATATCGACGTCGACGAGTTCAAGGGCGTCAACGATTCGCTCGGACACGAGGTCGGCGACGAATTGCTCCGCCAGGTCGCGAACCGCCTGCGCGCCTGCGTGTCCGGCAACGATCTCGTCGCGCGGCTCGGGGGCGACGAGTTTGCCATCGTCAAGGCCGGCACGAGCGATCCTGCCGAGCTGACGGCGCTGGCGGAGAACATCCTCACGGCGTTGCGCGCGCCGGTGGATTGCAAGGGCCAGGACATTCCGACCGACGCCAGCATCGGCATCGCGATCGCGCCCGACCATGGCGACAATCTCGACGATCTGCTCAAGCGCGCCGATCTGGCGATGTACGCGGCGAAGTCGGAGGGGCGCCGCACCTACCGGATCTTCGCGCCCGAATACGACGCCAAGGCGCGGCTGCGCCGTCAGCTCGAGCTCGATCTGCGCCAGGCGCTGGTTCGCGGCGAGTTCGAGGTGCACTACCAGCCGCTGGTCGATCTCGCGGCCAACGTCGTCACCGGCTGCGAGGCACTCTTGCGCTGGCGCCATCCGGAGCGCGGCATGATCTCGCCGGCAGACTTCATTCCCGTGGCGGAAGACACCGGGCTGATCGGCGAGATCGGCGAATGGGTCTTGAGGCAGGCCTGCCGCGAGGCAGCCTCATGGCCCGGCCAGATTCACATCGCGGTCAACGTCTCTCCGGTGCAGTTCCGCTCGCGGACGCTGGCGCTCAAGGTCGCAGCCGCGCTCGCGGAGTCGGGGCTGGCGCCCGGACGGCTCGAGCTCGAGATCACCGAGACCGTGCTGATCCGCGACGACGAGGAGGCGCTGACGATCCTGCAGCAGCTGCGCGAGCTCGGCGTGCGCATCGCGCTCGACGATTTCGGCACCGGCTATTCGTCGCTGAGCTATCTGCACCGCTTCCCGTTCGACAAGATCAAGATCGACCGCAGCTTCATCAGCGACATCGGCCAGTCCGAGGATTCCTCGCCGATCGTGCAGGCCGTGGTGCACATGGCCGCGGCCCGCCGCATGGCGACGACCGCCGAAGGCGTCGAGACCGAAGCCCAGCGCGAGGTGCTGCGCCAGCTCGGCTGCAGCCAGATGCAGGGCTGGCTGTTCAGCCCGGCGGTGCCGGCGGCGAAGCTGAAGCTGCTGCTGGCGGCGCAGGCGGCGGCAGCTTAGCGACGCCTCCTCTTCAGCGGGACGCCCGCTCCGCGAAATGGTCGCGGGGAACGGCGCCCTCCTCGACGCCTCAGCCTGAAGTCGCCATTCGCTCTACGTCTTCTTCCCTTGTCTTGTGGTCGCGAGCAGCACGAGGAGGAAGGAGCCCGCCGTCATCAGCGCCGATATCGCTGCAATTGTGGGATCGATCTCGTCCCGAAGCGCCGTGAACATGCGCTTGGTCAGCGGCTGGTATTGGCCGCCGGAGATGAACAGCGCGACGATGGTCTCGTCCATTGCCGAGATGAACGCGAAAATGCCACCAGCGACCACGCTGGACTTGATCTGCGGCAGCGTCACCGCAAAGAAGCTGCGGAGGCGGTTCATGCCGAGGCTGCGCGCCACCATCTCCTGCGCGGGATCGAAGCTCTGCAGGCCGGCCAGGACGGAGATGACGACATAGGGCAGGCCCAGCATCACGTTCGCGAGCACGAGACCGGGCATGGTCGCGACCAGGCCGACCTTGGCGTACACGAAGAAGATGCCGACAGCGGTGATGATGATGGGCACCACCAGCGGCAGCAGCAGCGTCATGTGGATCAGCCGCATGATCCGCAGCTTCGACTGGCTGATGGCATAGGCGGCGGCGACGCCGAAAGGGGTCGCGATCGCGACGGTCAGCAGTGCGACCGTCAGCGTCACCCGCGTCGCCTGCATCCAGGCCGGATTGGAGAAATAAAGCTGGTACCAGCGCAGCGAGAAGGACGGCGGCGGGAAGGTCAGGAAGCGTGCGCTGGAGAACGAGATCGGCACGATGATCAGAACCGGCAGGATCAGATAGACCAGCACCAGCGCGCTGACCACGTACAGAACAATCCGTGCAGTTGAGCCGCGCATCATTTCTGCCCCAACACGCGATCGAGCGAGATGAAGCGGCTGACGACGAAGAAGATCGCGAGCACGCTCGCGAGCAGCACCACCGCGACGGCGCTCGCCGCGCCGAACTGGTTGTAGAGCTCGACGTTGCGGCTGACGAGCATCGACACCATCACGGTGCGACCGCCGCCGAGCAATTCAGGCGTGATGTAGAAGCCGAGGCAGAGCACAAACACCATGGTGCAGCCGGCGAGCACGCCCGGCAGCGACAGCGGCAGGAACACGCGGAAGAAGGTGAGCGACGGGCTCGCGCCCAGGCTGGCGCCGGCCTGCATCAGGTCGTTCGGGATCTTCTGCATGGCGGCATAGAGCGGCAGCACCATGAAAGGCAGCAGGATATGCACGGTCGCGACCACCGTGCCAAACGTATTGTGGACCAGCGCGAGCGGCTCCGAGATCACATCGAGATAGCGCAGGAACTGGTTGATCACGCCGGTACGCTGCAGCAAGGCCAGCCAGGCATAGGCGCGCACCAGCACGCTGGTCCAGAACGGAAGCACGACCAGCGACAGGATGAGGATGCTCCACCCTTTCGGCAACGAATTGGCGAGATAGGCCACGGGATAGCCGAGCAATAGCGCGATCACGGTGACTGCGAGGCTGATCTCGAAGGTCAGCGCAAAGCTGCGCCAGTACACATCCTCGGTGAAGACGCGGCGATAGTTCTCCAGCGTGAAGCCGTCATGGTAGACCGACTGCCAGGCGAGCCAGCCGACCGGCAGCACGATCAGCGCCAGGATCACCAGCAGCGCCGGCGACACCAATGCCAGCATCAGGCCGTGCTCGCGGCGCTGATGCTTCAGGGATGGATCTTGCACTGATGTCGTCAACGCCGGCTCCGCCTACTTCTGCATGAACGACGCCCAGCGCTTCTCGGCGGCCTCTCCGGCCGGCGAAGACCACCAGGCATAGGACATCAAGGCCTGCTTCGCCGCATTCGCCGGCTCGCTCGGCAATTGCGCGGCACGCTCGGGCTTGATCACGTTGGTCTCGAACGCCTTGGGATTGCCCGGGCCGTAATCAATCTGGAGCGGCAGATTGGCCTGGTGCACGGGATCGACGGCCTCGTTGAGGAACTTGACCGCCGTGTCGAGGTTCGGCGCCCCCTTGAGGATGCACAGCGAGGTGCTCTGCAGGATGCCCTGGTTATAGGTGAACGACACCTTGGCGCCTTCCTTGGCGACCGCGCTGACGCGGCCGTTCCACGCCATCTCCATGTCGACCTCGCCGTCGTTGAGGAGCTGCGCCGACTGCGCGCCCGAGGTCCACCACACCGTGATGTGCGGCTTGATCTCCTCCAGCTTCCTAAAGGCGCGGTCGACGTCGAGCGGATAGAGCTTGTCGGGCGCGACGCCGTCGGCCATCAGCGCGGCCTCGAGCGTGGCGAACGGGTGGTTGCGCAGCGCGCGGCGTCCGGGGAATTTCTTCACGTCCCAGAAATCGGCCCAGCTGTTCGGGGCACCCTTCGGAAAGGTCTTCTCGCTAAAGGCAAGCACGCTGGAATAGAACTCGTAGGACACCGAATAGGGACTGCGATACGCTTCCGGCATCGCCGCACCGTTCGGAATCTTGGAGAAATCGAGCTTCTCGATCAGGCCCTGCTCGCCGCCACGCAGGCAATTGCCGGTCGGCGTGTCGACCACGTCCCAGATCGGCTTGCCGCTGCCGACCTGCGTCTTGATCGCGGGCCAGGCGTCGGGAATGGAGTCCTGGTTGATGGTGATGCCGAGCTTCTTGGCGGAGGGATCGAGGATCGCCACCGTCTGCGCCTGCTGATAGGCGCCGCCCTGCGAGACGAAGGTGATCTGCTCGGCGGCATCAGCCGCGGTGCCCCCGAGCGCGAGCACGCCAAGCAGCGTGCAGCCAAGTTCGAAATTGCGTTTGGTGTTCATCGTCGCCTCCTCCTTCGCCAAAATTGGCTTACCGGCCGATCGCATCGAGAAACTGGTACCAGCCGGCGACCATGCGCACGGCGGGCTCGCGCAGCGGATAGAACGGAATGGATTTCATGCGCCTGACATCGAGCAGGCCGACGTCAGGCGTCTCACCGCGCACGAGGGCCGCGAGATAGCGCCCCATCAGGCTCGACATCGCAACGCCGGCGCCGTTGTAGCCCATCGAGACCAGCGTGCGATCGTCGAGCCGGCCGATATGCGGCACCGAGTCCAGCGTCATCGCGACGAGGCCGGACCATTTGTATGCGAGCGGAATGTCGGCGAGATCGGGAAAGATGCCGACCATCGCCTTGCGCAAGGCGTCGAAGGCGGCCTGCGAGTCCTGCTTGCCGAAGGCGCCGCGGCCACCGAAGATCACGCGGTTGTCGACCATGCGGAACCAGCGCATCATGCGCTTGGTCTCGGTGTAGGTGCGCCCGGTCGGCATCAGTTTTCCCGCGAGATTGCGCGGCAGTCTTTCCGTCGCGACCATGGCGCTGCGGAATGGAATCAGCGTGCGCTGCATGTGCGCGGTGGCGGCGGTCAGATCCGAATAGCTGTTGGTCGCGATGATGGCCTGTTTGGCGCGCAC
This sequence comes from Bradyrhizobium sp. 62B, assembly GCF_030272265.2. Classification (NCBI taxonomy): domain Bacteria; kingdom Pseudomonadati; phylum Pseudomonadota; class Alphaproteobacteria; order Hyphomicrobiales; family Nitrobacteraceae; genus Bradyrhizobium; species Bradyrhizobium sp. 62B. Next base: position 493,989 of record NZ_CP092841.2, on the reverse strand, counting down.
CGCGCCTTGCGGCGTCTCGGCGACGATGCCGTCCTTGTCCCGATAGAGCTTGGCCACAGGCGATTCCTGGAAGATCGGCACCCCGCGGCCGGCCAAGCCATCGGCGAGACCGCGCAGATAATTCAGCGGATGGATGCCGCCCGAGCCGGGATTGAGCACGCCGCCGACGAAGACGTCGGAGCCGGTCTCCTCGCGCACGCCGTCTTTGTCGAGGATGCGGACCGCTGCCGAGCCCATCTCGCGCGTCATCCAGTTGGCCTCGTCGATCGCGGCCCGGAGCGTCGCCTCGTTATGTGCGGCCTTGACCTGGCCGGTGCGCGTCAGGTTCGCACCGGCGATGCCGAGCTCCGACACCAGTTCCTCGACCATGTCGGTCGCTTCATGCGCGATTTCGTACATGCGCCGCGCCATGGCGCGGCCGTGTGCGGCGTCGATCTCGCGGAACGAGAGGCGAAACTTTGCGGTGATCACGCCGCCGTTGCGTCCGCTCGCGCCCCAGCCGGGGCGGTTCGCCTCCAACACGACGGGCGACAGGCCGCTCTTGGCGACATGATGCGCCGCGGACAGACCGGTGTAGCCTGCGCCGATGATCACCACGTCCGCCTGGCTCTCGCCCGACAGCACCGGAAAGGCGCGAGCCGGATTCGCCGTGGTTTCCCACAGCGAATCGACCGATGGCAGCGCGCGCCAACCCTGTGTCATGGCCGTGCCCATCTACTCCACTGGCCCGATTGCGGCGTCGGCGAGCGCCTTCAGGGTCGGGTAATGGAAGTCCGGCTTGGTCAGCGCCTCCACCGCCGGCGTGCCGCCGAAGCCGGCGATGCCCTGTCGGCGTTCGATCCAGCACACCTTGTAGCCGAGCTTCCGCGCGATCCCGATGTCGTGATACTGGCTCTGCGCGACGTGCAGAATGTCGGACTGCTTGTAGCCGAAGGCCGACTGGCGGCCCTTGTTGTAGGCGAAGAATTCCGGGTTCGGTTTCGCCACACCGGTGTCGTCGGCGCAGACGGTGTCGTCGAACGGATTGCCGAGCGCATGGGCGTAGCAGGACAGCGCGACGCGGTCGGCATTGGTCATCGCGACCAGGCGGAATTTCGTGCGCAGCCGCTTGAGCGCCTCGACCGAATCCGGGAACGGCCCCCAGCGCAGCACGGCGAGCTGGAACATGTCGCAGGACGCATCGTCAGCGGGCAGCCCGAGCTCTTTCGCGAGATAGCGGTAGACATGGAACATCACCTCGCTGGAGCGCTCGTAATGCTTGTCGCGGCCGCGCTTGTAGGATTCGAAGATCACGTCGTCGCTGAGCTCGGCCGGCGTCTTGCCCGAAATCTTGCGCACGGCGGCGAGCACGCCGGTTTCGAAGTCGATCAAAGTGCCGACGACGTCGAAAGTGAGAACCTTGAAGTTGCTGAACGCGGCTTGGGTCGACATGTCGTTTCTTCTCTCGGCTTGGATGAATCTGAGGTTCAATCCCCCGCCCTGGGCACGACGATCGTGTCCTCGGGGTGGAGCGTGACGGTGAGGCTGCCGCCGAGCGGCGGGATACGGTGATAGGCCTGGTGGTAGCTCGGCTGGCGCAGGCTGAGCGCGATGCCGTCGGCGAGCGCCAGGAAAATGCGAAGGCTTTCGCCCTGGTAGACGATGTCGGTGACGGTGCCGGTCAGCCGATTGCAAGCAGCGTCCTGCGCGCCGTCGTCGATCAACAGCTTCTCGCTGTGCACGGCCAGCATCAAGGCATCGCCATCGGGAATGGCGCGTGCGCTGCGCAGCAAAGCATTGCCGAGCGCGATGCTGGAGGCATCGACGCGGCGAACGGGCAGCATGGTGGCTTCACCGATGAAGCTGGCGACGAAGGAATCCGCGGGATGATCGTGCAGCCGCGCCGGCTCGTCGATCTGGACCAGCCGGCCGTCCTTCATCACGGCGACGCGGTCGCTCATGGTCAGCGCCTCGCGCTGGTCATGGGTGACGTAGATGATGGTGGCCTGGATGCGCCTGTGCAGCGAGCGCAGCTCGATCTGCATGGATTCGCGGAGCTGCTTGTCGAGGGCCGAGAGCGGCTCGTCCATCAGGATCAGGCGCGGCTCGAAGATCATGGCGCGTGCGAGCGCGACGCGCTGGCGTTGGCCGCCGGAGAGCTGCGCGATGCCGCGCTCCTCATAGCCGGCGAGGCCAACCATGCCGAGCGCGGCACGCACCTTGTCCGGCCATGAGGATTTCGGCAGGCGCCGCGCGCGCAACGGAAAGGCGACGTTCTCGCCGACACTCATATGCGGGAACAACGCGTAGTTCTGGAAAACCACGCCGATGTCGCGCTTGTGCGGCGGCATGTAGGTGACGTCGCGGCCGCCGAAGAGAATCGTGCCTGACGTTGGAAGAATGAATCCACCCAGGATACCGAGCAGCGTGGTCTTGCCGGAGCCGGAGGGGCCGAGCAGGGAGACGAATTCACCGGCGCCGACAGTGAGCGAAACATCATCGAGGGCGCGAACGGCGCCATAGGCCTTGCTGGCAGACCTGATCTCGACGCTTTCCGCTCGCTTGTCCAAGATCGACCTCGCCATGTCCCGAGCTGGCGTGCCTCGCTGCGCGCCATAAGCCTGCTTTATAGACAGAGTGCTCACTGCGATCATGGCGGAAGCGTGCGCTGCACCACGTCGTCGCTCTGAGCCGCTGTCTTTGGGCCGTCATGTCGATGACACCAGACTTGCGAAAACTCGGCAATTGCCAAATTCTCACCGCGCTCATAACATGACGTTATGCCCGAGCTCCGCCGCATGCTGCCATCCAGCAACGCCCTGTTCGTCTTCGACGCAGCGGCGCGCAATGGCAGCTTCACCGCAGCGGCGGCGGAATTGAACGTGACGCAACCGGCGGTGAGCCGGATGCTCGGCCAGTTCGAGGAGCATCTCGGCGTGCGCCTGTTCGATCGCAAGGCGGGCCGCGCCGTGCTCACCGAGGAAGGCGAATTGCTGTATCACCGCGTGCTCGAAGGCTTCCGCAGCATCGAGAGCGGGCTCGTCGAGATCGAGCGGCGGCGCAAGGGCACCGAAACGGTGACGCTGTCGGTCTCCTCCGCCTTCACCACGCACTGGCTGATGCCGCGCATCGACAAGCTGCAGAAGCAGTTTCCGCAAGTCGACCTGCGCTTCCAACTCATCTCCGGCGCGTTGCGCGGGCCGGTCGAGAACGTCGATCTCGGCATGCGCTTTCGCGATCGCGACGAGCCCTCCTCCGGCGGCACGCTGGTGATGAAGGAGGTCATGCTGCCGATGTGCAGTCCCGGCTATCTCGGGGACACCGATCCTGCCGAGGGCAACACCATCATCCGTCTTGCCGAGACGCCGGGCGACTGGGCCGCGGATTACGCATCGTTTCTGACCGGGCGCCGCGGCGCAGCCAAGGGGCTGAGCTTCACCGATTATGCCGTGGTCGTGCAGGCAGCCCTGCTAGGCCAGGGCATCGCTCTCGGCTGGCTGACGGTAACCTCGCATTGGCTTCTGACCGGCGCGCTGGTGCCGGCCTCCAATATATTGGCCACCACGAGCCGCCTCTGCGAGTTTCTGCCTCCCCGCAACCGGCCCATGCGGCCCATCGCCGCCGAAATCCGGGACTGGATCATCGCGCAGATGCGAAAAGAGGTGGCGGCGATCGACCGGCAATATCCGCAACTTGGATTGATGTCGGCCTGCTATGGCGTGAGCCTGACCTAGCATCGGCGACGGCAGACAAGCGATCTTGATCCGCTGTGCCTCGACGGCCGATCACTGGCTCTCCGCGCTGATGTCACTTGCGCCCTCGGCTGCTTGGAAAAATCCGAACCGCGCCGAAGGCCGCTAGCAGGGGTGGCTCACATCTGCCGTCTGGCGGCCTGCACTTCGACGAACTCGGCGTCGGGATGGCTGACGATGGTGGCGACCCAAATGCCGCTGATGATCAGCGACCAGGCGGTGTCCCAATAGATCCAAAACACGAGCCAGCCTCCATCTTCATCTCACCCGCCCGCGGGACGGGGGTAACGGCAACGCGGTGCTGCCGTTCCCGACGCGGGGCGCGGCACGACCGCGCGGCAAGGGCTATTTGGATTTGGTCGGTGGCGGCGCCTGATCGGTTTGGTCGGTGTGGCGCTTTGCCACGACGTCCTCATCGCGCTCGCCCTGCTGCGGGCGCGGTGGCGACTTGGGCAGGCCGGCCTGACCGCCATGCTTGCCTCCCATGTCGGGCTTACCTTCGAGATCGTTTTCGCGGGGCATGCGCCTTCAATGCGCGGGCGCGGCTTTGGTTCGCATTGCGCCGGCCAATTTCGGCTGTGAACGAGATCATAGGATTGCCGCGGTTTGCAGTGCACGATCGAAATGCCCCTGACTTTCACGACGCGACGGATTCGACCAGATGCGGAAACGGCTCATCGCCTGGACCATCCTGACCTCAGCGCTGGTTGCGGTCGTCGTCTGGACCGTGCTCGGACCGCCCGCGCATCCGTCCGGCCCGCATCTGCCCTCGCGCACCGCGGCGGTGCGGTAGCCGCCGGCGGCGACCGATGCGATTTCGGCATCGATCGATCCCCATTGGAATTTGGTGCGGCGGTGCGCCGCCCGCTATCCTCGTCGGCAAAACGACAATGCCGCGCCGCGGTTTTCAGGAGGAGCCCATGTCGAGACCGACCCGACGCAGCGCATCGCCACGCGCTGCGATCGCCACCACCCTGTTCGCTGTCCTCACTCTCATTTCTGGAGTCCAAGCCGGCATGGCCGAGACCTTCGCCTATGTCGGCAACGCCGACAGCAACGACATCAGCGTGTTCAAGATGACCGAGAGCGGCGAGATGATTGCGGTGCAGACCGCCGCCTTCAAGGGCGTCGACAAGCCCGGCTCCTCGACGCCGCTCGCGATCACGCCGGATCGCCGCGTGCTGATTGCCGGCGTCCGCTCGCAGCCCTATCAGGCGGTGAGCTTTGCGATCGATCCCAAGACGGGCCAGCTCAGCCCTGCCGGCAACGGGCCGCTTCCCGACAGCATGGCCAATATCGCCGTCGACCACAGCGGCAAGTTCCTGTTCAGCGCCTCCTATGGCGGCAACAAGGTCGCGCTGAATCCATTGAACGCGAACGGCGTCGCCGGCGAGCCGAAGCAGGTGATCCCGACAGGGCTGAACGCGCACGCCTTCCTGCCCTCGCCCGACAACCGCTTCGTGTTCGCGACCAATCTCGGCTCCGACCAGGTGCTGGCCTTCGCGTTCGATGCCACCACGGGCACGCTGACGCCGAGCGACCCGCCGGCCCACAAGGTGCCGGAGAAATCGGGGCCGCGGCACTTCGTGTTTCATCCCAATGGCAAGTTCGTCTATCTCCTGCACGAGCTGAACGGCGATGTCGCCGCGTTCACCTATGAAGCCAAAAGCGGCGCCTGGGACGAGATCCAGCGCACCACCGCGCTGCCGGAAGGTTTTAACGGCAAAGCTTCTGATAAAAAGCCCTGGGCCGCCGACATCCACATCACCCCGGACGGCCGCTTCCTCTACGCCTCCGAGCGCACCACCAGCACGCTCACCGCCTACAAGGTGGACGGAGCGAGCGGCAAGCTGACCACGATCGGCAGCGTGCCGACCGAGAAGCAGCCGCGCGGCTTCCACGTCGATCCCTCCGGCCGCTACCTGGCCGCGGTCGGCGAGCTCTCCGACAGCATGACGGTCTACGCGATCGACCAGGGCAGCGGCGCGCTGGCCAAGCTGAAATCCTACCCCACCGGCAAGAAGCCGAACTGGGTGGAGTTCCTGACCCTGCCGTGAGGGGGCCGGACCGACCTACGTAAACATCCGTAATTTCGGAAGGCGCGCCTTGCGGTCATATCATCGGTCATGGACCGCCAGATCGTCTTCAAATGCCCGCAGACCGGCATGAACGTGCAGCATCGGCTCGGCGACGAGCCGACCGACCGCACGCATGTGTCGGTATCCTGTCCGGCCTGCACGCGGCTGCATTTGATCGAGCGGGCCAGCGGCAAGCTGGCGGGCGATCGCCGCGGCTGAGAGGCTCTAGGGCCGCCCAGTGACTTGCGCCGTCACGTCCTCGACGTGGTGCAGCAGATAGACCAGATGGCCCGCCGTGTCGTGGATCGGCGAGTTGATCGGCTGCCAATGGCGCTCGACGAAGCTCCCGCCGGCATCGCGGATGTCGTAGCGCTGGACCGCCATGGCATGCGCCTGCCCGGTTTCACCGACGATCCTCAGGCTGCCGTAGAGGTTGCTGACGCCATCGGCGAGCGGATCGTCGGGATTGTCAGGAAATATCTCGAACAGCGACCGGCCGACGATGTCGGCCCGGCCGGTCAAGGTCGCGGCCGCATAGGCGTCGTTGACGTCGACGATCAACAGGCCCGGCCCTGGGTCCAGCAGCATATAGGGATGCGGTGACGCTTCGAATTCGGGCTGGAATTGCCTGCGGATCAACTCGGCGTCGCCATGCTGCCGCCGGCGCTGTTCAAGCGGCGTCGTATCGGCTCCTGACGCCGCCGAGTTCAGCAACGCCAATTGGCGCTTCGCCGAGGCCAGCAGCGCACGCACGGTGTTCTGCACCGTCGGGTCGGCCGCTTCATTGAGCAGCCGCTCGAAATGAACGATATTCTGCTCGCAAACGAACCGTTGCATCCCGCCTCTCGACCATGAGCCGTGCGGCCGCGATGCCGCGCCACCCCATCTTAGTTCCATATAGGCGGCTCTGGCAGATGAGAAGACCGTGATAGTCCGCACTTTGGGAGTAGGTCGGTTCGCAGCGCATCGCTCATAAGAAGCGAACCTGTTGTCCAATCCCGCGACTAATCAAAGACTTGCCAAGATGGCCCGCGTCGGCGCGGCCTCCCTTTCGGGGCCACGCCGCCGTAGTCCGCGCCCCCGCCATCTGCTATCGATGGGAGGCATAGAACCCGTGGAATTTCCGATGCGTCATTTGCCCCGTGCCGTTGTTCGAAGCCTGTGTCCCGCGGCCGTCGCCGGCGTGCTGATCCTCGGTCAATCTCCGGCCAGAGCCGCCGATGACGAGGCGCCCAAGGGGCCGGCGGTCACGGTGCTGAAGGTCGCAAAATCCTGCTTCTCCGACATCGTCGAAGCCACCGGCACGATCATCGCGCGGGAGGAAACCTCGGTGCGGCCCGAGCGCCCGGGCCTGAAGGTCACGGACGTGCTGGCGGAAGCCGGCGACACCACCACCGCCGGCCAGGTGCTGGCGCGGCTGGCGCTGCCCGAGGGCGGCACGCTGCAGGTCACCGCACCCGTGGCGGGCGTGATCGCGACGTCGACCGCCCAGATCGGCAATTTCGCCTCGGCCAAGGGCGAGGCGCTGTTCACGATCGTGGCGCGCAGCGAATACGATCTCGTCGGCCTCGTGGCGACCACCGATGTGCGCAAGCTCGCCGTCAACCAGCCGGCGACGGTGCGGATCGCGGGTGCCGGCGACATCGAGGGCAAGGTGCGCCGCATCGGCCCGACCGTCGAGCCCAACATCCAGCAGGGCATGGTCTATATCGGCATTTCCTCGCAGAAGCGGCTGCTGCTGAAGGCGAGCGGCCGCGCGCTGATCAAGACCGGACAGAGCTGCAACGTCGCGGTGCCGCTGACATCAGTGCAGTATTCCTCGGCCGGCACCGTGGTTCAGGTGATCCGCCGCAACCGTGTCGAGACCAAGCGCGTCGAGGTCGGCCTGATGTCGGGCGGCAATATCGAGATCCGCGACGGCCTCAACGAAGGCGACGTCGTCGTCGCCCGCGCCGGCGCGCTGCTGCGTGAAGGCGATCCGGTGCGCCCGGTGATGGCCGCAGAAGCGGCGAAGTAGTCTCTCGACAACTCTCGTGTCCCGGACGCGCTGCAGCGTGTAACGCTGCTGCGCAGAGCCGGAACCCATGTCGCCGCATGCGACCGTCCAAAAAACTGGGCCCCGGCTCAGCGTCGCATCACTACATGATGCGCCGCGTCCGGGGCACGGGACGTCTCAAGATCTAAGGAAACTAACCGCCGGCTTCGCCGAATTGGACGTCTTCGAGCAGCGAGGAGGAGACGGTCGGGACCTGATCGCCTTCGCTGGCGCGGGAGATGGCGAGGCGGGTCTTGTTGAAGACGGCCTCGGCGCTGCCCTTGGAATTGAGGTTGTTGAGGAACTCGCTGACCAGCACACTGTGCTCGCCCTTGCCGTCGTCCACGACCTTGCCGGGCGAGGCCGAGGAGAGGATCAGCGCATTGTCGGACGCGCTGATCGGCGCGAGACCGTGGCTGTAGGAGCGGAAGCGGCGCTCGTAGGGGTTACGGCGGGAGGCGTCGACGACGACGAGCTTGGCCTTGGCGCCCTGCTCCTTCATCATGTCGAGCACGCCGTCGATCGAGACGCCCTGGCGGCGCACGTCGCTTTCCTTCCAGATCGCGGCATCGACCGGCAGCATGTAGCTCTCGCGTCCCGCCTGCACGCCATAGCCGCCGAAGAACAGCATGACGACAGTGTCGCGCTTGATCCGGGACTTCAGGCGGCTCACGGCACGAACCATGTCGTCCCGGGTCGCGTCTTCCACCATGTCGACGTCAAAACCGTTCTTGCGCAGGGACGAGGACAGCGCGCGGGCGTCGTTGATCGACTGCGTCAGCGGCGCGCTGGCGTCGGGATAATGTCCATTGCCGATGACGAGGGCGAGGCGCGAGGACTGGCCGATCGAGCCGGTGATCTGGTCGGTCGAGACGGCCTTGGCGGCATCGATCGCACGCATGTTGAGAGCAGCATGGGCGCCGATCACCAGCGAGACCGAGCCGATCAGGGCTGCGGCCACCGCGATGGTGCGTCGGGAAAGGTCGAGCTGCTTTACGTTCATCTCGGTTCGGTTCCTGTGCCAAAGACCAGCCAAGCGCGCGCACACTGTTTGAGTAGCGCGATAGCGTCTTTAGGTTTGAGGGATCGGCCGGGGATGTGCCCCCGAATTGCGCGCAATTTGCGGCGCCGCACCAAACAAACCTTTAACCGGATATAGGGGCCCCGGCAATAGATTGCCCAAAATTTGATTTAAGCTTCTGAAGACGCTAGATAATTTCCTTTTCCAGATTTCTGCATTTCCGTGTTTCCCCGTATCATCCGGGGCCTCAAAATGCAGCCCTTCCGCCGGCTTTTCCGTGACCTCTGTCACATTTGTATTTCCTGCGAATCCGGGTAGCCTTTTCAACGACTTGCATGGGGGTGGCGCGGGGCTGGGAGCGCGCCGGCCGGCCCCTGGCCTAACCCTGCCGAAGTCCCCGCGACCGAGTATTTCATGAGCTTTCAATATTTTGCCGGCGCCGCCTGCCGGGCGCTGCTGGCGCCGAAGGACGGCCCCTCGCTTTACGATGTCTGCGATCCCATCCTGTCAGGCCCGGCCAGCGGCGATCCGCATCTCGCCAAGTTCTACAAGACCGCGCTCGGCAATCCCGCGCTGCGGGTGCTGCTGCGGCGCGCCGGCCTGCCCGAGCTGCGCGACGAGGCCAGGCTGGCTGCGCTGCGGCAGGCGCTGGCGCGCGCCCGCGACGAGGCCGAACCCGACTGGGCGGCGGTCGGCCAGCCGGTCGCTGATCTCGTCGACAGCATCGCGCTCGACCACCCCAAGCCGCCGCCGGCGATGTTCACCGGCTCCGCCCCGCCGCCGGCGCAGATCGACGGCGTGATCCGCGACTGCGCGCAGCATCTGCTCGGCTCCTACCGCAAGCACGGCTTTCTGCCGACCTATGCCGCCTTCAATCTGATCGGCGATCCCGACTTCCGCGGCCGCGAGCTGATCATGGCGCTCACCGGCCTCAATGCCCGCGGCTACAAGAATTCTTCGCTGCTGTTCAACCTCGCCCGCGTCTTCATCGCGCGTTCGCCAGCCCGGGCCGTCGTCAACCCGCCCTGGCGCGGCATCGCCGAGCCGATGTGGGAGCCGGTGCAGATCCGGCACCGCTCGGCCTATTACGACGCATTCTTCATCGAGGCGCTGCTGAGCTATGGCGAGACCGGGCTGGCCTCGCCGGCCGATAAGGTCGCAGCGGAGCGCGCCATCGCCGACATGGTGGATTTCTGCGTCAACATCAGCCGCGAGGAGGTCGCGGGCATCGACGGCGCGCGCTTCAACGTCGTCACGGCACTCGCGCCCGCGCCGCATCCGCGGTTCTCGCGCTACTTCGCGCAGATCAAGCAGGATCTCGGCTTCGGCATCTACGTGCCGGATTGCGACACCACGGCCTGCTCGATCTCGGCGGCGACGCAGGCCGGCTGCCGCGATGCGATCATCGACCAGCCGCTGCTCGACTTCTATGCCGGCTATCAGGTGCATGCCGGCGTCAACGCGCCGCGCGTGACCGTGCCGCTCAACGACAATATCGACTATGAGGGCGGGGTCGCGACCTGGATCGACAACCTCAAGGGCGAGCGTCCCTACGGAAACGATCTCGACCCGACGCTCAATCTCGACATTCTCGAGGTGAGCTTCCGCAACCTGGCGCGCTGGAAGGTTTTGGAGACACCGTCGCGGCTCGCCACCGTGCATCGCATCATCGGCTTCCAGAAGCGGCTAGCCGCGAGCGGTGCCTTCGCCAATCCGCGCTCGCACATCTATTACCTGCCGGAACTCTACAGCGCCTATTTCGGCCGCTGCTATGCGGCTTTCCTAGCGCTGCCGCTTTCGGCGCAGGCCGCGATCGATCCCGCCGGAGATTTCGACTTCATCCGTCACCGCGTGCTGTCCTACGTCAAGGGCGAGCTGATGGCCGCGGAGATGAACGTGTTCGACGCCGCACTGGCGCTGATCGCGCTCGGACATCTCGGCGCCGACCCGCGCGCCTTTGCGCCGGCGCTGAACGTCATCGTCGCGAGCCTTGGCGAAGGCGGCCGCCGCGGCCCGTTCCGCGCCTATGAATGGAACAAGATGAAGACGCCGACGCGGATCCTGGTCGGCGGGCCGGAGGTGACGTCGGCTTTCGTGCTGATGGGATTGGCGGTGGCGAAGCGGGCGATGGCGCGGGGGTGAGGGCACATTGTATCCGTGCCCCGGACGCAGCGCAGCGCCTCTTCGGCGGTGCGCTGCAGAGCCGGGGCCCATGCCTCTGCGAGATGCGTCTGTGAATCTCTGGATCCCGGCTCTGCACAGCAACGTTACGCGTTGCAGCGCGTCCGGGACACGAGCCGAGAGGCCGTCGCAAGATGACGGGAAGTTGAAAGCCCATCTGTCAGGCATAAGCTGGCCCGGCGGCCAAAAGCCGACCACAATTGCGCGGCTTATCGAGATGTTCATCCCACGCGGACCGGCATGTTGCGAAAATTCCTGATTGCGCTGTCTCTCCTCGCGCTCCCCTCGCTGGCCGAGGCCGCCGACATCACCGGCACGGCAAAAGTCCGCGCTGGCGATGCCGTGGTGATCGGCAACACGCGGATCCGGCTCGGCGGCATCGACGCGCCCGCACTCGACCAGCTCTGCCTCAACACCAAGACCGAGCGCTGGACCTGCGGCGTCGCCGCGCGCGACGAGCTCGCCAAATTTTCCGAGGGCAAGAGCTGGGTCTGTCACACCCGCTCGATCGACCGGCGTGGCCGCACCGTGGCGCGCTGCGAGGTCGGCGGCGAGGACATCCAGAAATGGCTGGTGCGCGCCGGCTGGGCGCTGGCCTATACCCGCATGTCCCACGACTACGAAGCCGACGAAAAGGCCGCGCGCGAGGCAAAGGCCGGGATGTGGCAGGGCGCCTTCATCGCGCCCTGGGACTGGCGCGTCCGCAACAAGAAGACCGTCATCCTGGGCGCCACCAAGCCGCCCGACGGAGCGCATGCGGTGCTGCTCGCCTCGGCCTCGGGGCCGGTCGCGCCTTCCCCGGATTGCACCATCAAGGGCAACGTCAACAGCGCCGGCGAATGCATCTTTCACCAGCCGACCAGCCGCTGGTACACCCAGATCAGGATGAAGATCAGCAAGGGCACCCGCTGGTTCTGCTCGGTCGAGGAGGCGGAGGCCGCGGGCTGCCGCGAGACGAAGCGATAACCCAGCCCTGCGTTTTGTGCGCTTTTCCGAGGCCCTCGCCCCGCGTAAGACTGTGAATCAGCAACCCACCAATCTGTATCTCTGGCAATAAGGACTGACAGCAATGACCGTTCGCGCGGGCCGGGAATTTCTGGCCATCCCCGGGCCCACCACGATGCCCGACGAGGTGTTGCGGGCGATGCATCGTCCGGCGATCGACATCTACTCCAAGGAGATGCTCGACCTGACCGAGAGCCTGCTCGGCGACATCTCGAAGCTGTTTGCGACCAAGGGCAAGTCCTACATCTACATCGCCAACGGTCACGGCGCCTGGGAGGCGGCGCTCAGCAACGTGCTGTCGCGCGGCGACAAGGTGCTGGTGCTGGAGAGCGGCCGTTTCGCGATCGGCTGGGGCAATGCGGCGGCGCTGATGGGCGCCGAGGTCGAGGTGCTCAAGGGCGACTGGCGCCGCGCGGTGCGGCCGCACGAGGTCGAGGAGCGCCTGCGCCGCGACAAGGAGCACACCATCAAGGCCGTCGTCGTGGTCCAGGTCGACACTGCCTCGGGCGTGCAGAACGACATCGAGGCGATCGGCAGGGCGATCAAGGCGAGCGGCCACCCCGCGCTGTACATGGTCGACACCGTGGCCTCGCTCGGCTGCATGCCGTTCGAGATGGACAAATGGGGCATCGACGTCGCGATGTCCGGCTCGCAGAAGGGCCTGATGACGCCGCCCGGCCTCGGCTTCGTCGCCGCCAATGCGCGCGCGCTCGAGGTGCACAAGAAGGCCAATATGTCGACGCCCTATTGGAGCTGGAGCGAGCGCGAGGGCACCGAGAATTATCGCAAATATGCCGGCACCGCGCCGGTGCATCTGTTGTTCGCCTTGCGCAAGGCGATCGACATGCTGCATGAGGAAGGCCTCGAGAACGCCTTCCGCCGCCACAGCCTGCTCGGCGAAGCCGCGCGCCGCGCCGTTGCCGCATGGTCGGAAGGCCAGGTGCTCGGCTTCAACGTGGCCGAAGCCAGCGAGCGCTCCGACACCGTGACCACGGTGACCATGAGCAACGGGCATGATCCGGCCGTGCTGCAACGCTATTGCAAGGACAAATGCGGCGTCGTGCTCGGCACCGGCATCGGCGATCTCTCCGGTCAGGCCTTCCGCATCGCGCATATGGGCCACGTCAACGCACCGATGCTGCTCGGCACGCTCGGGGTCGTTGAGATCGCCTTGAACGCGCTGAAGATCCCGCACGGCAAGGGCGGGCTGGAAGCGGCGGTGTCGTATCTCGGGGACGAGGTGCCGGCGTAGGGCGCTTTCTTCCTTCTCCCCTTGTGGGAGAAGGTGGCGCGAAGCGCCGGATGAGGGGTTATCTCCGCGAATCTCATCGTGGGATTTTCTCGCGCGGATAGAGACCCCTCACCCGTCTCGCCGCTCCGCGGCGAGCCACCCTGTCCCACAAGGGGAGAGGGAAAGATCAGCGCTCGACGCGATACGCTTCCACCTGCTTCTTAAGCTCATTCAGCGACGCAAGCGGCGCGTTCGGATCGACGCGATATTCGCTGCTTCTCAGCCATTGCAGCACCATCGCGTCTACCTTCGGCGAATGGTGGATGACGTCGCTGTAATTATCCAAATCGTGAGTCACCGCCTTGATCGCCCGAAAGTCGTGCAGGCGAACATTGGGAAGCTGCGTCAGCCGCTCGGCGATGCGCGCGGTGAGATCGGTGACGATCTTCAGCGTCTCCGGTGACGCCTCGCGCATCGCGACGAATTGCAGGATCGAATAGGGCGGCAAGTAGATGTCGAAGGTCACGTCGGGGTGGCGCGCGATCAAGTCGACGGCGTCGTGTTCGAAATGCCGGACCATGGCCTCGTAACTGTAGCCTTCGCCGAGGAAGCGGCTGCGCACCGGGCTGGTGATATAGGCAAAGGCGGCAAGCGCCTTCTTCGCGTTGTAGTCGCGCGCAACGTCGAAATCTCGCGGCAGCGCGTAGATGTCGTCGACGTCGGCCAGCGCGAACTTGACGGGCAGATAGGGCGCCGCTCGCGTCAGCGGCTCCTGCAGCGGCGGAACCGAGCGCAGCAGCGCGAACAGCGATTCCTTCGCCATCGCGGCGCTGAACAGATAGGACGCGATGCCCTTTGCCGTCCCGCGATAGAGATCGACGGAGAGATAAGGATCGGTCTCGATGTCGGCGGCATCGACAAAGATAAAATCGTCCATCGCCCAGATCACGCGCTTGGCGCCACGGTCGATGGCCTGCTCCAGCACGAAGCCCTGCTGGCGCGAATTGGAGCCGGTCATCGCCAGCTTGAGCGAGCGGGTGCCGAGCGCGCGATCGATGTCGCTCTGGCGGAAATGGATCGCGAGCGAGGTGCCCATGAAGGCGGTGTCGAACGACTGGCTGCGGATCAGCCCGGCATTCTGCACCCGCGTGTCGTCGGAATAGAAGGCCAGGCGCGAAGGGCGGAACAGTTGCAGGGGATCGACGGCATAGGTGAGCAAGGCCGCGCCCAGCACGCACGCGATGCCGGCGAGCAAGAGACGCTTCAATTGTGTGAACGCACCCTGCATCAGAACCGGAAATAGATGAATTCGCTGTGGCTCTGGATCCCCAGGATCCCGAACGCCAGCACCAGCGACGCCGCATAGAGGAACAGCGGCCGCATCCGCCCTGCCCGCAAGGCTTCGCCGACCCTGCGGCCCGCGTGGTCGTATCCCATGATGCTCTGCGTGTTCGGCGCCAGCCAGACCAGCGCGGCGTAGATGGCGACCATCACCAGCGCCGCGATCTCCTCGCGGCCGAACACGATATTCGAGGGATCGGCCATGGCGCGAAGGACGCGCAACGCCCATTCCACAGTCGCGGCACGGAAGAACACCCAGGCGACCACGACGGCGAGGAATGTGAGCGCAGCGCCCGCGATGCGAGACGGGCGTGCAAGCAGCGGCGGCGCTTTGGGCACCAAGGCATTGAAGGCGTGATTGACGCAGAGATACATGCCGTGCAACGCGCCCCACACGACAAACGTCCAGGCCGCGCCGTGCCAGAGCCCACCGAGCAGCATCGTGATCAGCAGATTGACGTAACGCAGCACGCGTCCCCTGCGGTTGCCGCCGAGCGCGATATAGAGATAGTCGCGCAGGAATTGCGACAGCGTCATGTGCCAGCGCCGCCAGAACTCGACGATGCTGGTTGCCTTGTAGGGCGAGTTGAAATTCACGGGCAGGAAGATGCCGAACATCAGCGAAATCCCGATCGCCATGTCGGAATAGCCGGAAAAATCGAAATAGAGCTGGAAGGTGTAGGCGAGCGCACCCAGCCAGGCCTGGTCGAAGCTCGGCGAGCGCGCCTCGAAGGCGAGCGCGACCAGCGGCTGGATGCCGTCGGCCAGGCAGGTCTTCTTGAATAGGCCGATGGCGAAGATGATGACGCCGCACAGCATGAGATGGCCGTCCGGATGCTTCGTTTCCTCCCGCTCGAATTGCGGGATCATGTCCTTGTGGTGCAGGATGGGCCCCGCGATCAGATGCGGGAAATAGGTCACGAACAGCGCGTAATGCGGCAGCGCATAGGCCGCGACCTGGCCGCGATAGGCATCGACCAGGAACGCAATCTGCGTGAAGGTGTAGAAGGAGATGCCGACCGGCAGCAGGATGTGGATCGCGGCATGCGTGCCGAGCAGCGCGTTGATGTTCTCGGTGACGAAGCCGGCATATTTGAAGATGCCGAGCACGAGGAGATCGCCGGCGACGCCAAGCACGAGCGCCGCCTTGCGTTGCGACGACGTTAGCTTCGCCACGATCAGGAGATGACCGACGCCGTAGTTGAACGCGATCGACAGCAGCAACAGGGCCACGAACTGCCAGTTGCCAATCGCGTAGAAGGCGAGCGAGGCCAGCGCCAGCCAGATCACCGGCGCGAGATTGCTGCGCCGCCCGAGCCAGAAATAGCCGGCCAGCACGATCGGCAGGAACAGCAGGATGAACGGGTAGGAATTGAACAGCATCAGGCTGGACCGGCGGCGGGGATATTGGTTCGTAAAGCATACAAGGGAGCGATCAACAACCCGGCGATCTCCAGCAGACGTGCTGGCAATTCGTGGAATCGGGACGATATAAGGGAACGCGCGAGCCCGCTCCCCGCAAGTGGGGCAAGGTGAAGCGCAGCGACGTCGGACACAAATGAGGACCGAGTGACCCAGGCCAAAACACCTTCGAAGCCCCCCGTCGCCCCGCGCCGGCCGCATTCCTTCACGCGGCACGGGATCACCGTGACCGACGACTATGCCTGGTTGAAGGACGACAAATGGCAGGAGGTGCTGCGCGATCCCACCGTGCTGGATCCTGACATCCGCAAATATCTCGACGAAGAGAACGTCTACACCGAGAGCCTGCTCGGCCATACGGCGGGCTTGCAGAAGACGCTGGTGCGCGAGATGCGCGGGCGGATCAAGGAGGACGATTCCAGCGTGCCGTCGCCGGACGGGCCGTTCGCCTATTTCCGCAGGTTCCGCGAGGGCGGGCAGCACGAGCTGTTCGGCCGCATGCCGCGCGATGGCAGCGAGGGCGAGGGCGAGATCGTGCTCGACGGCGATGCGCTCGCCAAGGGCCACAAATATTTCAAGTTCGGCGGCAGCCGGCACTCCTGGGATCACAAGATGCAGGCCTGGAGTGCGGACACCAACGGCTCGGAATATTTCTCCATCCGTGTCCGCGACTGGGCGAGCGGCAGGGACTTTGACGACCTCGTCGAGGAAACCGACGGCGGCGTGGTCTGGGCCGCGGATGCCAAATCGTTCTTCTACGTGAAGCTCGACGACAACCACCGCCCGATGCAGGTGTGGCGTCACAGGCTCGGCACCAAGCAGGCCGACGATACGCTGGTCTACGAGGAACAGGATGCCGGCTGGTTCACCCATCTGCACGAGAGCACCAGCGGCCGCTTCTGCGTAATCGCGGGCGGCGACCACGAGACGTCGGAGCAGCGGCTGATCGATCTCGCCAATCCCGAGGCGCCGCCGCGCCTCGTCGCGGCGCGCGAAGAGGGCGTGCAATATTCGCTCGCCGACCGCGGCGACGAACTGTTCATCCTGACCAATGCGGATGATGCCATCGACTTCAAGATCGTCACGGCGCCGCTTGCCCATCCCGAGCGCAAGAACTGGCGCGACCTGATCCCGTATCGCCCCGGCATCTACATCCTCGACCTCGATCTCTATGCCGGTCATCTGGTGCGGCTGGAGCGCGCCAGCGCGCTGCCGTCGATCGTGATCCGCGATCTCACGTCGAACGAGGAGCACGCCATCGCCTTCGACGAGGCCGCCTATTCGCTGGACACGATGGGCTCCTACGAGTTCGAAACCACGAATCTGCGTTTCGCCTATTCGTCGATGACGACACCGTCGGAGGTCTATGACTACGACATGGTCACGCGCACGCGCACCTTGCGCAAGCGCCAGGAGATTCCCTCGGGCCACGACGCGGCCGACTACGTCACCACGCGCATCATGGCGAAGGCGCATGACGGCGCCGAGGTGCCGGTGTCGATCCTCCATCGCCGCGGGCTGAAGCTCGACGGCACGGCGCCGCTGCTGCTCTACGGCTACGGCTCCTACGGCATGGCGATGCCGGCCTCGTTCAACGCCAACCGCCTGTCGCTGGTCGACCGCGGCTTCGTCTACGCCATCGCCCATATTCGCGGCGGGGCCGACAAGGGCTGGGGCTGGTATCTCGACGGCAAGCGCGAGAAGAAGACGAATTCGTTCGACGATTTCGCAGCCAGCGCGCGCGCGCTGATCTCAGCGAAATACACCAGCGCCAAGCGTATCGTCGGCCATGGCGGCTCGGCCGGCGGCATGCTGATGGGCGCGGTCGCCAACCGCGCCGGCGAATTGTTCGCTGGCATCGTTGCCGAGGTGCCGTTCGTCGACGTGCTCAACACCATGCTCGACGACACGCTGCCGCTGACGCCGCCGGAATGGCCGGAATGGGGCAACCCGATCGAGAGCGAGAAGGATTTTCGCACCATCCTGTCCTACTCGCCCTACGACAATGTCGCGGCGAAAGAGTATCCGGCGATCCTGGCGATGGGCGGCTTGACCGATCCGCGCGTCACCTATTGGGAGCCTGCCAAATGGATCGCCCGCCTGCGCGCCACCATGAGCGGCGGCGGCCCGGTTCTCCTGCGCACCAACATGGGCGCCGGCCATGGCGGCGCCTCGGGGCGGTTCGACCGGCTCGACGAGGTCGCGATCGTCTATGCGTTCGCGCTATGGGCGGCGGGGATGGCGGAGGCGTAATCTTGTAGCCCGGATGGAGCGCAGCGAAATCCGGGGTCCGCGCAACTGAAGACTGCTCCCGGATTACGCTTCGCTCCATCCGGGCTACGGCCTCTCCCCGCAAGCGGGGAGAGGCAAAAGGCTCACACCGCCCCGTGCGCTTCCACATACAGCGCATACACCGAGTGGCTGCTCGCCATGTACAGCCGGTTGTTCTTCGGCCCGCCGAAGCAGAGATTGGCGCAGCGTTCGGGCAGCTTGATGAAGGCGAGCGGCTTGCCGTCCGGATTGAACACCATGACGCCGTCGAGGTCCTCGGGCCTCGCCTTGAGCTGAAACACCTTGCGGCCGCCGATGTCGCTCGGCTCGGACGCCAGCGCGCCGTTGGAGCCCCAGCCGCACCAGAGATTGCCGTCGCGGTCGACGCGAAAGCCGTCGAGCGAGCCCTGGTCGGCGGCGTCGATCAGCTTGGTCTTGCCGCTGAGCGCGCCGTCGTCGCCGACATTGTAGCTCCAGATGCTGCGGTTCGGCGTGCCCTTCCACTCCACGATGTAGAGCTTCTTCTCGTCCGGCGAGAAGGCGAGGCCGTTGGGATTGACGAGGTCAGTGAGCACGGCGCTGATCTTGCCGTCCTTGGCGATGCGGTAGACGTTGGTGGTGGCCTGCTCGGCCTTCTCCTTCTTGCCTTCCCACTCGCCGTTGATGCCGAACAGCGGATCGGTGAACCAGATGCTGTCGTCGGACTTCACCACGATGTCGTTCGGCGCGTTCAGGCGCTTGCCGTCGAACTTGTCGGCGAGCACGGTGATCTTGCCGTCCTTCTCGGTGCGGGTGATGCGGCGGGTGACGGAATGCTCGCAGGTGACGAGGCGGCCCTGGCGGTCACGCGCATTGCCGTTGGCGTAGTTGGCGTTGGCGCGGAACACGCTGGTCTGCCCGGTCTTCTCGTCGAACTTCATGATCCGGTTGTTGGGAATGTCCGAGAACAGCAGGTAGCCGCCTTCGGGGAAATAGGCCGGGCCTTCGGCCCAGCGGAAGCCGGTCGCGACCTGCTCCACCGTCGAGGAATAGAGCCGGTATTTGGCGAAGCTCGGATCGAGGATTTGGACCGCGGGATCGGGATAGCGCTGGTTCGGCGTGAACGGGAACGACTGCGCGCCGGCGGCGCGGGCGAGCAACGTGGAAGCGGCCACCGCACCAGCGCCGGCCATGAGGTTACGTCGCGTGAAGTTCATGGAAATCCTCCCTGCTTGTCAAAAGGCCGGCGCTTGATGCGGCCGGCCCGTTTCTCGACGTGATTTCGTTATGCCTTACCGGCCGTTCTTCTTCCGCCATTCCGCGAAATCGGTGAGCGTCTGCGGGTCGGTGGCGGGATAGAGACCGAAGATGCCGCGGCCCTTGCCGACCTCTTCCGTGACGAAATCCTCGAACGCCGTCATCTCGAAGGTCTCGTTGGCGATCTCGTCCGCGAGATGCGCGGGGATGACGATGACGCCGTCGGCATCGCCGAGGATGACGTCGCCCGGAAACACCGGCGCATCGCCGCAGCCGATGGGCACGTTGATCTCGATCGCCTGGTGCAGCGTCAGGTTGGTCGGCGCGCTCGGGCGGTGGTGATAGGCGGGAATGCCGAGCCTGGCGATCTCCGCGGAATCGCGAAAGCCGCCGTCGGTGACGACGCCGGCGACGCCGCGCTTCATCAGGCGCGTCACCAGGATCGCGCCGGCGGACGCCGCGCGCGCGTCCTTGCGGCTGTCCATCACCAGCACCGCGCCCGGCGGGCAATCTTCCACCGCTTTGCGCTGCGGATGCGAGCGGTCCTTGAAGACCTCGATCGTGTTGAGGTCTTCGCGCGCCGGCATGTAGCGCAACGTGAAGGCTTCGCCGACCATGGTCGGCTGGTCGGAGCCGACCGGATGCACGTCCTGGATCATCTGGATGCGCAGGCCGCGCTTGAACAAGGCGGTGGCGACGGTCGCGGTGGAGACAGCTTTGAGCTTGATGCGGGTGGCTTCGCTGAGTCTTGTCATTGTTACGCTCTCTCTGTCGTCATTCCGGGGCGCGCGTAGCGCGAACCCGGAATGACGGGTCATCAATAGATCGAAGGCTCGCCGATCGGCCCGCCGAAATCGGTCTCGAGGAAGTCGAAGTCGCAGCCGTCATTGGCCTGCTTGATGTGTTTTGTGAACATCCAGCCATAGCCGCGTTCGAAGCGGCGCTCGGGCTGCTTCCAGGCGGCGCGTCGTTTTGCGAGCTCGGCTTCGGGGACATCGAGATTGATGGTGCGCGCGGCCACGTCGAGCGTGATGCGGTCGCCGTTCTGCACCAGCGCCAGCGGGCCGCCGATGTAGGATTCCGGCGAGACGTGCAGGATGCAGGCGCCGTAGCTGGTCCCGCTCATGCGCGCATCGGAGATGCGCACCATGTCGCGCACGCCCTGCTTCACGAGCTTTGTCGGAATCGGAAGCATGCCCCATTCCGGCATGCCCGGCCCGCCCTGCGGCCCGGCATTGCGCAGGATGAGGATGTGATCTTCGGTGACGTCGAGGTTGGGATCGTCGACCGCCTTCTTCATCGAAGGATAATCGTCGAACACCAGCGCTGGTCCCGTGTGCTTGAGGAAGCGCGGCGCGCATGCGCTCGGCTTGATGACGCAGCCATCGGGCGCGAGATTGCCCTTGAGCACCGCGAGGGCACCCTCCTTGTAGATGGGATTGTCGACGCCGCGGATCACGTCGGCATTGTGCACCTCGGCGCCTTCGATGTTCTCAGCCACCGTCCTGCCTGTGACGGTGATGCAGTCGAGATGCAGATGCGGCTTGATCTGGCCCATCAGCGCCGACAGGCCGCCGGCGTAGAAGAAGTCCTCCATCAGATAGGCATCGCCGCTGGGACGGACGTTGGCGATCACGGGCACCTTGCGGCTGGCGATCTCGAAATCGTCGAGGCCGATGTCCTGGCCGGCGCGGCGGGCCTGGGCGATCAGGTGGATGATGGCGTTGGTCGAGCAGCCCATCGCCATCGCCACCGCGATCGCGTTCTCGAAGGCTTTTCGGGTCTGGATCGTCTTCGGCGTCAGATCCTCCCACACCATCTCGACGATGCGGCGGCCGCATTCACTGGCCATGCGGATGTGATTGGCATCGGCGGCTGGGATCGAGGAAGCGCCGGGCAGCGTCATGCCGATCGCCTCCGCGATCGCGGTCATGGTCGAGGCGGTGCCCATGGTCATGCAGGTGCCGTAGCTGCGGGCGATGCCGGCCTCGATGTCGAGCCAGTCCTTGTCGGAGATCTTTCCGGCGCGGCGCTCGTCCCAATATTTCCAGCCGTCCGAGCCAGAGCCGAGCGTCTTACCCTTCCAATTGCCGCGCAGCATGGGGCCTGCCGGCAGGTAGATCGCCGGGATGTTCATCGAGGTCGCGCCCAGCAGCAGCGCCGGCGTGGTCTTGTCGCAGCCGCCCATCAGCACGACGCCGTCGACCGGATGGCTCCGCAGCAGCTCCTCCGCGTCCATCGCCAGCAGATTGCGATAGAGCATGGTGGTCGGCTTGAGCAGCGATTCCGACAGCGACAGCGCGGGCAGCTCCAGCGGGAGGCCGCCGGCCATCAGGATGCCGCGCTTGACGTCGTCGACGCGCGACTTGAAGTGCATGTGGCAGGGCTGCGCGTCCGACCAGGTGTTGAGGATCGCGATGATGGGGCGATCCTTCCACTCCTCGGGCGCGTAGCCCATCTGCATGGTGCGGGAGCGATGGCCGAACGAGCGGAGATCGTCGGGCGCGAACCAGCGCGCGCTGCGGAGCTGGTCGGGTGTTTTTTTCTTGGTCATGATTGGGTGCCCCATTTCTGCACGGTGTTCCGCTCGATGGCGCGGAAGATCAGGTTCTCGACAAAGAGCCCGATGATGATCACCGTCAAGAGGCCCGCGAACACTGCGGGTATGTCGAGCAGGTTGCGGTTCTCGAAGATGAACCAGCCGAGCCCGCCCTGGCCCGAGGACACGCCGAACACCAGCTCAGCCGCGATCAGCGTGCGCCAGGCGAAGGCCCAGCCGATCTTGAGGCCGGTGAGGATCGAGCCGAAGGCGGCTGGGATGAGAATTTTGGCGACATAGGGCAAGCCGCGCAGGCCGTAATTGCGCCCGACCATGCGCAGCGTGTTGGACACGCTCTTGAAACCGGAATGGGTGTTGAGCGCGACCGGCCACAGCACGGAGTGGATCAGCACGAAGACCAGGCTGCCATTGCCGAGGCCGAACCAGATCAAGGCGAGCGGCAGCAGCGCGATCGCCGGCAGCGGGTTGAACATCGCGGTCACCGTCTCGAGAAAATCGGTGCCGATCCGGGTGGAGATGGCGAGGATGGTGAAGATCGCGGCCAGCACGATGCCGGCCGAATAGCCCATGAACAGCACCTTCAGCGACGTCCAGGCCCGCATCGGAATGGTGCCATCCTTGACGCGGTCGAACAGCGTGATCGCGGTGTCATGCAGCGTCGGGAACAACAGCGGATTGTCGAGAGCGACGCCGTAGGCTTCCCAGATCGCCGCCAGGAACAGGATGATGACGGTCTTGCGGACGAAGCCGTCGTTCCAGAGCAGTTCAGGCACGCTCAGCTTGCGCTCGACCTCGCCGGCAGCCGAAGCGGCGGCCGGCTCTGCGCGCAGCAATATCTTGGCTTCGCCCATCAGAGGCTCCTCAATGCGCGGCGGCTTCGCCGGCGAACAGGAGATCGTGGATCTCCGTCTCCAGCCGGCCGGCGCTGCCGTCTTCGCTTCCGACCTTGTCGACATCGACCACCTCGGCCTTGACGCGGCCGGGATGCGGCGACAGCAAGAGGATGCGATTGCCGATGCGGATCGCTTCCGCGATCGAATGGGTCACGAACAGCACCGTGAACTTGGTCTCGCTCCAGAGCTGGAGCAGCTCGTCCTGGCAGGTCCGGCGCGTCAGCGCGTCGAGCGCGGCGAACGGCTCGTCCATCAGGAGGATATCGGGCTCCATCGCCATGCCGCGCGCGATCGCGACGCGCTGCTTCATGCCGCCCGACAGCGTGTGCGGATAGGCATCGACCACGCGGGTCAACCCGACCTTCTCGATATAGGCTCGCGCCTTCGCTTCCGCATCCTTGCGCGAGAGCTTGCGCGCGGTCAGCAGCGGGAACATCACGTTGGCGAGCACGCTCTTCCAGGGCAGCAGCTGGTCGAACTCCTGGAAGATCATCATGCGATCGGCGCCGGGACCGTGGATCTCGCGGTCATTGATCGTCATGCGGCCCTCGCTCGGCGTCATGTAGCCGCCGACCGCCTTGAGCAGCGTGGACTTGCCGCAGCCGGAGGGACCGAGCAGCACGAAGCGGTCGGACTTGTCGACCTTAAAGCTCACCCTCTCCGTGGCGGTGACGACGGCGCTCGAGGTCTTGTAGCGCAGCGTCACCCCACTGACGTCGAGCAGCGCCATCAGTTGCCCTTCAGATCGTGCGCGACGGGGAGATAATAGTCCGTCCAGGCCTTAGGCTGGTTCTTCAGCGTGCCGGTCTTGAACAGATGGGCCGCGAATTTCATCGTGCCCTGCGGCTCGAGATTCCACTCCATCATGCCGGGCTCTTTCAGAAGATCGAGCAGCTCCTCGACCGAGGTCTTGTCCCCGGTGATCTCCTTGTAGATCTCGACCGCCTGTTTGGTGTCGCTGCGGATCAGGTCCTGCGCTTCCTTGGTGGCGTCGCGCACGGCCTGGATGATCTTCGGATTGGCGTCGGCGAACTTCGTGGTGGTGAAGAACTGTGCCTGGCTGAGCGGGCCGCCCATCACGTCGGGCGACGACAGCACGATATGCGCGCCCGGCACGTTCTTCAGCTCCAGGAAGGTGAAGGGCGGGATCGAGAAGTGGTTGTGCACCTCGTGCTTGGGATTGGACAGCGCCGCATAGGCGTCGGGATGGCCGAGCTGCACGGTGTTGGCGTCGAGCTTGGACCATTGATCGGCGCCGAAGGCTTCAGCGGCCGCGATCTGCAGCACGATCGCCTGCGTGGACACCTTCACCGTCGGCACCGCGATCTTGTCGCTGGGGCCGAAGTCCTTGATCGACTTGATGTTGGCGTCGCGGCTGATCAGCGTCATCGGCTGCGCCGAGGTGGCGACGATGCCCTTCACGCCGCCGCGGGTGCGGTCCCACAGCAGCAGCAGATTGCCGGTGCCGGTGTTGAGGATGTCGACGCCGCCCGCGAGCAGCGCATCGGTCTGCGCACCGCCGCCGGAGAAAGTGATCCATTTGGTGGTGACGCCGGAGACACCGAGCGAAGCCGCGTGCTTCTCGATCAGCTTCAGCTTCTCCATGATGTGGCTCGGCATGTAGAAGATGCCGGGCTGGCGCGACAGCGCGATCTCGGACTTCTGCTGCGCACGCGCCGGCGAAGCCGCCAGCACGGTCGCGACGATCAGGGCGATGGCGGCAACGCCACGCTGAAAGGGCTTGATCATAATTGTTCGTTTCCTCCGGGCGCCATTGACGAGCGGCCTCGCTGATGCACTAATGCATTAGTGCATCAAAGGCAAGCCCGCCGGAGCCCTTCGCATGGAAACCGCCCATCCCGCGCCCCGCGCGACCGCCCGCCGCGGGCCGCGGCTGGACCGGGCGCGGCAGGCCGCACCGCAGGTGTTCGAGCGGCTGCGCAACGCCATTCTCGCGCTCGAACTCCCCCCGGGCGCGCCGCTGTCGCGCACCGATCTCGCCGCGCAGTTCGGCGTCAGCTCGACGCCGATCCGCGATGCCCTGATGCGGCTGGAAGAGGAAGGGCTGGTCGACGTGTTTCCGCAGCACGCGACCGTGGTCAGCCGGGTCGATGTCGGCCGCGCCGAGCAGGCGCACTTCCTGCGCCAGGCACTCGAGCTCGAAATCGTCCGGCTGCTCGCCGAGCAGCACGACCAGGCCCTGGTCCTCCGCCTCGACCACGCGATCGTGCTTCAGCAGCAATTCGCCAAGGCCGGCGATTTCGCGAGCTTCATCGCCGCCGACAATGATTTTCACGCGCAGCTTTATGCCGCAGCCGGCAAGCAGGAGCTGTGGACGCTGGTGCGCAGAAGCAGCGGCCATATCGACCGGCTGCGCAGGCTGCATCTGCCCTCACCCGGCAAGGCCCAGAACATCGTCCGCCACCACAAGCTGATTACCCGTGCGATCGAGGCCGGCGACCCCGAGGCCGCGCAGCAGCATCTGCGCAAGCACCTGTCGGGCACGCTGAGCGAGCTCGACAAGATCCGAAGCCATTATCCGGAATATCTGACGGATTAGAGCGATGGGACGGGGGCTAGGGCCACGAGGAAAGGCGCACTCCCTCTCCCGCTTACGGGAGAGGTGAACGAGCCCGCGCCATCGTTTCATCGTTGCACGCGATTGAGCCGCATTCCTTCGGAACTGACGCCGACTTTGATCGGCCGCCTTCATCTCAGTGAAATCTCGCTCCCGTGCAACTACGGCGAGAAAATGGTTCTTGCCGCCCTGCGGCTGGGATAAGGTGCGGCGGCGCCATGTGCACGGAACCATGCATAATGACGGCATCCCGCCGAGACCGGACCAGCGGCCGCGCGCACTTCGCGAAGTGCTTGCAGGCTGGGCGGAATCCGCGCAACAATTTCGTCTTTGATGGTTTGATTTGCGGCCGGTAGGAACGTCCTGTCCGGCACGGAGGAATTTAGACGTGGCCAACATCCTGATCGTGGATGACGACCCGGCCGTTCAACTCACGATCCGGCTGCTCCTGGAGAGGGCCGGTCATCACGTCACCGTCGCCGGCGATGGCCGCAAGGGACTTGCGCTGTTCGAGGCGAGCCGGTTCGATCTGCTGTTTCTCGATATCTTCATGCCTGGCATGGATGGGCTGGAGACGATGCGTCACATCCGGGCGCTGGCTCCGGCCATTCCGATCATCGTCATTTCCGGCCGCTCGATCACGCCGGATGCCTATGCGGAGCCGGACTTCCTGAAGATGGCGACCAAGCTCGGCGCGGTGGCAAGCCTGCAGAAGCCATTCAGGCCCGCGGCGCTGCTCGCCGCGGTCGATGGCTGCCTGAAGGCGGGCGAGCCGGAGGGGTCCGATGTCAGCTCCGGCCGCAGATAACGAGGGCTCCACGGCTTCAGGCCAGATCGGCCGCGATCATCCCGGAAATGCCGCTACGAGCATCCCCATGACGCTCGCCACGCGGCTGGCCATCGCCATGATCCTGCTGGTGGCGGTCACCGTGGCCGCGGTCGGCTGGCTGGGCTATCGCAACATCAGCCAAGCCGTCATTCCGCGGGTGCTGGAGCGGGTCGAAGCCCAGTCACGGCTGCTCGCGACGAATCTTGAGTCTTACGTCGCCGGCGTGCGCGGCGATCTGATCGGCTATCACGCCGCCGCGGCCATCCAGGGCCTGATCCGTGCTCATATCGGCGGCGGAGTTGATCCTATCGACGGTGTCTCGGAGCAAACCTGGCGCGAGCGCATCGCGACACGATTGGCGGCCGAGATCGACGCGAAGCCCATCTACGGGCAGTTTCGAATCATCGGCGTTGATAACGATCAGCTCGAGCTGGTTCGCGTCGATCGCTCCGGCCCCAACGGAGCCGCGCGGATCGTCCCCGACAGTGAGCTCGAGCGCAAGGGCGATCGAGCCTACTTCCAGGAGGCGATCCGACTCGGGCCTGGCGAGATCTATATTTCGGCCGTCGAGCTCGCCACGCGGCAGGGGGGAACCACGGCCCCTCACGTTCCGACCCTGCGGGCGGCGATGCCGCTCTTCGCGCCGGGCGGCAAGCCGTTCGGCATCATCGTCACCAATGTCGACATGCGCCCGGCGCTCGACCAGGTCCGATCGACCGCCAGTTCGGGAGGAGACATCTACCTCGTGAACGCGCGCGGCGACTATCTCGTCCACCCCGATCGCGCGCGCGAATTCGGCACATTGCGTGACCGTCCCGACGATTGGCGCAAGGACTTTCCCTATTTCGCGGCTCTGGCGGGCACACGGGAAGGATCTACGCGGCTCATGACCGATGGGTCGGGCAAGCCAAGCGGCGCGGCCATCGCCCCTGCGCTGCTGGCTGGCAAGGAATGGGTCGCGATCATCGAGACGATTCCCGCGCCTGTGTTTGGCGTGGTCCCGGCAGCGATCCAAAAGACGTCCCTGCTGGTCGGCTTGCTGGCCGTGCTCGCGGCAGCTTCGCTTGCGGTGCTCCTGTCACGTTCGCTGACGCGGCCGATCGGTCGCCTGACCGCGGCCGTGGAGGCGATCGGCCGCGGCCGTCACGCCGACATTCCCGTCGACGCCAGCGGCGAGACCGGTGTGCTGGCACGCGCCTTCGCCCGGATGGTCGAGGAGACGCGGGCGAAAACGGCCGCGCTCGAGCGCGAGATCGAGGAGCATCGCCGCACCGAGGAAGCGCGAAGCCATCATGCGGCGCGCGAGCATTTGTTCAGCGCCGCCGTCGAATCCTCCGACGACGCGATCGTGATGCAATCGCTCGATGCCATCATCACGGGCTGGAATCCCGCGGCCGAACGCCTCTATGGCTATTCGGCGAGCGAGGCGATCGGGAAATCCACCGCGATCATCGTTCCGCCCGACCGCCGTAACCATGGCAAAGACTATCTGGCACGGATCGCGCGGGGCGAGCCGATCGAGCGGTTCGAGACGGTGCGCCTGCGCAAGGACGGCACGCCGGTCGAGATTTCGCTCAGCCTGTCGCCGATCAAGGGGCCTTCGGGCGAGATCATCGGCGCCTCCGGGACCGCGCACAGCCTCACCGAGGCGCGGCGGGCCGAGCGGCAGCTGCAGCAGCAGATCGAGGAGCGCCGGCAGATCTTCGAGACCTCGCAGGATCTCATCATGATCATGGATGCGCGGGGCCATATCGCGCAGATCAGTCCGAGCAGCGAGACCATTCTCGGCTACCGGCCGGATCAGATGATCGGCCGCAGCGGCGCCGACTTCATTCATCCCGATCATCTGGAGCAATCGCGCGAGGACATGCGCGCGCTGCGGCGCGGCGAGCGCCCCAAGCTCGGCGACACGCGCTGCTTCCACCGCAATGGGCACGAGGTCTGGCTGTCGTGGCTGGGCAGCTGGTCCGAGCAGGCGCATCGCTTCTTCTTCGTCGGGCGCGACATGACGGAAGCGCGGCTCGCGCAGGAATCGCTGCGCGAGAGCGAGCGGCTCGCCCGCAATATCGTCGAGACCTCGCTCGACGCCTTCATCCAGACCGACGAGACCAGCAGCATCCTGAACTGGAACTCGCAGGCCGAGCAGCTGTTCGGCTGGCGACGCGACGAGGTGCTCGGCAAGAGCACGATCGACCTCATCGTCGCCGAGAGCGAACGCGACAGGGTCAGGGCCGGCCTGAAGCAGTTCCTGGAGAACGAGGACGGCAGGACGCTGAACCGCCGCCGCGAGCTGATGTGCCGCCGCCGCGACGGCAAGGAATTCAGGGCCGAGGTCAGCGTCACCGCGCTGAAGCGCCGCGAGGGCCTGCTGTTCAACGTGTTCTATCGCGATCTCACCGACAAGATCGCGGCCGACGAGCGCATCCGGCATGCCGAGAAGATGGAGGCGATCGGCCAGCTCACCGGCGGCGTGGCGCACGATTTCAACAACATCCTCACCGTCATCACCGGCACGATCGAGATCCTCGCGGAGGCCGTCGAGAAGGAGCCGGAGCTCGCGGCCATCACCAAGATGATCGACGAGGCGGCCGCGCGCGGCGCCGACCTGACCCAGCACCTGCTCGCCTTCGCGCGCAAGCAGCCGCTCCAGCCGCGCGAGATCGACATCAACTCGCTGGTCGTCGACACCGCTAAGCTGTTGCGGCCGACGCTGGGCGAGCAGATCCAGATCGAATCGGTGTTCGAGGACGAGAATTGCGTCGCGATCGTCGATCCCAACCAGCTCACCACCGCGATCCTCAACCTCGCGCTCAACGCGCGCGACGCCATGCCCGGCGGCGGCAAGCTGATCGTGGAGACCGGCGCCGCCTATCTCGACGAGGTCTATGCCAGCGTCAACGACATCCGCCCCGGCCATTACGTGCTGATTGCCGTGAGCGATACCGGCAGCGGAATCCCTGCGAACATCCTGACCAGGGTGTTCGACCCCTTCTTCACCTCGAAGGGACCGGGCAAGGGCACTGGGCTCGGGCTTTCGATGGTCTACGGCTTCATCAAGCAGTCCGCCGGCCACATCAAGATCTACAGCGAGGAAGGCCACGGCACCACGATCAAGATGTATCTGCCCCCCGGCAAGACGCCGACGGCGGCCGGCGAGGGCGTGACGCCGGCGACGATCGAGGGCGGACACGAGACGATCCTGGTGGTCGAGGACGACCGGCTGGTGCGCGACTACGTGCTGGCGCAGCTGCATTCACTGGGTTACGTCACCTTGCAGGCCGCGAACGCCGCAGAGGCGCTCGCGATCGTCGCCGCCGGAAAGCCGTTCGACCTTCTGTTCACCGACGTCATCATGCCCGGCAAGATGAACGGACGGCAGCTCGCCGACGAGCTCCTGAAGACGCGCCCGGATCTCAGGGTGGTCTACACGTCAGGCTATACCGAGAATGCGATCATCCATCACGGCCGGCTGGATTCCGGCGTGATGCTGCTGGCCAAGCCTTATCGCAAATCGGATCTGGCGCGGATCATCCGCAAGGCGCTGGGCGCCTGAAACGCGTGGCCCGGATGGAGCGCAGCGCAATCCGGGGCCATCTTGCCGCACACGCGAGCCCCGGATTTCGCTGCGCTCCATCCGGGCTACGCAAGGCCGCTGACAGAGCTCTCATAGGGTGGAGGCGCACTTGCGCCGTGCCCACGATCTCTCTCTACATCGTCTAACGCTACGACGCGCGCTGCGCCGCGGTCATCACGATGCGGATCAGATCGGCGGCGTTGCGCGCGCCGAGCTTCTTCATGATGTTGGCGCGGTGATCCTCGATGGTGCGCGGGCTGATGCCGAGCGTGCGGCCGGCTTCCTTGTTGGACGCGCCGGAAGCAAACTGCTCGAGCACCTCGCGCTCCCTGCGCGTCAGCGGCTCGCGTCCGGGGAAATGCAGCGAGCCGAATTTCGGCGAAGCGCTCTCCGCCTGCCTGCGTGCATAAGCGCCGATCGCCTCGTCGAGCCGGCCGACGATCTCGCTGCCGCGGAACGGCTTCTCGATGAAGTCGAGCGCGCCGCTCTTGATCGCGCCCACCGCCATCGCGATGTCGCCCTGTCCGGAGATCATGAAGATCGGCGCCGGATAGTCCTCGCCCTGCAGCTCCTTGAGAATGTCGAGGCCCGACTTTCCGGGAATGTTCACGTCGAGCAGGATCGCAGCAGGCGTACGGTTTCGCGCGACGGAGAGCAGCGCTGCGCCGTCCGCAAAACAGATCACCTCATAGCCCGCCGCCTTCAACACCATCGACAGGGTGTCGCGAACGGCAGGGTCGTCGTCGACTACGAAGATTTCACCGCGAGAGCTTTGTTCGGCCATGTGCCACATCCGGTTGGCATGAAGGACTCGCGTCCGCCCCAACCGTTTATGGCGTTCGGCGCGGATTCGGCCCACCCGTATTTGTACGGGACATGGACTTAACGCACAAGTAGCGGCAGGGTGCCTAATTGCGGGGTACGGAGAATATCCATGCTAAATTTCGCCGGCACACCCCCGCTCGTCGCGATGGCTGAAACCGACAGCCGTCAGTTGATCGCCGCCGATCTTCGCGCCCTGATCACACGGATCGAGAGCAGCATGCGCCTGATCGACGCAGCCATGATGGAAGCCGGCGTATTGGAAACGGGCAGCGATCCGGCCGGTTCCGCCGATATTTTCGTGCTCGACGACGTCACGCCGCGCTATGCGACGGCAAGCGCCGCCCTCAACGCCTGTCGGGCGGGCCTTGGCCACGCCCTGCAATGTCTGTCGGAATCCGGCACGCCGGGATAGCGCGCGATCGGCGCGGCGCGCCGGCCGCATGCCATCGCATGGCAGCTCCGCAAACCCTAGGCGCGGTGCCGTTCCACGATCGCGTCGGTGGCGACACCACCCCAGGTGTGGATCGCGGGAAGGCCCATCGCGGTCTTGCCGAGATTGGCGAGGCTGATGCGCAGGGCCGCAAGGTCGAGCGGTTTCGGCAGGCTCTGCAGCTCGATCCCGACGGACCGGGCGAAGCTGCGGGCGGCGCTGCGGCGCTTGCCGTCCATGCCGCTGATGACGATCACGGCACCGCCGAACTTCGCAGCCGCCATCTCGCGCAGCACGTCGATGCCGTCGCCGTCCTCCAGCACGAGATCCAGCGTCACGCAATCGAAGCGGGCGGCGCGTAGCTTCTCGATCGCATCCGCCACGGACGGCGCCACGGTGACCTCGTGTCCGGCCTGCTTGGCGGCGACCGTGATCAGGCTGCGCTGCGTGGCGTCGTCGTCGACCACCAGAAGCTGAAGCGGACGCCGCTCAGTGCCGTCGGCCAGGTTTGACGTGATGGGCGAAAGAGAACTTCTGGGCATTTCCGTATCCTGAGATTGAGACCGCCAATGGATACAATGTTCGCGCTTAAGCCACGTAAAGCCGCGCTCGCGAATTCGTTTTGATATCTTCAGAAAATGTGAAGCAAGAGATCGGAAGGACGGCTATGGACGCGGGCGGATCACGCCGCGGCGTCGTGGCCGCCGGCCGCTCCGCGCTTCTTCCTGTTCTTGCCGCGCAGGAACTGGATGTCCATTTCGGCGCCGTTGACGCGGACCAGTTCGCAGCGGCGATAGGCAAGTCCCGTGGACGACAGCAGCAGGAAGAACTCTTTCAGGTTCAACCCCTGGATCGAGCCTTCCACCGTGAGAACGGCGTCGGTGTCGGAGATCGCGTTGAGCTTGCAGTCGCGGCGCCAGGTGCCGTCGATGGCCATGATGCAGACATCATAGCCACGACTGAAAGTCACGCGTTCCGTACCCTTGCCATCCTCGGCCATGTCTACCGTCCTGCCATGACCGCCAGGCGCGGCGCCGCGCCGGCGAGAGCCGGCTTGGCGGCAGCAGTGCGCGGATCGTTCGGCTTGTAGAGGCCGCGCCGCTCCGGAATCGGGCGGAACGTATCGGTCAGGCCGACCACGGTTTCGGCCGCGCCCAGCACCAGGAAGCCGTCGGGCTCGATCTGGCGCGCCAGCCGGTTGAAGATGTTGATCTTGGTGTCCTGGTCGAAATAGATCAGCACGTTGCGGCAGAAGATGACGTCGAACGTGCCGAGCTGCGAGAAGTCGTGCAGCAAATTGAGCTGGCGATGCTGGATCATCGCCCGCAATTCGGGATTGACCTGCCAGGTCTCGCCGGTTTGCTTGAAATATTTGACCAGCATCTGGATCGGCAGACCGCGCTGCACCTCGAACTGGCTGTAGATTCCGGCCTTGGCCTTCTCCAGCACCTCCTGCGACAGATCGGTCGCGATGATCTCGATGCGCCAGCCGGTGAGGGCCGCACCCATCTCCTTCAGGCACATCGCCAGCGAATAGGGCTCCTGCCCGGTCGAGCCGGCGGCGCACCAGATGCGCACGCTGCGCCTGGTGGCACGTGCCTTGATGACCTCCGGCATGATGGTGTCGCGGAAATGATCGAACGGGACCTTGTCGCGGAAGAAGAAGGTCTCGTTGGTGGTCATGGCTTCGACCACGTCGGTGATCAGCTGACGCGCGCCGCCTTGCAGCTTCTGCACGAGCTCGGGAATGCCGGAGAGGCCCGCCTTGCGGGCGAGCGGCAGCAGCCGGCTTTCGATCAGATATTGCTTGTCTGCGGAAAGGTCGAGCCCGGAATTGTCCTTCAGGAACTTACGCAGGTACTCATACTCGGTCGGGGTCACTGGTAGCCTCTTCGAAGCTGTACTGGAACACTCTGGCCAAAATGCGCGGGCCAGACTCACTCAGACCATGGCTTGTCCGACCGGGAGCAAGCCGACCTCAGCAAACTTGTCGGCGATGATGTCTTTGTCGAAAGGCTTCATGATGTACTCGTTGGCGCCGCCGCTGAGCGCCTGGGCGATATGAGCCACATTGTTCTCGGTCGTGCAGAACACCACCTTGGGCTGGTCGCCGCCGGGCAGGCGGCGCATATGGCCCATGAACTCGAAACCGTCCATCACGGGCATGTTCCAGTCGAGCAGCACCGCATCCGGCAGCTGCCGCTGGCAGATTTCGAGCGCCTTCGAGCCGTCCTCGGCCTCGGTCACTTGGAATTCCAGGCCCTCCAGGATGCGACGCGCGATCTTGCGCACCACGCTGGAATCGTCGACCACCAAGCAGGTTTTCATTTTGGTTCTCCGGCTCCGATGTTTCGTTGGCTCACGCGGCCATTTGCACTTTGGTTTCGAGGTCGAGGACGCGATCGACGTCGAGGACGACCATGAGCTGACCGTCGAGGCGATGGACGCCGCCGGCGAGCTTGGCCATGCGGGGATCGAGGTTGACGGGGTTCTCTTCCATGCCGGCCTCGGGCAGGCGGAGCACCTCGCCGATCTGGTCGATCAGCAGGCCATAGGATTCGCCGCGCAGGTCGACGCCGACCGCCATCGGCACCTTGCCGTCCTCGGGCTGCGGCAGGCCGAGACGGGCGCGCATGTCGACCACGGTGACGATGCGGCCGCGCAAGTTCAGCACGCCCGCGATCTCGCGCGAGGACAGCGGCACGCGGGTGACGCGCTCCGGCATGAACACGTCCTGGACGCGGGAGATCGGCAGGCCGAACAGCTGGCCGCCGATCATCGCGGTGACGTATTCGACCATGGCGCCTTCGGCGGACTGGGTCTTGTTGGTGGCCATAAGCGTATCTCCTGGTCCCGTTGGTTACGCCGCCGCCCGGCTCAGCTCGGAGGCGCCGGCGGCGCCCGCGGTCTGCTCCTTCAGCGCCGCGATCAGACCGGGACGGTCGAACTTGGCGACATAGTCGTGGAAGCCGGCCTGACGGCCGCGCTCGATCGCCGCCGGCGACACCAGCGCGGAGAGGCCGATGATCGGCATCGAGCCGAGATTGTTGTCCGAGCGGATCACCTCGGCGAACTCGAACCCGTTCATGTCGGGCATCTCGATGTCGGTCAGCACCACGTCGAAGCTCTGCGCGCGCAGGGCAGCCAGGCCCTCCTGCGCGGTCGGCGCGGTGCGGACGCGGTAGCCGGCGGCCTTGAGGACGGGAGCCAGCATGTTGCGGAAGAACGCGCTGTCGTCGACCAAGAGCACCGACTGCGAGTGCAGCGACGGCTTCATCTCCTTGCGGGTGAACCAGTCGGAGAACGCCATGGGCAGGAAGTGGCCGACGTCGATCACCTCGGTGGCCTGGCCCTTGATCACGGCCGAGCCGAGAATGCCGGAGGAGGAGCCGCCGACCTCGATGTTGAGGCGCTCCTCGACGATGTCGATGATCTCGTCGACGACGAGGCCCATGGAGCGGCCGTCATCGGCGAACACCAGGATCGGCTGGGCGCCCTGGCTTGCGATGGTGACGCCGTCCATGGCGACGAGCGGCATCAGCTGCTCGCGGTACTGCACCATGTAGCGGCCGTTCGAGAACTCGATCTTGTCGGCGGGCAGCTCTTCGAGGCGCGTGACGAGCCCGAGCGGGACCGCCTTGGGCTGCGCCGAGCCAGCGCGGAAGACGAGGAGCGAGGTGGTCTGCTCGCCCGAGCCGATGTGGTGCGCGCCGTTCTCGTCGCCCATGTCATGGGCCGAGGAGCCGGCGGCGCCGAGCGCCTTGGCAATGCCGTTGGGGTCGATGATCATGATCACAGCGCCATCGCCCAGGATGGTGTTGCCGGAGAACATGTCGATGTGACGCAGTTTTGTGGACATCGGCTTCACGACGATCTCTTCCGTATGGAAGACACCATCGACCACGATGCCGAAAGTCTGGCTGCCGACCTGGGTGACCACGATGAAGCCGTTCTCGGGATCGGAGGCCGCGCCGTCGTCGATCTTCAGGAGCTTCTTCAGGTGGATCAGCGGCAAGAGCTTGTTGCGCAGGCGAAGGACCGCGGTGTCCTTGATGCGCTCGATGCGGTGCTCGGAGTTGGCGCGGGCACGGACCAGCTCGACCACCGAGAGCTGCGGGATCGCAAAGCGGTCGCCGGCGGCTTCCACGATCAGGGCCGAGACGATGGCCAGCGTCAGCGGGATCTTGATGGTGACGGAAGAGCCCTCGCCGGCTACCGACTTGATGTCGATGGTGCCGCCGATCTGGTCGATATTGGTGCGCACCACGTCCATGCCGACGCCGCGGCCGGAGACCGAGGTGATGGCGGCGGCGGTCGAGAAGCCCGGCGCGAAGATGAACTTGTGGATCTGGGCTTCGCTCATCTTCTCGAGCTCGGCCTCGGTGACGAGACCTGAGGAGATCGCCTTGGCCTTGATCTTCTCGGTGTTGAGGCCGCGGCCGTTGTCGGCGATGCAGATGATGATGTGGCCGCCCTCGTGATAGGCGGACAGGCGGATGGTGCCCTGCTCGCCCTTGCCGCTGGCGAGGCGCTCGGCGGGGGTCTCCAGGCCATGATCGGCGGAGTTGCGCACCATGTGGGTGAGCGGGTCCTTGATCAGGTCGAGCACCTGGCGGTCGAGCTCGGTGTCGGCGCCGTGCATCTCGAGTTCGATCTGCTTGCCGAGTTCGCTCGAGAGGTCGCGAACGATGCGCGGCAGCTTCTGCCAGGCATTGCCGATCGGCTGCATGCGCGTCTTCATGACGCCTTCCTGCAGCTCGGCGGTGACGTTGGACAGGCGCTGCAACGGCACCTTGAACTCGGTGTCCTCGTTGCGGCGGGAGATCTCCAGAAGCTGGTTGCGGGTCAGGACCAGCTCGGAGACCATGGTCATCAAATGCTCCAGCGTATCCACGTTGACGCGGATCGACTGGTTGGCGATGCGGTCGCCTTCGGAGGCGCCCTCGTCGGCCATCGACTTCTTCGGGGCGGCCTTCTCCTTGGCGGGCTTGGCCGCTTCCTTCGCAGCGGGCGCAGGAGCCGGGGCTTCAGCGGCCGGCGCCGGTGCAGCCTCGACCTTGGCAACAGGCGCGGGCGCTTCGATCGCGGTCTCGCGGAAGGCGCGCTCGAGCTCGTCGAGCGAGACTTCGCCCGGACGCAACGGACGCTCCAGGGTCTGGTCGATCAGCGTGCCCGTGGTCAGGTCTTTGGCGGGCGCGGCAGCGGCAACAGGTGCCTCCGGCGCGAGCGGCGGGGCCTCGGTGACAGGAGCAGCACCCGCCGCCATTGCGGCCATGCCCTGCTCGACCATCGCTTCCAGCTTGTCGATGAGGTCGCGGTCGTTCCCCTCGGGCTCGGCCTCGGTTGCCTCCAGGCCTGCCAAAATCTCCTTGATGCGGTCGATCGAGGACAGGATCACCGTCACCGCCTGGCCCGTCACCGGCATGCCGTCGCGGAATTTGCCCATCAAGGTCTCGCCGGCATGCGCCAGCGCTTCGAGCCGGGGCAGTCCGAGGAAGCCGCACGTGCCCTTGATGGTGTGGACCAGGCGGAAGATGTTATCCAGGATCTTGGCGTTGTTCGGCTCCTGCTCGAACTTCACCAATTGATTGTCCACGGTGTCCAGGCTCTCGCTGGTCTCCGTCAGAAACTCCCGCAACAGATCATCCATGAGCTACGCCTTACTGACCTGAACCCTGGGACCTCGACGCCTGAACCACCCCTGGCACGGACGGAAGCCCTCCTCTGGATCGTTAGACATCCCCTTTCACAGTCCCGTTAATTTCATCCTCCGTGCTAATACGGATATTGAAGAGAAGTTTGCGGTTCGGCGGCGTGCGGCAACGCTTTTCGGCAAACCCGGCTTCGTGCCGCCGCAGCTTGGAGGCGCGCAGTAAACGGGCCGATAACAGTGAGACGGCGCACGCGGGAAAGCCCTGCCCATGAAGGGCGATAGGCACGGCCTGCGGGACGTCGGCCCGAGCCGTCCGCAATCGGGAGCGCACCCGGGCCCCCTGTTTCGCGTGGTCGCCGCGACCTGCGAGGTCCGCACATGCGGTAAACGAACGGTTACCCTGTCACCATGGCGGCCTGCGCCGCGCTAACCCAACCGCGCGGCCGAGGTCATGCCGCCATCGGGACGACGCTCCGCCAGACAATCGTTGATGGCGGCGAGCAGCGCATGCGGCGTGAACGGCTTGCGCAGGCAGCGTGCGGCACCGAGCTCCAGCGCCATCCGGAGAAAATCCGGTGCAGGCGAATTCAGGTTGGCGAAAGCGTAGCCGGACATCGCGATCAACGGAACGACCGGCGCACGCTCGTGGAAGATCCGGATCGATTCGAACCCGCGCATGTGCGGCATGAAGATATCGATGATCATCAGATCGAATTGTTCATGTTCGAGGGCACGCAGGCCGGCTTCGCCTCCCTCGGCAATCGTCACTCGAAAATTGTTGCGCTGAAGATAGACATCGATGGCCATGCATACCATCGGGTCGTCGTCGACAACGAGAATATGGCGTAGACTTTCGGTCCCCGTATGAGCTTCCGGTTTCGGCGATTCAATAATTGAACCGTGGGACACGCCGTTCTCCTTTGCTTTCGATCAAGAGAGGGATGGTCGCAAACGTCATTGGCGGAACGAGCAAGACGGAGACGACGGAGATAAAATTCGCGGTCGTCAGGCGCCAAGGTTCAAGGCAATGCCGGATGATCGTAAGCGCTCGTCCGGCGGACGAGACGGGGCGGGTGACCGGCATCCGATGCCAGCACGGGTGCAATGCTTCCGGCTCATGAAGGCCCCCTTACCGCTCTTTCCTGCATGCCCTTGCAGGACACGCGCACCGTCGCGAGCGAATCAGCGCGCCATTCTTATTTCCGTCGCAAATGAAACAGGCTGTCTGCCCGCTAACGGGTATATGGACGACACCACAACCTTTACAATAGTATTTATTCGCCGTGCAACTGAACGACGAACGGACGCCGCGCCGATGTCGATCGAACCCGT
This sequence comes from Bradyrhizobium sp. 62B, assembly GCF_030272265.2. NCBI lineage: Bacteria > Pseudomonadati > Pseudomonadota > Alphaproteobacteria > Hyphomicrobiales > Nitrobacteraceae > Bradyrhizobium > Bradyrhizobium sp. 62B. The sequence continues at coordinate 455,763 of NZ_CP092841.2, read as the reverse complement.
CGGATTGACCTGCATGACCGCAAGCGGGCGCCCGCCCAATCAGCTCCTGCAATTGCTCGACGTGGCGGGTTTCGATCTGCTGCGTCCGCATCTCGCGACGATCGAAATGGTCAGGAAGTCTGTCTTGGGCGAAGCCGGGACTGCGCTGAGATATGTGTACTTTCCGCATGGCGGATCGGTTTCGATCACGGTGGGCCTGTCCGAGGGACAGATGATCGAGGTTGCGATGCTGGGCCGCGACAGCGTCGTGGGCGGCGGTGCGGCGCTTGCCGACGGCATCGCGCCGACGGACGCGGCCGTGCTGTTCCCCGGCGCGGCTTCCACCCTTGAAATAGCGGCTTGCCGCGCGGTCGCCGCCGCAAGCGCGCCGTTCCGCGAGCTGATAGTCCGGCACGAGCAGTCGTTGCTCGCGCATGCGCAGCAGTCGCTGCTCTGCAATACGTTGCACCCGGTCGAAGCGCGGCTCGCACGCTGGCTGTTGCGTGCACGCGACCTGTCCGACAGTGAAGTCCTGCCGCTGACCCAGGAGGCGCTGGCGCAGATGATGGGCGTACGGCGCAATGCCGTATCACTGGTCGCGCACGCGCTGCAGCGCGCCGGCATCATCCATTACAGCCGGGCCCAGATCGAAATCCTCGATCTGCGGGCATTGGAGAAGACGTCCTGCGACTGCTATGCGGCGGTAAAGGCCCAACATCTGCGCCTGGTGGGAGCCGTGCCGTGGGGATGACTCCAGCCCTCTATCGTGTGCCGGCGTGAATGCAGCATCCGGGGAACGGTCGCCGGGGCGGACATCTTGTCCCAATTGCCAATATATCCCGACGAGAACATGATGGAACCTACCCGTGCAGGACGTGATGTCGCGTGTCGCGAAACGAGCACGCGGGAAACGGGAGGCAGCTTTGGAAACGATGGTGCGCTCGTCCAACGGTTTCCTGTCCGCACTGCCGGCAGACGACTACGAATTGATCCGCCCGCATCTGCGAACAGTCGATCTGCCCCATGAAGCGGTGCTGGTCGAGACCGGCGAGACGCTGAAGCGCGCTTATTTTCCCCACCGCGGCGTCATCTCGCTGGTGGTGAAACTCGCCAAGGGCGAACATGTCCAGGTCGCCATGATCGGCCGCGACAGCCTGCTCGGGGCGCTCTCGACCATGGGCGATGCATGTGCGTTGAGCACCGCCATCGTGCTGGTGCCGGGCCTTGCGTCGGTGATGGACCTCGACCGGCTGCGGATCGCCGCCGATCAGAGCAGCACCCTGCGCACCTCGCTGACGCGCCACGGACTGGCGGTCTACGTCCAGGTCCAGCAGACCGCGGGCTGCAACGCGGCCCATCCGGTGGAGTCGCGGCTGTCGCGCTGCCTGTTGCACACGCACGACCTGTCGGGCGACTGCCGCCTGCTGCTGACCCAGGAGGCCATGGCGCAGATGATCGGGGCGCGGCGCAACAGCGTGTCGCTGGTGGCCAATACCTTGCAGCAGGCCAATTTCATCCATTACAGCCGCGGACACATCCAGCTCGTCAACCTCGACGGCCTGCGCCAGACGGCGTGCGAGTGCTACGCCACCGTCAAGGCCCAGTACGACCGGCTGCTCGGCGCGCGCTGACCGCAGCCCGCATGGTGAACCGCCGGCTAATGCCGGCCTGCAAACACCTGATGTCCCGCTACCGGAACTGAAATTCGAATGTCGTAGACACGGCGAGGTGCCCTCGCGCCGGGACGTGCCGCGCGACAACGACCAATGATCAAGGCAAGGCCATGTTTGACGTCACCATCGCGCCCGCGCAGCAAGTGCTCGATGCCGAACCCGCACGCGAGCCGCGCGCCTACGAAGCACTGGTGCGCGAGATCGGCGAGGACGGTGCGAGTGAAGTGCGCGACGTGTTCTGGAGCGAGACCTGCGCGCGCCTGCAGCTCTTCCGCACGCTCTCGCTCGCCCAGCACCACGCCAGGATCGCGCGCGAAGCGCATTCGCTGAAGAGCGCGGCCGGAACGTTCGGCTATGTCAGGCTCGCGGCGCTGGCGCTCGCGCTGGAGAAGACCGCGGACAGGCTCGGCGATGTCGAATTCCGCGACCTGCTGGACCTGATGGATGCCGCCTATGCCGCCGCGCGCGCACAGGAGCCGCCGCGCTAACCACTCGGGCGTGCATTCCCGCCGTACTTCTACGGCGTGCGATTTTTAGAGATGGCTAATCATAGGTGGCGATAGTCCCGGAAAACCAGGAGGGTTTTCCATGTTCACCTACGAGACCGCGGACCAGAAAGAGGTTCGCCGCTTCCGCATCGCTCAGTTCAACGGCCGCATGGCGACGGTGAAGGCTGGCGAGTCGACGGTGACCGGCTTCGTGCGTTCGGTGCTGGAGCAAGAATCGACCATACCTCCCCGCTGGACCATCACGATCATCCCGAACGGGCCGAGGGAAGAGATCAAGCCGCTGCGCCCCGCCTCGCGCGCGCGTCCCTTCGCCGAGGACTATTTCTGAGCGCGATCGGGCTTTCCGGACTTCCGGGGAGAGATCTCGGGTCTTGCCGGCGCCGCCTGCCGGCAATGCAACACGCCAGCCTCAGTCGATTGAATGCAGCAGCGCCGCACGGACGAGGTCCGCGGTGTTGCGCGCACCGAGCTTGCGCATCGCCTCGGCCCGATGGCTCTCGAAGGTGCGCGGACTGATCTGCATCCGAAGCGCGCCCTGCTTGTTCGAGTAACCTTCGCTGATCAGCCTCAGCACCTCGCGCTCGCGCTTGGTCAGGCGCTTCTGGCCCGCCAGGCCGAGCAGCTCGGCGCTCGGCACGCGCTGGGCGGGCTGTGCGCGCATCGCCTTGGTGTCCGCGTCCTCGACGCTGGACGGGATCGGCAAGCCGCCCTTGCCAGGGCCGGCAAGCTGCTTGACCAGGCCGCAGACGCGCTCGGTCTGCGCCAGCGCATTCTCGACCACCCGCTGCAAATAGGCACGGTCGCCGGTCACAGGCGCGAGCTGATCGCTGTGATGCTTGATCTCGCCCATGTAGAGCAGCAGCGCGGTCAAGGGGCCGTTGAGCTCGCGGGCGATGGCCGCGGCCATTTCGTCGGCCGCCTTGGCCCGGGCGGCGCTCAGGCGGACGAAATCGAGCTCTTCAGTTGGAGCAGCGCTGCTTTCGTACCATTCCGACGGCCGCGAATCGGTGGCCGTATCATTCTGTGACCCCATGTCACTCATTTAGCGGAACCCGGGGCGCTCTGTGGTTAACTTTTTGCTCCGTAAGACTACGGTGATTTTGACGGTTTTGCGCTAAAACAGCGGCGGCGGCACAATTTGTGCTTGAGTCATGTTGCCCTCGACCGCGCAGAGGTTGAGTTTCCCGCCGAGTTCCTGGCTAATTCTTAGGCAGACAGGCGAAAACTCCTTAACCGCGGCCTTCGCCGCGAGGGCGCCCCCCGGTTTTTACGGAATAATTAACGGCGACTTGCTTCTCTTGGGGTTGAGAGCGCGCAAATGCCTCCACGCATTGGGCCCGCACGCCCGCGGGAAACGCTGCGAAAGATTGCGTGCCATGAACGAGATCGATCGGCTGTCGGAATTCCTGCAGAGGCTGACGCCGCTGTCGCGCAGCTGTCTGCTCAGCGAACTCGAGCGGCTCGAGCTGTGCGGCATCGACATGCCGGGCTCGGCGGAGATCCAGTCGCGACTGCGCGCCGAATTTCGCAAGGACGGATCGACCCAGGCGCGCGCCACCAGCCCTTCGCGCTACTTCTTCGCGCCGCTCGAGCTGCTGCTGATCGACGGCGCGCCCGAGCACGCCAACATGGGGCGGATCTCGCGCAACACCCTCACGCCGATCTGGGAGTGGATCTGCCGCGATCTGCTGCCGACCATGGCACGCGACTACATCAAGGCGATCGGCGACCAGGTCGTCGCCAACAACCCGAAGGAAGTCCTGAAGATCGCGTCGACCTTCCAGACCAAGGTCGTCAAGGTTCTCGAGAGCACGTTCGCTTCGGCGGAGAGCGCCGAATTCGCTCGCGGCAAGCTCGCGCAATACACGGCCTCACGCAGCGCTTTCGACGACGTCAAGAAGATGCTGCATGTGCTGCGCGCCGGCAATGCGCTGCCGAAATTCAACGAGAAACTGCCCGAGAAGATCGCGAAGTTCGGCGACGGCCAGGTTGCCCAGATCACCGCGCAACTCGACGCCTTCAAGAAGGCCCATCCGGAAGCACTGCCCTTCGCGCTGGCGCTGGTGGCGCGGCGCCTCGCGACGTCCTGGCAATTGGCGCGCCTCGCCACCAAGGCTGCCGCGAGCAAGAGCGCCGCTGACGTCGCCGCCACGCCCTATGCCTGCGTCATCCCCATGGTGCTCGACCGGCTCGACGACAAGCGCCTCGCGCTTCGTGTCGCGCTCCGGCACAACCGGGTGCTGGTCGCGCGCGATCTGCTCGCCGAGATCTACGACACCGAATATGCGCTCAAGGTGCGCATCGACGGCATCGAGAATTGCGAATGGGGCATCCGCCTTCAACAATTGATGGACGCGATCGCGGCCCTGGTGTCCGCCGAGGTCAGCCGCTTCCCGTCCAATGTCGGCCATATTCTCGGCTCGCGCCGGCTGCGCAGCCACGACACGATCGGCGGCAAGCTGACCTATCTGGCCTGGAAGGGGCGCGACGCGATGCAGGACGGCGCCGCAGCGTTTCGCAAATTGATCGGACAGAGCTGATATCGCACGTCGCGCTTAATGCGCGCGAGGCAGGCACAGGAAGCGATCGAGAAATCGCCCTGACATCACGACCCTGAACCACCAATACATCAACCGCCGCGTCGTCATTGTCGCAAATCCTCGACAGCCCACCACCGGCTACGCGGAGCAATAGCGCAAGTGCAGCAATACGCGTGTGATGCGTTTCACATTCGCGGCGGCACGCGCGGCCGCGTTGTCGCAGCACCGCAGCGAGCGAAAACGGAACATGCCCGCATCGCGCGAAGGCAGCTCCCTTGATTACCGGTGGCACTCGTAATCCTTCCATCGTAGAAAAAATCAGGAAAGAAGTCCGCACTGGAAACGGCTTGACGGACGTCCACGAAGGCGACGCGGCTCCCTGGCACCAACGTAGCGGAGCGGACAAGCATACCCTGCGGCAATGCTGTGCCGACGACCAAATCCGATTAGTCGCTCGGTTGAACGAGCTAAATCCGCAGCTCCATCAATAGGAGGTGTGCAAGGCGCCTGCCCCGGATCGAGGTCGCGAGCCGCACTTGATAAATATCTGTTTTGAAGGACCCACCCCTAGCACCCCAACAACCACTGCTTGCACCTCGCCATCTTATTCAACTAGAGTAACAACATTGCGAGTTACAGTCGAACTGGGGGAACGCTCGATGCTTGACGCACTGTGAGATAGCCAACATTAATCCTCCGGTGGTCCGCTCGCTGCATCGAAAGGGCACACCGCTCGGCGCTCGCCTTGCGTCCGTCAGCAAGCAGGACGCACCCGACATCGCCCGAGAGGAATTTCGCATGCGCTGGCAGTCGTTCGCGTGTGGTGCTCCGGTATGCGAATTCTTTTCGAACAGACTGTCGAAAAATTAGCTCGAGTTGCAGGGTTTAACGTTACTCAAATAATTCAACAACGATGTGAAGCTCACCTTATTTGGACCCACGCTCGCCGTTTAAGAAACCGTCACGGAACGGGAGTGGTATACGATGAACGATGGGATGGTTGAGCTCGTCGGACGAAGGCCTGTGACCTTCGGACGGCGAAAGGTGACCCCGCGCGCCTGCGTGGCCGACAGCAAGCGTCACTTGCGCGCCTTCCTCAGCGAAGTGCTGGAGGATCTCGGCTTCGTCACCAGCGAATGCGCCAGCGCGGACGAGCTGCAGACCGTGCTCGCCACCGAATTGCCGGATCTGATCCTGCTCGGCGTCGCCACCGACGGCATCGAGCCGGGACGGTTTCTGGAGATATTGGTGCGTGAAGCCTTCGCCGGGAAAGTTTTGGCGGTCGGCGCGCGCGAATCCATCATCGTCAAGGCCGTGCGGCAGGTCGGCGAGGAATATGGCCTTGCCATGCTGCCGCCGCTGACCACGCCCTTTGCCGCGGAGACGCTGCGCGAGCGTGTCGCGATGCTGCTGCCGGACGAGCCGGCGCCGAGCCCGGCCGTGCATGTCGGCGAAGCCTTGCATGCCGGCTGGCTGGAGCTCTGGTATCAGCCCAAGATCGACGCGCGCACGCTGGTCCGCAGCGGCGCCGAAGCGCTGGTGCGGATGCGGCATCCGACCTGGGGCGTCGTGCCGCCGGCCTATTTCATTCCGGAGCCGCACGATCCGCATTTGCGCGACCTGTCGGAGTTCGTGATCGATCGCGCCATGCAGGACTGGCACTATCTTCTGGAGCATCAAAGCCCGGTCGATCTGTCGATCAACCTTCCCGCCTCCTATCTCAGGCAGCCGCAGGCGGTGCGCGATCTCTGCCGCCGCGTGCCGACGCATCCGGCCTTCGGCGGGTTGACGGTCGAGATCGACAGCGAGGAGGCGATCCGCGACCTCGATCTCCTGACCGAGGTCGCGCGCGAGGTCGGCCTGCACAATATCGGCCTGTCGGTCGACAATCTCGGCGCCAACTGGCCGGCGCTGATGGAGCTCGACAGAATTCCCTTCGTGAAGCTGAAGGCCGACCGTCAATTCGTCACCGGCAGCGGCAATGACCGGCTCAAGCGCACGGTCTGCCGCCACATCGTCGAGCTCGCGCAGGGCTATGGCGCGCGCAGCGTGGCGCAAGGCGTCGAGAGCCGCGCCGACCTCGTCGTGGCCAACGAGCTCGGCTTCGACCTCGTGCAGGGCTTCCTGTTCGGCAAGCCGATGCCGCTGAAGAAGTTCGCCCGTTCGACGCTGACGAAAACGGTGATGGAGTAAGCTCGCCTGCGGCTCACGTCGTTGAAGGCGCGCGAGACTTGTCGATCGCGCGCGCCTTCGCCGGCCTGCCCTTGCAATCTTCGCGTTCAGGCTTTCGCGGCGCAGGCATCCACCGGCAAGTGAGCACGCGCCTCTCTCGCCGAGTCTCTCGGCGAGATGCTGGCCTCGGGCGCGAGGTGGATCGCAAAGCCGCTCGCCGCGGGAGGCTCGAGCCCGGCGCGCAGCTGCATGCTTGGAATCAGGTAGTCGCCGCCGTTTTGGCGCCGATACGGAATGGGCGAGGCCGTCGCAAGCGTCCTGATCCTCTCCCGCAAACGTTCGGCCATCGCGTCGAAACCGGCTTCGTCGAGCTTGTCGGCCTTGTAGACGACGAACGGCGGAAGGACATCGTATCCCGGGTAGTAGAGAATGCCGTGATGGATCGGAAACAGCAGGTCGTCGATCGGCCCGTTGATTCCGCGAGCCGAGTAATGCTCCTGCCAACCGCCGGTCGTCACGATCAGCATCGCCCGTTTCCCCGCCAGCTTGCCTTCGCCATAGCGATCGCCCCACCGTCTGTCGCTGTGCTCGCCGACGCCATATGCGAAGCCATAGGCGAACACGCGATCGACCCATCCCTTGAGGATCGCAGGCATGCTGAACCACCACAGCGGGAATTGCAGAATGAGCGTATCTGCCCATAGCAACTTCTCGATCTCGCTCTTGACGTCGGGGGTGAGCGTGCCGCTTTCGAAAGCCTGCTTGGATGCAGCAGCGGGCGCAAGCCGCGCATCCGTCGGCAGCGCCGGGAAGTCGGCGCGGCCGATGGCCGAGGTCCAGCCCTGCGCATAAAGGTCCGACACTCGCACGTCGTGGCCCTGCGCCTCGAGCTCTCGGACCGCAACATCCCGCAGCGAGCCGTTGAGCGAACGCTGCTCCGGATGCGCAAAAACTATCAATACCTTCATGATCGGCACCATTCGTTGAGGATGTCCCGCAGCTAGCGCGGCCCCCTGCAATCCGCTAGATGACGGTAATGGATAGGATCATGCCGAATAATGGATAGATCGGAGGTCAGCCTCGAGCGCATGCGCAGCTTCGTGAGGGTCGCCGAGCGGGGCAACCTGTCGGCCGTCGCGCGCGAGCTCGGGGTTGGCCAGTCCAGCGTGACGCGGCACATTCGGGAACTGGAGCAGGCCGTGGGCGTGCCGCTGCTCACGCGGACCACGCGCAGCGTGACGATGACGGAGGAGGGGCGCCGCTATTATGCCGATTGCGTGCAGATCCTGCGCCTGGTTGAGCACGCCGGCGACGAGGCGCGCAGCGCCCGCGGCGCGCCCGCCGGAACGATACGGATATCCTGCACCGCGGCGTTCGGCGTGCTCCATGTCAGCCGTCTCATCTTCGCTTTCCAGGACCGCTATCCCGATGTGTCGGTGGATCTCAACCTGACGGACGAACGGGTCGACCTCGTGAGGGAAGGTGTCGATGTCGCGCTCCGCCTGGGGCCGCTCGCCGAGAGCTCGATGAAGCTCAGATCCCTGGGGCAGTCGCGGCGGCTGCTTGTTGCCGCGCCCGACTATCTGGCAAGGTGCGGCAGGCCCGCGCGTCCGCAGGACCTCGCAAGCCACGAGGGAATCAGAATGTCCAACGTCGCCGGCAGTGATGTGCTCGTGCTGCAAGGCCGCCGCGGCGGACGCCATCAGGTCCCGTTCACGGGGCGATTGCGTGTCGATCACGGACTTGCCGCGCGAGAGGCGTTCGCGGCCGGCCGCGGGATCGGACCCACGCATCTCTGGCTCGTCCACGATCTTCTCGCGGCCGGCAAGCTCGAACGCGTGCTCGCGGACTATTCGCCGCCTCCCGTCCCGCTGAGCCTACTGATCGTACCGGAGCGCTCCGGCGTCGCACGGGTACGGCTGCTGGTCGATTTCCTCGCCGAGCAGATCGCGCGAATTCCCGGAATCGAAAAGGCTCAGTCGGGCAGGCGACAGAGCTGACGTTGCCGTCAGGCAAACCGCCGCGCGAAGAAGACGCAGGCGACCACGAGCATGGTCGCGGCGATCATGCTCCAGGCGACGGGCTCGTGCAGCAGAAGGCCCGCGAGCGCGAGGCCGAAGAACGGCGGGAGCTGTTGCAGCTGGCCGACCCGCGCGATGCCGCCGAGCGCGAGGCCGCGGTACCAGAAGATAAAGCCGACGAACATGCTGAAGATCGAGACATAAGCGAGCCCGATCCAGGCGGGCACGCTGATGCCGCTCCAGGCGGACGGCCAGGTGAGAAGCGCGACCGGCAGCATCAGCGGTAGCGCAAGCAGCAGCGCCCAGGAGATCACCTGCCAGCCGCCGAGCCGGCGCGACAGCGCCGCACCTTCGGCATAGCCGAGGCCGCACAACACGATCGCCGCCACCATCAGGAGATCGCCGGTGAACGAAGCCGATCCGTCACCGGACAAGGCAAAGCCGGCCACCGTGGCACTGCCGAGACCGGCGAACAGCCAGAACAGCGGCTGCGGCCGCTCGCCGCCGCGCACGACGGCGAAAACCGCCGTCGACAATGGCAACAGGCCGATGAAGACGATCGAATGCGCGGAGGTGATGTGCTGGAGCGCGAGCGCGGTCAGCAGGGGAAAGCCGACCACGACGCCGGCGGCGACGATCGTGAGCGAGACGAGATCCTTGCGCTGCGGCCGCGCCTGACGGAGCAGACCGAGCACGGCAAGACCGATCAGCGCCGCGATGACCGCGCGCACCGAGGTCAGGAACAGCGCGGAGAAGCCGCCGACCGCGACGCGCGTCGCCGGCAGGGAGCCGCTGAAGATGATGACGCCGAGAAGTCCATTGCCCCAGCCGCTGCCCGCAGATTGCATCGCCGTCCCATTCTCCTGTGTCGCGACACTGGGCCCTCGGCGGTGGCGAGACCAGCGACAATCCAGTACAATCCGGCAAAACTGTGTGGGTATGGAAGGTCATACACTTGGACAGCGAGGCGCAAACCAGGGGACGCGGCGGCACGCGGACCATCGATGTGATGAGCGCGATCCGCGCCAAGGTCGCGGGCCGCGCGCTCGGTGCCGGCGACCGACTGCCGTCGATCCGCAGCTTCGCCGCAGCGATGAACGTCTCGCCCTCCACGGTGGTGGAAGCCTATGACCGCCTCGCCGCCGAAGGCCTGATCCGCGCCCGTCGCGGCTCGGGCTTCTATGTTGCGCCGGCGATCATGCCGCCGCTTGCGCTTGCCGAAGCCGGGCCGCGGCGCGACCGCGAGGTCGATCCGTTCTGGGTCTCCCGGCAATCGCTCGATGCCGAAGCTGGCGTGCCAAAGCCCGGCTGCGGCTGGCTGCCGGCGAGCTGGATGCCGGAGGCTGGCTTGCGCCGCGCGATCCGTGCGCTGGCGCGGACCGATGCGGATTTGTTGACCGACTATGGCAGCACGCGCGGCGGACTTGTGCTGCGGCGGCTGCTGCTCGCCCGCCTCGCCGAGGATGCGATTCATGCGTCCGTCGATCAGCTCATGCTGACGGGCTCGGGGACGCAAGCCACCGACCTCGTCTGCCGCTTCCTGCTGCGGCCCAGCGACACGGTGCTGGTCGACGATCCCTGCTACTTCAATTTCCGTGCGCTGCTGCGGGCGCATCAGGCCAGGATCGTCAGCGTGCCCATGACGCCGACGGGCCCGGACATCGCGCGCTTCGAGCAGATCCTCGCCACTGAGCGTCCCAGGCTCTACATCACCAATTCGGCCCTGCACAATCCGACCGGCGCGACGCTGTCGCTTCAGACGGCGCACCGGCTGCTGACGGCCGCCGCCGCGCACGACCTCACCATCATCGAGGACGACATTTTCGGCGACCTCGAGCCGGAGCGCTCGCCACGGCTTGCCGCGCTCGACGGACTCAATCGCGTGATCCGCATCGGCAGCTTTTCCAAGACGCTGTCGGCCTCGGTCCGCTCGGGCTACATCGCCGCGCGGGCCGACTGGATCGAGCATCTCGTCGACCTCCAGGTCGCAACCAGCTTTGGCGGTCCCAGCCCGGTGGCGACGGACATCATCGCAAAAGTGCTGGCCGGCGGCGGCTATCGCAAGCACATGGACGAGCTCCGGCAAAAGCTCGCGAGCACCCGCCGTGACGTCGCGCGAAAGCTTGGGGCGATCGGCATCGAACCCTGGCTGATGCCGCGCGGCGGCTTCTTCCTGTGGTGCCGCCTCACGGGCGGGCAGGACGCCGCACAACTCGCGCGCGCGGCGCTCGAGGACGATGTGGTGCTGGCGCCGGGCAACGTGTTCAGCGTGGCGCAGACCGCCTCGCACTTCATGCGCTTCAACGTGGCGCAGATGAACGATCCCCTGGTGTGGGACGTGCTGCGGCGGGCGTTGAAAAAGCAGGCCCGGAACAATGGCGCCTGATCCGCGGAAACGGAATTAAGCAAACTGAAAGACCGATAGTCGCCAATTGGACAGAAAGAGGTTGCGGCACAGTTGCGCTGGTTTAAGCTGCGAACTGCAAATTTTTAGCCGGCCACGGGTCCGGTCCCATCATTAGTTGAACGACATTCATGCGCACCTTCATTCCCGCGGCGATTGCCGTTCTCGGACTCTGCAATTTTCCGGCCCAGGCCGAGACCCTGCAGAAGAAATTCGGCCCCGGATGGAATTGCAGTTACATCTCCGTGGAATTGCAGGGCCTGTATAAGAAATGCATGGACTGCGACAGAGAGGGGAAGTACGTCGCGCGCACCGGCTACGATGAAGGAGAATGCATTCACAAGAACTCGTTGAGAGAAAATCTCACGACCCGGCCGGACTACGAAAGTCCCCAGGAGGAGAGGATGCGGCTGAACAGCGCTGCCGCCGCCGCTCGCGAGTTGCAGGAGTTTCAGCGCTGGCGAAATCAGCGCACGCCGCTTGAATCGGACGTGTCAGGTGACGGTGGCGGGCGCGTGGCTCCCAGTGCCAGGAAGCCAAATTCCTCCCCGAGCGGACATTCCTTCCCGACCAGAGAGTCGGGCGTCAGCGGCGCCCGCGAGCCAGCCGGCTCGAGCTCGAATTCACCTGGAATCGGTTCGAAGCCATCCGGGGCAAACGTCGGCGGCCCAGCTCATCCGTCAGCCTCGGCGCCCGTCGGCGGCGTGCACATCGGAGCGGCTCCGACGGGGACGGAACGCGACCTGAGCGAGCTCAGACGCAAGGTCCTCAATTTGAGGAAGCCGGATACTTAACCTCAACATTTGTCGAGCGGGGGAAACAGAGCTCCATGATGCACAGGGTGCTTGTCGATCGGCGCGGTTTTCTGGCGTCAGGAGTGAGCGCGTTAGTCCTGCAAAAGCCCCTGGCTGCGATGGCGGCGGACAAGACCTGCAGCGTTCCCGCCACGGTTTCGAAAACGGACATAAGGGCGGAGGTCGCCGTCTCGCTGCGCGAAGCCTTGAAGCGGGCGAAAGCGGGCGGGTCGAAGCGGCTCACCGGATTGACCCGGATCGATACCGTCTGCCAGGACGACGATTACGACATCCTGCTCTGCGGCGTTGTCGAGAAGGGCCAGCCGGATCTTTATCTCGACGACCTCATCGTCGCGATCCGGTCGGCCGACAGAAAGTACGGCAACATCGAGCCGGGAATCTCGCTGGACCCGGACAGAAGCCAGGCGCCCAGTCTCGACCAGATTGCCGGACGCGACGCGGCCGCCAAGCAACAATATCTGCGTGCGTGCTCCCAGCAGCCGCAAGCGGTTCGCGTTGACGCCCTGCCCCGGCATTCCCGCGTGACCAAGGTGCTGGTCGAAGCCGATTATCGCATGAAGCAGGTCTCGCAGGGCACGCTGCAATTGCCGGTCGATCCGCCCCTGCCCGGCACCTTCGCGCGCCGGCTCAATCAATCGCGGCAGATGCTGCGGGCCGGCACGTCCACGGGCGATTGGAGCAGCCGGCGCCGGTTCTGGTTCGAACCCGGCAAGTTCGAATATGCACACGACTATCAAGTCGCGTCGCTGCAATCAGCCCAGGTGATCCTCAGCGACGCCGATGCCAACGCGGATGCAGGTGCCAAGAACGGGAGCGAAGATCCCATCGCCAGGGAGTTCGCCTGCGACTGGACCGCCCGCATGGAGGAGACCATCCGGGCCGAGCCGATCTGGCGCGACATGTACAATATCTACCGGCATTTCGCGATCGCACACATGCTGAAGGAGCGGAGCCTCCACCACTATGAACTCACGCGGCTGATCGACGCTCATCAGATCGATCACGTCGAATTGCCCGACACACTTCCGGGCCTTGGGCGTTGGGAAACCATCGAGGAGACCAAGGGCAACCGTCGGATGACGCTGGTCTCATCGGTATGCGGTGGAGTGTCGCTCGGACTCGCATCGCGCGTGACGGCAACCCGGGTCAGCTCTGAAAGCAATTCGCCGTCGCAGATGGCTTTGCTGTCGCGGGCGGTCATGCTCTCGCGGCCGGAAAAGACATCGGTGAGCTGGACCGTTCCGACGACGGCCCTTCAAGCCGCCGCAAAATGGTATGTGGAGCGAGAAGAGCAGCGCCAGCAGGCGGCCAGAGAGTCCGAGGAGCGGGACCGCAAGCAGGCTAACGACACCAAGATGGGAATAGCGATGCTGGGCGGTTTTGTGGTGACCGCATTATTCGTCGGGTGGCTGTTGAACCGCCGAAACGCACCGACCCCGGCAATGGCGACCGCGGGTTCGGACGCCTCATCGGCTTCGCTCTCGAAGATGCCCGAGGAAGCCGAGACGTCGGGGGAGTTTGCAGGCTTGCGACGCAACGATCCTTGCCCGTGCAATTCAGGAAAGCGCTTCAAGCATTGTCACGGCGCGCACGAGGCGACCTAATACAGCGGCTCCTCGTACACCGGCTGTCCGTCGAGCAGCAGACGCTTGATGGCGGCGCGGCCTGAGGGCAGCACGGCGGCGACGATGCGCAGCTTCTGCTGGTTGCGGGCCTGCTCGAGCTTGCCGCCCTCGCCTTCCGGCACGAAATAGCTTTCGAGACCGTATTTGATCGTCAGCTTGTCGCAAAAGGTGCGGATGTTCGAGCCGCAGGAATAGCTGACGCGGCCGCGGATCAGCACCTCGGGCGCGGTGACTGGCACCGGCTCGGCATGCGCGGAAACGGCGGCGTAAACGCCCTCGGCATTGGGCGCGAGCTTGACGAACACGGCGGGGTTGCGCGACTCCGCCGGCTTGCCGGCGAGCGCGCCGGCCGCGACCTGCGAGATGTCGTAGCGCAGCACGACATAATCGCCGCGCAAGAGATCGCGCGGATCGACCGGCTGGGTCTGCAGCGTGACCTCGGTGCCTTCGCGCAGGATCTGCACGCGGTCGACGACCATCAGCACCAGCAGCAAGCATTGCAGCAGCACGGCGACGCCGAACAGCACGGGCTTCGGGATACGCTGCCAGAGCGCGGGCATGGATGTGACCAGCTGGTTCATCGTGCACTCCTCGGCAGCGCGCGGTTGAGCGCCGTTGCGAAGACGACGGCGACGATGCCGGCCGCCGCAAGGAACGCAGAGCGGGCGAGCAGCGAGCCCTTCACCGCCCAGATGATGCCCGCGATGACGCCGGCAATGCCGAGCCAGCCGGCCACGATGCGCGGCCGCACGTCATCGAGCACGCCGGAGACGACGAGGCACAGCATGGCGCACAGCAGCGCGGCATAAGCGAGCCACGGCTCGCCGCCTGTCGAGACCGGCCAGAGCGGCGCGGCGAGCAAGACCAGCCCGATCGCGCAGGCTGCGAGGATCTCACCTTTGCGCCTGGTGAGCGTGGCGGAAACGAGGGCGAGGACCACGCCGGCCGCTCCGCACAGGATCGCCCACAGCGGCTGGGCGGATCCCGCGCCGGTCCGGAAGCGGATGATGTCGTCGACCGTCGTCACCTCCAGGACCGCGGCCGCGGCGAGCGAGAACGCCCCGTAGATCGACAGCACGCTCCCGAGCTGCAGCGCCCGCGGCGAGGGCCTGGCGGCGATCGCGAGCCCGGCGCCGAACAGCAGGGCCGCGCCGTTCGCGAGCACGAAGGACGGCTGCGGCCCGTCGAAATCGAAGCGCAGCGAGGTGGCGATCCACCACGGCAGCACCGCGAGCGCGACGAGGTGGGCCGCGACGCGGGAATTCCACGCGAACGCAAGGCTAGCTGCGATCAGCCAGACCGCCAGATACGGAAGATGCAGGATGTCGGGCGAATCTTGGATCCGCATGCAGGTCCAGATGCCGGCGGCGACGAGGCCGACCGCCAGCGCCCCGCGCGAGCCGGCTAGCAGCGCCGCGACCAACGCGCCGATCGACCACAGCAGCATGCCGCCGGCAAAGTCGTCGCCGAGATGATACATCTGGCCGACCAGCGCGATGCCCGCGCCGAAGATGATCGCACCGATGCTGGCGCAGAGATCGGCGAGAACATCGCGCCCCCGCGCAGCAAACCAGGCCCCGAGGGCAGAGGTCACGACCATGCCGGCGATGAGGATCGCAAACCGCAGCAGCCGCGCGATCTCCGTCCAGTGCGCGGCGACGAAGGCGAGGAACGCGGCCGCGATCAACAGCCCGCCGACGATGCCGACCACCATTGCGATGTTGATGGCCGCAGGCAGCGGCGGCAGCGCATGGCGGATTGAGGCTGCCGCCGCCGGCGCAATCACGCCGTCAGCCTCCCATCGCGCAAGATCGGCATTGAGGCGGTCGCGGTAGGTCTTCTCGAACATCGGGGTGGATTACCTCGGGGCCGCCTGATGGCGGGGCATTGCTGGGTCGGTGCGGGCGGGGAGTGGGTTCAAGCGGGTGGTGCGGCTGGGGTCTTATGCCCCCGGACAATAAAAAATGCGAAAACAACCCCATGCACAGTAGGCGGGGGCTGTGAGATCAATGGGTTACGGGGAGCAGATTTGCTGTCCCGTCGGGCAAATCTTGGGGAAGCGATGCGCGCGGCGTTATCGCCGAAGGCAACTCATCGACCGCCGGCATCAAGCTGACCCCCGTGCCCCACAAGTCGGGCGCGAGCCAGATGACCGACATGATGTCGGGCATCCCTGGACGTCTCCTTCGACTCCCTCACCGTGCTGAGGCCGCTGATCGACTCCGGCAAGGTCAAGGTGCTCGGCACCACTGGTGCTACGCGGATGGCCGCGCTGCCCGATGCGCCGACCGTGCTCGAGGCCGGCTACCTCGACGCCGTCAATATCCAAGACTTAAGCGGCATAGGGGTCGAGCCGCTATCTGGCACTTGAACCGTTGACTGGAAATTCGGGCTGGCGGAGAGGGAGGGATTCGAACCCCCGATAGGCTTGCACCTATGCCGCATTTCGAGTGCGGTGCATTCAACCACTCTGCCACCTCTCCTGAAGGCGCCATGTAGAGGCAGGGCCCCTGTGGTTGGGGGCGTTAATAGGCGAGGATGGCGGGCCAGACAAGGCGCGAAAGGGGAAAATCCGCTGCCTGTTTCGCCCGCTGCCCGGGCTTTTCGGCACGGGCGCTCCGGAAAGGCGGTGCGGATTGCCGGGTTGAGCGTTTTGTCGGGCGAATCGGAGGCCGCCTTGCGCGACAACGGTTCTGCCTTGGGGGCAGGAACTGCGAGGGAGCATCGGACGATCTTGGCCAATGGGTGCAAAATGCCATTGGCAATCCCAGCGCGGAGAGACCCTCTCCCCGGCCCTCCCCCGCAAGCGGGGGAGGGCGCAGCGCCGGTGGGGCGGGGCCGGATTCGAAGCATGTTCGGGAAAACGGGGTGGGACCGCCAGACGCGGTAAACACTGGCGGTCCCGGTGCCGCTCATTGAAATTCTGGCTGGGAAGGGCGGCTTCGCCGGCCAGGTGGAAGCGACGGTTCGACCCTAGCGTGCGGCGGGCGCGCCGCAACGCAATCCGGTCCTTAACCTAACCGGTCAAGGTTACTCGGGGGGACGGTTCGGCGATGGCGCCGACGGCGCGGCGGGCGCTTCTGTCCGGAGGGGTCCCAACGCGGAGGCACCCTCTCCCCGGCCCTCTCCCGCAGGCGGGAGAGGGAGTGGACCTCCGCCGTGGCGGCGATCGCACCCAGGGAGAAGCAGCGGCTAGTCGCCCTTCTTGCTGTCCTTGTCCTTTTTCTTGCCGTTGTCCGCGTCCTTGCCGTTCTCCTTGCGGCGGTTGGTGAAGCGGGCATTGCCGAGGCCGGTGCCGATGGTGAGCACGCCCCAGCGATCGACGTCCTGCATGAACGGCACCTCGGAGAGGCCCTGCACCACGCCGTCATTGTGCATCAGGATCGCGGTGTCGTGCTCGCCTACTTGCGGAATGCCTTCGAGCAGGCTCGCCGGCAGGTTGAACTTGCTGCTCTCCCAATTGCCCGGCAGATTCTGCGCGCCCTTCTCGATCGAGCCGTCCGCGTTGATCACGCCGGGACAGGCGATGCCGATGAAGGGGGCGAGCTTGAAGCCGTCCTTCTCGGCCTCCGTGATCAGCCCCTTCAGCATCTTGGTGAGCCGCTTCACCGCGCCTTCGCGCGTCGGCTCGTCGTCGGCATGACGCCACAGCTCGGATTTCACCACCTTGGCCTTCGACAGGTCTTTTGCCTTCTTCCAGGCCGTTTCCACGAGGCCGCAGCGGATATTCGTACCTCCGATGTCGACGGCGAGGATGCTGTCATGGGCCTCGAAGATCCAGGACGGCGCCAGATGCAGCGCGCCGATCAGGCCGGCTTCATCCGGGTGATGGCGGATCGGCATCATGTCGATCTTGAAGTCCTCGGATTTGAGGATGATCTCGGTGCGCGCGATCGCGAGCTCGCCGAGCCGGGAATCGCGGAAACCGCCGCCGACCACGATGCGCTCGGTCTTGGCCCAGGCTTTTGTCTTCAGGAAGCGGCGGGTGACGTAAGCGAGCTCCTGGGCGAAATCCTCGATGGCGCTGTGCACCAGCGCGGAGGCCTCGGTGTCGTCACCGACCAGGATCGCATCCAGCGTCTTCTTGCTGATGTTCTCCGACGGCTCCTTGCCGAACGGGTCCTCGCCGGTCTTGCGCAGCGGCTTGCGCCAGCGGTCGAGGATGTCGCGGAACGCGCCCTTGCTGGCGCGGTCGCCGAGAAAGCCGTCCTCGTCCTTCATCTCGATGTTGAAGCTGTCGATGTCCACCGACGGCAGCCGCTCGGCGCCGTGATGGGCGATGCCCGTCGTCGTCTTGACCAGTTCGTCCGTTGCCATTGAAGAGCCCTTGCCCGCTGACCTGTTCCGGCCTGACTAACGGCGCGGGAACCGGTTTGTTGCAAAGCCAAATCGAGATTCGGCTGAGGGCCGCGAGAGAGCCAAATCCTTCAAATCCGGGCGCTTTTCGCCGGCTTTTCCTTGACTCTTGCTTGACTCTTGGCTGATCGCGGCTATAAGTCCCACAACCGGCGCGGGGCGTTTCTCGCGCCGCTTGTTTTTGCGTGGTTTTCAAAGGGATAAACCCTGCCCGCACAAAACTCGTATAAACCCTTAGCGACTGACAAAAAGCCGGCCCCGACGTAGCAGTCGCGAGGCCGGGATTGAACACGGAGAAAAAAACGATGTTCGCAGTCATCAAAACCGGCGGCAAGCAATACCGCGTCGTGCCGGATGATGTTCTCGAAGTAGGCAAGATCGAAGGCGAAGTCGGCTCGATCGTGCAGCTGAATGAAGTTCTGGTGGTCGGCGGCGACTCGCCGGTGCTGGGCGTTCCGACGGTGGCAGGCGCCTCCGTTGCGGTCGAGGTGCTCGACCACAAGCGCGGCCCCAAGGTCATCGCGTTCAAGAAGCGCCGCCGCAAGAATTCGCGCCGCAAGCGCGGCTATCGCGACGAGATCACTGTCTTGCGCATCAGCGAGATCCTGACCGACGGCGCCAAGCCCACCAAGGGCCCGCGTCCGAAGAAGGAAAAAGTGGCGAAGGAGCCGGCAGCGGAAGCCGCCGAATAGCTGAAATCGATCACGCCAATTCACGAATTGATGCGTGAGAAATTTTGAAATGATTCCGTCAAGGAATTGACCTAGAACTACGCAGGATTTCGGAGACGAGCCATGGCTCACAAAAAAGCAGGCGGTTCATCGCGTAACGGACGCGATTCCAAGGGCAAGCGCCTCGGTATCAAGGCGTTCGGCGGGGAGGTCGTCACTCCCGGCAACATCATTGCGCGTCAGCGCGGCACCACCTGGCACCCCGGCCTTAATGTCGGCATGGGCACGGACCATACTCTGTTCGCCAAGATCGAGGGTCGTGTTGCGTTCCAGGCCAAAGCCAACGGCCGCACCTTCGTATCGGTACTCCCGATCGCAGAGGCTGCTGAATAGACGGTGGATCAAATTGGAGTCCGCCGGTCCCGACTGAACCGGCGGAGTCCAGATCACAGAGATCGAAGGCTCCAGGGGGAGGCGGGAAACCGGCCTCCCCTTTTCTTTTGACTTGCTCACTTTGACTTAGTGACTTTCTAGCGGAGCCGGACATGTTGCAGGATTTCTCGAGCGTGACCTTGGCTGAGGCGAGACCTGGCGTCGTCGCCACCGAACGGCTGACCTTGCGGCGGCCGACGCTTGCCGATGTCAGGACCATCGCCCGGCTCGCCAACGACCGCCGCGTCGCGGAAAACACCCGCCGCCTGCCGCATCCCTATTCGCAGGACGACGCCGTCGCATTCATCCGCGCCACCGCCGCGCTCGGAGCTGAGACCGTGTTCCTGATCGAGCACGATACCAATCCGGTCGGCATGGTCGGCATCGACTGCTCCACGCCCGGCAATGCCGAGCTCGGCTATTGGCTCGGCGTCGAGCATTGGGGCCAGGGCTTTGCCACCGAGGCCGCGCGCGGCGCGATCGACTTCTTCTTCGAGGAATTCGAGGACGAGCATCTCTATGCCGGCGCGCGCGTCACCAACCCGGCCTCGCGCAAGGTGCTGGAGAAGTGCGGCTTCCAATGGAGCGGCGTGCAGCTGCATCGCTTCCTGGCGCTGGGCTCCTCGACGCCGGTCGACTGCTTCCGCCTGTCCCGCGGCGTGTGGGCCTCGCTGAAGAGCTGGAGCAGCGCGCGGCGGATGAGATAGGCAGGGCGGCGCTTACCCTCCCCGTCCAGGGGAGGGTGGGCATCACGCCGGCGGATTCACTTCGGCGCTCTCGCGCCCGAGATCCCTCTCGCGCAGATAGATGTAGAACCCGGCGCCGATGATGATCGCCGCGCCGATCAGCGTGGCGACCGAGGGCACGTCGCCGAACACGACGAAGCCGAAGATCACAGCCCAGACGATCATCGAATATTGATAGGGCACGACGACGCTGGCCGGCGCCAGCTTGAGCGAGCGGTTGACGCAGAACAATGCCGTCACCGAGACGACCCCCGCCAGCGCGAAGAACACCAGGCTGCCTGGGGTCGGCGGCACCCAGTTGAACGCCGACAACACGGCGCCGAGCGATAACGTGCCGATGAATTGCGAGGACGCCATCACGATATCAGGCGTCTTGCGCAGGCTGCGCGTGATCAGCATCAAGGTCGCGAACGACAGGCTGCCGCCGAGCGCGATCAGCGCCGGCAGGCTGACGGTCTGGGCCGAGGGCCGCAGCGCGATCAGGACACCGCAGAAGCCGATCAGGATCGCGGTCCAGCGCCGCCAGCCGACCTTCTCGCCCAGAAAGATCGCCGACATCGCGGTGACGAAGATCGGGCCGGCGAGATAATAGGTGATGACGTCGGCGAGCGGCAGATAGACGGTCGCAAGGAAGAAGGCGGCAACCTCCAGCGTCGACAGCACGACGCGAAACAGCTGCAGGCGGGGCCGCTCCAGATGCAGGAACTGGTGACGCTGCGTCCAGATCAGCGGCGACAGCAGCAGCAGCGCCGCGCAGGCGCGCAGGAACAGCAGCTGCCCCACCGAATAAGTCCCGACCAGGAACTTGCCCATGGCGTCGCCGAACGAGAACATGAAGATCGACAGCACCATGAGCGCAATGCCGGCGAGGCGCGCGGAGCGATCGTCATAGGCGGAGAGGTTCTTGAAGATGGGCATTGGCGCCGTTGTAATGCCATGAGCAATACGGACAAGCCCGCCACGCTGAATTGAACGGATTGTCGCACTCTTCGCATCGCAGTAGCGATAAACGCCACATCGACAAAACGAGCTTTGACATGACCGATTTCGACCCGACCCGGCATCGCATGATCCCCACGCAACGCTGGTTTGAGGATTTCGTCGTCGGCGAACGCTTCGTGCTGCCGAGCCGCACCCAGACCTCGGCGATCTTCGCGGCGTTCCAGACCGCGAGCGGCGACACCCATCCGGTGCATTATGACGTGGAATATTGCCGCAGCCGCGGCATGCCGCATCTGCTCGCCCACGGCTTCCAGACCCTGATCCACACCGCGCCCGGCGCCGGCCTGTTTCCGTTCATGGTCGAGGACTCCCTGGTCGGCTTCCTCGAGCAGTCGAGCCGGTTTCTCAAGCCGGTGTTCGCCGACGACACGATCTATCCGGCGCTCGAGGTCATCGAGCTGGTGCCGGGCCGCACGACCGGCGCGGTGACGCTGCGCAGCACCGTGTTCAACCAGCGCAAGGAGCTGGTGCTGGAGGGAACGCAGAAATTCCTGATCCGGAAGCGACCGGCGGGTTAAGCAAGGGCCGCAATTCGCGGAATTTCGGCCGATTTGCGAGTCCATCCGGGTTGCCGCAGGGGGCCGGCTGGCCTACCTATGGCCCATGAAATTCCTCGACGAAGCAAAGGTCTATATCCGCTCCGGTGACGGCGGGAACGGCTGCGTGGCGTTCCGCCGCGAAAAGTTCATCGAATTCGGCGGCCCCTCCGGCGGCAATGGCGGGCGCGGCGGCAATGTCATCATCGAGGTCGCCGACGGCCTCAACACGCTGATCGACTACCGCTATCAGCAGCACTTCAAGGCCCAGAAGGGCGAGAACGGCTCGGGCTCGGACCGTCACGGCGCCAACGGCAAGAACATCGTGCTGAAGGTGCCCATGGGCACGCAGATCTTCGACGAGGATCGCGAGACGCTGATCCACGACTTCACCAAGGTCGGCGAAAAGTTCGTGCTGGCCGAGGGCGGCAATGGCGGCTTCGGCAACGCACATTTCAAGTCGTCGACCAACCGCGCGCCGCGCAACGCCAATCCCGGCCAGCCGGGCGAAGAGCGCTGGATCTGGCTGCGGCTGAAATTGATTGCGGATGCCGGCCTCGTTGGTCTGCCCAATGCCGGCAAGTCGACCTTCCTCGCCAAGGTCAGCGCGGCCAAGCCCAAGATCGCCGACTATCCATTCACCACGCTGCATCCGCAGCTCGGCGTCGTGAATGCCGACGGCCGCGAATTCGTGCTGGCCGACATTCCCGGCCTGATCGAGGGAGCGCATGAAGGCGCCGGCCTCGGCGACCGCTTCCTCGGCCATGTCGAGCGCTGCCGCGTGCTGCTGCATCTGGTCGATGCGACCTGCGAGCATGCCGGCAAGGCCTACAAGACCGTGCGCACGGAGCTCGACGCCTATGCCGGGCAGCTCACCGACAAGATCGAGATCGTCGCGCTGAACAAGATCGACGCGGTCGAGCCGGACGAGCTCAAGAAGCAGAAGGACCGGCTGAAGCGCGCTGCGAAGAAGACGCCGCTCTTGATCTCCGGCGTGACAGGCCAGGGCGTGAAGGAAGCGTTGCGCGCGCTGGCCGAGGTGATCGGCGAGGCTCCGGTGTCGGCCAAGGCGAAGAGCGCGGCCGAAGCGGAGCCGTGGTCGGCGTAGTCTCATTGTCGTCCCTGCGAACGCAGGGACCCATACCGCGTGATCTCTCGATTGCGGATAATCGCAGTACCGAACTACGAATCTTCGCCAAACTACTCCCTGGGGTTATCGGTCCCTGCGTTCGCAGGCACGACAGCGGTGCGTGCGGCTGGGGCATGCACCTCACTGTCTTGTCTTCGCGCCTCCAATATCGCAGCATCACACAATCAAGAAACGGCAGGGATGACGCATGGCGCGCGCGAAGAACGTTCTCTGGATCATGTGCGACCAGCTTCGCTATGACTATCTCGGCTGTACCGGCCATCCCACGCTGAAGACGCCGAACATCGACGCCATGGCCAAGCGTGGCGTGCTGTTCAGCAAGGCCTATGTGCAATCACCGATCTGCGGGCCCTCGCGGATGTCGTTCTACACCGGCCGCTACATGCGCTCGCACGGCTCGCACTGGAACGGCTGGCCGCTGCGTGTCGGCGAACCCACGCTCGGCGATCACCTCAACAAGATCGGCGTGCGCAACGTGCTGGTCGGCAAGACCCACATGGCTCCTGATATCGAAGGCATGAAGGCGCTCGGCATTCCCCCGGAATCGATCATCGGCGTGCACGTCGCCGAATGCGGCTTCGAGCCTTATGAGCGCGACGACGGCCTGCATCCCACGGGGCGGCCGCGCCCGAAATATGACGAGTATCTGCGTCAGCACGGCTTTGAAGCCAGCAATCCCTGGGAGCACTGGGCCAATTCGGGCGCGGCGGAGGACGGCAGCTTGCAGAACGGCTGGCTGCTGGTGCATGCCGACAAGGCCGCGCGCGTGCCGGAGGAGCATTCCGAGACGCCCTATATGACGCGGCGCGCGATGGACTTCATCAGCGAAGCCGAGACCGACGGCAAGCCGTGGTGCCTGCATCTGTCCTACATCAAGCCGCACTGGCCCTATATCGCGCCGGAGCCCTATGCCAGCATGTATTCGACGGATGACATGATTCCGGTGATCCGCTCCGAGCGCGAGCGGCAAAATCCGCATCCGGTGTTCGGCGCCTATATGGACATGCGCTACTCCCGCAACATGGCGCGCGACGATGCCCGCGAGAAGGTGATCCCGACCTATATGGGCCTGATCACCCAGATCGACGACCAGATGGGCGTGCTGATGAAGTTTCTGGAGGCGCGCGGCCTGCTGGATACCACCATGATCGTGTTCACGTCGGATCATGGCGATTATCTCGGCGATCACTGGATGGGCGAGAAGGACCTGTTCCACGAGCAGTCGGCGAAGATCCCGCTGATCATCATCGATCCCTCCAGGGAAGCCGACGCCACGCGCGGCACACGCAGCGACGCGCTGGTGGAAGGCATCGA
Organism: Bradyrhizobium sp. 62B; assembly: GCF_030272265.2. Lineage (NCBI taxonomy): Bacteria > Pseudomonadati > Pseudomonadota > Alphaproteobacteria > Hyphomicrobiales > Nitrobacteraceae > Bradyrhizobium > Bradyrhizobium sp. 62B. Next base: position 431,818 of record NZ_CP092841.2, on the reverse strand, counting down.
TCTCGCGCCGACCTTCGTCGATTATTTCGGCGGCAAGGTGCCCGGCCACATCCTCGAGGGGCGCTCGCTGCTGCCGCTGCTGCGCGGCGAGAAGCCGTCAGACTGGCGCAAGGTCGCGTTCTCCGAATACGACTATGCCATGCAGGACGTCAGGTTGAAGCTGAACCAGCCGATCGAACGCTGCCGCCTGTTCCTGGTGTTCGACGGCCGCTGGAAATACATCCACGCCTCCGGCTTCCGCCCGATGCTGTACGACCTCGAAACCGATCCGGAAGAGTTTTTGGATCGCGGCGACGACCCGGAGTGTGCGGCGATCATCGCGCGGCTGCAGGCCGAGCTGTTCGACTGGGCGCTGCATCCGAACGACCACATCACCACGCCGCACGAGAAGATCGCGGCCTATGCCGACAACCAGCTCCAGGTGAAGAACGGCGTTTTGATCGGCATCTGGGATGAGAACGAACTCGCCGCGATCAAGGACGGCATCGCGCAGCGCGGAAAGATGTGAGCGAGCGGAACGAGGCCCTCTCCATTCGTCAAGCCCGGCCATGACGGCTGAGTGTGTGGCGCCGCAGGAGACTCAATTCTCGATCTTGTAGCCCGTCGCCTTGACGATTGGCTGCCACAACGCGGTGTTGGCGGCGAGCTCCTTGGTCAATCCGTCCGGGGTGGAGCCGACCGGAATGAGCCCGATCGCCGTCAGCTTCTCCCTCACCTCGGGCTTTGTCAGCGCCGCGCTCGCGGCCGCACCGAGCTTGCTCGCAAACTCCGGCGGACTGCCGGCGGGAAGCCACATGCCGTACCAGGCGTCCGCGACGAGATCGATGCCGTTCTCCTTCAGCGTCGGGACTTCAGGCGCGAACGGCGAACGTTCCGCGCTCGAGGCCGCGATGATCTTCACACCCTTGGCACGATGTTGCGGCAGCGCGTCGGCCAATGTCACGATGCCGAATGAGATATGGCCGCCGACGAGATCGTTGAGGATCGGCGCGCTGCCGCGATAGGGCACGCGGGTCAGGGGGATGCCGAGGTCCTTTTCGAGCTTGGAGCCCATGAAGTGCGGAATGGTGCCGTTGCTCGGCACGCCGAACGAGGTCTTGTCCGGATGCGCCTTCAGCCAGGCCACGAAGCTCCTGAAATCGGAGGCCTCGACCGCCGCATTGATCACCAGCGCGAATTCGAACCGCGCCAGCAGTGACACCGGCATGAAATCCTTCGCCGTGTCGAAGCTCGGCGTCGTCTCCACCATCGGCAGCAGGTACATGGTGGGGCCTGTCGTCACCAGCACCATGCTGCCGTCGGGGCTTGCGCCCTTCACCGCCTTGATGCCGATCAGTCCGTCGCCGCCGGTGCGGTTTTCGACCACGATGGTCCGCTGCAGCGCCGGCGCCATCTCCTGCGCGATCAAGCGGCACAGCGTGTCGCCGCCGGCCCCCGCGGCGAACGGGAAGATGATCTTGCTCAGCCCGGCCTGCGCGTGCACGTCGCCGGCCTGCGCCAGCAGCGGCAGAGCGACACATCCGGCCATGAATTCGCGGCGATCCATGCGCTTCCCCTTTTGACCCCATTTTAGTTGGCATCAATTAGAACCAGAGCCGCGCCCCGGACAAGGCCGACCTTCGCCGTTTATCATGCGTCGCCATCCTTGCCGCCTTGCGCCGGCCATCGTCCTGCTGCAAAAGCAGGCCCATCGGCGCCGCTTTCTCGCTCCGCCGTCGCCAATGCAGAGCAGATCGTCCAGGCGCCCTAGTACACATAGACACATGGCCAGCCCCGAACTCAGTCAATTCCGCCGCATCGTCGTCAAGGTCGGCTCAGCGCTGCTGGTCGATTCCGACAAGGGCGAGGTGCGGGCGTCCTGGCTCGCCGCGCTGGCCGACGACATGGCCAAGCTGCACAAGGAAGGCCGCGACGTCCTCGTCGTCTCCTCCGGCTCGATCGCGCTCGGCCGCAGCCGCCTCAAGCTGCCGCGCGGCCCGCTGAAGCTGGAAGAGAGCCAGGCCGCCGCCGCAGTCGGCCAGATCGCGCTGGCGCGGATTTGGTCGGAGGTGCTCGGGGCGCACGGCATCGGCGCCGGCCAGATCCTGGTGACCTTGCAGGACACCGAGGAGCGCCGCCGCTATCTCAACGCGCGCTCCACCATCGGCAAGCTCCTGGAATGGCGCGCCATTCCCGTGATCAACGAGAACGACACGGTGGCGACCAACGAGATCCGCTACGGCGACAACGATCGCCTCGCTGCGCGCGTCGCCACCATGGCGAGCGCCGACCTGCTCGTGCTGCTGTCCGACATCGACGGGCTTTACGACGCGCCGCCGAAGAACAATCCGAACGCCAAGCTCATTCCGGTGGTCGAGAGCATCTCCTCGGAGATCGAGGCGGTGGCTGGCGACGCCGAATCCGAGCTGTCGCGCGGCGGCATGCGCACCAAGGTCGAGGCCGCGAAGATCGCCACGACAGGCGGCACCCATATGCTGATCGCCTCCGGCAAGATCGAGCATCCGCTGCAGGCGATCGCCGATGGCGGCCGCTGCACCTGGTTTCTGACGCCCGCCAATCCCATCACGTCGCGCAAACGCTGGATCGCGGGCACGCTGGAGCCGAAAGGCACGCTGACCATCGATGCCGGCGCCGTGACGGCGCTGCGCGCCGGTGCCAGCCTGCTGCCGGCCGGCGTGATCAAGGTCGAGGGCCAGTTCGCCCGCGGCGATGCCGTGATCGTGCGCGGCCCCGACACCAGCGAGATCGGCCGCGGCTTGATCGCCTACGATGCCGACGAGGCCGAGCGGATCAAGGGTCGCTCCTCCCCCGACGTGATGGCCATCCTCGGCATCAGCGGCCGCGCCGAGATGATCCACCGCGACGATCTGGTGGTGGGCGGGTAAGAGCGGACAGGTCGCCAACTATTGCATGTCGTCAGCGCCGATATCCTGCCGGCCATGCATGACCCGGACGACCTCAACACCGTCGGGTGTGGGTACGTAGAAAACCAGGTAGTTGCCGACCGGAAAGCTACGTAACTCGGCGCGCAATTCGCTGCGATCACGGCCGGCAAACGGCGACTCTGCCAGCATATCGAATGTTGCATCGATGCGATCGATCAGCGTATCGGCCGCTCTCACACTTTCCGCGGCGATGTAGTCCCAGATCGCCATAAGGTCGACTTCTGTCTGCGGACTCTTAAGTGGTCTTTTTGGCATTTTTAGCCGCCAGACGCTTCCGACCCTCTGACTTGATCCGCTCGAACATGTCGCCGACCTCCTCCATCGGCCCGCTGTCAAAGCCCTTCTGGATTTCCTCCCGCAGCGCTTGCAGCTTGAGCTTGCGCTGTTCTTCGCGCTCCTCAATCAAGCGAAGACCTTCGCGCATCACCTCGCTCGCGCTGGCATAGCGCCCGCTCTCGACCAGACCATCGATCAGGTCCTCGAAATGCTTGCCGATGCTGTAGCTGCTGGCCATTGGGGGCTCCGATATCAAATAATGATAATTGTTGATATTTTGGGTGTTCGCAAGGATCGATCGAGCATTCGGCGCACAACCCGGCCATTGGCCGAACGGCGGCGAACCGAGGCCCTGCCATACCCGCCCCGCCCTTCGCAGGCCCGGGATTTCCGTGCTAGGACACCGCCTTAGCAGAAGGTTGAAACTCCCATGGCCGCCCCCCTCAAAGCCGTTGACGGCACTGCCGATCTTCAGGCGCTGATGTCCGATCTCGGAACCCGTGCCCGCGCTGCCGCGCGCGTGCTGGCGCTGGCGCCGCCGGAGCAGAAGAACCGGGCGCTGGAGGCCATGGAGCGGGCGATCCGCGGCAACGCGGCCGCCATTCTCGCCGCCAATGCCGAGGACGTCGCGGAGGCCCGCGCCTCCGGCAATGCCACCTCCTCCTTCATCGACCGCCTGACGCTGACCCCGGCGCGCATCGAGGGCATGGCCGAGGGCATCGGCATCGTGCGCGGTATCGCCGATCCCGTCGGCATCGTCACCGAGAGCTGGCAGCGGCCGAACGGCATGACCATCGAACGCGTGCGCGTGCCGCTCGGCGTCGTCGGCGTGATCTTCGAGAGCCGGCCCAACGTCGCCGCGGACGCCGGCGTGCTGTGCCTGAAGTCGGGCAATGCCGTGATCCTGCGTGGCGGCTCCGACAGCTTTCGTTCGTGCCGCGCGATCCATGAATGCCTGGTGCAAGGCCTGCGCGAAGCCGGCCTGCCCGAAGCTGCGATCACGCTGGTGCCGACGCGCGACCGCGCGGCGGTCGGCATGATGCTGTCGGGGCTGAACGGCGCGGTCGACGTGATCGTGCCTCGCGGAGGAAAAAGCCTCGTCGCGCGCGTCGAGCAGGAAGCGCGCGTGCCCGTCTTCGCGCATCTCGAAGGCGTCAATCACGTCTATGTCGATGCCAGCGCCGACCTCGCCATGGCGAAGTCGATCGTGCTCAACGCTAAAATGCGCCGCACCGGTGTCTGCGGCGCAGCCGAGACGCTGCTGGTCGATCGCGCCGCTGCCGGCAAGAATCTCAAGCCGCTGGTCGAGATGCTGCTCGAGGCGGGCTGCGAAGTGCGCGGCGACGACGCCGTGCAGAAGGCCGACGCGCGCGTAAAACCTGCCAGCGAAGATGATTGGGACACCGAATATCTCGATGCGATCATCGCGGCGAAGGTGGTCGACGGCGTCGACGGCGCGATCGCGCACATCCAGAACCACGGCTCGCATCACACCGATGCGATCGTGAGCGCGGATGAGGCGGCTGCGAACAAATTCCTGAGCGAAGTCGATTCCGCAATCGTGCTGCACAATGCCTCGACGCAGTTCGCCGATGGCGGCGAGTTCGGCTTTGGCGCCGAGATCGGCATCGCCACCGGCCGCTTCCACGCCCGCGGCCCTGTCGGCGCCGAGCAATTGACGAGCTTCAAATATCGCGTTCGCGGCACCGGGCAGACGCGGCCGTAACCGACGCAAGGCGCGGGGCATTGAGCAACAATTTCGTCGCGCCACGCTTCTTCGCGCAGGCCATACCAGCCCACACGTCGGGCATGCGTATCGGCTTGCTCGGCGGTTCGTTCAATCCGCCGCACCAGGCCCATCGCGCGATCAGCCAGTTCGCGCTGAAGCGGCTTCAGCTCGATCGCGTGTGGTGGCTGGTGACGCCAGGCAATCCGTTGAAGGAGAACGGCACGCTGTATGAGCTCGGCGAGCGCATGCAGGCGGCGCGCGACGTCGCCGACGACCCGCGGATCGAGGTGAGCTGTCTCGAATCCGTCATTCGCACCCGCTATACTATCGACACGATCAACACCTTGCGCCGCCGCCTCTCGGACTTGCGCTTTGTCTGGATCATGGGCGCCGACAACCTCGCTCAATTCCATCGATGGCAGGACTGGCGGCGCATCGCCGGCCAGGTGCCGATGGCGGTCATCGACCGTCCGCCGCAGAGTTTTCGCGCCCTCGCCTCGCCTGCCGCCAAAGCCCTAGCGCGTTACCGCCTGCCCGAGAACAAGGCAGCGCTGCTCGCGGATGAACCGGCGCCGGCCTGGGTGTTCCTGACCGGATTGAAGCTGAATCTGTCCTCCACGGGCCTGCGGAACCCGGACGGGAGCTGGAAAGGTACGAAGTGAGACAGAGTGTGCGGACGGGGGTGTCTCCGCCTCTCTGGCATATTGAAACCCTTAACCCCACATGATGTAGTGTAACCGGTGGGCGCCGGATTCGGCGTTCGCGATACAGTGAAAGGAATGGTCCCTGACCACATCTGTATTGTCCAAGTCAACTTCAGCGAAGTCAGCTTCAACGAAGTCTGTTTTACCCAAGGCAAAACCGGCGCGTAAAACACCGACCAAAGCTGCGGCCTTGAAGGCGCAACCCGACGCCGACAAGACGCTGAGCCTGATCCTCTCCCGCCTCGACGACATGAAGGCGGAAGAGACGGTCACCATCGACCTTCGCGGCAAATCGGCCTACTCCGACTACATGATCGTCACCACCGGCCGGGTGAACCGGCACGTCGGCGCGATCGCGGAGAACGTCGCCAAGGGCCTCAAGGAAAACGGCATCAAGAACATCCACGTCGAGGGCTTGCCCAATTGCGACTGGGTGCTGATCGATTCCGGCGATGTGATCGTGCACGTGTTCAGACCCGAGGTCCGCGAGTTCTACAATCTCGAGCGGTTGTACACGCAGGGCCCAGGGGCGGCGAAGGCGATCTAGGCTCATCGGGCCGATTTCGAATCGGCTGACGCGCATGCTAGCGTCGTGCGCGCGCTCGTTGCGCGCGGTCTTGAAACACGGCTCCGAAGAATCCATGCGTGTGGCTGTCATTGCGGTGGGCCGGCTCAAGCAGGGCCCCGAACGGGAGCTCGCCGACCGCTATTTCGAGCGGTTCGACGAGGCCGGTCGCAAGCTCGGATTCCGCGAGCTCGTCGTCCACGAAATCCCCGAGAGCCGCGCGCGCGACACCGCGACGCGGATGGCCGAGGAGGCCACGGCGATCTCGGCCCATATTCCGGAAAAATCGATCCTGGTGGCGCTCGACGAGCGCGGCCAGAATCTCGATTCTACCGTATTCGCACGGCATCTCGGCCGCTGGCGCGATGAAGGTGCCGGACATACTATCTTCGTGATCGGAGGGGCGGACGGACTTTCGCCCGAATTGCGCCGTAAGGCCAAGCTCGCGATCGCGTTCGGCTCTGCGACCTGGCCGCACCAAATGGTCCGCGTCATGCTTCTGGAACAGCTTTACCGGGCCGCCACCATTCTGGCCGGCCACCCCTATCACCGCGCGTGATGCGCGCCATAACGAGCATCTTTGCCGACACGATGCGAGCGCCGCTCCTCAACCTGCTGCTGATCACTGGCGTTGCCGGCGCAAGCCTCGCGCAAGCAAGCACAAGCCTCGCGCAAGCTCAAACGGCAACGCCGGCGCCACAGACCGCGGCCGTCTCGCCCGATGCCATCAAGCAGCGCGAGCAGGAGCTGGAAGCCGCCCGCGCCAGGCAGAAGAGCGCCGAAGAGGCGCAGGCCAAGCTGAAGGCCGAGATCACCTCGCTCGGCAGGGACCGCACCCAGCTCAACCAGCAGCTGATCGACACCGCCGCCAATGTGCGCGGGGTCGAGAGCAAGATCGACGACACCGAAGCGCGGCTGCGAAGCCTGAACGGCCGCGAGCAGCAGATGCGCGCGTCGCTGGATTCGCGCCGCGCCGACATCGTCGAGGTGCTGGCCGCCTTGCAGCGCGCCGGCCGGCGTACGCCGCCGGCGCTGCTGGTGCGGCCCGAAGACGCGTTGCAATCGCTGCGCACCGCGATGCTGCTCGGCGCCGTCGTGCCGGAATTGCGCGGCCGCGCCGAGAAGATCGCAGGCGAGCTCGGCGAGCTCGTGGCCTTGCGCAAGACCATCGCGACCGAGCGCGACCAGCTCGCCGCAGACCGCGACAAGGTCCGCAGCGACCAGACCCGGCTCACCGCCCTGGTCGAGGAGCGGCAGCGCCAGCAGGCGGCGCGCGAAAAGGATCTCGACGCCGAGAACACGCGCGCGATCATGCTTTCAAAGCAGGTCGGCGATCTCCAGGGCCTCATCACCAAGATGGAGCAGGATCTGCAAAGCGCCGCCAAGGCCGCCGAGAAAGCCGCCGAGGCCGCAAAGCAGGCCGAGGCCAAGGAAGCCAAGCTGGCAGCCGCCAGCGCCAAGTCGGGCCCGGGCGCATTCAAGGATCGGTCCCGCACCACCCCCGCAATCGCGTTTGCCTCCGCCAAGGGTCTCCTGCCGCTTCCGGTTAACGGTAACAAGATCAGGGATTTTGGCGGTTCCGACGGTGTCGGCGGGGTCCAGAAGGGCATTTCGCTGGCGACCAAGCCCGGCTCCCAGGTCACGACCCCGTGTGACGGCTGGGTGGTCTATTCCGGCCCGTTCCGCAGCTATGGACAACTCTTGATCCTCAACGCCGGGGGCGGGTATCATGTCCTGATCGCCGGGATGGAGCGCATTTCGGTCAACATCGGACAGTTTGTGCTCACGGGGGAGCCGGTCGCGACCATGGGGTCGACATCTCAAGTCGCCTCCATTCTCGCGACGAACGCGAGTCAACCTGTGCTGTATGTCGAGTTCCGTAAGGACGGCACTCCAATCGATCCAGGCCCATGGTGGGCCGCAAATGAAGGCGAGAAGGTTCGCGGATGATGCGCAAGACTTCAGTAATCCTCCTCAGCGCAGCCACCGGTGCGGCGCTGACGCTGTTCGTGACCCAGCCGCGCGCGGTGTTCATGGGCTCCAGCGCGCGAGCCGCCACCGCGGACACCTATCGCCAGCTCAACCTGTTCGGTGACGTCTTCGAGCGCGTGCGCTCCGACTATGTCGAGAAGCCCGACGACACCAAGCTGATCGAATCCGCCATCAGCGGCATGCTCACCGGTCTCGATCCGCATTCGAGCTATATGGACGCCAAGAGCTTCCGCGACATGCAGGTGCAGACGCGCGGTGAGTTCGGCGGCCTCGGCATCGAGGTCACGATGGAAGACGGCCTCATCAAGGTGGTCTCGCCGATCGACGACACGCCAGCCTCGCGCGCCGGCGTCATGGCCAACGACATCATCACCAACCTCGACGACGAGGCGGTGCAGGGCCTGACCCTGAACCAGGCGGTCGAGAAGATGCGCGGCCCGGTCAACACCAAGATCAAGCTGAAGATCATCCGCAAGGGCCAGGACAATCCGATCGACGTCACCCTGGTGCGCGACAACATCCGCGTCCGCTCGGTGCGCGCGCGCGTCGAGCAGGACGATATCGCCTATATCCGCATCACCACCTTCAACGAGCAGACCACCGAAGGCCTGAAGCGTGAGGTCGCCAACCTCTCGAACCAGATCGGCGACAAGCTCAAGGGCTACATCATCGACCTCCGCAACAATCCGGGCGGCCTGCTCGAGGAAGCCGTCACCGTCTCCGACTCCTTCCTGGAGAAGGGCGAGATCGTCTCGACCCGCGGCCGCAATGCCGAGGAGACCCAGCGCCGCACCGCGCATTCCGGCGACCTCACCAAGGGCAAGCCTGTCATCGTGCTGGTCAATGGCGGCTCGGCCTCGGCCTCGGAGATCGTCGCCGGCGCGCTGCAGGACCACAAGCGCGCGACCATCGTCGGCACGCGCTCGTTCGGCAAGGGCTCGGTGCAGACCATCATCCCGCTCGGAAGCGGCAACGGCGCGCTGCGTCTGACCACGGCGCGCTATTACACGCCGTCGGGCAAGTCGATCCAGGCCAAGGGCATCGTGCCCGACATCGAAGTGCTGCAGGACGTGCCGGACGAGCTGAAGTCGCGCACCGACACCAAGGGCGAGGCTTCGCTGCGCGGCCATCTCAAGAACGACGGCGACGAGAAGACCGGCTCGCAGTCCTACGTCCCGCCGGACGCCAAGGACGACAAGGCGCTCAAGCTCGCCGGCGACCTGCTCCACGGCATCAAGAACAGCGCCTCGGCCGCGCCCACGCCTAGCGGCGACAACAAGGCCACGACCGACAAGCCGAAAGCGGCGAACTAAGTCGGAATCACACGATCCCAACGCAAGGGGCGGCTCCTGGAGCCGTCCTTTTTGCTTGGGAACTCGCATTGAACAGTGGCATCCCCGGCCTATCCCGGCCTGCCGCCGCTTGACCTCGGCGTGGTATCGTCCGTCGCAGTGATTCGGGATCGCGCATGACTGAAACGGCCGATGATCTGAGCGCCCCGCTCGGACAGGACAAGCCGCGCCGGAAACGCCGGCTGCGGCTGCCGTTCTCGGCCATGCAGCTGATCGCCGTGCTGCTCGGCCTGTTCCTCCTCACCTTTGCCGGCTTCGCCATCTTCAACAAGGATCCGCTCGGCGGCGAGCCGCTGACGCGGATCGCGATCAAGCCGGCGGACAAGGCCGCGGATGAGAAGCCGGCGGCCTCGAGCCATGCCGGCGACGGCAAGCAAGAGAGCAAGCACGAGACCAAGGAGACGCCGAAGCCGCCGGGCGAGCAAAAGACCGTCACCATGATCGACGGCTCCACCGGCGCGCGCCACGACGTGGTGATCGGCGGCGATGCCGCGGGCAAGAGCGAGGCAGCGGCAGCTTCGGCGCCGCCGGCGGTGATGGCCGGGATTGACCAGAAGCTGCTGGAGAAATCGCGCTACGGCATGATTCCAATGGTCGCCGGCGACCTCAAGCCGTTCAACGTCTACGCGGCGGAGGCCGATCGCGCCAAGGCGGCCAAGATGCCGGTGGTCGCCATCGTGATCGGCGGTCTCGGCGTCGGCGCCGCCAAGACAACCGACGCCATCATGAAGCTGCCGGCCGCGGTGACGCTGGCCTTCACGCCTTACGGCGCCGATCCCGGCAAGCTCGCCGAACGGGCCCGGGCGCAGCGCCACGAGATCTTCCTGCAGATCCCGATGGAGCCCTACGACTTTCCCGACAACGACCCGGGACCGCAGACGCTGCTGACCTCGCTCAGCGCCGACCAGAACATGGACCGCCTGTACTGGCACCTCAGCCGGATGCAGGGCTATGCCGGCATCGCCAACTTCATGGGTGCGCGCTTCGTCGCGACCGAGCCGGCGATGCAACCGATCATCCGCGAGGCAGCCAAGCGCGGCCTCGGCTTCTTCGACGACGGCTCCTCGCCCCGCAGCATCGCAGCCCAGGCGGCGGCGAACCAGGCCATGCCGTTCGGCAAGGGCGACCTCGCGATCGACGTGGTGCCGACGGCGACCGAGATCGACCGCGCCCTGAACAAGCTCGAATCGACGGCCCGCGAGCGCGGCATCGCCGTCGGCACGGCCTCCGCCCTGCCCGTCTCGATCGACCGCATCAGTGCCTGGACCAAGACATTGGGCGACCGGGGTATTCTTCTGGTGCCATTGACAACCGCGATGCTGAAATCAAAATCCAGCTAAATCAACGGATTGGTACGGCACGGGTCCTGGCGGGGGGCCGGTTAAGCCGTACCGGCAGCATGCGAGAGGTCTGGCGGAATGGCGCGTTATGAGGATCTGCCCTACCGGACCTGTGTCGGCGTGATGCTGATCAACACAGCGGGACTGGTGTTCATCGGCCGCCGTGCCGGCGGCATCGAACATGTCGACGACACCCATGTCTGGCAGATGCCGCAAGGCGGCGTCGATCCCGGCGAGGACACCTGGGAGGCCGCCAAGCGCGAGCTCTATGAGGAGACCAGCGTGCGCTCGGTCGAGCGGCTCGGCGAGGTCCCGGACTGGCTGACCTACGACATTCCGCGCACGGTCGCCGGGCGCGCCTGGAAAGGCCGCTACCGCGGCCAGCGCCAGAAATGGTACGCGGTGCGCTTCACCGGCAAGGACAGCGAGATCAACGTCGAAAAGCCCGGCGGCGGCGGCCACAAGGCCGAGTTCGTCAGCTGGCGCTGGGAGCCGATGAAGAACCTGACCGGGCTGATCATCCCGTTCAAGCGCCCGGTCTATGAGCGCGTGGTGCAGGAATTTTCCGCGCTGGCGGAGGAATGATTTGCATCGTCATTCCGGGGCGTGCGAAGCACGAACCCGGATGACGGCGAAAGACCTGCAAGTGACGCCTGAAAAACCCTACCGTCCCAATGTCGGCATCGCCCTCTTCAACACCGAGGGCCGCGTGCTGATCGGCCACCGTTTCAAGGGCGACGGCCCCGAGATCATCCTGCCCGGCCTCGACTGGCAGATGCCGCAGGGCGGCGTCGACGAGGGCGAGAACCTCCGCGATGCGGCGATGCGCGAGCTCTGGGAGGAGACCAGCGTCGTCAGCGCCCACTATCTCGGCGAGACCGACTGGCTCACCTACGAATTCCCGCCTTACGACGGCCCGCAGACCCATCGCCTCGCGAAGTTTCGCGGGCAGCGGCAAAAATGGTTCGCGCTGCGCTTCACCGGCAAGGACGACGAGATCGACCCGCTGACACCGCGCAACGGCCAGCCCGCCGAGTTCGACGCCTGGCGCTGGGAGCGCCTCGACCGGGTCGCGGACGTCGTGGTGCCGTTCCGGCGCGAGGTTTACCTCGCAGTGGCGCGGGAGTTTGCGGTGTTCGGAAACTGAAATCGCGAAAACAACCCCATGCACAGTAGAATGGGGTTGGAATCGTTGAAGAAATTTCACCGGAAGTTTCTAATTGATCGGGCCCACCGTGAATGGGCCGATGGCGATGACGTGGCAGTCGCTGTCGCGCTTGGCGCAGTCGGCGAGGGCCGAGGTGACGGCGGCCTGCTCGGCGGCGGCTTTGAGGCCGAGGCCCGGCCGGCCGGCGGTGCCGACGGCGACCGCATTCCAACCCATGGCGTCGCCGAGCTTGCGCACCACCTCGTCGCGCGCATCGGCCACGATCGAGGCGTTGGAGGCGGCATTGAAGAAGCCGGTGATCCTGAACAGGGTCGGGATCGGCACGACGAAATTGTCGTCGACCGCAACGACGAGGCAGGCGACGCCGGCGATCGCGCCGCAGGATTCCAGCGAGCGTCGCGCCGCGTCCTCGGCGGATGAGGCGCCGAGCACCATGAAATATTGCCCGCCCGGACCGAGCGCGACCGAGCGGGATTTCGCCGCCGGCACGAAGATGTTCTCGAGCCGGACTTTCTGCGGCTCGCGCACGATCGGAAAATCCTTCGACGCGAAGGCTCGCTCCGTCATCGCATCATGCCGGAAGTAGGGAGACGGCGGCATCGGCGGCTTGCCGTGCGCGTAGACGACGGTGTCGCCGACCGCGTAGAGCTCGCAGCGCCGCGGCGATTGCGCGGCATCGGCGCGCTTTTGGCACTGCTCGAGCGCGGTGTTGCGCGCGGCCTCCTCGCTTGCCTGGTTCAGCGCCGAGCCGGTGAAGCCGCCGACATTGAGCGCGAAGGCCTTGTGATCGCCGGAAGCGACATATTCGCTTGCCAGGAAGCTGCGCACGCGCTCGTTGATGAAGGGCACGCTATCGGCGGAGAACTTGCCTGACATCGCTGATGCCGACGGCGTCGGCGCCATCGCGGCGCTGACGCTCGGCGATGCCATTGGGGCCATCGGCGCCTTGGCGAGCTGGGTCGGTGACGGGCTCGGCGATACGGCACTTGCCGTTGGCGCCGTGCTGGAGGCTGCGTTCGGCGTCGCGGCTAGCGGCGCCACGACATTCGCCGCCTGCTTGAGCTTGGTGTTGTAGAGAAAGCCTGTGACGCCGATGCCGACGATCGAGACCACCGCGACCACCAGCGGCCACATCCACACCGGAGCGGCGGCCAGCTTGGCGGCCGGCTTCTTCAGCTGCGGCTTGCCATAGGTCCCGTCCTCGCGCCGCATCGCCACCATGTAGGCGTGAACGGGCGTCGGGATATTCTTCACCTCCTGCGCGCCGATATCGGCGAACTGCACCGACAGCTTGTTGGCGACCTGCTCGTGTACCGCGCGGGAGACGCAGATGCCGCCGACCTCGGCGAGCCCCTCCAGCCTTGCCGCGATGTTGACGCCGTCGCCCAACAGATCGCCGTCGCGCTCGACCACGTCGCCGATGGTGATGCCGATGCGGAACGACATCTGCCGGCTCGGCGGATAGGCCATGTTGCGGGTCCGCAGGGATTCCTGGATGTCGATCGCGCAGCGCACCGCATCGACTGCGCTCGGGAATTCCGCGAGCACGGCATCGCCCGCCGTGTTGAAGATGCGCCCGCTGGCCTTGGCGATGAAATCGTCGACGACCTCGCGATAGGAGGCCAGACGCCGCAACGTCTCCTCCTCGTCTTCCGCGACCAGCCGCGAGTAACCGGCAATATCGGCTGCGAAGATCGCTGCGATCTTGCGTTTCATCTGCACCCTGCCCCGGGAACAAAATTCACCGGGGAGAATGCCGCTATCGCAAGCGCGGTGCAACAAAGTTTCAGCGCCCGCCACCGGCCGGTGACGAGCGCTGAACCTGTTCAGGAATCCTAGGCCCAATGCCCCGGAGCAGTGCCCCGGGGCTTAGTGCATAGCCGTCGCGTTGAGCTGATGCTGAATGCTCTTGTAATGGTCGAGCCGCTCGATGGCGTGATCGAGCTCGCCGCCTTCATGCTCCTTCAGGTTCTCTTCCATCTCCGAGATGGTCTCGGCGAACTGCGCACGGTCGAGCTCGGCGAGCGACGTCGCGACGTCGGCGAGCACGGTCAGGCCCTTTTCGGAGACTTCGGCGAGGCCGCCGAGCACGATGATCTTCTCGTGCTTGCCGCCGGTGGTGATGGTGAGAATGCCCGGGCGGATCGCCGCCACGACCGGCGCATGCCCTGCCAGCACGCCGAAATCACCCTCGACGCCGGGAATGTCGACCTGATCGACCTCGCCCGAGAAGGCGAGCTTTTCCGGAGAGACGAGATCGAAATGGAAGGTGGCCATAAGAAACCTGCGAATGGTGAGTGGCGAGTGGTTGAAAGAGGGAGCAGCTATTCGCCACTCCCTATTCGCTATTCGCCAGCTTAGGCGGCTTCCGCCGCCAGCTTCTTGCCCTTCTCGACGGCTTCTTCGATGGTGCCGACCATGTAGAAGGCGGCTTCCGGCAGGTGGTCGTACTTGCCTTCCACCAGGCCCTTGAAGCCCTTGATGGTGTCGGCGAGGTCGACGAACTTGCCCGGCGAGCCCGTGAAGATTTCGGCGACGTGGAACGGCTGCGACATGAAGCGCTCGACCTTGCGGGCGCGGGCCACGGTCAGCTTGTCCTCTTCCGAAAGCTCGTCCATGCCGAGAATGGCGATGATGTCCTGCAGCGCCTTGTAACGCTGCAGCACCTGCTGGACCTGACGGGCGACCGCGTAGTGCTCCTCGCCGACGACGAGCGGGGAAAGCATGCGCGACGTCGAGTCGAGCGGGTCCACCGCCGGGTAGATGCCCTTTTCGGCGATCGAGCGCGACAGCGTGGTGGTCGCGTCAAGATGCGCGAACGAGGTCGCGGGCGCCGGGTCGGTCAAGTCGTCGGCCGGAACGTAGATGGCCTGCACCGAGGTGATCGAGCCCTTCTGGGTGGTGGTGATGCGCTCCTGCAGCGCGCCCATATCGGTGGCGAGCGTCGGCTGATAACCCACCGCCGAAGGAATACGGCCGAGCAGCGCCGACACTTCCGAGCCGGCCTGCGTGAAGCGGAAGATGTTGTCGACGAAGAACAGCACGTCCTGGCCCTTGTCGCGGAAGTCTTCCGCGATGGTCAGACCGGTGAGCGCGACGCGGGCGCGGGCGCCCGGGGGCTCGTTCATCTGGCCGAACACCAGCGCGCACTTCGACTTCACGCTCGGATCCGGATTCTTCGGATCGGCGTTGACCTTGGATTCGATGAACTCGTGATAGAGGTCGTTGCCCTCGCGGGTGCGCTCGCCGACGCCGGCGAACACGGAGTAACCACCGTGCGCCTTCGCGACGTTGTTGATCAGCTCCTGAATCAGCACGGTCTTGCCGACGCCGGCGCCGCCGAACAGGCCGATCTTGCCGCCCTTCGCATACGGAGCAAGAAGGTCGACGACCTTGATGCCGGTGACGAGAATTTCAGCTTCCGTCGACTGGTCGGTGTAGGTCGGTGCTTCCTGGTGGATGGCGCGCAGGCCTTCGGTCTTGACGGGGCCGGCTTCGTCGATCGGCTCGCCGATGACGTTGATGATGCGGCCGAGCGTGCCTTCACCGACGGGAACGCGGATCGGAGCGCCGGTGTCGGTCACTTCCTGGCCGCGGACCAGACCTTCGGTGGTGTCCATCGCGATGGTGCGGACCGTGGACTCGCCGAGATGCTGGGCGACTTCGAGCACCAGACGGTTGCCGCCGTTCTTGGTCTCGAGCGAATTGAGAATGGCCGGGAGGTGGCCTTCGAACTGCACGTCGACGACGGCGCCGATGACCTGGGTGACGCGACCGACCTGGGCTGCCATTGAATGTCTCCTTCGATCCGAACTTCTAGACCACGGTCAACGACCGGGATGATGGGTTGAATGGGTGCCGACGCGTCCTTAGACGGCTTCGGCGCCCGAGATGATTTCGATCAGTTCCTTGGTGATCTGCGCCTGACGCGTGCGGTTGTAGACCAGCGTCTGCTTGCGGATCATCTCACCGGCGTTGCGCGTCGCATTGTCCATCGCGCTCATCTGCGCGCCGTAGAACGAGGCGTTGTTCTCGAGCAGCGCGCGGAAGATCTGGACCGCGAGATTGCGCGGCAGAAGACGGGTGAGAATCTCGTCCTCTTCCGGCTCGTATTCGTAAGACGTCGTGTTGGCGGCAGCGGCCGTCTCGACCACCAGCGGAATGATCTGCTGGGCGGTCGGGATCTGCGCGATCACCGAGCGGAAGCGCGAATAGAACAGCGTGCAGACGTCGAACTCGCCGTTGTCGAACCGCGCCAGCACCTTCTTGGCGATCTCCTCGGCATTGACGAAGCCGAGCTGGCGGACGCTGCGCAGGTCCATGTGCTCGACGATCTGCTTGTCGAACAGGCGGCGGAGCTGCTCGTAACCCTTGCGCCCGACGCAGAAGAATTTGACTTCCTTGCCCTGCGCCATCAGCGCCTGGGCACGCTCGCGGGCGAGACGCACGATCGACGAGTTGAAAGCGCCGGACAGGCCGCGCTCGCCGGTGCAGACCAGCAGCAGGTGAACCTGGTCCTTGCCGGTGCCGGCCAGCAGAACCGGCGCGCCGGGCGAGCCCGCCGCGGCGCTGGCGATGTTGGAGATCACCGCGCTCATCTTGTCGGCGTAGGGACGCGCGGCTTCCGCCGCGGTCTGCGCGCGGCGCAGCTTGGAGGCCGCGACCATCTGCATGGCCTTGGTGATCTTTTGCGTCGCCTTGGTGGAGGCGATGCGGACGCGCATGTCTTTAAGTGACGCCATTCTTCGTCCCCGACGGTTCGATCCCTCGGATCAAGCCGCTAGCCTATCTCTGTCGTCATGCCCGGGCTCGTCCCGGGCATCCACGTTCTCGTCTGCCACGCGGTAACACGTGGATGGCCGGGACTTCAGTTGCGAAGACGCGCTTCGCGCTTTGGCCCGGCCATGACGGCGTTCTTCTTACGCGAAGCTCTTCGCGAAACCTTCGACCACCGACTTCAGCTTGGCAGCGGTGTCGTCGGTGAGGTCGCGGGTGTCGCGGATCGAATTGAGGATGTCGGCGTTCTTGCCGCGCAGCAGCGACAACAGGCCATCCTCAAACGCGCGCACCTTGTTGACCGGGAGCGGATCGAGATAGCCGTTGGTGCCGGCCCAGATCACGCAGACCTGTTCTTCCATCTTCAGCGGCGAGAACTGCGGCTGCTTCAAGAGCTCGGTCAGGCGCGAACCGCGGTTCAGCAGGCGCTGGGTCGAGGCGTCGAGGTCGGAGCCGAACTGCGCGAACGCCGCCATTTCGCGGTACTGCGCGAGCTCACCCTTGATCTTGCCGGCGACCTTCTTGGTGGCCTTGGTCTGCGCCGACGAACCGACGCGCGACACCGACAGACCGACGTTCACCGCGGGACGGATGCCCTGGAAGAACAGGTCGGTTTCCAGGAAGATCTGGCCGTCGGTGATCGAGATGACGTTGGTCGGGATGTAGGCCGACACGTCGTTGGCCTGGGTTTCGATGACCGGCAGAGCGGTCAGCGAGCCGGAGCCCTGGTCCTTGTTCAGCTTCGCCGCGCGCTCGAGCAGGCGGGAGTGCAGATAGAACACGTCGCCGGGATAGGCTTCGCGGCCCGGCGGGCGGCGCAGCAGCAGCGACATCTGGCGATAGGCGACGGCCTGCTTGGACAGATCGTCATAGATGATGACGGCGTGCATGCCGTTGTCGCGGAAGTACTCGCCCATGGTGCAACCGGTGAACGGCGCGATGTACTGCATCGGCGCCGGATCGGATGCGGTGGCGGCGACGACGATCGAATATTCGAGCGCGCCCTGCTCTTCCAGAACCTTCACGAACTGGGCGACGGTCGAACGCTTCTGGCCGACCGCGACGTAGACGCAGTACAGCTTGATGTTCTCGTCGGGCTGCGCGTTGAGCGGCTTCTGGTTCAGGATGGTGTCGAGCGCGATCGCGGTCTTGCCGGTCTGACGGTCGCCGATGATCAGCTCGCGCTGGCCGCGGCCGATCGGGATCAGGGCGTCGATCGCCTTGAGGCCGGTCGCCATCGGCTCGTTCACCGATTTGCGCGGAATGATGCCGGGCGCCTTGACGTCGACGCGCATGCGCTTGTCGGCCTGGATCGGACCCTTGCCGTCGATCGGATTGCCGAGACCGTCGACAACGCGACCGAGCAGGCCCTTGCCGACCGGCGCGTCCACGATGGCGCGGGTGCGCTTGACGGTCTGGCCTTCCTTGATCTCGCGGTCGGCACCGAAAATAACGACGCCGACGTTGTCGGTTTCGAGGTTCAGCGCCATGCCGCGGGTGCCGTTCTCGAACTCGACCATTTCACCGGCCTGGACGTTGTCCAGACCGTAGACGCGAGCGATACCGTCGCCGACGGACAGCACCTGTCCGACTTCGGAGACTTCAGCTTCCTGGCCGAAATTCTTGATCTGGTCCTTGAGGATCGCGGAAATTTCCGCGGCGCGGATGTCCATCAGCCTGCCTCTTTCATCGCGTGCTTGATCGAATTGAGTTTGGTGCGAAGCGAACCATCGACCATGCGGCTGCCCAGCTTGACGACGAGGCCACCGATGATCGCGGGATCGACTTTCACGTTCAGCGCGACGTCCTTGCCGGTCACCGACTTCAGGGCAACCTTGAGGGCGTCGAGATTCTTGTCAGAGAGCGCTTCCGCCACCGTGACGTCGGCCGTCGTCTCGCCCTTGAACTTGGCGACGAGGGCGCGGTAGGCGCGGATGACGTCCGTCACCGCGAACAGGCGGCGGTTGGCGGTCAGCACTTTGAGGAAATTGGCGGAGATGCCGGCGATGCCGGCCTTGGCCAGCACGGCCGACAGGGCCCTGGACTGGGCGTCGGCCGCGAACACCGGGCTGCGAACGAGGCGCGTGAGATCGGCGCTTTCGTTCAGCAAGCCCTCGAATTTCTCGAGGTCGGCCTTGACCTCGTCGACCACTTTCTGGTCGCGGGCCAGGTCGAACAATGCCGTTGCATAACGGCCGGACACACCGGAAACGGACGTATCTTCTGCAGCCACAGACGCGCTCTTTTTGCTGTCAAACTCGCAAGGGAAAAACCGTCGCCACAAAGCGGCGCCTAGCGATCCAAGCCCTTGGAATTCAAGCGGGACTTCGATTTTCGACCAGCACGGGACGTGCCGGGCTCGTTAAAATCGCGGCTTTGCTAACATAGCAGGCGCGCAGGTGCAACATGACGCCAAATTAAAGGCACGAGGTTCTGTCGCCAGTTCGTCGCACGCTGCGAGACATCGAACACTGCCTGATCCAAGGATCGATCACGAAGGGATCAAGGACTTGGGTGACGGGCTACCGTGTCGCGGAATGGTTTGAGCCTGGTCGCCCTTAACTCCCCCCGTTGGTTCCTGCCTCCAGCGCATAGCGGCCATGAACACGAATCGCTGAGGCGTGATTCCGACGTCCGTTGCTCCCCGCCCCGAATACTTACCCAATTCTAAACAATGAAAGCGATAACTTCGTTTTACAGTATCTCTAAGTAATAACCTGCTTAACAAATCGTTAAAAACGAAGATTTGGAGATGCGAGCTGAATATCCTGCGCCGGTAACAAGATGTTTCATGGCGACACGGAACGGATTTACTGCCCAATTCACGCCGCATTGGGAATCGAAACGCGAACCCGCTCACAAACTGATGGGGGCTCCACTAGCCACATATGTGGCAATACTAGCTTAGGGACCAGTAAATGCTGTCTTTGAAGACGCTGGGCTTTGTAACCCGGCCGCGTACGGCGATCGCTTTCGTTGCCGCAACTCTCCTCATCGGTGGAACTGCCACCGAAGCTTCCGCCAAATCCCGGCATCACCGGCATCATCACCACCGCCACCACGCCCAGACCGATACCAACGCGACCCCCGATTGGCGCAACGCCAACGCGTCGATGAATCCGACCTCGGGCGGCGGCCACAGCTTCTCCGGCATGGCCTCCTATTACGGCAACGAGTCCGGCAGCCGCACCGCTTCGGGCCAGCGCTTCAATCAGAACGCCCTGACCGCGGCGCACCGCTCGCTGCCGTTCGGCACCAAGCTGCGCGTCACCCACCGTGGCTCGAGCGTCATCGTCACCATCAACGACCGCGGCCCGTTCATTCGCGGCCGGGTTCTCGACCTCTCCACGGGTGCGGCCCGCGCCATCGGCCTCACCGGCGCCGGCGTCGGCCGCGTCACCGCGGAAGTCGTCTCCTAAGGCGCGTTAGCGCCTCAGTGATCGCGCAGTTTTCCATCAGTTTGCTGCGCGAATAAAACAAGCCCGCGGTCTTGGGGGACCGCGGGCTTTTTTACGTGCCGTCATTCCGGGGCGCGCGTAGCTCGAGCCCGGAATCCATTTCACCCCAGGTACTGCCGCCCTATGGATTCCGGGCTCGCGCCTTACGGCGCGCCCCGGAATGACAGTGGCCTCTACAAAAAGCTCTGCGGGTCGACGTCGACTTCGAGCTTCTGATTGCCCGTCGGCTTCGGGCACACCGCGAGCCAGTTGCGCAAATAGTCCGACAGGTCGAAACCGCGGGCCGATTTCACCAGGATGCGGAAGCGGTAGCGGCCCTTGATCACGGCGAGCGGGGCTTCCGCAGGGCCGAGCACCACGACGCGCTCGTCGCGCGGCGCGAGCGCGACGAGACGGCGGCCGAGACCTTCGGCGCTCGGGCGGTCGCCGGCGGAGATGATCAGGCTCGCGAGCCGGCCGAACGGCGGATAGAGCGTCCTCTCGCGCAGGTCGATCTCGCTATCGTAGAAGGCCTCGCGGTCGCAGGCGATCAGCGCCTTCATCACGGGATGGTCGGGCTGGTGCGTCTGCAGATAACCGACGCCGCGGCCCTGCTCGCGACCGGCGCGGCCGATCACCTGGTTGAGCAATTGCCAGGTGCGCTCCGCCGCGCGCGGATCGCCGTTGCTGAGGCCGAGATCCGCATCGACCACGCCGACGAGGTTGAGCCGCGGAAAATTGTGGCCCTTGGCGACGAGCTGCGTGCCGATAATGATGTCGACGCGACCCTCCGCGATTTCGGCGAGTTCGGAGCGCATCGTCTCGATCGAGGTGATGAGATCGCTCGACAGCACCATGGTGCGGGCCTGCGGGAACAACGCGGCCGCCTCCTCCTGCAGGCGCTCGACGCCGGGCCCGACCGCGACCAGCGATTCCTCCGCCGCGCAATGCGGACAGGTCGGCGGCCGCGGCATCGAGAAGCCGCAATGGTGACAGACGAGGCGCTGGCGGAAACGGTGATCGACCAGCCAGGCATCGCAGATGGTGCAGGCGAAGCGATGGCCGCAAGCCCGGCACAGCGTCAGCGGCGCATAGCCGCGGCGATTGAGGAACAGCAGCGCCTGCTCGCGCTTTTCAATCGCGGTCCTGATCTCGCCGGCAAGCCGCGGCGAGATGAAGCGGCCGCGCGCGGGCGGCTCGCGGCGCATGTCGATGGCCTCGATATGCGGCATGTGCTGGCCGCCGAAGCGCGAGGGCAGCGCGACGCGCTGATAGCGGTTCTTGCGCGCATTGACCTCGGACTCGACCGACGGCGTCGCCGACGCCAGCACGACCGGAATCCTGGCGATATGCGCGCGCACCACCGCCATGTCGCGGGCGTGGTAATGCACGCCCTCGTCCTGCTTGTAGGCCTGGTCGTGCTCTTCATCGACCACGATCAGGCCGAGATTGGCGTAAGGGAGAAACAGCGCCGAGCGCGCGCCGACCACGACCGGCGCGGTACCTGAGGAGATCGCCGCCCAATTGCGCGCACGGGTGCGCGGGGTCAGCTCGGAGTGCCACTCGATCGGGCGCACGCCAAAGCGCTGCGCGAAGCGATCGAGGAACTGGCCGGTGAGCGCGATCTCCGGCATCAGGATCAGCGATTGTTTTCCGCGGCGGATGGTTTCAGCGACGGCCTCGAAATAGACCTCGGTCTTGCCCGAGCCGGTGACGCCGTCGAGCAATGCGACATGGAAGGTGCCGTTGGCCGCGAGCGCGCGCATCGCATCCACGCCGGCCCGCTGCAGCGGCGAAAAATCCGGCCTGCCGAACTCCGGATCGGGACTAGGTGGCGGCGCAGGCGGCGGCATCGGCTCGACCGTGAGCGTGCCTTCGTCGACGAGGCCGTCGATCACGCCCGAGGAGACGCCGGCTTCCTTGGCGGCTTCCGACTTGCCGTGCAGCAGCCGGTCCGACAGCACCTCGAGCAGGCGCGCCCGTGCCGGCGTCAGCCTCTTCGGCGGATCGCCGGTGAGGCGCACGCCGGGACGCACCCGCTCGGGGCCGAGATTCTCGCCCATCCGCAGGCACATGCGCAGCACCATGCCGCGTGGGCTCAGCGTGTAATTGGCGACCCAGTCGACCACGGACCGCAGCTCGGGCTTGAGCGGCGGGATGTCGAGCTTCTCGCTGACCTCCTTGAGGCGGTTGTGCAGGCGCGGATCGGGATTGGCGTTCTCGCCCCAGACCACGCCGAGCACCTCGCGCGGCCCGAGCGGCACGCCGACGAGATCGCCCGCCTTCAGCTCCATCCCGCGCGGCACCTTGTAGGAATAGGTCTGGTCGAGCGCGACCGGCACCAGCACGTCGACCATGCCGGTCGCGTTGGTGGGGGCGGCGTTGCTGCGCGACGAATGGTCCATCAACGGTCTTTGCAGGGAGAATCGGAACCTGGAGCGCCAAGGCTAGCGCCCTGGGGCGGCCTTAGCGAACAGTAAACGGGTGTGATGCGATATACTGAGCGGAATCAATCCGTCCAGAGCGATGAGCAAAGCCGCCGCACCCCAAATCGAGCTCGCCAGCGCAGATCCCTCGATCGCGCAGGAGATGACGCGCTGGCTGTCGCATCTCGGCGCCGAGCGACGGCTGTCGCCGAAGACGCTGGAAGCCTATGGCCGCGATCTGCGGCAATGCCTTGATTTCCTCTGCGCCCATTGGGGCGAGCGCGTCACGCTGAAACGTTTCGCCGCGCTGGAAGCAACCGACGTGCGCGCCTTCATGGCGATGCGCCGGGCCGACGACATCGCCGGCCGCAGCCTGATGCGCGCGTTGGCGGGCCTGCGCTCGTTCGGACGGTTTTTGGAGCGCGAGGGCAAGGGCAAGGTCGGCGCGCTCTCCGCGATCCGTGCGCCGAAGGTCGCCAAGAGCCTGCCGAAGCCGCTGCCGATGGCCTCCGCCAAACGTCTTGCCGATGCCGACGAGCGCGCCGGCGAGGATCGCGAGACCTGGATTCTCGCGCGCGACGCCGCCGTGATGGCGCTGCTGTATGGCTCGGGCCTGCGCATCTCCGAGGCCTTGGGGTTGAAGCGCCGCGAGGTGCCGCGCCCCGGCGAAGGCGACGTGCTGATCGTCACCGGCAAGGGCAACAAGACCCGCATGGTGCCGGTGCTGCAGAACGTGCTCGAGCTCGTTCAGGAATATGTCTCGATGTGCCCCTATCCGCTGCCGGCAGAGGGCCCGATCTTCGTCGGCGCGCGCGGCGGTCCCTTGAGCCCGCGCATCATCCAGCTCGCGATGGAGCGGCTGCGCGGCGCGCTTGGGCTGCCCGACAGCGCCACGCCGCACGCGCTCCGTCATTCCTTCGCCACGCACCTGCTCTCGCGCGGCGGCGATTTGCGCGCCATCCAGGAATTGCTCGGCCATTCCTCGCTCTCGACCACCCAGGTCTATACCGGCATCGATTCCGAGCGCCTGCTGGAAGTCTATGCCAGCGCCCATCCGCGGCGCTGAAGTCTCACGATTTCTCGTGCCCCGGACGCAGCGCAGCGCTCCTTAGCGGTGCGCTGCTGAGCCGGGACACGAGAGCTGCTGACACACCGACGTCACAACGCGCGTGCCTCTTGCGCAGGCCGCGCGGTTCGGTCAATCGTTGCGGAACCGAAGCGGAGGGGAATCATGAGCGCACACGAAAGCATGGAGCATGCCGAGCACGCCGAACACGCGTCCGGCTCCAACAAGAAGATCGCGCTCCTGATCGCGGTGCTGGCGCTGTTCCTGGCGGTCTCGGAGACGCTCGGCAAGGGCGCCCAGACCGAATCGATCAGCAAGAATGTCGAGGCCGCCAACCTCTGGGCGTTCTTCCAGGCCAAGAGCATCCGCCGCACCGTGGTGGTGACCGCGGCCGAACAGGGCAAGCTCACGCTCGCCGCCGCGGACGAGGCGCAGAAGCCCGCCGTGCAGAAGCAGGTCGAGGACTGGACCAAGACGGCGCAGCGCTACCGCTCCGAGCCCGAGACCGGCGAAGGCACCGAGCAGCTCGCCGAGAAGGCCAAGCATGCCGAGCACGACCGCGACGAGGCGACCGCGAAATACCATCATTTCGAGTTGGCCTCGGCCGCCTTCCAGATCGGCATCGTGCTGGCCTCGGCCACCATCATCACCGGCATGTTCGCGCTGGCCTATGTCAGCGGCATCCTGACGATTGCCGGCCTCTTCATGACCGCGCTCGGCCTGTGGTGGCCGCATCTGCTGCATCTGCATTGAGGGCTGAGGGACGCTTGTCGCCCGCATGGAGCGTAGCGCAATGCGGGAACGGCTGTCCCGGATTGTGTTGCGCTCCATCCGGGCTACGAAACCGGCAACGTGACGGCGCTCACCGCGCCTGGTGCACGCTCTTCCTGAAGCGCTGGATCAGACGCAGCGTGCGGGCGGACCACCCTTCGCCGTTGCCGGCGATCAGCTCGCGGATGCGCTGCTTGATGGGATCGACCAGCTCGGCGGCCTTGGCGCGGATCTTCAGCACGAGATCGTAGATCCGCTCGAACCAGTGCATCTCCAACAGCTTGTCGCGCGTGACATCGAACACGAAGGCAGTGACGCCGACGCCGAGCAGTTTTGCGAACAGGAACGTGGATACGCCGGTCATCCAATATTCGTGGGTGAGCAGCCACAGGCCGATCAGCTTGAGCGGAAACAAGGGGATGATCGGCACGGCGAAGATGATCAGCGTCGCCGCCGGCGACAACGCGTCGACGCGCTCCGTCAGCCACTGCTTGAAGCGCGCCAGCGGAATCGCCGCGACAACGCGCGCGACGATCGGCTCGAGATGGTCCCACAGCCAGGCTTCGATCAGGAAGACGATCGCAAGCAGGACCCAGACCGGTTGAAGAAGGCGGCGCAACATGTGTTTCCCGCCCGATTCGGCCCTGGGCGCTTGCTACATATGGATGGCCCGCTTGCCGACTGCAAGCGCGGCTTCCTTGATGGCCTCCGACCGGGTCGGATGGGCGTGACAGGTGCGCGCGAGATCTTCCGCGCTGCCGCCAAACTCCATGAGAACGGCCGCCTCGTGGATCATTTCGCCGGCCTCGCGGCCGATAATGTGCACGCCGAGCACGCGATCGGTCTTCGCATCTGCGAGAATCTTCACGAAGCCGTCAGTGGTCTGATTCACCTTGGAGCGGCCGTTGGCGGTGAACGGAAACTTTCCGACGGTATAGGCGGTGCCCGCCTGCTTCAGCTCCTCCTCGGTCTTGCCGACGGAGGACACTTCCGGCGTGGTATACACGACGCCCGGAATCACATCGTAATTCACGTGGCCGGCCTGGCCGGCGATGATCTCGGCGACCGCAACGCCTTCATCCTCGGCCTTGTGCGCCAGCATGGGCCCAGCGACGACGTCGCCGATGGCATAGACGCCCTTAAGGCTGGTGGCGAAATGCGGATCGATCTGCACCCGCCCGCGCGCGTCGAGCGCGACGCCGGCTTCCTTCAGCCCGAGCGCGTCGGTGTAGGGCACGCGGCCGATGCAGACGAGCACGACATCGGCGTCCAGCGTCTCGGCGGCGCCGCCGGCGGCCGGCTCGATCGTCGCCTTCAGCGACTTGCCGGAGGTGTCGACGCCGGTGACCTTGGCGCCGAGCTTGAACGCAAAGCCCTGCTTCTCGAGGATGCGCTGGAATTGCTTGGCGATCTCGCCGTCCATGCCGGGCAGGATGCGGTCCAAGAATTCGACGACGACGACTTCGGCGCCGAGACGGTGCCACACCGAGCCGAGCTCGAGGCCGATCACGCCGGCGCCGACGATCAGGAGCTTGCCGGGGACCTTGTCCAGCGACAGCGCGCCGGTCGAGGACACGATGCGCTTCTCGTCGATCTCGATGCCTTTGAGGCGCGCGATGTCCGAGCCGGTGGCGATCACGATGTTCTTGGTCTCGACCACCTGCGACTTGCCGTCGGCGGAGACTTCGACCTTGCCGGTGCCCAGGATCTTGCCGGTGCCCTTGAGCACGTCGATCTTGTTCTTCTTCATCAGGAACTCGACGCCCTTGACGTTGCCGTCGATGCCCTGCTGCTTGAAGTTCATCATCGCGGGCAGATCGAGCTTCGGCGCGGAAACGCTGACGCCCATCTTGGCGAAGGAGTGGCCGGCTTCCTCGAACATTTCCGACGCGTGCAGCAGCGCCTTCGACGGCATGCAGCCGACATTGAGGCAGGTGCCTCCGAGGGTGGCGTTCTTTTCGACCACGGCGACTTTCATGCCGAGCTGGCTGGCGCGCACCGCGCAGACATAACCGCCAGGTCCGGTGCCGATGACGACGAGATCGTAGGTAGCCATGAGAGAAAGTCCCGTGAGTTTAACGTGATGAGGATGCGTCAGCGTCCGCGCGGCGCCTCAGCGTCCGCCGGACACATCGAGAGTGGCTGCGGTGATGTAGGAGGCCTCGTCCGACATCAGCCAGATGATGGCGTTGGCGATCTCGTCGGCGGTGCCGACGCGCTTCATCGGCACCATATGGGCCAGGCGATGGTGCCGGTCGGGCTCGCCGCCGGAGGCGTGGATTTCGGTGTCGATCAGGCCGGGGCGAATGCCCGCGACGCGAATGCCTTCGCCAGCGACCTCATAGCCGAGCCCGGTGGTGAAGGAATCGATCGCGCCCTTGGACGCGGCGTAATCGACATAGGTGTTGGGCGCGCCGAGCTTGGCGGCGACCGACGACAGATTGACGATCACGCCGCCCTGGCCGCCGTGCCTGGTCGACATGCGCTTGACGGCTTCGCGTGCGCAGAGGATGGAGCCGGTGACATTGACCGCCAGCACGCGCTGGATGCGCTCGGCCGACATCTCGTCGACCCGCACGCCGCTGGTGCCGACGATGCCGCCATTGTTGACGAGCGCCCCGAGCGTGCCGAACTTGTCGGCCTCCTTGAACAGGTCGATGATGTCGCGCTCCTCGGCGACATCGCATTTCACCGCAACGGCCTTGCCGTTGCTGGCCTCGATCGTAGCGACCACCTCGTCGGCGGCCTTCTTGTTGCTGGCGTACCCGACCACGACGCGGTAGCCGCGCGCGGCCGCCGCAAGCGCAGTCGCCCGCCCAATGCCGCGGCTGCCGCCGGTGATGACAACGACTTTATCGGTCACGCGCGCCTCCATGGTTCGACACGCGCCGTCGCGACTAGCGACGGCGCTCGCAAAGCATCAGGGATCAGAGATCGAGCACCAGGCGCGCCGGATCTTCCAGGCTCTCCTTGACGCGCACCAGGAAGGTGACGGCTTCCTTGCCGTCGATGACGCGGTGATCGTAGGACAGCGCCAGATACATCATCGGGCGGACCTCGATCTTGCCGCCGACGACCATCGGACGCTCCTGGATCTTGTGCATGCCGAGGATGCCGGACTGCGGCGCGTTCAGGATCGGGGTCGACATCAGCGAGCCGTAGATGCCGCCATTGGTGATGGTGAAGGTGCCGCCCTGCATCTCGTCGATCTTGAGCTGGCCGTCACGGGCGCGGCGCCCGAAATCGGCGATGCCCTTCTCGATGTCGGCGATCGACTTGTGGTCGCAGTCGCGCACCACGGGCACGACGAGGCCCTTGTCGGTGCCGACGGCGACGCCGATGTGGTAGTAGTTCTTGTAGATCAAATCGGTGCCGTCGATCTCGGCGTTGACGGCCGGGATGTCCTTCAGTGCCTGCACGACGGCCTTGGTGAAGAAGCCCATGAAGCCGAGCTTGGAGCCGTGCTTCTTCTCGAACGCATCCTTGTAGTGGGCGCGCAGCGCCATCACGTTGGTCATGTCGACTTCGTTGAAGGTCGTGAGCATGGCCGCGGTGTTCTGCACGTCCTTGAGGCGGCGCGCGATGGTCTGGCGCAGCCGGGTCATCTTGACGCGCTCCTCGCGGGCGGCGTCGTCGGCCGGCGACGGCGCACGAACCTGCACGGCGGCAGCGGGCTGGTTGACCGGCGTCGGCGCGGAGGCGGCGCGCTCGATCGCAGCCAGCATGTCGCCCTTGGTGACGCGGCCGTCCTTGCCGGAGCCCGGAACGGTGGAAGCGTCGACGCCGCTCTCGGCCGAGAGCTTGCGCACTGACGGGGCGAGCGGCGCATCGGCCGGCGCGGCCTTCGCGGCCGGAGCCGGTGCGGCAGCGGCGGGCGCCGCAGCCGCGGCAGGCTTGGCGGGCGCCGCTGCAGGCTTCGCAGCACCGGCACCATCCGTGATCTGGCCAAGCAGCGCGCCGACCGCAACGGTCGCACCATCAGCGGCGATGATCTCGCTCAGCGTGCCGGCGGAGGGCGCGGGGACTTCGATGGTGACCTTGTCGGTCTCGAGCTCCACCAAGGGCTCGTCGACAGCGACGGGATCGCCGGCCTTCTTGAACCAGCGGCCGATGGTGGCCTCGGTGACGGATTCGCCGAGCGTCGGCACACGAATTTCAGTCATGGTCTTTTCCTTAAGGGATCGCCAATGCGGTCATAGGTCGGTCGTCAATGGCCCGCGAAAAGCAAGCCATCCAGCAAGCCGCGACGTTTGCAGTCACGGCGTACCGGGTGCCCCGCCTCGCGCGCGTTGCGCACGAGGCGGGGCATGACGCAGTTCAAAAAGTTCAGCTCAGTGCTTCGTCCAGGAACGCCTTCAGCTGAGCCTGATGCTTGGACATCAGACCCGTCGCGGTCGCGGCGGAAGCGGCGCGGCCGACATAACGCGGACGCCGGCTCGCGCCGTTCACCTGATTCAGCACCCATTCCAGATAGGGCTCGATGAAGTGCCAGGCACCCATGTTGCGGGGCTCTTCCTGGCACCACACCACTTCGGCCTTCTTGAAGCGCGACAGCTCGGCCACCAGCGCCTTCAGCGGCACCGGATAGAGCTGCTCGACGCGCATCAGATAGATGTCGTCGATGCCGCGCTTCTCGCGCTCCTCGTAGAGGTCGTAATAGACCTTGCCCGAGCACAGCACGATGCGGCGGACCTTCTCGTCCGGAACGAGCTTGATCGCCTCGTTCGGCAGCATCTGGGCGTCATCATAGAGGATGCGGTGGAAGGTCGTTCCCTTCGCCAGCTCTTCGAGGCGCGACACCGCCCGCTTGTGACGCAGCAGCGACTTCGGCGTCATCATGATCAGCGGCTTGCGGATCTCGCGGTGCAGCTGGCGGCGCAGCGCATGGAAGTAGTTCGCCGGCGTGGTCGGGTAGACCACCTGCATGTTGTCTTCCGCGCACATCTGCAGGAAACGCTCGAGGCGCGCCGAGGAGTGCTCCGGTCCCTGACCCTCATAGCCGTGCGGCAAGAGGCAGACGAGGCCGGACATGCGCAGCCATTTGCGTTCGCCCGAGGAGATGAACTGGTCGAACACGACCTGCGCACCGTTGGCGAAGTCGCCGAACTGCGCTTCCCACAGCGTCAGCGTGTTCGGCTCGGCGAGCGAATAGCCGTATTCGAAGCCGAGCACGGCTTCTTCCGACAGCAGCGAGTTGATGACCTCGTAATGGCCCTGCTCGTTGCCGAGATGGTTGAACGGCGTGTAGCGGTTCTCGGTCTCCTGATCGATCAGGACCGAATGGCGCTGCGAGAAGGTGCCGCGCTCGGAATCCTGCCCGGACAGACGGACATGGTGGTTTTCCTGCAGCAGCGTGCAGAACGCCAGCGCTTCGCCGGTCGCCCAGTCGATGCCGGCACCGGTATCGATCGCCTTCGCGCGATTGTCGAGGAAGCGCTGGATGGTGCGGTGGACGCGAAAACCGTCCGGCACCTTGGTGATCTTGCGGCCGATGTCCTTGAGAACGGGCAGGTCGACACCGGTGACGCCGCGACGGGCGTCCTCTTCCTGATCGGCGATCTTGAATCCGGACCACTTGCCGTCGAGCCAGTCGGCCTTGTTCGGCTTGTAGGAGGTGCCGGCCTCGAACTCGGCATCGAGCCGGGCGCGCCAGTCGGCCTTGAGCTTGTCGACCTCGCCCTCGGTGACCACGCCTTCGGCGATCAGGCGCTTGGAGTAGAGCGTCAGCGTCGAGGGATGGGCCGCGATCCGCTTGTACATCACCGGCTGGGTGAAGGCCGGCTCGTCGCCCTCGTTGTGGCCGTAGCGGCGATAGCACCACATGTCGATGACGACCGGCTTGTGGAACTTCTGCCGGAATTCGGTCGCGACCTTGGCCGCGAACACCACGGCTTCGGGATCATCGCCGTTCACATGGAAGATCGGCGCGTCGATCATCTTCGCGACGTCCGACGGATAGGGCGAGGAGCGCGAATAGCGCGGATAGGTGGTGAAGCCGATCTGGTTGTTGACGATGAAGTGCACGGAGCCGCCGGTACGGTAGCCCTTCAGGTCCGACAGGCCGAAGCACTCGGCAACCACGCCCTGGCCGGCGAACGCGGCGTCGCCGTGCATCAAGAGCGGCATCACCGAGATACGCATGTCGGGCGGATCGCCGTGCTGGTCCTGCTTCGCGCGCACCTTGCCGAGCACGACGGGATCGACGATCTCGAGATGCGAGGGGTTGGCCGTCAGCGACAGATGGATGCGGTTGCCGTCGAACTCGCGGTCCGAGGAGGCGCCGAGGTGATACTTCACGTCGCCCGAGCCTTCGACTGCGTCGGGGTTGGCCGAGCCGCCCTTGAACTCGTGGAACAGCGCGCGGTGGGCCTTGCCCATCACCTGCGTCAGCACGTTGAGGCGGCCGCGATGCGGCATGCCCAGCACGATTTCCTTCACGCCGAGATTGCCGCCGCGCTTGATGATCTGCTCGAGCGCGGGGATCAGCGCTTCGCCGCCGTCGAGGCCGAAGCGCTTGGTGCCGGTAAACTTGGTGTCGCAGAATTTTTCGAAGCCTTCGGCTTCGACCAGCTTCATCAGGATCGCCCGGCGGCCTTCGCGGGTGAACGAGATCTCCTTGTCGGGTCCCTCGATGCGCTCCTGGATCCAGGCCTTCTGCGCGGCGTTGCTGATGTGCATGAACTCGACGCCGAGCGTCTGGCAGTAGGTACGCTCGCAGATCGCGGTGATCTCGCGCAGCGTGCCGTATTCGAGGCCGAGCACGTGATCGAGGAAGATCTTGCGGTCGAAATCGGCTTCACTGAAGCCGTAGGTGCGCGGGTCGAGCTCTTCGCGGTTGCGCTGGGCTTCGATGCCGAGCGGATCGAGCTTGGCGTGGAAGTGGCCGCGCATGCGGTAGGAGCGGATCAGCATCAGGGCGCGGACCGAGTCGCGCGTCGCCTGGAGCAGGTCGCCAGAGGAGAGGCCGGCGCCGCCCTTGTCACCGCCCTTTGCCTGCGCCTTGGCGGCGATCTTGGCACCGACAGCCTTCTCGACCTCCGCCCAATTGCCGTCGAGCGCGGAGGTCAGGTCATCCTGCGGGGTGAGCGGCCAGTTGTCGCGCTCCCAGGACGGGCCTTCCGCGTTCTTGCTGATGTCAGCAGGCGCGTCGTTCAGGCTCTTGAAGAACTCCTGCCACTCGGCGTCGACCGAGGAGGGGTCCTTCTGGTAGCGGGCGTAGATTTCGTCGATGTAGGTGGCGTTGGTGCCCTGCAAAAAGGATGACAGGGCAAAGGCTGCGTTCGCGTCCTGGCGAGACATACTTGAGTTCCTGGCGATTTCGGTTCGCGCATAACAAACGGCGCTGGCACCGAGCTCCCCGGCAGAGGCTCGGCGCGACAGGCACCCTTTACCCTATTTGCTGCGAAACTTCGCCCGGAAAAGTACGAAGAAGTGAATTAGCCTTTCAACTTTTCGGCAAGCGTGTGGCCGAGGCGCGCGGGCGACGGGGACACTGTAATCCCTGCCGATTTCATCGCTTCGGTCTTGGAACCGGCGTCGCCCTTGCCGCCCGAAATGATTGCGCCGGCATGGCCCATGCGGCGGCCGGGAGGGGCCGTGACGCCGGCGATGAAGCCGACCATCGGCTTCTTGCGGCCGCGCTTGGCCTCGTCCTTGAGGAACTGGGCGGCGTCCTCTTCGGCGGAACCGCCGATCTCGCCGATCATGATGATCGATTCGGTCTTGGGATCGGCCAGGAGCATTTCGAGGACGTCGATAAACTCGGTTCCCTTGACCGGGTCGCCGCCGATGCCGACCGCGGTGGTCTGGCCGAGGCCTTCCTGGGAGGTCTGGAACACGGCTTCATAGGTCAGCGTGCCCGAACGGGAGACGATGCCGACCGAGCCGGTCTTGAAGATGTTGGCGGGCATGATGCCGATCTTGCACTCGCCGGCGGTCATGACACCCGGGCAGTTCGGCCCGATCAGGCGCGACTTGGAGCCGATCAGCGAGCGCTTGACCCGCACCATGTCGATGACAGGAATGCCTTCGGTGATGCAGACGATCAGCGGGATCTCGGCGTCGATGGCTTCGCAGATCGCGTCGGCCGCGCCCGGCGGCGGCACGTAGATCACCGACGCGTCGGCGCCGGTCTTCTCACGCGCATCGCGCACGGTGTCGAACACCGGCAGGCCCAGATGCGTCGAGCCGCCTTTGCCCGGCGAGGTGCCGCCGACCATCTTGGTCCCATAGGCAATCGCGGCCTCCGAATGGAAGGTGCCGTTCTTGCCGGTGAAGCCCTGGCAGATGACCTTGGTGTTCTTGTCGATCAGGATGGACATGAGGTCTGCTTTCGCGAAACTAACGGAGTGAGAGGGTCAGTGGATGCGGCGGTAGACGCCGGTGAGCACGTCGGCCCAGCCTTCCGCATCCGGCGAGAACTGGATCTTCAACGAGTAGGAATTCTCATCGATGATTTCGTAGACATGGCGCGCATTGCCGCGGAGCGAGCCGCGCACCAGCGTCAGGGTCTGGCCGACCCACCCGCCGGAAGCGGGCGAGGGCGGCGTGTAGCCGAGCGAGTCGTACCAGAACAGCTTGTAGGTCCGGTCGTCGCGGTCGTAGGTGAAGAGGCCGTGCGTGGCGAAGATCTGCTTGCCGTCGCGCATCTGGACACTGTCCTGGATCAGATAGAACCCATTGAGGTCCATGCGCGCGACGGTGCGCGATGTCGCCGGCCCGCCCTCCGTCCAGCGCGACGGGAAGACCACCTCCTCGCCATCCCATTCGCCGGCGAACGCGGCGAGGCGCGCATGCTCGGGAAGCGGAGATGATGCGGCGAGATGGTCCTGGGCCATGGCCTTAGCCTCCCTTGACGGCCTTCACGATCTTCTGCGCGGCGTCGTCGAGATTGTCGGCGGGCACCACGTTCAGTCCGGATTCACGGATGATCTTCTTGCCGAGCTCGACATTGGTGCCTTCGAGGCGGACCACCAAGGGCACGCTGAGGCCGACTTCGCGAACCGCCGCCGTGACGCCCTCGGCGATCACGTCGCACTTCATGATGCCGCCGAAGATGTTGACCAGGATGCCCTTCACGTTGGGATCGGCGGTGATGATCTTGAACGCGGCTGCGACCTTCTCCTTGCTGGCGCTGCCGCCGACGTCGAGGAAGTTGGCGGGCGACATGCCGTAGAGCTTGATGATGTCCATCGTCGCCATGGCCAGACCGGCGCCGTTGACCATGCAGCCGATGTTGCCGTCGAGCGTGACGTAGTTGAGGTCGTATTTGGACGCCTCGATCTCCTTGGCGTCTTCCTCGGTCTCGTCGCGCAGCGCGAGCACCTCGGGGTGACGGAACAGCGCGTTGTCGTCGAACGACACCTTGGCGTCGAGCACGCGGAGCTGGCCCTGCTTGGTCACGACCAGCGGATTGATCTCCAGCATCGCCATGTCCTTGGCGACGAAGGCGGTGAACAGCTGCGCGGTGAGCTTCTCGGCCTGCTTGGCGAGGTCACCGGAGAGCTTGAGCGCATTGGCGACCGTGCGGCCGTGATGGCCCATGATGCCGGTGGCGGGATCGACGGAGAAGGTGACGATCTTCTCGGGATTGTTGTGCGCGACGTCCTCGATGTTGACGCCGCCTTCGGTCGAGACGACGAACGAGACGCGCGAGGTCTCGCGGTCGACCAGGAGCGAGAGATAGAATTCCTTGTCGATGTCCGAGCCGTCCTCGATGTAGAGGCGGTTGACCTGCTTGCCGGCGGGGCCGGTCTGGATCGTCACCAGCGTCGCGCCCAGCATCTGCTTGGCGAATTCGGAGACCTCTGCGGCCGACTTGGCGATGCGGACGCCGCCCTTGTCTCCGGCCGAGGCTTCCTTGAACTTGCCCTTGCCGCGACCGCCGGCATGGATCTGGCTCTTCACTACATAGACCGGACCGGGCAGCGCCTTGGCGGCGGCTTCGGCGTCGGCGGCCTTGAGGACCGGCACGCCCTTGGAGATCGGCACGCCGAACTCACCCAGCAACG
Organism: Bradyrhizobium sp. 62B; assembly: GCF_030272265.2. Classification (NCBI taxonomy): domain Bacteria; kingdom Pseudomonadati; phylum Pseudomonadota; class Alphaproteobacteria; order Hyphomicrobiales; family Nitrobacteraceae; genus Bradyrhizobium; species Bradyrhizobium sp. 62B. The sequence continues at coordinate 397,261 of NZ_CP092841.2, read as the reverse complement.
CTTTGGCCTGATATTCATGGATATTCATATGGTCGCTCCCTGAACCCGCGGGCGGTGACCTCTAGGGCCCACCTCAGTCTTGTGGCTGGCATACCATATACCACAGGAACTGCAACCCGGATTCTTTGACATCGATCTCTGGACTGCCGACCCGGAGCCTGTCCCGACAACCGGGCCCCGGAAATGAAACCGCCGAAGACCGGTTTTCGGGCTTCGGCGGGAATTGCTGGGCTTAGCGGCCGAGAAGATCGGGGGCGATCTTCTTGCAGGCGTCGACCAGGCCCTGCACGGCACCGACCGACTTGTCGAAGGCCTCGCGGTCCTTGCCGGCGAGCTCGATCTCGACGACGCGCTCGACGCCCTTGGAGCCGATCACGACGGGCACGCCGACATACATGTCCTTCACGCCGTATTCGCCGTTGAGATACGCAGCCGAGGGCAGCACGCGCTTCTTGTCACGCAGATAGCTCTCGGCCATCGCGATCGCGGAGGCGGCGGGCGCGTAGAAGGCCGAGCCGGTCTTGAGCAAATTGACGATCTCGGCGCCGCCGTTGCGGGTGCGGTCGACGATCTCGTCGAGGCGCGCCTGCGAGGTCCAGCCCATCTTGACGAGGTCGGGCAGCGGGATGCCGGCAACGGTGGAATACTTCACCAGCGGCACCATGGTGTCGCCATGGCCGCCGAGCACGAAGGCGGTGACGTCCTCGACCGAGACGTTGAACTCGTCGGCGAGGAAGTAGCGGAAGCGCGCCGAATCCAGCACGCCGGCCATGCCGACGACCTTCTTGTGCGGCAGGCCGGAAGCCTTCTGCAGCGCCCACACCATCGCATCGAGCGGGTTGGTGATGCAGATGACGAACGCGTCGGGCGCATACTTCTTGATGCCGGCGCCGACCTGCTCCATGACCTTGAGGTTGATGGAGAGCAGGTCATCGCGGCTCATGCCGGGCTTGCGCGGCACGCCGGCGGTGACGATGCAGACCTTGGCATTGTCGAGCGCCTCGTAGGAGTTGGCGCCGGTGTAATGCGCGTCAAAGCCGTCGACCGGCGAGGACTGCGCGATGTCGAGCGCCTTGCCCTGCGGCACGCCCTCGGCGATGTCGAACATCACGACGTCGCCCAGCTCCTTCAAGCCGATGAGGTGAGCCAGCGTTCCGCCGATCTGACCGGAGCCAATCAAAGCAATCTTGTCGCGCGCCATGTGAGCCTGTCCTTTAGACACGTAAGGAGGGGAAAACTGAGACGGGTGGTTATCCCTTTCGCCTCCCCCGTTCAAGTCGCCCAATGCCCAATTGTCGGGCTTGGCGCGGCCGCGGGCACGCAGCCCTGTCATTCCGGGGCGCGACGAAAGTCGCGAGCCCGGAATCCCTCGGTCGGCAGAGCGCGCTGAGCAATGGATTCCGGGCCCCTCGCTTCGCGACGCCCCGGAATGACAGCGCTGGCAAATAGGACTTAAGTCTCCACCAGGCCCTTGGTGGAGCCGCTGGCGGTGGAATCCTTGCGGCCGTGAGCCAGCGCCAGATAGGATTCCGAGCTCATCTCGATCAGGCGCGAGGCGGTGCGCTTGAACTCCATGGCCTCGACGCCCTCGTTGGCGAGGTAGAGCGAGATCGGGTTGGCGTCGGCCGAGGCCATCAGCTTCACCGCATTGTCATAGAGCGCGTCGATCAGCGTGATGAAGCGCTTGGCGGCATTGCGCTGGGAGAGGTCCATCACTGGAATATGGTCGACCAGGATGGTGTGATAGTCGTGCGCCAGCCTGAGGTAGTCAGATGCCCCCAGCGGCTTCTCGCAGAGATCGGCGAACGAGAACCGCGCCACGCCATGGGCCGAGCACGGCACGTGCAGGATGCGGCCCTTGATCGAGATGTCGCGCGAGCGGCAGGTGGCGCCGCCCGACATCCGCTTCCAGGCGCGGTCGAGGGCGGCGTCCGCATCGGCATCCGCCGGCGTCAGCCACATCGGCACGCCCTGAAGTTTCTCCAGCCGGAAATCGGTGCGCGCATCGAGCCGCGCGACGTCCATATGGTCGGTGATCTGCTTGATGAAAGGCAGGAACAGCGAGCGGTTCAGGCCGCCCTTGTAGAGATCGTCAGGCGCGACGTTGGAGGTCGCGACCACGACGGTGCCGAGCTCGAACAATTTTGCGAACAGACGTCCGAGGATCATCGCGTCCGCGATGTCGGTGACGTGGAATTCGTCGAAGCAGAGCAGCCAGCTCTCCTCGAAGATCGCATTCGCGGTCAGCGCGATGACGTCGCCGTCGGCGATCTCGCCGCGCGCGATGCTCTGGCGATAATCATAGATGCGCTCATGCACGTCGGCCATGAATTCGTGGAAATGCGCGCGCCGCTTGTGCTCGACGGTCGCGTGCTGGAAGAACAGGTCCATCAGCATGGTCTTGCCGCGGCCGACCTCGCCATGGATGTAGAGCCCGCGCGGCGCCTCGTCCTTGTCGCTGCTGAACAGGCGGCTGAGCAGCCCCTGCTTGCGGACAGGCTTGTAGCTTGCGAGCCGCAGGTCGAGCGCCGCATAGGCCTCGGCAACCTCGGCCTGCGCGGCATCCGGCTCGATCGCGCCTGACGCGATCTGGGCCTGATAGGCTTCGCTGAATGGGGAACTGGGGGTCGAGAGCATGGCCCTTTACCGCCAGAGACCGGGGGAAATTGCAAGCCGTCATTTGGTGGACGGGGTATGCGGTTTCGTGTCCCGGACGCGCTGCAGCGTGCAACGCTGCTGCGCAGAGCCGGACCCACTGTTTCGTCATTGCCCTTAGAGAGATGGGCCCCGGCTCTGCTGCGACCGCTTTGCGCTGCGCAGCGTCCGGGGCACGAGAGTTGCGCGACCGCTACTCACACAGCTCGTAGGCGTCCTCGACCACATACGGTCCGCCGCCAGTGGAGGCGCGCGAGGAGAACAGCACGAAGCGCTCGGCCATGAATGCCTTGCTCGGGAAATAGCCGCGCAGCGAGAGATAGTCGGCGACGTCGCGGTCGGTGGCGTCGTGCAGCCGGGCGAGCGTGACGTGCGGGATGAACTTGCGGCCCTCCGGGTTGAGACCGATCCGCTGCATCATGCGTTCGAGCTCGGCCTGCAACTCCATCAGCGGCTTGCTCGGCGCGATGGTCGCAACGACAGCGCGGGGCTTGCGGCCGCCGAAGCTGGTCAGGCCCTGCACCTTCACTTCGAATGGCTTGCGATCGACGCGAAACAGCATCGAGGCGATCTCGTTGGCAGAGACGCCGTCGATGTCACCGATGAAGCGTAATGTGACGTGGTAATTTTCGGGATCGATCCAGCGGGCGCCGGGAAGGCCACCCCTCAAGTTGGAAAGCGACTGGCCGATCTCGGCCGGAATTTCCAGACCTGTGAACAAACGCGGCATCGTTTCGCACTCCCGATGCTTGGGTACGATCCTTCGAGCAGGATCATATCCAAATTAGAGCCGGCGACGAATCACCGGTACCCTGATTCCTATCGCAGTTGTGTGACTCTGCGAAGCATCGCACGCCTGACCCCGGGAAAACCCTGGGTATGAAGGAGACGCTGCATGCTTTTCAACGTCGTTGCTCAGCGATCGTGCCAAGGAATGCCTCGACGGTGGGCATGATGTTGCCCACGATGATGTCGACGCCTTGAGCGGTCGGATGAATGCCGTCGGCCTGGTTGAGCTTGGCGTCGGCCGCAACTCCTTCAAGAAAGAAAGGATAGAGGGGCACGTCGAATTTTTTCGCCAGATCCGGATAAATCGAATTGAAGCGCGCGGCATAATCGGCGCCGTAGTTCGGCGGCGCCAGCATGCCGCAGAGCATGACCGGAATCTTGCGCGTCTTGAGCCGCTGGATGATGTCGGTGAGCGCGGCGCGCGTCAAATCGGGATCGATGCCGCGAAGTGCATCGTTGGCGCCGAGCTCGACGATGACGCCGTCGGTTCCGTCAGGCACCGACCAGTCGAGCCGGTCACGGCCGCCGGAGGTGGTGTCGCCGGACACCCCGGCATTGGTCATGTCGACTGCTATGCCTTTGGCCTGCAAGGCTTTTTGAAGCTTCTGGGGGAATGCCTCCTGGGCCGGAAGGCCGAGACCGGCGCTCAGGGAATCGCCGAGAACGACGAGCTTGACCGGTTTTGTCGCGTCCGCCCAGGCCGGGTTCGCTATTGTCATGAAGGCGAGCATCAACACGGCTATCTGCATGAACAATCCGTAACGCCTCTCGACCGCGCTATCGGAGTTGCCATATGACCGGACCATGGACACTCGCATCGATCCCTCTTCGCTCGCCGTCACTACGGCGGACACCATCGCCATCTCCAACGTCAATCTCTCATTGGGCACGGGCGCGGCACGCGTTCACATTCTCAAGGATATCAGCTTGCGAGTCGGCCGTAGCGAGACGATCGGCCTGATCGGCCCGTCAGGCTCGGGCAAATCCACGCTGCTGATGGTGATGGCGGGGCTGGAGCGTCCTGATAGCGGAGAGGTGGTGGTGAATGGCACGCCTTTCAATGCCCTCGACGAGGACGCGCTGGCGCGCTTCCGCGGACGCCAGGTCGGCATCGTCTTCCAGTCCTTTCATTTGATCCCGACCATGACCGCGCTCGAGAATGTCGCGGTGCCGCTCGAGCTTGCCGGCAATCCCGACGCGGCAAAGCGCGCGGCGCAGGAGCTGCAATCGGTCGGGCTCGGCGACCGCCTGCATCATTATCCGACACAGCTCTCGGGCGGCGAGCAGCAGCGCGTGGCGCTGGCCCGCGCGCTGGTGCCCGATCCCGCGATCCTCGTTGCCGACGAGCCGACCGGCAATCTCGACGAGGCCACCGGAAAACAGATCGTCGATCTCCTGTTCAGCAAGCACGCCGAGCGCGGCATGACCCTGGTGCTGGTGACGCACGATTCCTCGCTCGCGCATCGCTGCGACCGCGTGATCCGCCTGCGCTCGGGCCGCATCGACACGCAGTCGGCGCCGGCATGAGCGCGGCTGCCGAACCCTTCGCGAAGCCGGGCGGCGTCGCGCTCTCGCTGCGTTATGCGCTGCGCGAATTACGCGGCGGCCTGCGCGGCTTCTACGTCTTCATCGCCTGCATCGCGCTCGGCGTGATGGCGATCGCCGGCGTTGGCTCGGTGTCGGCGAGCCTGTCCGACGGCCTGGCCCGCGAGGGCCGCACGCTGCTCGGCGGCGACGTCTCCTTCGTGCTGTTTCAGCGCGAAGCGAAACCCGACGAGGTCGCTTTCCTGCGCTCGCGCGGCGCCGTGTCGACCGCCGCCACCTTGCGCGGCATGGCGCGCGCGGCCGACGGCCAGCTCGCACTGGTCGAGATGAAGGCGGTCGACGACACCTATCCGATGCTGGGCCAGCTGACGCTGAAACCGCAATTGCCGATGTCGGACGTGCTCGCGGAGCGCGACGGCGCGTTCGGTGCGGCCGCCGATCCGACGCTGCTGGCGCGGCTGTCGCTGAAGACAGGCGACCGCGTCACCATCGGCTCGGCGACCTTCCAGATCCGCTCCACCGTCGAAGCCGAGCCCGACAAGCTCGCCGGCGGCATCGGCTTCGGCCCGCGCTTCCTGATCAGCCAGGAGGCCTTGCGCGCCACCGGCCTGATCCAGCCCGGCAGCCTGGTGCGCTGGGTCTACCGGGTGAAGCTGCCCGACGTCGCCAACAACGAGCGCGCCACCGAAACCTTCATCGCGGATGCGCGCAGCGCCGCGCCGCAAGCCGGCTGGGAGATCCGCAGCCGCTCCAACGCCTCGCCGCAGCTCGAGCGCAACATCAACCGCTTCACGCAGTTCCTGACGCTGGTCGGACTTGCCGCGCTGCTGGTCGGCGGCGTCGGCGTCGCCAATGCCGTGAAGAGCCATATCGACCGCCGGCTCGAAGTGATCGCGGCCCTCAAGGCCGTGGGCGCCACCGGGCGCGACGTGTTCGGCATCTATCTCGCACAGGTCCTCCTGCTCGCCGCGATCGGCTCGGTGATCGGCCTTGCGCTCGGCGCGGCGATGCCATTCGCCATCGTCGGCCTGTTCGGCAAGCTGCTGCCGCTGCCGGTGGTGCCGGCCGTGCATGCCGACGAGCTCGCGCTGTCCTTCATCTACGGCCTCCTGACGGCGCTGGCCTTCGGCCTGTGGCCGCTCGGACGCGTCCACGACGTGCCGGTGGCCGCGCTGTTCCGCGACACCATCAGCTCGGAATGGCACCGGCCACGCGCGGGCTATCTCGTGTTCATGGGCGTGGTGATCGCGCTGCTGATCGCGGTTGTCATCGGGCTCTCCTTCGACAAGCGCATCGCCGCGGTGTTCGTGGCCTCCTCGGTCGTCGTGTTCGCCCTGCTGCGCGGCATTGCCGCGCTGCTGATGGGTATCGCGCGGCGGCTGCCGCGGACGCGGCTGCCGATGCTGCGGCTTGCGATCGCCAACATCCACCGACCGGGCGCCCTGACGCCCTCGGTCGTGCTGTCGCTGGGCCTCGGGCTCGCCGTGCTCGTCACCATCACCCAGATCGACGGCAATCTGCGGCGGCAGTTCCTCGCGGCCCTCCCCGACCAGGCGCCATCCTTCTTCTTCATCGACATCCCGAGCGCGCAGGCCGAGCAGTTCGACCTTTACCTGCGCAAGATCGCGCCCGGCGCGACGGTCGAGGACGTGCCGATGCTGCGCGGACGCATCGTCGCCGCGCGCGGGCTGCGCGCCGAGGAGCTCAAGCCGTCGACCGATTCCGAATGGGTGCTGCAGAGCGACCGCGGCCTGACCTACACCGGCGAGCTGCCGAAAGGCTCCAAGGTGGTCGAGGGCGAATGGTGGAGCGCCGACTATTCCGGCCCGACGCTGGTGTCGATGGAGAAGAAGATCGCCGACGGCCTCGGCCTCAAGCTGGGCGACGAGATCGTGGTCAACGTGCTCGGCCGCGACATCCCGGCCAAAATCGGCAATCTGCGCAGCATCGACTGGCAGGGACTCGGCATCAATTTCGTCCTCGTGTTCTCGCCGAACGCCTTCAAGGGCGCGCCGCACACCCATATCGCGACGCTGACGGAACCGGGCGGAAATGCGGCAGGCGACGGCAAGATCATCAAGCAGGTGGCCGACGCCTATCCGATGGTGACCAGCGTGCGCGTGCGCGAGGTGATGCAGACGGTCGGCGCGGTGGTGACCAATCTGGCGCTGGCGATTCGCGGCGCCAGCGCGGTGACCCTGATCTCGGCGATCCTGGTGCTGGGCGGGGCTCTCGCCGCCGGCCATCGCCACCGGGTCTACGATGCCGTGATCCTGAAAACGCTGGGCGCGACGCGGCTGCGGCTGCTGAGCGCCTATGCGCTCGAATATCTCCTGATTGGGCTCGCCACCGCATTGTTCGGCGTGATCTCCGGCAGCTTGGCTGCCTGGATGATCGTGACGCGGCTGATGACGCTGAGCTTCGTCTGGCAGGCCGGCAGCGCGGCCGGAGTCGTCGCGGCCGCGCTCGTCGTTACGGTCGGGCTCGGGCTCGCAGGCACGCTGCTGGCATTGAACAAAAAGCCCGCCACGGTGTTGCGGAATTTGTGACAAATGGTAGCGGCTGGCCGCATTGATGCGGAATCGCACGATTCCCGCGATTAACTACGACTGCTCGTCAGGTTCGCGTCAGGATTGCCGCCAAGGGCGACATTCAGCCGCGCGTGGAAGGTTGCAGCGAATGTGTTAGTTTCCCACATATCGAGTGGGTTCGGAGCCCCGATTGTTAGCCAAAATTTAGTCGGTTGGCATCGGTATCCGAGATAGAGTTTGACGAACCGGCGGCACGGCGACCCCAGTGCCGGACCGGACCAACCAACGGGAATTCGACCATGTCGGACCTAGACCGTAACTACGCTTCTCCTTTCGGCAGGGCCGCCGGGCGTGTTGACGCCGCGACGGTCGATGCCGGCCTGCGCGCCTACATGCTGCGCATCTACAACTACATGAGCATCGGCCTCGCCATCACCGGCCTGGCCGCGCTCGGCGTCTACATGGCTGCCGTGACCGACGTTCCGACGGCGGAATCCGTCCGCGTCGGCAAGCTGTTCCTGACGCCGTTCGGCTACGCGATGTTCGTCAGCCCGCTGAAATGGCTGTTCATGCTCGCGCCGCTGGCCATGGTGTTCGTGATCTCGGCGGGCATCAACCGTCTCGCGCCCTCGACGGCCCAGATCCTGTTCTGGGTGTTCGCGGCGCTGATGGGCATCTCGCTGTCGTCGATCTTCCTGGTGTTCACCCACACCTCGATCGTGCGGGTGTTCTTCATCACCGCGGCGACCTTCGGTGCGCTGAGCCTCTACGGCTACACCACCAAGCGTGACCTGACCGGCATGGGCTCGTTCCTGTTCATGGGCCTGATCGGCATCATCATCGCGAGCCTGGTGAACCTGTTCCTGGCGAGCTCGATGCTGCAGTTCATCGTGTCGGTGGTCGGCGTGCTGGTGTTCGCGGGCCTCACCGCCTGGGACACCCAGCGGCTGAAGAACGACTACATCTACGGCTATGCCTCGGCCGGCGGTGACATCGCAGAGCGTGCGGCCATCACCGGCGCCCTGTCGCTGTACCTGAACTTCATCAACCTGTTCACGCTGCTGCTGCAGCTGCTCGGCCAGCGCGACTAAGCGACGGACAGAGCGAACGACACGAACCCCGGCCGAAAGGCCGGGGTTTTTGTTTGGGCGGGAGCACCGTTCCCGTAGCCCGGATGAAGCGCAGCGCAATCCGGGAACGTCGCATCAGCCGATATACCTGTCCCGGATTTCGCTGCGCTCCATCCGGGCTACAAGAGATGCCTTTCCCTTCATTACGAAGTCCGCGAAGCAATCCAGAGTCCCTCCGCAGATGCATTTCTGGATTGCTTCGCTTCGCTCGCAATGACGACGTGGAAAGGCCGTTCGCCTCTTCCAGCCGTCCCGGGAACGCTTTAATCTTCGCCCCATGACCGCAGCAGACATCCGGCCCACAACCGAGGCCGACCTTCCCGCCATCACCGCCATCTACCAGCAGGCCGTCCGCGAGGGCACCGCCACGTTCGAGCTGGAGCCGCCCGACCTCTCGGAGATGACGCGCCGCTATCGCGCGCTTGTCGATGGCGGCTATCCCTATTTCGTCGCCATGCTCGACGGCCGCGTTGCCGGCTATGCCTATGCCGGCGCCTACCGGCCGCGGCCGGCCTATCGCTTCACGGTCGAGAACTCGATCTATCTCGATCCCGCCTTCCATCGCCGCGGCGTCGGCTCAGCGTTGCTGGAGCGGCTGGTCGCCGAATGCGAGGCGCGCGGCTTTCGCCAGATGATCGCGGTGATCGGCGATTCCGCCAATGCCGGCTCGATCGGCGTGCACACCAAGGGCGGCTTCAAGATGATCGGCACGCATCGCAATGTCGGGCTGAAATTCGGCCGCTGGCTGGACACGGTGATGATGCAGCGCGACCTCGGCGAGGGCGCGAGCACGGTGCCGGGGAAGTAGGAAGCTCTTGTAGCCCGGAGGGAGCGAAGCGCAATCCGGGACAGGTCCATCCGCTGCTACAACGGCCCGGATTGCGCGTCGCTCCATTCGGGCAACGGGGTCAGTGGCTACACCACCGCCAGTTTCCGGTCGATCACCAGCAGCACGCGCTCGAGCTCGTGGCCGCGGCGCAGGATCAGGCCCGTCGCCGAGATCACGCTGTACATGCCCTGCTTGCGCGCCAGCCGTGGATCCTTCTCGATGCGATAGATCGGCACTTCCGAGGCACGGCGATAGACCGAGAACACCGCGCGGTCCTTCAGGAAGTCGATGGCGTAATCGCGCCACTCGCCGTCGGCGACCATGCGGCCGTAGAGATTGAGAATGCGGTGCAGCTCGAGCCGGTTGAACGTCACCCGGCTCAGTTGTTGCGCATTCGCAGCGGCGGGGCGCGCCGCCGCGCGCTGCTCGCTCGGATCGGCATCCTCCGACATCAGACTCATGGAGAGCCTCCTCATCGCACGACTTGAACCCAGTCCGCGAACCGTCCCCGGAACCGGAGCATGACAATGGTATGATTGCGCCATCCGTCCCTCGCTGCAAGGCTCTTGATGGAACTCGCCCGCCTTCATTCAACCGATCGAATCAGGTGCGATGCCGGGCACACGCAAAGGTGGAACTCTGTCGCGGCAAACCGTCACGGGATCGTTAGAAGGAATCATAGTCTCGCCGCTTTTCCGCCTAGCGACTGCCGCCCTGCACTGCGAAAAGATTCATGTGCGTTGACCCGGTCCTTTTGGTTCCGGATTCCTCAGCCCCCAGCCCCCCGGGGTCGAACAGGATCGGGTCTGTACGCACGACAAGGAGGGCCAACGCAAGTTGGTCCTTTTTTGTTTGTGTCGGGATGTTGCTGGCGCGCTGTCATTCCGAGGCGCGCCTCTTGGCGCGAACTACGATGCGCAATTGCGCATCTGAGAATCCATTTCTCAGCTCGTCCATAGATAGATGGATTCTCAGTTGCGCAATTGCGCACCCTAGCTCGCGCTTCGCGCGCCCGGAATGACGAGCAACAATTGCCGAGATGCTGTGCTTACTTCAATGCAGCGACGTGTACGCCGCGCCGAGCATCGGGCCCGGCCGCTCGCGGCTGCCGTCCTGGACGTAGACCACCGCGCCGTCGACGCCGTCGCGCGTCAAATTCTCGATCGGCACCGTCCAGCTTTCCGAACGTCCGGTCCAGTCACCGACCTTGAGCAGGTTGCGCACCACGTTGTGATAGGTGACCTGCTGCCCGCGATTCTCGCCGCGGGTGATTGCGATCGGGACCGACTTGGCGATCGAGCAGATCCAAACCTCGCCATGCGAGACGGCCGGCTCTTTGCTCGCGGCCACCGAGACGTTGATCTGCTTGCCCGCGAGCGACATCGTCACCGGCACGCTCATCACGCCCACACCTTTGTCGGTCTTGCCGATCGCATTCTCGATGCTGGTACGGTCGCTGCCGATGACATGGGTGGAGCCGTTGACCACGACCTGCGGGGTGTAGACCTCGCGGTCGCCGCGCATCTTCGAATAGGCACGCTGTCGTGCAGAGAAGCGCGAATCCGCCAGCGTGTCCTTCCAGCCGAGATAGTCCCAATAGTCGATCGGCATGCTCAGCGCGATGATCGACGGATCCTTGGAGAGATCGCCGATGATCTGATCGGCGGGCGGACAGGAGGAGCAGCCTTGCGAGGTAAACAATTCGACAACGGCGCGGGGATCGGCAGAGGCGGGAACGACGACGGCGACGATGGCACAAAGACCGAGAGCACTCGACCAGAGGGCACCGGACCAACGTGAAACCAGATGAGAAGCCGTCATTGTTGTCATGTCGAACGTCACACACCGTCACTCGTGGAGGGGGATCTTATCGCCTGATGGTCACCGTAGTCTTACGGGGCACGATACTTCATCCGCCCAGATAACCGCCCAAGGACCGTTTTCCGCCGCGCGGGCCCATCCGAACGTGCCGCAAACGCATGAAAGGCGGCCTTGTGATAGGCCGCCTTCATTTAACCTTCTACTCACTTCGCAGTGAGCCACCGTTCACAAATCCGCGCTTAGGCCGCGAGCTTGCGCAGCACGTAGTGCAGGATACCGCCGTTGCGGTAGTAGTCGAGCTCGTCCAGCGTATCGATGCGGCAGAGCAGCGAAACGCGCTGCAACGAGCCGTCGCCGGAGACGATCTCGGCGGTCAGCTTCTGACGCGGCTTGAGGTCGCCCTGCAGGCCGCGCAACGTGACCTTCTCGTCGCCCTTCAGGCCGAGCGACGACCAGGAGGTGCCTTCCTCGAAGGTCAGCGGCAGCACGCCCATACCGACCAGGTTGGAGCGATGGATGCGCTCGAAGCTCTGGCAGATCACGGCGCGCACGCCGAGCAGACGCGTGCCCTTGGCAGCCCAGTCGCGCGAGGAGCCGTTGCCGTATTCGGCGCCGGCGAACACCACCAGCGGCACCTGCTCCTGCTGGTACTTCATCGCGGCGTCGTAGATCGACATCTGCTCGCCGTCGGGCCAGTGCTTGGTGAGACCGCCTTCGGGGATGTTGCCGTCGGCGCCCTTCAACATGAAGTTCTTGATGCGGATGTTGGCGAAGGTGCCGCGCATCATCACTTCATGGTTGCCGCGGCGCGTGCCGTACTGGTTGAAGTCGGCGGGACGCACCTGGTGCTCGCTGAGATATTTGCCAGCGGGCGAGGTGAGCTTGATCGAACCGGCCGGCGAGATGTGGTCGGTGGTGATCTTGTCGCCGAACATGGCGAGGATGCGCGCCTCGACGATGTCGGTGACCGGCTCCGGCTCCTTCTTCATGCCGTCGAAATAGGGCGGGTTCTGCACGTAGGTCGAAGACATGTTCCAGCGATAGGTCTCGCTCTCGACCGTCTTGATCTTGCGCCAGTTGGCGTCGCCCTTGAACACGTCGGCATACTTCTTCTTGAAGATCGTCGAGGTCACGAACTTCTTCATGAAGGCGTTGATTTCCTTCGTCGTGGGCCAGATGTCCTTGAGGTACACCGGCTTGCCGTCCTTGCCCTCGCCGATCGGCTCGACGGCAAGGTTTTTGGTAACGCTGCCCGCGAGCGCGTGGGCGACGACCAGCGGGGGCGAAGCGAGATAGTTCGCCTGCACGTCGGGCGAGACGCGGCCTTCGAAGTTGCGGTTGCCGGAGAGCACGGCGGCGGCGACGATGCCGTTGTCGTTGATCGACTTCGAGATCTCCTCGGGCAGCGGACCGGAATTGCCGATGCAGGTGGTGCAGCCGAAGCCGACCAGGTTGAAGCCGACCTTGTCGAGATCCTTCTGCAAGCCGGAATCGGCGAGATAGCCCGCGACGACCTGGCTACCCGGGGCGAGCGAGGTCTTCACCCACGGTTTTGCCTTCAAGCCCTTCGCGGCGGCGTTACGGGCCAAGAGGCCGGCGCCGATCAAGACGCTCGGGTTCGAGGTGTTGGTGCAGGAGGTGATGGCGGCGATCACGACGTCGCCATGGCCGATCTCGAAATCCTTGCCCTCGACGGCAAAGCGCTTGTTGGGCTCCTCGGCCTTCTTGTATTCGGTGCCGAGCGCGAGCGAAAAGCCTTCGGCGACCGACGGCAGCGCGATGCGGCCTTCGGGGCGCTTCGGACCGGCCATCGACGGCACGACGTCGGCGAGATCGAGCGTCAGCGTTTCCGTGAACACCGGATCGGGCGACTTGGCGGTGCGGAACAGCCCTTGCGCCTTGGCATAGGCCTGCACCAGCGCGACGCGTGGCGCGGCGCGCCCCGACGTCTTGAGGTAGTCGATCGCGGCGGCATCGACCGGGAAGAAGCCGCAGGTCGCGCCATATTCGGGCGCCATGTTGGCGATCGTCGCCTTGTCGGCGACCGAGAGATTGTCGAGACCGGGGCCGAAGAACTCGACGAACTTGCCGACCACGCCGAGCTTGCGCAGCATCTGCGTGACTGTCAGCACGAGATCGGTCGCGGTGACGCCTTCCTTCATCGCGCCCTTCAGCTTGAAGCCGACGACGTTGGGCAGCAGCATCGACAGCGGCTGGCCGAGCATGCAGGCTTCCGCCTCGATGCCGCCGACGCCCCAGCCGAGCACGGCCAGACCGTTGACCATGGTGGTGTGGGAGTCGGTGCCGACTAGCGAGTCAGGGTATGCGACCTCGAAGGTGCCGGTCTTCTTGCCGACCGTCATCTTCTCCTTCTTGGTCCACACCGTCTGGGAGAGATATTCGAGATTGACCTGGTGGCAGATGCCGGTGCCGGGCGGCACGACGGAGAAGTTCGAGAACGCCTTCTGGCCCCACTTCAGGAACTCGTAGCGCTCCTGGTTCTGCTTGTACTCTTCGGTGACGTTCTTGCCGAAAGCCTTGTTGTCGCCGAAGAAGTTCACGATCACGGAATGGTCGATGACGAGGTCGACCGGCACCAGCGGATTGATCTTCTCGGCGTCGCCGCCGAGCTTCTGCATCGCGTTGCGCATCGCGGCGAGATCGACCACCGCGGGCACGCCGGTGAAGTCCTGCATCAGCACGCGCGCCGGGCGGAACGCAATTTCATGCTCCAGCGACTTCTTGCGCAGCCATTTCGAGACGGCGACGATGTCCTCTTTCTTGACCGAACGGCCGTCCTCGTTGCGCAGCAGGTTCTCGAGCAGGACCTTCATCGAGTAGGGAAGTTTGGAAATTCCCTTCAGACCATTCTTCTCGGCCGTGGGCAGGCTGTAATAGACATAGGTCTTGGCGCCGACCTTGAGGGTCTTTTTGCATTTGAAGCTGTCGAGCGAGGTCATGTAGGAAATCCCAATTGTTAGTTATACCCGGCAGGGTATTTTAACACCGTCAGCACATCTAGGCTGGGCCGCTTGCGGGGGCAGGTTGAGTTGCTGCATCAAGTAGTTCCGGGCTTATAGAAGCTTTCTAACCGCGCCGCCACAGCCACAATCGTGCCGCAGCAACCGCCAGCCAAAAATTCCCATGCGCTACCCCAAGTTTTCCTGAGGCCCGGCTTTGAGTGACCTGAAACAAGGCGAGATGCAGCTCTTCGGACACGGGGTCGCCTGCGTGCGGGGCGGCCGCCAGGTGTTCGCCGGGCTCGATTTCGCCGCGGTCTCCGGCGAGGCCGTGGCAGTCGTCGGCCGCAACGGATCGGGCAAGACCTCGCTGCTGCGGCTGATCGCCGGCCTGCTCGTGCCGGCGGATGGCAAGATCGCGCTGGCGGGCGGCGATCCCGAGCTGACGCTGCCCGAGCAGTGCCACTATCTCGGCCATCGCGATGCCCTCAAGCCGGCGCTCAGCGTGGCCGAAAATCTGACCTTTTGGGCCGAATTTCTCGGCGGCGAGCGTTTTGACTTCGCCGAGAGCCTCGCCATCGTCGGCCTCGCGCACGCCACCCACCTGCCCGCCGGCTTCCTGTCGGCCGGCCAGCGCCGCCGCCTGTCGCTGGCGCGCCTGCTGACTGTCCGCCGCCCGGTCTGGCTGCTGGACGAGCCGACCAACGCGCTGGATGTGGCGGGACAGGACATGTTCGGCGGCCTGATGCGCGAGCACCTGTCGCGCGGCGGCATGATCGTCGCGGCGACCCACGCGCCGTTGGGGATTGAATCGCGGGAGCTGCGGATTGGGGGTGTGGCGTGATGCGGCCCCACCCTCAGCTTTCCGAGCGGCCAGGTGGCGGCCGCTCCGTCCCCTCGCCTTCCCTGCTTGCGGGAGAGGCCGGCATAGGCGGCCCCTGGCCGCCGTCCCTAGAAAACGCCGATGCTTTGCATCGGCCATGGCGCCGGGTGAGGGTTCTATCCTCAGGGGGAATCTTCGTTGCCGAGATACCCTCTCCCCACCCCTCCCCCGCAGGCGGGGGAGGGAGCGCACCGTCCCCGCAGCGCCAGCCCGACTCCCATGGCCGCTTCGCCAGAAGGGCCACCTCATGACCGCCCTGTCCGCCATCATCCGCCGGGACATCCGGATCGCGCTCCGCGTCGGCGGCGGGGCGCTGATCGGGGTGCTGTTCTTCCTGACCGTGGTGGTGCTGATGCCGTTCGCGGTGGGGCCCGATCTGGCGCTGCTGTCGCGGCTGGGGCCGGCCATCCTCTGGCTCGGAGCGCTGCTGGCGAGCCTGCTCACCCTCGACCGGCTGTTCATGGCCGACCACGAGGACGGCTCGCTCGACCTGATCACGATGAGCCGGACGCCGCTGGAACTCGCCTGTGCCGCCAAGGCACTGGCGCATTGGCTGGCCGCCGGCCTGCCGCTGATTGTCGCAACCCCCGTGCTCGGCCTCCTGCTCAACCTCGACATGGTCGCGACCGGCGCGGTGGCGCTGACGCTTCTGGCGGGTACCCCGGCGCTGACGTTTACCGGCATGATCGGCGCGGCGCTGGCGGTGACGCTGCACCGCGGCGGGCTGCTGATGGCGGTGCTGGTGCTGCCGCTGTCGATTCCCGTGCTGATTTTCGGCGTGGCGGCCTCGCAGGCCGTGATCGTCGGCCCGATGACCTTCGGCGCGCCGTTCTCGATCCTGTGCGCGCTGTCGCTGGTCAGCCTCGTGGTCGGTCCCTTCGCAGCCGCGGCGAGCCTGCGGCATGGACTTGATTAGGATGGGCTCGGCCGACCTTGACCCCGATCAACTTTCGTCCCTCGCTTTCGTGCTGATTGCCTGAGCGGCCATCGACGATTATCAGGGTACCATGACACTGATCGACCTCGCCAACCCCACGCGGTTCCTCGCGCTGACAGCGCGGGTCCTGCCGTGGCTTGCGGCCGCGACCGTCGTCCTGCTCGCGATCGGTCTCTATCAAGCCGCGCTCGCACCCGACGACTACCAGCAGGGCGCGACGGTGAAGATCATGTTCATCCACGTGCCCAATGCCTGGCTGTCGATGTTCGTCTGGGGCGTGATGAGCATCGCCTCGCTGGGCACGCTGGTGTGGCGTCATCCGCTCGCCGACGTCGCCGCCAAGGCGGCCGCGCCGATCGGCGCCGCCTTCACCTTCCTCGCGCTGCTCACGGGCTCGCTGTGGGGCCGGCCGATGTGGGGCACCTATTGGGAATGGGACGCGCGGCTCACCTCGGTGCTGATTCTATTTTTGATGTATCTCGGCCTGATGGCGCTGTGGCGCGCGGTCGACGATCCCTCGCGCGCGGCCCGCGCCGCCGCGGTGCTGACCCTGGTCGGCGCTATCAATTTGCCGATCATCAAATTCTCCGTCGACTGGTGGAACACGCTGCACCAGCCCGCCTCGGTGATGCGCATGGGCGGATCGGCCCTCGACAAATCCTTCCTGATTCCGCTGCTGGTGATGGCGATCGCCTTCACGCTGCTGTTCGTCACGCTGCATCTGGCCGCGATGCGCAACGAGATCCTGCGCCGCCGCGTCCGCTCGCTGCAGATGATGCAGGCGAGCCGTGTCGCGTTCTCGAGCGAGATCGGTGCCGGCGCGCGCGGACAAAACGCGTCGAACGAAGTCGGGGCCGCATGATCATGTCGCTGGGTCCCTATGCCTCCTTCATCGTGACGTCCTATGCCGCCGCGGCCCTCGTGGTCGCGATCCTGATCGGCTGGATCGCGCTCGACCATCGCAACCAGACGCAGCGCCTGCGCGAGCTGGAGGAGCGCGGCATCACGCGCCGTTCCGGCCGCAGCGCGACGGAATTGCGATGACCGATCAACCTGCCTCCGCGCCGCCGCAGCGCCGCACCTTCCTGATGGTGCTGCCGCTGATCGCCTTCATCGGACTCGCGCTGCTGTTCTGGTTCCGGCTCGGCAGCGGCGATATCTCGCGGATCCCCTCCGCGCTGATCGGTCGTCCGGTGCCGCAGACCGTGCTGCCGCCACTCGAGGGACTGCAGACCGACAACGCGCACGTGCCGGGGCTCGATCCCGCCGCGTTCAAGGGCAAGGTCAGTCTCGTCAATGTCTGGGCGTCCTGGTGCGTGCCGTGTCATGACGAAGCACCGCTCCTGACCGAACTGGCAAAAGACAAGCGCTTCCAGCTGGTCGGCATCAATTACAAGGACACGGCCGACAATGCGCGCCGCTTCCTCGGCCGCTACGGCAACCCGTTCGGCCGCGTCGGCGTGGACGCCAACGGCCGCGCCTCGATCGAATGGGGCGTCTACGGCGTGCCGGAAACCTTCGTCGTCGGCCGCGAGGGCACCATCGTCTACAAGCTGGTCGGCCCGGTCACGGCGCAAAACCTCAAGACGGTGCTGATGCCGGAGCTGGAGAAGGCGCTCAAGGCAGGAAGCTGACCTGGCGCGGACAAGCTGCCCGAGGGCGTGAGTTCACGGCACGTTGTCGCGACGATGGGTCGGGTCCGTGTGGCCCGCGAGCAGGCCAGCGACGACATCCCAGCCCTTCTCGAAGATATGGCCGACCTTGTGGCCGAAGGAATCGTCCGGGCGCAGCCGCGGCGATTCCAGAATGTGCGTCAGGTGCCGGTGATCGCCGGGAATGCTGCTGACCTCCGCGTCGACGGCGGCTTGGACATCCGTCATCAGCTCATCGAGGCGCTGGGCCCAGCCGGACCCCTTGAGCTCGATCTGCGTTCGCAGCGCCTGCTCGATCCGGTAGATCTCGCTCACGATCTCCCTGGCCCGCACCGGGCGATTGTTCCTGAGCGCGAAGAGCAGGAGGTGGTGCTTCTGCTCGATCTGATCGAGCACCATCGAAACCGCGATCGCGAAGGGGCCCGCCGCGATCCGCGCCGCAGCCCGGTCGTCTGATGTCGCGGTCGCGAGCGACAGCAGCTCCCACGAACTTTCCAGGCGCCTTGCGACGATCGTGAGCGCGAACGGCACGGCATCGGCGCGCCTGGACTTGAGCGTGCTGAGGAGGCCAAGGACCTTGTCGAGGCTGGCGCCCTCGAGCCGGGCAATCTTCGGCGCAAGCGCACGGGCAAACTCGTCGAGCTCCCGCTGCAGGTCGAGACAGCGCAGCATCTTCTTGAGGTCATCGAACGTCGCATGGGAGCTGGTATAGGCCATCAGCCCGTCGCGAATGCCGGCTGCGCCCTCGGCAGACCCAAGCTGGCCGTTGAGAGAGGTCAGCACCTTCTTCTGGAACGCCTGGGCCATCTGCCGCGCCTCGGGCTGCTTGTCGGCAGAGATGGCCTTCGTCGCGTTGGCGATGTAGTCGGCGGCCATACTGCGCAGCAATTGCTCGGTCACAAGGCTCCAGATCGGTGCGAGCGATCCACGGGCGATCTGTCCGCTATTGGCCCGTTCCGGCGCGCTGTCCACCAGCACCGGCTCGAGCGGCTCGAAGAAGTAACGTGAGGGATTTCCGACGCGGTAGTGGTTCGGGCCCGTGTTGCGAAACTCGGCACGCAGCGCCGCGATCAACGGCTCGGAATGCGGGATGTCCTCGCCGAGGAGGTGCAGCCGCTCCAGTTCGGCAAGCAGGCGGCGCCGGACCTGCGGAGCGAGTTGCCGGAGGTACTGAATCAGGTGTTCAGCGGTCTGGTCCTGTTTTGCACCCATCACCGGGCCCTCCGGCGTGCCACCCTCTCTTCACGACCAGAGGCTATCGCCTGCGACCGTTCGGACAAGGTCCGGAGCTGAAGAATCTCAGCTTGCGGTTACAGAGCGATGAAGGAACCCGCCGGACGCGTGGCTCGATCCGGTCAGTTGCGCGCGTGAAGTGCACGTCAGCGTGAATAGAGGGTGGTGGAGGCCCCGGCCGGAGCCGGCCGCTACCCCTTGCTCACGTCCCCCGCTTCGGCCTCGCTGGCCTCCAGTGACACCGGCTCGAGGTGATAGCGCTTGGTCAGCGGCATCTGGGCGACGGCGAAGATCATGGTCAGCGGGGTGACCCCGAACACCTTGAAGTTCACCCAGAAGTCGGTGCTTTGCGTGCGCCAGATGATCTCGTTCAGCACGGCCATGCCGGCGAAGAACAGCGCCCAGCGCAGGGTCAGGATGCGCCAGCCCTGCGGCGTCAGATTGAACATCTGGTCGAACATCACGGCGATGAAGGAGCGGCCGAACAGCAGGCCGCCGCCGAGGATCGCGGCGAACAGGCCGTAGATGATGGTCGGCTTGAGCTTGATGAAGGTCTCGTCGTGCAGCACCAGGGTCAGCGTGCCGAACACCAGCACGATCACGCCGGTGACGATCGCCATGATCGGGATATGGCGCGTCACCACATAGGACGCCGCCATCGCCGCCACGATCGCGACCATGAAGGCGCCGGTCGCCGCGAACAGATTGAACTTCGCATTGACGAAGAAGAACACGAGCAGCGGACCGAGCTCGGTCGCCAGCTTGAACAGCGGATGCGGCTGGGTCTTGTCCATCTCTAGCTTTCGATTCCGGCGATGGCGCGGGCGAAGTCGCGCGCGGTGAACGGCGCGAGATCGTCGACGCCTTCGCCGACGCCGATGAAGTGCACCGGCAGTTTGAATTTCTCCGCGAGCGCCACCAGGATGCCGCCGCGCGCGGTGCCGTCGAGCTTGGTCATCACGAGGCCGGTGACCCCGGCGGTGCGATGGAACGCCTCGACCTGCGACAGCGCGTTCTGGCCGACGGTAGCATCAAGCACCAGCAGGACGGCATGCGGCGCAGTGTCGTCCACCTTGCGGATGACGCGCACGACCTTTTCGAGCTCGTTCATCAGCTCGGCCTTGTTTTGCAGACGCCCGGCGGTGTCGATCAGGAGCACGTCGATGCCCTGCTCCTTCGCCGCGGTGAGCGCGTTGAAGGCGAGGCTCGCCGAATCCGAGCCTTGCGCCCCCGCGATGACGGGCGTCTTCGTCCGCTCGCCCCACACCTTGAGCTGCTCGATCGCTGCCGCGCGAAACGTGTCGCCGGCGGCCAGCATCACCTTGCGGCCTTCGGAGGCGAATTTCTGCGAGAGCTTTCCGATCGTGGTGGTCTTGCCGGAGCCGTTGACGCCGACCACGAGGATGACGAACGGCTTCTTCCCCGCGTCGATCACGAGCGGCTTTGCCACCGGCGACAGCACCTTCTCGACCTCGGTCGCGACGACGTCCTTGACCTCGTCGGCCGAGATCGCCTTGTCGTAGCGACCGGTGCCGACGGCGTCCGCGATCCGCACCGCGACTGACGTGCCGAGGTCGGCGCGCAGCAGCACGTCCTCGATGTCGTCGAGCATGGCGCGGTCCAGCTTGCGTTTGGTGACGAGGTCGGCGACCGCGGTCCCGAGCGAGGACGAGGTGCGCTTCAGCCCGTTGGACAGGCGGCGCCACCAGCTCAGCTTGGGGGGATCTGACGTGGTATCGTTCATGGTGGCGGTGTGTTAGCCGTTCCGGCTTCCAAACGAAAGACTTGACCGAAAGTCCTGCAATTGCTCGATGTTCCCCAATTGTCCGCCGACGAGATCATGGCCCGCGTGCTCCATCGCGACGGCCTGATGCTGATCATCGACAAGCCGGCCGGCCTTCCCGTGCATCGCGGCCCCAAGGGCGGCGCCAATCTGGAGGATTCCTTCGACGCGCTGCGTTTCGGCCTGCCGCGGCCGCCGGTGCTGGCCCATAGGCTGGACAAGGACACCTCCGGCTGCCTCGTGCTCGGCCGCCATCGCAAGGCGACCGCCTCGCTCGGCCTGCTCTTCAAGCACGGCAAGATCGGCAAGACCTACTGGACCGTGGTCGAGGGCGGCCCCACCGAAGACGAAGGAACCATCGACATGCCGCTCGGCCGGCTCAATGCCGAGCGCGGCTGGTGGCAGAAGCCGGACCCGGAAGGGCAAAAGGCGATCACGAACTGGAAGGTGATGGGCCGCGGCGACGGTTTCACCTGGCTCGCCATGGAACCGGTCACGGGGCGGACCCATCAATTGCGGGTACATTCGTCCGCGACCGGCTGGCCGATCTTCGGCGATAACATTTACGGCAACGGCCCGCGCTTCGGCGAGCCGAAGCTGCATTTGCATTCCCGCGAGATCGTGGTGCCGATCTCCCGGAACAAGGAGCCGGTCCGCGTCGTGGCGCCGGCGCCGCCGCATATGCACGAGAAGCTCAGGGCCTGCGGCTGGAATGGGGAATAGGCGCCGCAAGGTGCACCTCTCCCGCAAGCGGGGGAGGGAGCGCACCGACGCCGCGGCTGCATCTTGCGGACGCTCGCCGCTCCCGCCCATGGTTTACGAAACCTTCAGTCCTCGTCCCTCATGATGACGGTTGCTTAGAACAAGCTTCTGTAACCGCTCAGGACGAGCAACGCGTCATGTCCACGGCCGGGCTATCGATCATCGACGAGGTCGAATCCGCAATTCGCGCGGGCTCGCCGGAAAAGGGCCTTGCGACAGCCCGACGCGTCACCGACCTATTCCTCTCCTCCGCCGGCAGTTTCGACGACGAGCAGATCGCGCTGTTCGACGAGGTGCTCGATCGCCTGATCGGCACCATCGAACTGCGCGCGATTGCCGACATGGGCGCTCGCATCGCGCTCGCCGAGATCAGCGCGCAACTGGCGCCGGTAACTCAAGCGCCGCCCTCCGTGATTCGCCGCCTCGCCAGCAATGACGAGATCCGCATCGCCGGTCCCGTGCTGCAGGAATCCGCCCGCCTCGACGACGGCGAGCTGGTGAAGATCGCCTCGGCCAAGGGCGAGCCGCATCTGCTCGCGATCGCCGGCCGCTGGTGGCTGAAGGAGATCGTCACCGACGCACTGCTGGCGCGCCGCTATCCGAGCGTCAGCCGCAGGCTCGCCGCCAATCCCGGCGCGCGCGTCTCCGGACATGGATTCGCGCTTCTGGTCGGACAGGCCGAGGCGGATCCCGAGCTTGCCGTCAGCGTCGGCGTCCGCGTCGACCTGCCGTCGGAGCTGCGCCGCGGATTGCTGCGCTCGGCGACCGATGCCGTGCGCGCCCGCCTGTTGTCGCGCGCGCCGCCCCATCTGTTCGAGGAGATCCAGAGCGCGATCGCGGCCATCGCCGTCGGCGTCGAGCGCGAGATGTCCGGTGTCCGTGATTTCGAGGGCGCCAAACGCGCGATTGCGATGCTCAAGGCCACCGGCCAGCTCAATGAGGCCACGTTGCTCGGCTTCGCCAGGCAGCGGCGCTATGAAGAGACCGCAGCCGCCCTGGCGGCGCTGTCCGGATCGACCGTCGAAGTCATTCGTCCGCTGATGCAGAGCCTGCGCGACGACGGCCTCCTGGTGCCGTGCAAGGCCGCCCAGCTGAGCTGGGAAACCACCACCGCCGTGCTCGAATGCCGTTTTGCGACCGGCGCGATGAAGCCGGCGGACCTCGCGCGGGCGCAGGGACACTACGCGCGGATGACGCAGGAGAATGCAAAGCGGACGCTGCGGTTCTGGCAGGTGCGGGCGTCGTAGCTTCCGTTTGACGTGAATGCGGCGCTTCGCGTTTCTTCCCTCTCCCCTTGTGGGAGAGGTGGCTCGCCGCGATAGCGGCGAGACGGCTGAGGGGTTTCCATCAGCGGGTGACCTCTCGCGCAGGAATTCGCTGAAGCAACCCCTCATCCGGCGCTTCGCGCCACCTTCTCCCGCATGGGGAGAAGGGAGCAGTCACACCGTCAGCCGCTCGCCATCGCTGCCGGCAATCACGAGCGGCACGACGCTGCCCACACGCTCGCCCGCAATCGCCACCGGCAAATAGTGCTCGGTGCGCCCCTGTCCCTCGCTCTCGATCAGCACATCACGCGTCGCGCCGATCTCCGCTTGCAGCCTTCGCCGCAGCGCCGCCTCGCCTGCCGCACGCAGCCGTCGCGCACGCTCTTTGATCGCACCGCCCGCAACCTGGGGCATCCTTGCAGCCGGCGTGCCGGGGCGTGGCGAATAGGGGAAGACATGCAGGAATGTCAGCCCGCACGCCTCGACGAGGTCGAGCGATCGCAAAAACATCTCGTCCGTCTCGGTCGGGAAGCCCGCGATGATGTCGGCACCGAAGACGACGTCGGGGCGCAGGCGGCGGACCTGGTCGCAGAATGCGATCGCATCCTGTCGCGAATGCCGCCGTTTCATGCGTTTCAGGATCATGTCGTCGCCGGATTGCAGCGACAGGTGCAGATGGGGCATCAGCCGCGCATCATCGGCGATGGCATCGAGCAGATCGGCATCCGCCTCGATCGAATCGATCGAGGAGATGCGCAGGCGCTTCAGCTCCGGCACATGCCGCAAGATCTGCTTCGTCAGCATGCCGAGCCTGGGCGCCCCGGGCAGATCAGCGCCGTAGCTGGTGAGGTCGACACCGGTCAACACGATCTCGGCATGGCCGCGCTCGACGAGATTGCGCACTTGCTCGACCACCGCGCCCATCGGCACCGAGCGTGAATTGCCGCGGCCATAAGGAATGATGCAGAAGGTGCAGCGATGATCGCAGCCGTTCTGCACCTGCACGAACACGCGCGGCAGGCCGCTCGCATAGCCGTCGATGAGATGCGGCGCCATCTCCTTCACGGCCATGATGTCGCTGACGGCGATTTTTTCGCTGGCGCCAAGGTCAAAGGCGCTGCGGGTCTCGTGCCACGCTTTGCTGCGCATCTTGTCGTCATTGCCGACGATGCGATCGACCTCGGCCATGTCAGCGAACATGCCGCTTTGCGTCTGCGCCGCGCAGCCGGTGACGACGATTCGCGCCGAGGGGCGCTCACGCTTCAATTTGCGGATCGATTGCCGCGCCTGCGCCACCGCCTCGTTGGTGACGGCGCAGCTGTTGATGACGATGGTATCTTCGAGCCCCGCAGCTTCGGCTTCGCGGCGGATCACCTCGGCCTCGAAGGCGTTGAGGCGGCAGCCGAACGTGACGATGTCGACGGCCATCAGGCGGCCGGCGCAAACAGCGCCGGATCGAATCGGCCCTCATATTCGAAGGTCGCCGTGCCCGTCATCAGCACGTGGTCGTCGCGCTCGCGCCATTCGATGCCTAGCTTGCCGCCGGGCAGCGTGATCTCGACATTGCGCTCGGCCCGCTTCAGGCGGGCCGCGGCGACCGCCGTGGCGCAAGCCGCCGAGCCGCACGCCCTGGTCAGGCCGGCACCGCGCTCCCAGGTGCGGATCGTGATGTGCTCGGGATCGACGATATGAGCGAGCGTGATGTTGGCGCGCTCCGGGAAGATCGGGTGGTTTTCCAGCAGCGGACCGAAGCGGCCGAGATCGTAGGCGTTGACATCGTCGACCCAGAAGATCGCGTGCGGATTGCCCATGCTCACCACGGAGGGCGAATGCAGGATCGGATTGTCGATCGGCCCGATCTGCAATTCGATGTACCGGGTGTCGCGGAACTCTTCCGCCAGCGGGATGTCCTGCCAGCCGAACTTCGGCAAGCCCATGTCGACGGTGTAGAGATCGGGCGCCGGACCCTGCCAGGCATTGAGCAAGCCGGCCGCGGTCTCGAACGTCGCATTGGTCTGCCCGTTCTTCTCGAAGATGCGCCGCACCACGCAGCGCATGCCGTTGCCGCAGGCGCCGGCTTCCGAGCCGTCATTGTTGTAGATGCTGATGAAGGCCTCGGTGCCGTCGAGCCGCGGCTTCTGCAGCACCATGAGTTGGTCATAGGCCACGCCGCCATTCGCGGAGGCCACCGCGCGGGCGTCGTCGGGCGTCACCCGGCCTGCGGAATCGCGCATGTCGACAACGACGATCTCGTTGCCGATGCCGTTCATCTTGGCAAATGCGTGATTGGCCAGCGCGCTCATGAAAATTCCCGAATTTCGCCTGTCTTATATGGCGATCCTTGCCGGCTTGGCCAGTGTTTTGCCGGCGGTCGCCAGAGGTCTGGCAAGAGATCCGCCAAGAGACCTGCCGGGAGATCTGCCATGACGCATCTGTCATGGGACGAATTTGGCGCCCGCGTGTTAGAACGGCGCGTTCGCGCGAACCGGGCGCGGTCGGGCGCAAAGACGGATTTAGGCCTTGGTGGTTAAGGCCTTGGCAGTTGAGGCCTTAGTAGTCGAGGCCTTGGGGAGAATAAAATGTTCAGGTTTCGTCGTCTCGCTCTGGCCGCGCTGATCCCGGTCGCGGCCTTGTCGCTTGGCCTGCCTGAGGTTCTGGCGCAGACGCCGAGCCCGGCAACGCCAAGCCCGGCGCCGGCCGCCTCGGCAAGTCCCTCGCCGGCCCCATCGGCCTCCCCCGCGCCGTCGCCTGCGGCCAGCGCTTCGCCGAGCCCGACGGCGTCGCCCTCGCCCGCAGCCAGCGCCTCACCGAGCCCGACGGCCCCGCCACCGGCGGCCGCCGCAACCCCCGCCCCGGTGCAGACCGCCGATCCGTTCGGCCTCGAGACCACGCTCGAGGCCAAGAAGGTCGTGATGGTCAAGGGCACCGCGAACTGGGACTCGGCCTTCGACACGCTGATCGACGCCTTCAAGGCGCTGAACACGCTCCTGGACAAGCAGGGCATCAAGCACGCCGGCAACGCGATGATCGTCTACACCTCGACCGACGATACCGGCTTCACCTTCCTGGCCGAGATCCCGGTCGAGCAGGATCCCAAGAATTTGCCCAAGGACATGAGCGTCGGCAAATCGCCGGAGGGCAAGGTGCTGAAATTCGTCCACCGCGGCTCCTACGACAACATGGACAACACCTACGAGGCGATCACCAATCACCTCGACGACAAGAGGCTGGAAGCCAAGGACACCTTCATCGAGGAATACCTGACCGATCCCCTGAAGACCGCTGAAGACAAGCTCGTGATCAACGTTTTCGTGCCGCTGAAATGAGAGACATGAAGAAGCCTGCCATCCTTGCTGCCTCCCTCGCCGCCGTTCTTGCCGTCGCCCTGCCGGCAACGTCCGCACTCGCCGACGATGTCGTCTCCGCCATTTCGGTGAGCGGCGAAGCCAGCGTGTCCGCGGCGCCGGATCTCGCGCAGATCGACGCCGGGGTCGCCAACGACGCCAAGTCGGCGAAGGAAGCCTCCGACGCCAACAACGCCGCGATGGGCAAGGTGCTGCTGGCGCTGAAGGGCGCCGGCATCGCCGAGAAGGATTACCAGACCTCGCGCCTGTCGCTGCAGCCGCAATACGGCCAGAACAAATCCACCGGCGCATCCCCGGTGGTCGGCTTCCGCGCCAGCAATCGCGTCACAGTGAAGATCCGCGACGTGACCAAGGTCGCCGGCATCATCGACACGCTGGTCGCCGCCGGCGCCAACGACATCGGCAACATCTCCTTCGAGGTGACGCAGGCTTCGAAACTGCTCGACGACGCGCGCGAGCAGGCGGTGGCGGACGCCCGCCGCAAGGCCGAGATCTACGCCAAGGCAACCGGAGTGACGCTGGGCGCACCGCTCAGCGTGTCCGAGGGCGGCGCGCCTGTGCCGCTGTTCAAGGGCCGCATGGCCGCAGCTCCCCTGGCCGCAGGCGCCGCCGTCGCGCCGGGCGAGGAGACGCTGTCGGTGACGGTGAATGTGAGCTGGGCGATCAAGGCGAAAGAGCAATAGCTCTCGTCATCTAATAGGTGACACATCGCCGCGACATCAACGGTGTCGTCCCCGCGAACGCGGGGACCCATGACCACAGGGAGTGGTTATGACGCGACGCAGGTAATTCCGAAACTTCGCCACACATCCTCTGTGGTTATGGGTCCCGGATCTGCGCTTCGCTTGTCCGGGACGACAGCTCAATGTTTGGAGGCAGCGAGCTAAATCTCCACCACCTGCCTGATCAATCATTCGCGCTGATATCAGTAAAAAGGAACCCCGTCGGCGTCTTGGTAAAGACGAAGATGAGCTCGCCGCAGAAGACGAAGTAACTGTCGTTCTTGTAGTCATCGCGATCGTAGACGGCCTTGCCGCGCTGGATACACCCGCGATTTTTCGCCGTGAACGAGGTCCGATAGGTCTTGGCGCCAAATTGCGCGGCGTCGCGAATGGCGTTGTCGTTCATGAACGGCAATCGTGTCATAGCGGCGACGGCGGCGGAATCGTTTGCTTTCAGCGCTGCGCGAAACTTCTCGATGAAGCCATCGAATTCCTTCTGCAAGGCAGGAGAAGCGACGGCGTTCTTCGCCTGGACGACGGCAGGAGCAAGGCTCACGATAGCGGCTGCAAGCACAATTCTCAGCAAAAATCCCACAGGCCGGCTCCATCCATCAATCAAGGTCTTCCGACCGAATCCATGGTGTTTGGTTGCGTCATGGGCTTTCTGGTTCAATGGCGCAGAGCCGCATGAGCTTGTCGCTATGCGAGCAAAGCGGACATTGCTTTCGTCGCATCCCGCCGCCGGGCTTATGGGTACACGACCTAGATCTCCACCACCTGCCCCGGCTTCATCGCCACGAACCGCTCCTGCGGAATCTTCGCGGCATCCAGCGCTTCCACCAGGGCCTTCGCCGGTGCGTCGATCGCTTCATCCGTCAGCTGGAACGTGCCGTGATGGTGCCCGAGCGCGGCCTCGGCGCCGCAATCGGCCAGCGCCTTCACGGCGTCTTCCGGATTCATGTGCTGGTCGCGCATGAACCAGCGCGGCTCGTAGGCGCCGATGGGAAGGATGGCGAGGCGCAGCCTGCCGTGCTTCTCGGCGACGCGGCGGAAATGCCGGCCATCGCCGTAACCGGAATCGCAGACCACATAGATCTTCCCGGCCGGCGTCTCCAGGACAAAGCTCGCCCACAGCGCCTTGTTGCGATCGAACATGCCGCGCGCGCTCCAGTGCCGCGTCGGCACCAGATGCACGGCGATGCCGCCGCCGAGCTCGACGCGGTCGTGCCAGTCGAAGGCTTCCACCTTGATCGTGGAATCCCAGCTGCGCATCGTCACGTCGTTGCCAAGCGGGGTGACCACGCGCGGGGCAAAATTCTTGGTGAGCCGTGACAGCGTCGCGATGTCGAGATGGTCGTAATGGCCATGCGAGACCAGCACGACGTCGATCTTCGGCAGCTTCTCGAACGCGATGCCGGGATCGTTGTGCCGCTTCGGTCCGGCGAAGCTGACCGGCGAGACCCGCTCCGACCAGACCGGGTCAATGAGGATGTTGAGGCCGCCGGTCTGGACCAGCCAGCTGGCATGGCCGACGAAGGAGAGCCGCAACCGATCGCCGTCGACCCGCGCCGGCGGCGTGTCGGCATGGGGGCTGGGCGCCCAGTCGGGCCATTCGGCGCGATTCCGCTTGCCGCCGAGCTGCCAGCGCAGCACCTCGCGCAGCGACTTTGGCGGTGCGCCGTCCGGATCGAAGAAGGTCAGGCCGTCGAAATGATCGGAGACCGGGCCGTCATAGGTTTTCATGTAGGACATCCAGAGCGAGGGCACGCCGACCACCGCGCCGGCCCCGGCAAGCAGTCCGAACAGGCGGCGGCGGGTGATCGGCATGGGAACTTCAAGGGTGGTAACGGAGGCGGGTCATCGCCTCTATATGGGCGGACCCCCGCGAAAAGGAACCGGCCGCCAAAATTGCTCTCTTTTCAGGACCTTGGCCTGGCCGCGGCGCCCCGGCACCCTAACTTTCCTTGACTTTTGGGCGAGAGCGGCGTTTAACCCCGCCACTTTCTCGGAAAGGCTTTCTTTTCGACCCGCCGACCGGCCCTTGGGGCCGGAGGTCAACGCCCGACAGCGCTGTGCGCCCTCGGGCGCAAAGGTGTTTGGAAGATCGTTTGGCCAAGGAAGTGGTCATCCCCCGCGAAGGCGGGGGACAGCAACAGGACAACTTCATTGTTCGACAATCTGTCGGAACGGCTTGGCGGAATTCTCGATCGTCTGACGGGGCGCGGTGCGCTGACCGAAAAGGACGTCGACGCCGCGATGCGCGAGGTGCGCCGCGCGCTGCTGGAGGCCGACGTTGCGCTCGAGGTGGTCCGCAGCTTCACCGAGCGCGTCCGCGAGCAGGCGATCGGCGCCACCGTCGTCAAGTCGGTGACCCCCGGCCAGATGGTGGTCAAGATCGTCCATGACGAGCTGATCAACACGCTCGGCGCCGAAAGCCAGACCATCGACGTCAATTCCGTGCCGCCGGTGCCGATCATGATGGTCGGCCTGCAGGGCTCGGGCAAGACGACCACCACCGCAAAGCTCGCCCGCCGCCTGGTCCAGCGCGACAAGCGCAAGGTGCTGATGGCTTCGCTCGACGTCTATCGTCCGGCGGCGATGGAGCAGCTGGCCGTGCTCGGCCGCGATCTCGACATTCCGACCCTGCCGATCGTGGCGGGACAGCAGCCGCCGCAAATTGCCAAGCGCGCGCTGGAGGCCGGCAAGCTCGGCGGCTACGACATCGTGCTGCTCGACACCGCCGGCCGCACCACGCTCGACGAAGATATGATGGCGGAAGCGGCGGCGATCAAAGCCGCCGCCAATCCGCACGAAGTGCTGCTGGTCGCGGACAGCCTCACCGGCCAGGACGCCGTGAACCTCGCACGCGCCTTCGATCAGCGCGTCGGCCTCACCGGCATCGTGCTGACGCGCGTGGACGGCGACGGCCGCGGCGGTGCCGCGCTGTCGATGCGTGCCGTCACCGGCAAGCCGATCAAGCTGATCGGCACCGGCGAAAAGACCGACGCGCTGGAAGATTTCCACCCCGACCGTATCGCCGGCCGCATCCTCGGCATGGGCGACGTGGTCTCGCTGGTCGAACGCGCCGCCGCCAATATCGACGCCGAGAAGGCCGCGCGCACCGCCGAGCGGATGCGCAAGGGCCAGTTCGACCTCAACGACATGCGCGAGCAGCTGTTGCAGATGGCGAACATGGGCGGCATCAGCGGCCTGATGGGCATGATGCCCGGCATCGCCAAGATGAAGAACCAGATCGCGGCCGCCGGCATCGACGACAAGATTCTGAAGCGCCAGGTGGCGGTGATCGATTCCATGACGCGCGACGAGCGCCGTCATCCCGACCTGCTCAAGGCCAGCCGCAAGAAGCGCATCGCCGCCGGCTCCGGCCAAAGCGTCGAGCAGGTCAACAAGCTGCTCAAGATGCACCGGAACATGGCCGACGTGATGAAGGCCATGGGCTCGGGCAAGCGCGGCCCGCTCGCCGGCATCGCGCAGGCGATGGGCTTTGGCGGCGGCATGAAGATGCCCTCGCCCGAAGAGATGAAGGCGATGCAGGAAAAGATGCAGAGCGGCGGCGGCCAGGGTCTGCCCAGCCTGCCGAAGGATCTGCCGCCCGGTCTTCGCTCGGGCCTGCCGAATTTGCCGGGGCTAACGGGCCTCAGCGGCAAGCCGACGCTGCCGGGCCTCGGCGGTTTCCCCGGCAAGAAGAAATGAGGAATTCGTCGCGAGGGACCGCACGGTCTCGCGCGGCGCGCAAATACCGATCAACCGAACAAACCGTATTTTGAAGGAGAACTAGATGTCCGTCGTTATCCGCCTCGCCCGCGCAGGCACCAAGAAGCGTCCCGTCTATCACGTCGTCGTCGCCGATTCGCGCTTTCCGCGCGACGGCCGCTTCATCGAGCGTCTTGGCTATTTCAACCCGCTGCTGCCGAAGGACAACGAGACCCGCCTGAAGCTCGACATGGACAAGGTGAAGGCCTGGCTCGCCAAGGGCGCGCAGCCGTCGGACCGCGTGTCCCGCTTCCTCGATGCCGCCGGCGTCAAGAAGCGCGAAGCGCGCAACAACCCCGAGAAGGC
Source organism: Bradyrhizobium sp. 62B (assembly GCF_030272265.2). Classification (NCBI taxonomy): domain Bacteria; kingdom Pseudomonadati; phylum Pseudomonadota; class Alphaproteobacteria; order Hyphomicrobiales; family Nitrobacteraceae; genus Bradyrhizobium; species Bradyrhizobium sp. 62B. The sequence continues at coordinate 366,319 of NZ_CP092841.2, read as the reverse complement.
CGTGCCGCGCAAGGAGCGCAAGGCGCAGGCCGAAGCCGCCGCCAAGGGCTAAGGCTAGACCATGTCGGCGCTGGTCTGCGTCGCGCGGATCGGCGCCGCGCATGGTGTGCGCGGTGCGGTCAAGCTTTGGACTTTTACGGAAGATCCGTTTGCCGTCCGCCGCTACGGGCCCCTGCTGTCCAAGGATGGCAGGCGCCAGTTCGAAGTCGCGCAGGCGCGCGAGGCCAAAGATCATCTGGTCGCGACGTTCAAGGGCGTCACGACCCGCGATGAGGCCGAGCGCCTCAACGGCATCGAGCTCTACGTCGCGCGCGAAAAACTGCCCGCGACGGACGAGGACGAATATTACCACACCGATCTGATCGGGCTCGCCGCCGTCACCACGGGCGGCGATGCGCTCGGCCGCGTGCTCGCGATCCATAATTTCGGCGCCGGCGACATCATCGAAATCGCGCCGCCGAAGGGACCGACGATGCTGCTGCCGTTCTCGAATGCGGTGGTGCCGGAGGTCGACCTCAAAGCCGGGCGCGTGGTGATCGCGCTGCCGCAGGAGATCGAGGGCGATCGGGACGACGACAACGATCCCGCCCCGAGTCGTCCCCGCGAACGCGGGGACCCATAACCACAGGCCGTGGTTTTTTGGCTAAGCTGATAGCTCCGATCATCGCAAAATGACGTGCGGTGGTCATGGGTCCCGGGCTCGCGCTGCGCGCGCCCCGGGACGACGAGAACCGAGATCCGATGACCAATCCCTTCCCCTGGCGCGCGACGGTGCTGACGCTGTTTCCGGAGATGTTTCCGGGACCGCTCGGCGTGAGCCTTGCCGGGCGGGCGCTGGCCGCGGGACTCTGGCAGATCGAGGCGCGGGACATCAGGGCCTCCGCCACTGACCGCCACCGCAGCGTCGACGACACCCCCGCCGGCGGCGGACCGGGCATGGTGCTGCGGGCGGATGTGCTGGCGGCTGCGATCGACGCCGCCGAGATCGCACCGGCACGGCCGCGCCTGCTGATGAGCCCACGCGGTCGGCCATTGACCCAGGCCCGGGTGACGGAGCTTGCCCGGGGCCCCGGTCCCCTGATCGTCTGCGGACGGTTTGAGGGGATCGACCAGCGGGTGATCGACAAGCGGGGCCTGGAGGAGGTCTCGATCGGGGATTACGTGCTCTCGGGGGGCGAAATCGCAGCCTTAGCCCTGATCGACGCCTGCGTGCGGCTGCTGCCGGGGGTGATGGGCAAGGAGGCCTCGGGAACCGAGGAAAGCTTCTCCGATGGCCTGCTGGAATACCCCCAATACACCCGCCCGCAGCTGTTCGAGGGGGTCCCGATCCCTGAGATCCTGACCTCCGGGGACCATTCCAAGGTGGCGGCCTGGCGGCGGGCGCGATCCGAGGCCCTCACCGAGGCCCGGCGGCCCGATTTATGGGCCCGGATCCCGCCCAAGCCGGCGAATCGGGCCCGTCGCCAAAAAACGCCAAAAAACAAGACAGACGGGTGACAAACGCTCCGGCTTGCCTTATAGCAGCGGCCAAATCCGCAATGGCTGGATAGACGAATTTTGCGCAGCCCCCCGTTTCCAGGGCTGGGCGCGCCGATGGAGATTTACCCATGAACCTGATCAAGCAGCTCGAGCAAGAGCAATTCGACAAGCTGTCCGCCGGCAAGGACATTCCGGAATTCGGTCCCGGCGACACCGTGATCGTCAACGTGAAGGTCGTCGAAGGCGACCGCACCCGCGTGCAGGCCTATGAAGGCGTCTGCATCGGCCGTTCCGGCGGTGGCCTCAACGAGAGCTTCACCGTGCGCAAGATCTCCTACGGCGAAGGCGTGGAGCGCGTGTTCCCGGTGATGTCGCCGATGATCGACTCGATCAAGGTGGTGCGCCGCGGCAAGGTGCGTCGCGCCAAGCTCTATTATCTCCGCAACCTGCGCGGCAAGTCGGCCCGCATCGTCGAGAAGACCGAGCACGCCAAGGCTGCCGTCAACGAGTAAGCCTCGCTTCTCCAGGCACGTTTTCGAAAGCGCGGGGCTCGGCTCCGCGCTTTTTTGTTGCGTCAGCCGTGCGCTTCAAACCACTCGCGATTCCAGTTCGGCCTGCTATATATTCCTGGAATGTTTCCAGATCCGACCAGCCTCGCCCCCGTCCAGCGCATCGTCATCGACGATCGCTCGCGGCTGCCTGGCCGGTTCTTCGGCCGCTTCGCGACCTCGGCAACGTCAGAGCTTAGTCCCGCAGCCTAACAGGCTGCGCTGACGATTTTGTTGCCCGCGCGATGCGCGCTTACCCGCTTCACACATTCTTCGGAGCTTAAGCTCATGTCCAAGCCCACCACATTGTACGACAAGATCTGGAACGACCATCTGGTGCACGAAGCCGACGACGGCACCTGCCTGCTCTACATCGACCGCCACCTGGTGCACGAGGTGACCTCGCCCCAGGCGTTCGAAGGCCTGCGTGCGACGGGGCGCAAGGTTCACGCGCCGGAGAAGACGCTCGCCGTCGTCGACCACAACGTGCCGACCACCGATCGCACCAAGCCGAATCCCGATCCGGAGAGCATCGAGCAGATCAAGGCGCTGGCCGAGAACGCCAAGGAATTCGGCATCGAATATTACAACGAGTTCGACAAGCGCCAGGGCGTCGTCCACGTCATCGGCCCCGAGCAGGGCTTTACGCTGCCCGGCACCACCATCGTCTGCGGTGACAGCCACACCTCGACGCATGGCGCCTTCGGCGCGCTCGCGCACGGCATCGGCACCTCCGAGGTCGAGCACGTTCTGGCGACGCAGACGCTGATCCAGAAGAAGGCGAAGAACATGCGCGTCACCGTCGACGGCAAATTGCCTGACGGCGTGACGGGCAAGGACATCATCCTGGCCATCATCGGCGAGATCGGCACCGCCGGCGGCACCGGCTATGTGCTGGAATACGCGGGCGACGCGATCAGTGCGTTGTCGATGGAAGGCCGCATGACGGTCTGCAACATGTCGATCGAAGGCGGCGCCCGCGCCGGCCTCGTCGCGCCCGACCAGAAGGCGTTCGACTTCCTGCGCGGCCGCCCCAAGGCCCCGAAGGGCGCGGACTGGGATGCGGCCATGCGCTACTGGGAGAAGCTGCGCTCCGACGACGGTGCGCATTTCGACAACGAGCTGCGCCTCGACGCGGCCAAGCTGCCGCCGATCGTGACCTGGGGCACCAGCCCCGAGGACGTGATCTCGGTGACCGGATTCGTGCCCGATCCTGATCAGATCGCGGACGAGGCCAAGCGCATCTCCAAGCATCGCGCGCTGAAATACATGGGCCTCACCGCGGGAACGAAGATCACCGACATCAAGGTCGACCGCATCTTCATCGGCTCCTGCACCAACGGCCGCATCGAGGATCTGCGCGCCGCCGCCAAGATCGCGGAAGGCAAGACCGTCTCGGCCAACGTCAATGCCATGGTCGTGCCGGGCTCGGGCCTCGTGAAGGAGCAGGCCGAGGCTGAAGGTCTCGACAAGATCTTCATCAAGGCCGGCTTCGAATGGCGCGAGCCGGGCTGCTCGATGTGCCTCGCGATGAACCCCGACAAGCTGGCCCCGGAAGAGCGCTGCGCCTCGACCTCGAACCGCAATTTCGAGGGCCGCCAGGGTTTCAAGGGCCGCACCCATCTGGTGTCGCCGGCGATGGCGGCGGCGGCGGCGATCGCCGGTCACTTCGTCGACGTCAGGGACTGGCGCTAAGCCGATCCCAGCAATTGTAGCGATCGCGGCAAACCGCCGTTAAACGATCGCCTGACACTGTCGTCCTCGCGAGGTTTTCGCGAGGACGCGCGCCATGGCCAACAAGCCTGAATATGTCGACCTGATCAGCGAAGCCACGCGCCAGCACCGCCGGCGCGCGACGCCCTTGCGCATCGTCGCCAAGCCGGAGGTCGAGGAAACATCGAAGCTCAGCCGCTGGCCGCCCGCGATGTTCAGGCAGTGGAAGCTCGAGAATTTGATGCGATGGAAGGCTTCGTCGTGGAAGCTGAAGGATTGGCTGTAGGCCGTCCAACCCCGACGTCATTCCGGGGCGCCCGAAAGGCGGACCCGGAATCTCGAGCTGACGTCACCTCGCTCACATCACCAATAGTAGCGGTACGGATGGTGCCAGCGATGCCAGCGGCAGACGCGGCGGGGGCCGTAATAGGTCCAGATGATCCGGCAGCGGCGCGGATGGTGGTAGTAGGGATAATAGCCGCCGACATAATAGCGCCGGTGGAAGTGGCGGTGACCATAGTGCGGCCGATAGATTCCGTAGCGATGAAATCCGCCATAGCGGTGAACGCCGCCATAGCGATAGCCGCCGCCGTGGAAAGCCGGCGCGGCGCGGATGCCGCCGATATGAGCGCCGTGGAATCCACCGCCGCGGAAGCCGCCGATATGTCCGCCGCCACCGCGAAAGCCACCGCCACCGTGAAAATGTCCGCCCCCGCCATGTCCGCCGCCGCCATGGCGAACCTGCGTGACGAGATCGTCGCCCGCCGCCTTGGTCGCGGGTGACGTCGCCGGATTGATCAAGTTCAGCGCTTCAGCCCGACGCGCAGTTCCGGCCGACAGCATCAGCGTCGCGGCGGCCGCAATCCCGAGCAGGCGCATCGGGCTTGCCCTGAGACCCATTATCCTCAGCATGGAAATCCTCCCTGAATCTGGACAGCGGAGTTGCGATGCTCGTTCCTTAGCCCGCGTCATCCCTGTTCAATTGCAGTCGCTCCCGGGATTAAAGTGCGGACAGCGATGTGAACGCGCCATGAATGAACGAAGCTGGCTGCGCGCTGCGGCGCTGTGCCGCGATGGGAGGAAGTCGTGAGATGACGGTCTACGCGATTGCACAATTGAAGATGACGGACCGCGCGGCCTATGACCGCTACCAGGCGCGGTTCTTCGATGTGTTCAGGAAGTACAATGGCCGGCTGCTCGCCGCCGACGAGCGCCCGCGCGTGCTCGAAGGAACCTGGCCGCACGACAAGCTCGTCATGATGTCGTTTCCCGACGAGGCCGCCTTCCTCGCCTTCTCGAACTCGCCCGACTACGAGGAGATCTCGCGCGACCGCAAGGCAGGCGCTGAGGCCACCGTGCTGCTCGTCAAGGGTTTCGCGCCCGCCGGCTAGCGCGTCACCAGAACGGGCCGTAGCCGAACACGAAGGGTGCAGGCACGCCGTAGGGATAGGGACGGTAGTGCGCGGGCCGCGCGTAGTAGCGGGGATCACGACGCACGAGGGGCGGCACGACGTAGGTTCGCGCGGGCCGTCGCATATCGAAGACCGCGATCCCGGCCGAGGCCTCCGGAATCGCCACCCGATGCGCCGCTGACGCGCAAGGCAGGCCGGTGGCAAGCGCGACGGCAACGGCCCATGCAAACCATCTCGCCATGATCACCCCACCGGGCTCCAACGCCGCGCGCCGCCCTAACCCGGGCGCCAGTAGCAGCTCACGCGCGGCACGATCACCGTGCCGCTCGGCCGGAATTCCTGCACATAGGTCGCGTTGCATTCGCGGACCGCATTGGGACCGGGATTGTAGCGCGGATAGACGCCGTCAGGGCTGTAATAGGGCGTGACGCGCAGGCGCGCCGGGTGCCGTTTGCGCGGCGGCGGGATGTCGTCCGGTGAGGCGGCCTGGGCCAGCCTGACGCCGGGGGCCGCCGTCTGCGCCTCCGCGCCAACGCAAAATTGCGAAAACAACCCCATGCACAGTAGCGTCAGCGCTGTTTTTGCTCGCATTTTTTCGCCCACCTGAAACGTCTCGTCGAGCGGCCACGCTCCCCGTTTTGGCGCCGCCCGTCAACCTCGCCGCATCTATAAAGCGGGATGCATCGCCGCGGAACCCACGCTATGAGAAGCCCATGTGGACGGAATTGAAAGCGCCCTCGCTGGCCGAGATGGAAGCGACGGCGCACGAGATCTTCGAAGGCCTGCCGGCGGAATTCCGCAAGCTCTGCGAGGGCGTGATCATCCGCGTCGACGACTTCCCGACCGAGGAGGTCCTGGACGAGATGGAGTGCGAGAGCGAGTTCGACTTGCTCGGCCTGTTCCAGGGCGTCGGCCTGCCGCAGCAGAGCCTGGGCGACGTGGCGCGGCTGCCCAACATGGTCTGGCTCTACCGCCGGCCGATCCTGGATTACCGGGCCGAGCACGACGAAAGCCTCGGCCACATCGTCCGCCACGTCCTGATCCACGAGATCGGCCACCATTTCGGTCTTTCGGACGACGACATGGAAGCGATCGAGGCTCAGGCGGAGCAGGACGCGGACTGACCAAGGCGCGGCGCAGAGAGAAGCATCGTCAGTCGATAATCGGACCACCCCGCGAGAGACAGCGACACCTGCTGATAGTGCAGGTAGCCCATGGTCGGATGATTGAACGCACGCTCGCCGCCTTCGCGAGCCAAGACCCCCTGCATGTCCCAGCAGCGCTCGAAATCGGGACTTTCTCGTCTCAGTTGCTCCACCAGCCAGCGAATCTCGGGATCATCCGAGTAGGCTGTCACCGCGGCACGGAACTCTGCAACGACGCGGCGCGCTCGGGAAGTCCAGTCGAGGATCAGGGTTCGAGCCTCAGGCCTCAGAAAGATGTAGCGCAGGAGATTCTTTTCGCCGTCTGCATCGAGCCATCCTGCAAACAGGAGGGACGCTTGTGCATTCCAGCGACGCGCACGCCATGTGCGATCGAGGACATAGGCCGGTCCATCGATCGCATCGACACAGGCCAGGATTTCTTCAGGCGGATCATCCCTTGTGCTGGGGCGTTCGGGATCGCGCTTGCCCGCAACCTCGAACAGGTAACTGCGCTCGGCGCGTGACAGACGCAATCCGTGCGCGAGGCGCGAAAGTGCCGCCGCGGAGACGGACACGTCACGCCCCTGCTCGATCCACGTGTACCAAGTGACGCTCAATCCGCAGAGCTGCGCGACCTCTTCTCGCCGAAGTCCGGGCGTGCGCCGTCGTGATCCACCGGCGAGGCCGAATTCTGCCGGTGACTGGCGCTCCCGGAGCGCCCGCAAGAACGCGCTGAGCGAGAGAGCCGGAGCGGTTGGATCCTGTCCTTTCATAGTGGTAATTATACTAGCATAATGTAGGTTCTTAAACTGGTATTAGCCGCGTGCTAGCTTTCCGTCGTTATTTCGTCGCTGCGCAGAGGACGCACGGGCATGGGCAAGCAATTCACGCGGATCGAGCCGGAGCACAGGACTTTCATCGAGGGGCAGAAGATCTTCTTCGTTGCCAGCGCCCCGCCCAAGGGACGCATCAACGTGTCCCCCAAGGGCCTGTCCTCGTTCCGGGTGCTCGGAGACAATGATGTCGCCTATCTCGACGTCACTGGCAGCGGCAGCGAGACCCGCGCGCACCTGATGGCTTCTGACGACAAGCGGCTGACCATCATGTTTTGCGCCTTCGATGGCGCCCCGATGATCCTGCGCCTCTATGGCCAAGGCCGGTCGCTCATGCGAGGCACGCCTGATTACGCCGACCTCGCCCCTCGGTTCGAGGACGTCGCAGGGGCACGTCAGATCATACGGCTCTCGATCGATCTCGTGCAGACGTCGTGCGGCATGGGCGTGCCACTGTTCGACTACAAGCAAGAGCGTGGCAGCCTCGTGCGCTACTGGACCAAGCAGGGCCTCGACAATTTGCGAAAGTACTGGGGCCTGAAGAACATGAAGAGCATCGACGGTCTGCCGACCGGCTTTGCGCCTGACCGGATGGCCCCTCAGGGCTGACAGACCAAGTTTGCCGATTCCGGCCTAGGATTTGTGTGCCAACCGGGCTAAACAGCCCTCCCCTGAGACAAACCGGGAAGCCCAAGATGGACAAGTTCACCACGCTGGAAGGCGTCGCGGCGCCGCTGAAGATCATCAATGTCGACACCGACATGATCATTCCGAAGCAGTACCTGAAGACCATCAAGCGCACCGGCCTTGGCAAGGGGCTGTTCTCCGAGCAACGCTACAAGGACGACGGCAGCGAGAACCCGGATTTCGTGCTGAACCAACCCGCCTATCGCAACGCGAAGGTGCTGGTCGCCGGTGACAATTTCGGCTGCGGCTCGAGCCGCGAGCACGCGCCCTGGGCGCTGCTCGACTTCGGCATCCGCTGCGTGATCTCGACCTCGTTCGGCGACATTTTCTACAACAACTGCTTCAAGAACGGCATCCTGCCGATCCGCGTCTCCCAGGAAGACCTCGACAAGCTGTTCGACGACGCCGAGCGCGGCGCCAACGCGACGCTGACGATCGACCTGCCGAACCAGGAGATCCGCGGCCCCGACGGCGGCAAGGTCAAGTTCGAGATCGACCCGTTCCGCAAGCATTGCCTGATCAACGGCCTCGACGACATCGGCCTGACGATGGAGAAGAAGGCCTCGATCGACTCTTACGAGGACAAGCTCAAGCGCGAACGCGCCTGGGCCTGAGACCGCTCTTTGCTTCGAGCCCCGGTGCCGTCAGCGCCGGGGCTTTTTCTTTGCCTTGGTTATCCCGTATAGCTTCGCCGCATGCTCCCCGAGATCGTCACCTTCTGGCATGGCCCGATGGACGCGCTGCGCCAGACCTGTCTGCGCTCGCAGTTGGCGGCCGGCCACAAGGTCACCGTCTACAGCTTCGACACCATTCCCGGCCTTCCCGCCGGCGTCGCCAACGCGGATGCCGAGGCGATCCTGCCGCATGCGTTCTCAGAACGGCTGCGGCCGCCGCAGCCCGATGGCAGCTGGCGCGACTGGACCATTCTGCAATTCAGCGACTTCTTCCGCATGAAGCTGATGGCGAAGGGCCTCGGCCTCTGGCTCGATGCCGACGTGCTGCTCCTGAAGCCCGTCGAGATCGATCCGGCAAAACCCTATTTCGCCTGGGAACGGCCGCGCCAGCTCGGCAATTCCGTGATCTATCTGCCGCCCGCGCACGGCATCGTCGCCGCCTTCGAAGAGCTGATGGAGCAGGAGGAGCTGACGCCGAACTGGCTGTCGATCCGCCATCGCGTCACCTTCATGATGCGCCGCCTGCGTGGCGGCTCGAACCGCCTCTCGGACATTCGCGTCGCGATCTACGGACCCGCAGCCCTGACCGCGCTGGCGCGCCGCACCGGCGAACTGGGACGCGCGCTGCCGAAGCAGTCGTTCTACGCGGTGCACGCCGAGCCGAAATTGTTCTTCGATCCCTCGAGCTATCTCGGCCTCGTCACCAGCCCCGAGATCATCGGCCTGCACATCTCGCCGAAGGGCCGCGGCGGCGAAAAGCCGATCCCGGGCAGCCTGTATGCCTGGGCGACGGAGCGGTTTGGCTAGGGATATGATCCACCGATGAGCAATCGGATTTTCCTTCACGGCGTACCGAATACCCCCGCAATTTGGCAGCCGCTGATCGACCAGCTAGGGCAACCTGTGACCACGCCCTGCTTGCCCAATTTCTGCGGGCCCGCGCCCGATGGCTTCGACTGCACCAAGGATGCCTATGCGCAGTGGCTCGTTGGATTCCTGGAAAGCCGATACAACAGCGAGGGTCCGATCGACTTGGTCGGCCACGATTGGGGAGCACTGCTTACGCTGCGGGCAGCATCGCTGCGTCCCGACTTGATCCGCTCATGGACGATCTGCGGTGCGGCGATCGATCCTGCCTATCGCGGCCACCTGCTCGCTCGACTTTGGAATACGCCCGTGGTCGGCGAAGTCATCATGGCGATGCCCTCACGTTCGACGATGGAACGTGGCTTCCGCCGCGGCGGAGTACCGGCCGAGCTGGCGCAGCATGAGGCATCGGCTTGGAGCCCGCTCATGCGTCGGGCGATCCTTGCGCTGTATCGCTCCGCGAACGGTCTACGCTTCGCAGGCGACTGGGTCGATCGCCTGCGCAACCTCCCGAAACGGGGCTTGGTGGTATGGGGCGGCCGTGACCCATACGTTTCCGTCTCCGTCGCAGAACGCTTTGCCGAGAAGCAAAGGTGCAAGGTTCACATCGAAGCGGATGCAGGCCATTGGCAGATCGTCGAGAAGGCTGAGACCATTGCCGGGGTTCTCCTGACGCACTGGCGCTCATGACTGCACCGCTCCACGGAGATCGCAGAGAGATTGGCCCTCCCTCGGGGTTCATACCAGTTTGATCCAGCGCAACGCGCCCCTGCATCATTGTGCTTAATTCGCTCCAGTTCCGCTGTCCGAAGGGAGCTTTCCATGAGCACCGCAAGCAGGCCATATCCGATCGTCCAGGACCTCATCGAGTCCTTTGCGAGCTGGCTGAAGCACCGCCGCGAGATGAACGAGATGCGGCAGCTCGACCGCGCCGATTTCGACCGGATCGCGAGCGATTTGCGGATCGCGCCCGACGATCTGGAAGAGCTGGTCCGTCACGGCAGGCATTCCGCCGACGAACTGCCGATGATGCTGCAGCAGCTCGGCATCAGCGCCGAAGGGCTCGGCCGCGCGCAGCCGCTGCTGCTCCGCGACATGGAGCGGGTCTGCACGCTGTGCAATCACAAGGGACAATGCGACCGCGATCTCGCCGACGGCACCGCCGCGGAGAATTATCGCGGCTATTGCGCCAATGCCTCGACGCTGGAATCGCTCGACCGCGCCGACGTCGCACCGCGCTGAGGCGGCGCAACGGATTTTCCGACCGGAGACGTCTGTCTCCATTTGCGTAGCGGAACGCGCGCGGACGCATCAGGCCGCCTGATCAAGCCCGATCGGCCATCGCAGCGGCCTCGGCCGCAGCGCGCTGCATGCTGGTCGACATCTCATTCGTCACCGTGCTCTGCTCCTCGATCGCCGCGGCGGTCGACGTCACGTATTCGCTGACATTGTTGATCGCCTGCTTGATCGCACTCAGGGCACTGACGACATCACCCGAGATCTGGTTGAGGCTGCCGATTTCCTGGGCGATCTTGTCGGTCGCCTGCTTGGCCTGGTTGGCGAGGCCCTTCACTTCGGAGGCGACCACTGCAAAGCCGCGGCCGGCTTCACCGGCACGCGCCGATTCGATCGTCGCGTTGAGCGCGAGCAGGTTGATCTGGCCGGTGATGTTGTTGATCATCTCGACGATCCCGCTCATCGCCTGCGCGGCGTCGGTGAGGCGCTGGGCCTGCGCGTCGGCCGAAGAGACCTGGTCCACCGCGCCGACCGCAGTTTCGCGCGACTTGGTCATGGCTTCGGAAATCTCCCGCACCGAGGCGTTGAGCTCTTCCGAACCGGCTGCGACCGATTCCATCATGGCGCGGACGCGCTCGTTGCCCATGCGGACCAGCACCTGCTTGGTGGTGTCGGTGGCGTATTTCACGACCTTGAACGGCTTGCCGTTGAGGTCGAGGATCGGATTGTAGGAGGCCTGGATATAGATCTCCTTGCCGCCCTTGCCGATGCGCTTGTATTCGGCCGCCTGGTATTCGCCGCGATTCAGCGCGGCCCAGAACTCGCGATAGGGCCCGCTCTCGCGCTCATTGGGCTCGACGAACATACTGTGATGCTGGCCCTTGATCTCGGCCAGGGAATAGCCGACTGCGCCCAGGAAATTGGCATTCGCCGTGATGATCGTGCCGTCCATGTTGAACTCGATCACGGCCTGGGCCTTGTCGATCGCCGCGATCTGACCGGCGAGATCGGCGTTCCGCAGCTTCTGCGCCGTGACGTCGGTTGCGAACTTGACGACGCCGAAGGGCTTGCCAGTGTCGTCCATCACCGGGTTATAGCTCGCCAAGATCCACACCTCGCGGCCGCCCTTGCCGATGCGCTTGAACTCGCCGGCCTGGTACTCACCGCGGTTGAGCTTCTCCCAGAACTCGCGATAGGCCGCGCTATCGCGGTCTGCCTGCGGCATGAACAGGCTGTGGTGCTTGCCCTCGATCTCGGCCAGCGAATAGCCGAGAGCCTTGCAGAAATTCTCGTTGGCGGTGACGACGGTGCCGTCGAGCTTGAACTCGATCACGGCTTGGGCCCGATTGATGGCGGCGAGCTTGGACGCATCGGCCATGCTGCGCAGCTTCTTCGCCGTGATCTCGGTTGCGATCTTGACCACCTTGACCGGCCTGCCGGCACCATCGAGCACCGGGTTGTACGACGCCTCGATCCAGATCTCATGGCCACCATTGGCGAGGCGCTTGAATTCGCCCGCCTGGAATTCGCCACGCCGCAGCGCCGCCCAGAACGCCTGATAATCCGCGCCCTCACGTTGGTCGACCGGCACGAACATGGAATGGTGCTTGCCCTGGATCTGATCGAGACCATAACCGAGCGCGGTCAGGAAGTTCTTGTTCGCCGTGACGATCGTACCGTCCATGGTGAACTCGATCATGGCCTGCGAGCGACCGACCGCATCAATCTGCGCCTGCGCATCGCCGTGGGACTTGCGACCAAACATTCTTTTTGCTCCGAAATTGTCGTTGCGTCCGCAACACATGCGCGAACCGGACATCAGCACGCATTGTCTCGCCGCGGAGCGCGCTCGGTTGGAGCGTCGCTCGACGGGCAAGCCGTGCGAATGAAGCAGGTATCTGAATCGAATTATCAGAGTATTTGTCCGATCGCAGACACAATGGCCGCATTTTGCCAGGCCGATTAACCTGACTGCGACACACGACCACCTCGGCCGCGTCGCTGGTGCTGAACTGCGAAGCTCACGCTAAATTCGTTATCGGTATTCGGCAAAACGTCGATCGCCAGACATCGAATGCGCAGCTCGGAAGCCCGCACATGGCTGGTCTGCGAGCGAAACGAAGCGATCTTCGTCGCACCAAAATCTCCGGCAATTTGTCGCAGGAGCGAGCAAGTGGCCGCATTTCGCTTGGCAACGGATCGTTCCGCTCGCTAGCTATTCCCTGCAATCTCCAATTGGTAGCGCTCGGATTCCGATTGGGTAGTTTGAGCGTTCGGGGAACTGATTTGGGCGCCGTCTCATACCTTGACCGCTATCCCTTGCTTCGATCGCGTGACAGCGAGTTCGCGCGCGATCGCCTGTTCTCGGCGTATGGTGCCGATCGGTTTGGCAAGCAGGGGCATGAATTCGGCATCCAGGCCAATTTTGCCCGCCTGAATTCCATCGGCCTCGCGTTCTGCGCCTATGACGGCGCGGCATCCCTGTCATTTCCTGAATCGCAGATCCTCCGCCAGTTCTTCTCCATCCAGGGAGCTGCGGGCTTCAGGACCAAGGGGAATAGCCGGCCTCTCGAGGCCTGGAGTCCGATCATCTCCGGAGACGCCAGGCTCGATCTCGACTTCGCACCGGGCTACCGCCAATTGGTGCTGAGGATCGATGTCCCGGCCATCTCGCGCCTGTTGAACAGCCTGCTCGGCGACGATTGCGGCATGACCTTGCGTTTCGCCTCGGGCGACGCCGACCCGGCGGTCATGACGCAGATGCGCCATGACGTTTTCAGATTTGCCGAGGAGCTGGAAAGGTTCGGGCAGGATTACTCGCCCATCGCCATCGCCGAACTCGAGCGGGCGCTGATGGTCCGGATTCTCCTGGCGCATCGACACAATTTCTCCGATCGGCTGCAGCGCTCCGCGCCGAGAACCAACCGATCCGTGGTCGACATCGTGGAGTCCTATATCGAGGCCCATTGGGACGAACCTCTCGATCTCCAGGTGATCGCCGAGGTCGCCAATGTGAGCTTGCGGACGGTGTTCCGGGAGTTCGCCGAGTCCGGACGGGGATCACCAGGCCAGTTCGCGCGGCGCGTCCGGCTTCATCGCGCGGCAGAGCTGTTGCGACGGCCTGATGCGCAGACCAGCGTGCTGGCCGTGGCGTTCAAATGCGGCTTTCGAAATCTCGGACGCTTCGCATCCGAATATCGTCAGGCCATCGGCGAGCTGCCATCCGAGACGCTGAAGAATTCGCGACGACGGCAATAAGGGACGCAGGCACGCGACAGCGGCGCCTCGCTGCGCGTGAGCGGCGCCTGGTCGCGAATGGCGCGGCGACGCGATAGGCCTTCAGCCCTTCCCCATCGCCGCGATCGCATCCGCGATGGCGATCGTGCGGCGGGCCATGTCGGCGTGCAGGCGCTCCACCATTGCACCATCGAGGCGGATCGCGCCGCGCGACGCATTCTCCGGCAGCTCGAATGCTGCGATGATTTTTCGCGCGCGCGCGACTTCCTCCGCCGGGGGCGTGAAGATCGCGTTGCAGGCGTCGATCTGCGAGGGGTGGATCAGCGTCTTGCCGTCGAAGCCGAGATCGCGGCCCTGCGCGCATTCGGTGGCGAAGCCGTCGGGGTTGGCGATGTCGCTGTAGGGGCCGTCGAGGATTTCGAGGCCATGAGCGCGGCTCGCCAGGATGCAATGGGTGATCATCGGGATCATCGCGGCGCGGCCGGGCAGCATCCTGATCCGCGTCTCGCGCGAGATGTCGTTGGGGCCGAACACGAAGCCTTCGAGCCGCCGCGACTTATCGCGCCCGGCCTCGGCGAGCTCCTCCGCATGCAGCACGGCCCGCGCGGTCTCGATCATGGCCCAGACCTTCACCGTCGGCGCCGCGCCGAGCTCGGTGAGACGCAGGCCGATGGTGTCGAGATCTTCGATGCTTGAAACTTTCGGAACCAGGATGCCGTCGGGCGAGGCCTTGGCGGCCATCGCGACGTCATCAGCCCACCAGGGCGTGTCGAGACCGTTGGTCCGGATCAGAATCTCGCGCTTGCCAAAGCCTTTGGCTGCAATCGCGGCGGCGATGCCGTCACGCGCCGCCGCTTTGGCATCGGGGGCGACGGAATCCTCGAGATCCAGGATGAGGCCGTCGGCGGCCAGATTGTGCGCCTTTTCCAGCGCGCGGGGATTGGAGCCTGGCATGAACAGATGGCTGCGGCGCGGGCGGGTCATGCGGGCGTTCCTTCCGGTTGTCTTGGCGGTTGTCTTGGCGGTTTCCTAGCGGCGTCCTGGCGGAGCGGATAGCACTTGGCCTGCCTATTCGAAAGGCTTGTTCACCCCAGCGGTATATGATTAGGCATAGGCCATGATGACATTCCCGAAGCATTTGCTGGAAGGCTACCAGGCCTTCGCCACCCAGCGGCTGCCGACCGAGCAGACCCGCTATCGCGAACTGTCGGTGAAGGGACAGTTCCCGGAAGTGATGGTGATCGGCTGCTGCGACAGCCGCGTCTCGCCCGAGGTGATCTTCGATGTCGGCCCGGGCGAATTGTTCGTGGTCCGCAACATCGCCAATCTGGTGCCGGTGTATCAGCCCGACGGCAACGCGCACGGCGTCTCGGCGGCGCTGGAATATGCGGTGACGGTGCTGAAGGTGAAGCACATCGTCATCCTCGGCCACGCCCAATGCGGCGGTATCCGCGCCTTCGTCGACAAGATCGAGCCGCTGACGCCCGGCGACTTCATCGGCAGATGGATGCAGATGTTCATCAAGCCGGGCGAGGTCGTCGAGCAGCGCGACCACGAGACCATGGCGCAGTTCGTCGAGCGCATCGAGAAGGCCGCGGTGTTCCGCAGCCTGGAAAACCTGATGACGTTCCCGTTCGTGCGCAAGGCCGTGGAGAGCGGCCAGATGCAGACCCACGGCGCCTATTTCGGCGTCGCGGAGGGATCGCTGTTCGTGCTGGACAAGACGAGCAAGGAATTCAAGAACGCGCGGGCCGTGGCGTAGGCCACCACTCTCGTAGGGCGGATTAGCGAAGCGTAATCCGCCGGCGTTCGTATCGCGAAGGGAAGTGGCGGATTACGCCAAGCGGACTGCGCTTCGCGCAGCCGCGGGCTAATCCGCCCTACGGCAGCGTCAGGCCGCCTTCTTCTTCGCGCTGATCAGCTTGCGGTTGATCAGGACTTCGGCGATCTGGATCGCGTTGAGGGCTGCGCCCTTGCGCAGATTGTCCGACACGCACCACAGCGCGAGGCCGTTCTCCACCGTCGCGTCCTCGCGGATGCGGCTGATATAGGTGGCGTCTTCGCCGGCCGCCTCATACGGCGTGGCGTAGCCGCCGGGCTCCTGCTTGTCGATGACGAGACAGCCAGGCGCCTTGCGCAGGATATCGCGGGCTTCGTCGGCGCTGATCGGATTCTCGAACTCGATGTTGACCGCCTCGGAATGGCCGACGAACACCGGCACCCGCACGCAGGTGGCGGAGAGCTTGATCCTGGGATCAAGGATCTTCTTGGTCTCCGCCATCATCTTCCACTCTTCCTTGGTGTAGCCGTCCTCCATGAAGACGTCGATCTGGGGGATGACGTTGAAGGCGATGCGCGCAGGAAACTTCTTATTGACGATCTCGCTGTTGGTGTAGACGGCCTTGGTCTGCGAGAACAATTCGTCCATCGCATCCTTGCCGGCGCCCGACACCGATTGATAGGTCGAGACCACGACGCGCTTGATGACCGCCTTGTCGTGCAAAGGCTTCAGCGCGACCACGAGCTGCGCGGTCGAGCAGTTCGGATTGGCGATGATGTTCTTCTTCTTGAAGCCTTCGGTCGCGGCCGCATTCACCTCGGGCACGATCAGCGGCACGTCCGGGTCCATGCGCCAGGCCGAGGAATTGTCGATCACCACCGCGCCGGCGGCGCCGATCTTCGGCGACCATTCCTTCGACACCGAGCCGCCCGCCGACATCAGGCAGATGTCGACATCGGAGAAATCAAAGTGCTCGAGCGCTTTGACCTTCAGGGTGCGGTCGCCATAGGAGACCTCGACGCCCATGCTGCGGCGAGAGGCGAGGGCCACGACCTCGTCCGCGGGGAATTTGCGCTCATCCAGGATGTTGAGCATTTCCCGTCCGACATTGCCGGTCGCGCCGACGACTGCGACTTTGTAACCCATCGTTCACTCTCCGATGAAAAAGCCCGTTCCTGAAGCTCGCGCTTAAACAGGAAGAGCAGCGCTTCTATGCGAGAACCGGCCTCAAGACAACGTGGGACCATGCCGGAAGGCCGTGGATGCAGTCGCCTGAGGCCAGCACGGCCGCAATCTCGACCCGGACCAGTCTCCATCTGGCATTGGCAGCCTTCGCCGACGAGGTGGTCGGCACGCTGGCGCGGCTGTTCGCCTATGTGGGGACGCTGGCGCTGTTTGCCATCCTCGGCCTTGCGGCGCTCGGCCAGCTGCCCGATTTGCGCGGCGATGAGCCGGCGCCGGGGAAGGGCTGGAGCGTGGCCGACCGTTCGCATCCGGCCTTCGCTCTTAGCCGGCTTGATTCGTCAGAGAAAACAGCCTCTTACACCATCCTTCGGCATCCCGCAGGCGGTCGCAGGGACGTCATGCGCTGGACCGGCGAAGCCGACAAGGTGCTGGCCGAGCTCGAGATTTACCGGGAGGGCGGCGAATTCGACTTGGGCCGTCCGGCAACCATGGACCTCGCCGTCCAGATGGGTCTGAACGCGGCGGCCCCGCTCGAGCAGGCCGGCCTGATCGACACCAAATTCGGCCCCGTGGCGCTGTTCCGGCCGATGGGCACGACGGGGACGCCGGCCTGCCTCGGCTACCTCAAGCGCAGCGAGGAGCCCGCCTTGCAGATCTCCGGCTTCTCCTGCCAGGGCGACACCCTGCCCGCCCAGCGTGCGGCCGTTGCCTGCACGCTGAACCGGCTGACGCTGCTCACCTCCGGCAACGAGCCGAAGCTGGCGGACCTGTTCGCCCGCGCCGAGCTGAAACGCCGGGCTTGCGACCTCCAGGGCTCGCCGGACTGGCTGCTCGGCGCCGCGAATGCGCAATTGCGCGGGGCGCTCTAGCCGCACCAAGCTCAAGTGGCTGGTATTGATGCAACTTTCGCCGGCGCGCGCGATTATTTTCGAGCTGGTGTGACCCAATAGACCTAGTTGCGCTCACCCCGGCCGGGCTAGTATGGGGTGACATCGACTGGCGGTGCGCCGCCTGAAGGGGACGTGATGAGCTCGAAATTCTCTGCCAAATTGGCGACCTTGTTTGCTGCGGGCGCCGTGATTGCCATGTCCTCCGTTCTGGCGACGCCGGCTTCGGCCGACAACAAGACCAAGCGCTATGACGAGCGCGGCCGGCACTATTACGGCCCGGCCGGCCCCAACGCCGTCTATCAGCAGGGCCGCACCCGCATCTATGTCAGCAAGCGCTCCTGGCTCGACGGCGGCACCGAGGTCAATCCGGGCGACCGCAAGTTCAGCGACTACGCCTTCCCGCCGGCCGTGGGCTATCCGTCCTTCGCCCGCGAGAACCTCAATCGCCCGATCGACCGCCAGCCGCTCTCGCCGCCGCAGGATGTCGGCGGCTATCCGCAGAATTTCCCGCTGTACTGAGCGGACGTCACGACCGAATCAAAAGGCCGGGCTCGCGCCCGGCTTTTTTTGTTTGGAGAGCTGCCTGCGCCTCACGCATTCGCCGCAGGATCATAACGCCGACAGAACTCCTCGATCGCCTCGGAGCGGAAATCGGCGAGACGTTCAAAGATGAGCTCGTCCGGCCAGTCCCACCAGGCAATGCGGCGCAAGCTTTCGGCGACCGCGTCGTCGAAGCGCTTGCGGATGGCGCGTGCCGGCACGCCGCCGACGATCGTGTAGGGCGCGACATCACGGCTGACGACCGCGCCTGCCGCGATCACCGCGCCGTCGCCGACGTTCACGCCCGGCAGCAGGATGGCGGCGTGGCCGATCCAGACATCGTTGCCGACGATGACGCGATCGCCGCGACGATCCGCGAAGAAGTCGCGGTCGCGGCTCGCCGACGCCTCGTAATATTCGGGGACATAAGTGAAGCGGTGCTGCGAGGGGCGGCCCATCGGATGATTGGGCGCGCCGATCCGCACCGAATTGGCGATGGCCGTGAACTTGCCGATCACGGCATCGGCGACGTCGCAATTCTCGCCAAGATAGGAATAGTCGCCGAGCGAGGCGTATTCGATGCGGGTGTTGGCGAGAATTTCGCAGCGGCGCCCGATCTGCGCTTCGCGCCGGCGCACCGTGTCATGGATGATGGTTTCCGCGATCTTGGGGCGGGCTGAATCCATGAGGCGGTCTCCAATGAGGCCGTAGCCCGGATGGAGCGAAGCGCAATCCGGAAAGGTCTGTCTACGGGGTGAGAACCCGGATTTCGCTTCGCTCCATCCGGGCTCCGATTCTTCCCGCCTTACCCGTGCAGCTTCTGCAATTCCTTCAAAATCGCTTCACCCATCTGCGTGGTCGAGGCAGCGGTCGTCCCCTCCGACTTGATGTCGGCGGTGCGCAGGCCGCTCGCCAGCACCGCGGCGATCGCGGCGTCGACCTTGTCGGCGAGATCGCCCATGTCGAAGGAGTAGCGCAGCGCCATGCCGAAGGACGAGATCATCGCGATGGGATTGGCGAGGCCTTGGCCTGCGATGTCAGGCGCCGAGCCGTGCACGGGCTCGTACAACGCCCGGCGCTTCTTGGTCTTGACATCGACCTCGCCGAGCGAGGCCGAGGGCAGCATGCCGAGCGAGCCGGTCAGCATCGCCGCGATGTCGGACAGCATGTCGCCGAACAGATTGTCGGTGACGATGACGTCGAACTGCTTCGGCCATTTCACCAGCATCATGCCGCCGGAATCGGCGAGCTGATGCTCGAGCGTGACGTCGGGATATTCGCGCTTGTGAACCTCTGTCATGACCTCGTTCCAGAGCACGCCGGACTTCATGACGTTGCGCTTCTCCATCGACGTCACCTTGTTCTTGCGCTTCCTGGCAAGCTCGAAGGCGACGCGGCCGATGCGCTCGATCTCATAGGTGTCGTAAACCTGGGTATCGATGGCGCGCTTCTGGCCATTGCCGAGATCGGTGATGGTCTTGGGCTCGCCGAAATAGACGCCGCCGGTGAGCTCGCGCACGATCATGATGTCGAGGCCCTCGACCGCCTCGCGCTTCAGGCTCGAAGCCTCGGCCAGCGCCGGGTAGCACACGGCGGGACGGAGGTTGGCGAACAGCGCGAGATCCTTGCGCAGGCGGAGCAGGCCGGCTTCCGGGCGCACCTCGTAGGGAACGGCATCCCATTTCGGGCCGCCGACCGCGCCGAAGATGATGGCGTCGGCGGCCAGCGCCTTGGCCATGTCGCCCTCGGAGATCGACACCTTGTGTGCGTCATAGGCGGAGCCGCCGACGAGGCCGGTATCGGTCTCGAACTTGGCGATCCCGGCCGAATTGAGCCAGTCGATCAGCCGCTTCACCTCGCCCATCACCTCGGGGCCGATACCGTCGCCGGGAAGCAGCAGCAGTTTGTGGGTCGCCATGGTCGTTCCTCTCAGGTCGAATTCGGCCGGAGTGCTAGAGCGGCGTTGCGCGCTTGGCAAGACACCATTGCCGGGGTGCGGCTGTGCAAGGCGGACGGGGCCTGCCACACTGCGAGGGCCGGAGATTCCCTTGCACGCCCCTGACCGCCCGCCCTACGCGCATCCCGCGCGGCTGATCCTGACGCTGTCGCTGGCCGCCACCGTCGGGCTCGGCATCGGCCGCTTTGCCTATGCGCTGGTGCTGCCCGACATGCGAGAGACCCTCGGCTGGTCCTACTCGGCGGCCGGATTCATGAACACCATCAACGCCGTCGGCTATCTCGTCGGCGCGCTCTTGGCGTCCCGCCTGATCCAGCGCGTCGGCTGGGCGGCCGCCATCCGAGGCGGAACCCTCGCCTGCGTCGCCGCGCTCGCGACGTGCGCGCTATCGGGGAATTTCGTCGCACTGAGCCTGGCGCGCCTCGTGCTCGGTCTCGGCGCTGCGGCCGGCTTCGTCGCCGGCGGGGCGCTCGCCGCCACCATCGCGCAGTCGCAGCCCACGCGGGCCAATTTCCTGCTCAGCCTGTTCTACGCCGGGCCCGGCATCGGCATTCTCGCCTCGGGGCTGATCGCCCCGTTCACGCTGCAATATTTCGGGCCGGGCTCGTGGTGGATCGTCTGGTGGGCACTGACGCTGCTCTCGGTCGCGATGACGATCCCGCTGTTCCTGATCCGCATCGAGAGCGATGTCCGCTTCTCGGAAGGCGGTCACGGCTCGTTCGCGATTTGGCCAGTGCTGATTTATCTGGCCGCCTACTTCCTGTTCGGCGCCGGCTACATCGCCTACATGACCTTCATGATCGCCTATGTGCGCGACGGCGGCGGCGGGGCCGCGGCGCAGGCGGGATTTTGGGGACTCATTGGCCTCTCCGCCTTCGTCACGCCCTGGGCCTGGCGCGGCGTGCTGGCGCTCGATCGCGGCGGGCTCGCCACCGCCATCATCCTCGGAACCAACGCGGCGGGCGCGGCCCTGCCGATGCTCGGGCATTCGCCGGCATGGCTTGCGGTCTCGGCCGTGGTGTTCGGCGTCGCCTTCTTCGCCGTGGTCGGCTCGACCACCGCCTTCGTGCGCTTCAACTATCCGCCGCAGGTGTGGCCGACCGCGATCGCCGCGATGACGATCTCGTTCGGCGTCGGCCAGACGCTCGGCCCGATCGTGGTCGGCGCGATCACGGATGCGCTGGGGAGCTTGAGCTACGCGCTCAACGTCTCGGCGGCATTGCTGGCGCTGGGTGCGGTGGCGGCGCTGTGTCAGCGGAAAGTGGGGCCGAAGAACTCGGTGCCGTAGCGCGATCAGCTCCCGCTGAACGAATTATACCCCTGGTCTTCCCAATAGCCGCCCTTGTAGTCGTTGGTGACTTCCATCGAGACCACGTATTTCGGGTTCTTGAAGCCCAGCTTGGTCGGCACGCGGATCTTCATCGGGAAGCCGTAGGCGCGCGGCAATATCTCGTTCGCATATTTGAACGTCATCTGGGTCTGCGGATGCAGCGCGCTGCGCATATCCAAGGGCGAATTGTAGCCCTCCTTGTCGGCGCATTGGAACCAGACATATTTCGCGCGCGTGTCCGCGCCGATCAGTTTCAGGAAATCGCGCAGGGGCGTGCCGGTCCAGCTGCCGATCGCGCTCCAGCCTTCGACGCAGATGTGACGGGTGATCTGCGTGACCTGCGGCAGCTTGTGGAGTTCGTCCAGCGTCCAGGACTTCTTGTTGTCGACGAGGCCACGGACCTCGAGCTTCCAGTCTGCGGCCGAGACATCAGGCGCGTCGTCGAGATCGTAATAGGCGTTGAACGGAAACGGCTTGGTGATCGCGCTCTCGGGGAAGGTCGGCGCCAGCGCGTCGGGATTGAAGATGAAAGCCTGCACCGCGTCGTTGAATTTCGAAACACTCTTCAGCATCTCCTCGGCCGAGGAGGAATCGACGACGTCGCAGCCGGTGAGCAATGTCAGGGCGCCGAGACTGGCGCCGCCGGCGATGAAGCGGCGGCGGGTGACGTCGGGCATGGTCTTGATGGAGTCCTTGATCAAGAGCCGCTTGTCGACGCCGGGGATCAAGAATGAACGCTTTGCCATGGCTGTGTTCTCCGCTCCGCTTTAGCGACCGATGATCATCGCGCGCAGGCTCTTCGGCACCAGCAGCGCGAGCAGGACGTGAACGACGAGGAAGGCGCAGATCGCGGCCATGCAGAAGAAATGGATGTAGCGCGCGGTCGGGTAGTCGCCGAACAGCGCAACGAGGTAATAGAGCTGCACCGGCTTCCACATGCCGAGGCCCGTGAGCACGATCAGCACGCCGACCAATATGATGCCGGCATAGAGCAGGCGCTGCACGTAATTATAGACGGTGAGATCGTCATGGCCGAGCTTGAAGGTCAGGGCAGCCCTGACGTCGTGGAGCACGCCTGACGGGGTGATTGGAAACAGCTTCTTGGCGAAGCGGCCGGTGGCAAAGCCGGTGACGAGATAGGCGAGGCCATTGAGCATCAACAGCCACATCGCGGCGAAATGCCAGAGCAGGCCGCCGCCGAGCCAGCCGCCCAGCGTGTAGTCGCGCGGAAAGGTGAAGCCGAACAGCGGCGAGGCGTTGTAGATCTGCCAGCCCGACAAGATCATCAGGATCATGGCAAGGGCGTTGATCCAATGCATGACCCGCACCCAGGCTGGCTGGATCACTTTGGCCTTGATGGCCCTGACCTGCTCATCGGTGACTGTGAGGCTCGCCATGATGGTTCCGTCCTGGAGGATCGCGTGTCGGGAATTATACGCCGGGTCGTTCGTTTTCGTTACGCCCTGCCAGCCATGGAATCGATGCCGTCAGGCTATTGTGGTCACAAAAAAGCGAGCCGGGTATCCCCGGCTCGCGGTCTGAAGCCATTCCTGTTCGGGGATGAAACAGGATCGCGCGGGGTTACGAGGCCGGCATCAGCACGGTGTCGACCACATGGATCACGCCGTTGGACTGGTTGACGTTGGAGATCGTGACCATCGAGGTGCCGCCCTTGGCATCGACGATCCAGACCTTGCCGTCCATCTTCTTGACCGTCAGCTCCTCGCCCTCGGCGGTCTTCAGCTTCTTGCCCTCGGTGAGGTCGGAAGCCTCGAGCTTGCCCGGCACGACATGGTAGGTGAGGATCTTGGTCAGCGTGGCCTTGTTCTCGGGCTTGACCAGATTGTCGACGGTGCCGGCCGGCAGCTTGCCGAAGGCGGCGTTGGTGGGCGCGAACACCGTGAACGGGCCCTTGCCCTCCAGCGTCGGCACGAGGCCAGCCGCCTTCACCGCCGCGACCAGCGTGGTGTGGTCCTTCGAGTTGACCGCGTTCTGCACGATGTTCTTCGAGGGGAACATCGCGGCGCCGCCGACCATGACGGTCTTTTCTTCGGCACTCGCCGGCGCGACGATGGTCGCGGTGATGGCCAGGGCGCTGAAGGCGGCGGCAGCGAGATAGGCAATGCGCTTCGACATGGAGAGTCTCCCGATTGGATTGTGACCGGCGATGGCCGGTGTTGGGTTGGGGCAACAACGGCGACTGCGACAATTTGGGGCGATGCAGCAGTGCCGTCGTTGGACCGAACTACGGGAGGGTTTGGCGTGCGGTTTCGGAGAAAAATTCTTTGTGATGCGTGAAACTCTGGGGCGGCGTGCCCGTGGGGGTACGCCAAGCAGACGGTGCCGTAGGGTGCCCGTTGAGACAGTGCTCGCTCAATCCCTGTTGTTCGGCGTCTGGATGAATCCGCGATTATGCGTCGGGCTGATCAACACCTCGTTGATGCAGACGCGGGCCGGCATGCTCGCGATGAACGCGATGGTGCGGCCGAGATCTTCCGGTTGCAGCATCTTCGCCTGCTCCGCTTCGCTCGGCACCACCGGGCGCAGCTTCAGGATCGGCGTCGCGACCTCGCCAGGCATCAGGCAGCAGGCGCGCAGGCCGTTGACGCACTCGTCCATGTTGAAGGAATGGGTCAGCGCCAGCACCGCATGCTTGGTCGTGGTGTAGGCCGGGCCCGGCATCTTCGAGACGTGGCGGCCGGCCCAGGACGAGACGTTGATGATGGCGCCGTCCTGCTGCTTGCGCATCGTCGGCAGCACCGCGCGCATGCAATAGAGCACGCCGTTAAGGTTGACCTGGACCAGCTGGTCCCAGCCCTCCAGCTCCATGTCCTTCCAGCTGCGCTTGGGAACATTGATGCCGGCATTGTTGACCAGCAGATCGATGCGGCCGTGCCTGGCGACGATCTGATCGGCAGCCTTCTGGGCCTCGGTCGCGTTGGAGACATCAAGCGCGAGCGCCTCGGCGGCGCCGCCCGCCTTGATGATCTTCGCCACCACGGTATCCAGGGCCGACTGGCGCCGGCCCGACACCACCACCATCCAGCCGTCGGCCGCCAATGCCTCCGCGCCGGCCTCCCCGATCCCGCTGCCGCCGCCCGTGACCCAGGCCACGCGTTTCCCAATTTTGGTCATGCAAACTGTCTCCGTTGCTTCATCGGGGCGGTTTTTGCTAATCCAGCCCTCGGTTTGACCGGCCTTGTCAGCCTTGCGGTCGAGGAATTCTTGCATGAACCCAGCAGCCAACGCCAATCTGTTTTCCCGCCTGTTCGATGGCCTGGACGATCCCAACCGCCTCGCGATCGAGACGCAGGACGGGGTTCGCATCAGCTATGGCGATCTGATCGCGCGGGCCGGGCAGATGGCGAACGTGCTGGTCGCGCGCGGCGTGAAGCCCGGCGACCGCGTCGCGGTGCAAGTCGAAAAATCGGTTGCCAATATCGTGCTCTATCTCGGCACGGTCAGGGCCGGCGCGGTCTACCTGCCGCTCAACACCGCCTATACGCTGAACGAGCTCGATTATTTCATCGGCGACGCCGAGCCGTCGCTGGTGGTCTGCGATCCCGCCAAGGCCGAAGGCCTCGCCCCGATCGCCGCCAAGGTGAAGGCCAAGGTCGAGACGCTCGGGCCTGACGGCAAGGGCTCGCTGACGGATGCCGCCGAGAAGGCGAGCAGCGAGTTTACGACGGTGCCGCGCGAAAACGACGATCTCGCCGCAATCCTCTACACCTCGGGAACCACCGGCCGTTCCAAGGGCGCGATGCTCAGCCACGACAATCTCGCCTCGAACTCGCTCTCGCTGGTCGGCTATTGGCGCTTCACCGACAAGGACGTCCTGATCCACGCGCTGCCGATCTATCACACGCACGGCCTGTTCGTGGCGACCAACGTGACGCTGTTTTCGCGAGCGTCGATGATCTTCCTGCCAAAACTCGATCCGGACCTCATCATCAAGTTGATGGCGCGCGCCACGGTGCTGATGGGCGTGCCGACCTTCTACACGCGGCTGCTGCAGAACCCCGCACTGTCGCACGACACCACGAAGCACATGCGGCTGTTCATCTCGGGCTCGGCGCCGCTGCTGGCCGAGACGCATCGCGAATGGTCGGCGCGCACGGGCCACGCGGTGCTCGAGCGCTACGGCATGACCGAGACCAACATGAACACGTCGAACCCCTATGACGGCGAGCGCGTGCCCGGCGCGGTCGGCTTCCCGCTTCCCGGCGTCTCGGTGCGCGTGACCGAGCCCGAGACGGGCAAGGAATTGCCGCGCGACGAGATCGGCATGATCGAGGTGAAGGGGCCGAACGTCTTCAAGGGATACTGGCGCATGCCGGAGAAGACCAAGGCTGAATTCCGGCCCGACGGCTTCTTCATCACCGGCGATCTCGGCAAGATCGACGCCAAGGGCTATGTCCACATCCTCGGCCGCGGCAAGGATCTCGTGATCTCCGGCGGCTTCAACGTCTACCCCAAGGAAATCGAGAGCGAGATCGACGCCATGCCGGGCGTGATCGAGTCCGCCGTGATCGGCGTGCCGCACGCCGATTTCGGCGAGGGCGTCACGGCGGTGCTGGTGCGCCAGCCCGGCGCGAGCATCGACGAAGCGGCCGTGCTCAAGGGCCTCGACGGACGGCTCGCGAAATTCAAGATGCCCAAGCGCGTCTTCGTCGTCGACGAGCTGCCGCGCAATACGATGGGCAAGGTGCAGAAGAACGTGCTGCGCGAGACGTACAAGGATATTTACGCGAAGAAGTGAGGGGGCACGCTCTCTCGCCGTCATTGCGAGGGGCTCTTGCGACGAAGCAATCTAGGCTTTCGCAGTGCAGAGATTTCTGGATTGCTTCGTTTCGCTCGCAACGACGGAGTATGCGGCGGCTACAGCCCGCCCACCAAGCTCAGTACAAACCGGCTGCCCACGATAAACAGATAACACCCGAACGCCACCTCCAGCGTGCGCTTGGACATCGCATGCGCGGCTCTCACGCCGAGCGGCGCGGTGACGAGGCTCATCGGCATCACCAGTACGGCGCCGATCAGCGAGACATAGCCGAGCGCGAACGGCACTTGCAGTGCGGCGACGGCCGGATAGTTCGCCGCCGCCGGCCAGCCGGCGTAGATGTAGCCGAGCGCGCCGGGGATCGAGATCAGCACGGCGAGCGCCGACGAGGTCGCCACCGCCTGATGAATCGGCCGGCCGTAGAACGTCATCAACAGATTCGAGAACAGGCCGCCGCCGATGCCCATCAGCGTCGAGAGAATGCCGACGCAGAAGCCGTAGGCGCGCATCAAGGGACCCTTCGGCAGATCCTCGCCGAACCGCCAGCCCTCGCGCGCGAAGATGAGACGCGCTGCCGCCGAATAGGCGACACAGACGAACACGATCTTGAACAGCCGCTCCGGCGCGTAGCGCGCGATCACACTGCCGGCGACGACGCCGGCCACGATCGGCAGCCACCACGCGCGCAGGATCGTCATGTCGACGGCGCCGCGCTTGTAATGCGCCTGGAACGAACGGATCGAGGTCGGAATGATCACGGCGAGCGAGGTGCCGATGCAGAGCGGCATGCGCACTTCGAGCGGTACGCCGGCGATGCGGAAGCATTCGTAGAACACCGGCACCAGGATCGCGCCGCCGCCGATGCCGAACACGCCCGCCAGAAACCCTGAGAGCGCGCCGGTTGCGATCAACAGCAGCGCGAGCTCGACGATGTCCTTGATATCGAGTCCTGCAATCACCCCTGACCTGCCCCGGCGACTGGTCGCAGCGGCTCGCTTCCGAGAACTGCGTACGGAGCATTAGGCGATCTGATTCCCGCGGTCGACACGCCGGGCTTCCCGGCTGGGGTGGAATGCAGGGCGTGCATATCCAAGACCGGATCGAACCGGCCACCTCGAGGACGCAGAATGGCGCGCGCACATGGGGTGGACGCCGCCGCCGGGCCCCCTCGGCCGGTTTGGACGGCATGGTCCGTTTAGATGCGTTCCAATAGCAATTTCAACGAACCTCGCAGCCCTCACAATAAATGAATTGATATTCGGAACTTCATTGGCGGACAGGCATGCTGGTATACCAAGGCCCTGATTGGGCTTGCATCATCAAGGCTCTAGGGCTGAACGACGGTTCGATTTATGGCGATTTGGTGATTGCGCGGGCCAAATCGACTCCGTAAATAGAGCCGACCTTTCCGATCCCCGCGCGCCCCCTGCTGGGCCGCAAGACAACATCAAAGCCCATGACCGCACGGATCGAACGACCGCTCTCGCCACACATGCAAGTCTACCGCTGGACGCTGACGATGGCGCTGTCCATCGTCCATCGCGCCACCGGCATCGCCCTTTACGTCGGCACCCTGCTGCTGGCCTGGTGGCTGATCGCAGCGGCCTCCGGCCCGGCCGCCTATTCCCATGTCCAGGCCTTCACCGGCAGCATCATCGGCCGTCTGATCGTGTTCGGCTACACCTGGGCGCTGATGCACCACATGCTGAGCGGCATCCGGCATTTCGTCTGGGACCTCGGCTACGGCTTCAAGGCCAATGAGCGGGAAGCGCTGACCTGGGGCGCACTGATCGGCGGCATCGCGCTGACCGTGCTGGTCTGGATCATCGCCTATGCGATCGGAGGCGGCCGATGAGCTCAGCCGACACGCCCAAGCGCAGCATGCGCACGCCGCTCGGCCGCGTCCGCAATCTCGGCGCGGCACATTCCGGCACCTCCGATTTCTGGCGCCAGCGCATCACGGCCGTCGCCATGACACTGCTGATGATTCCGGTGATCGTGATCGTCATGATGCTGCTCGGCCGTAATCAGGCCGGCGCCGCGCAGATCCTCGGCTCGCTGCCGATCGCGGTGATCCTGCTGCTCTTCATCTTCGCCAGCGCCTGGCACATGAAGATCGGCATGCAGGTCGTGATCGAGGACTACGTCCATAACGAGAAGCTGAAGCTCGTCTCGATCATGCTCAACAATTTCTTCTCGGTCGCCGTCGCGCTCGCCTCGACCTACGCGATCCTGAAACTGTCCTCCGGAGTGTAACCCATGGCCAATACAACGAATGGCTCGGGCAACGGCGCTCCCGCCACCAACGGCAAAGCCTATCCGATCGAAGATCACACCTACGACGTCGTCGTGGTCGGTGCCGGCGGCGCGGGCCTGCGCGCCGTGGTCGGCTGCAGCGAGGCGGGCCTGCGCACGGCCTGCATCACCAAGGTGTTCCCGACCCGCTCGCACACGGTCGCTGCGCAAGGCGGCATCTCCGCTTCGCTCGGCAACATGCACAAGGACGACTGGCGCTGGCACATGTACGACACCGTGAAGGGGTCGGACTGGCTCGGCGACCAGGACGCGATCGAATACATGGTGCGCAACGCGCCCGACG
This sequence comes from Bradyrhizobium sp. 62B, assembly GCF_030272265.2. NCBI lineage: Bacteria > Pseudomonadati > Pseudomonadota > Alphaproteobacteria > Hyphomicrobiales > Nitrobacteraceae > Bradyrhizobium > Bradyrhizobium sp. 62B. Next base: position 337,427 of record NZ_CP092841.2, on the reverse strand, counting down.
CGGTCTACGAGCTCGAGCATTGGGGCGTGCCGTTCTCGCGCACCGAGGACGGCAAGATCTATCAGCGCCCGTTCGGCGGCATGACCATGGATTTCGGCAAGGGCCAGGCGCAGCGCACCTGCGCCGCCGCCGACCGCACTGGCCACGCCATGCTGCACACGATGTACGGCCAGTCGCTGCGCCACGCGGCCGAGTTCTTCATCGAGTTCTTCGCCATCGACCTGATCATGGACGACCAGGGCACCTGCCGCGGCGTCATCGCGCTCAAGCTCGACGACGGCACGCTGCACCGCTTCCGCGCCCAGACCGTGATTCTCGCGACCGGCGGCTACGGCCGCGCTTATGCCTCCTGCACCTCGGCGCATACCTGCACCGGTGACGGCGGCGGCATGGTGCTGCGCGCCGGCCTGCCGATGCAGGACATGGAGTTCGTCCAGTTCCACCCGACCGGCATCTACGGTTCGGGCTGCCTCGTCACCGAAGGCGCGCGCGGCGAAGGCGGCTATCTCGTCAACTCCGAAGGCGAGCGCTTCATGGAGCGCTACGCGCCGTCGGCCAAGGACCTCGCCTCGCGCGACGTCGTCTCGCGCGCGATGACCATCGAGATCCGCGAAGGACGCGGCGTCGGCAAGAAGAAGGACCACATCTTCCTGCATCTCGACCATCTCGATCCCGCGGTGCTCGCCGAGCGGCTGCCGGGCATCTCCGAATCCGCAAAGATCTTCGCTAATGTCGACGTGACGCGCGAGCCGATCCCGATCGTGCCGACCGTGCACTACAACATGGGCGGCATCCCCACGAACTATCATGGCGAGGTGCTGACCAAAAAGGACGGCGACGACAATGCCGTCATCCCCGGCCTGATGGCGATCGGCGAAGCCGCCTGCGTGTCCGTGCACGGCGCCAACCGCCTCGGCTCCAATTCGCTGATCGACCTCGTCGTGTTCGGCCGCGCCGCCGCGCTCCGCCTCGCCGAGAAGCTGACGCCGAACGCCAAGCAGCCGGAGCTGCCGGCGAACTCGGCCGAGCTCGCGCTCGGCCGGCTCGACCATTACCGCTACGCCTCCGGCGGCACGCCGACCGCAAAACTGCGCGAAGGCATGCAGCACGTGATGCAGAGCAATTGCGCGGTGTTCCGCACCGGCGAAGTGCTGAGCGAAGGCCAGAACCTGATCGCGAAGGTCCACAGCGGCATCACCGACATCGCCGTGTCGGATCGTTCGCTGGTGTGGAATTCCGATCTCGTCGAGACGCTGGAATTCGACAATTTGATCTCGCAGGCGGTGGTGACGATGAATTCGGCCGCCAACCGCACCGAGAGCCGCGGCGCCCATGCCCGCGAGGACTTCTCCGAACGCGACGACAAGAACTGGATGAAGCACACGCTGGCCTGGCTGGACGATGCCGGCAAGGTCAAGATCGAGTACCGCCCGGTTCACGACTACACCATGACCAACGACGTGCAGTACATCCCGCCGAAGGCGCGCGTGTATTGAGCGAACAGCGAAGGCCTTATCGAAATGGTTGAATTCGCACTTCCGAAGAACTCCAAGATTTCAGGCGGCAAGACCTGGCCGAAGCCCGCGGGCGCGACAGAGGTTCGCGAGTTCCGGGTCTATCGCTGGAATCCGGACGACGGCAAGAATCCGAGCGTTGACACCTATTACGTCGACACCAATGATTGCGGCCCGATGGTGCTGGACGGCCTGATCTGGATCAAGAACCACATCGACCCGTCGCTGACCTTCCGCCGCTCCTGCCGCGAAGGCGTCTGCGGCTCCTGCGCCATGAACATCGACGGCCAGAACACGCTGGCCTGCACCCGCTCGATGCACGACGTCAAGGACGGCGCGGTGAAGGTCAATCCGCTGCCGCACCAGCCCGTCGTGAAGGACCTCGTTCCCGATCTCACCAATTTCTACGCGCAATACGCATCCGTCGAGCCGTGGCTGAAGACGACCTCGCCGACCCCGCAGAAGGAATGGCGCCAGACCCATGAGGACCGCGAGAAGCTCGACGGCCTCTACGAGTGCATCCTGTGCGCCTGCTGCTCGACCTCGTGCCCGAGCTATTGGTGGAACAGCGAACGCTATCTCGGCCCCGCCGCGCTGCTTCAGGCCAACCGCTGGGTGTCCGATTCCCGCGACGAGGCGACCGGCGAGCGGCTCGACAATCTCGAGGATCCGTTCCGGCTCTATCGCTGCCACACCATCATGAACTGCGCCAAGGCCTGTCCGAAGGGCCTCAACCCGGCCGAAGCCATCGCCGAGCTCAAGCTCAAGATGGTCGAGCGCCAGATCTAAAGACGTATTTCGTGCTTCGCGTTCCGGCCGAACGGGCCGGGACGTTCCGGGATCGCGGCCAATTCGAGGAGAATTTTCTCCCGCCCGCCGCACGCGCAAGTTTTCGTCTCACAACCTGCGGTTCCCGCACAAGCTGCTTCCTTCCTCACGCGAGATTCAGTTAATCTCGCGTCAGGGACGGAGCGACTGTGCAGAGGGCGCAACGCAACTCGCTAAGGCTGTTGCAGTGGATGATGGCGGCATCCCTGGCGCTGCCGGTTGCGCTGTTCGCAATCGCCGCCACGATTTCCTACACCTCGACCAGGGAGATCGCCGACCGGGAGATCGAGCGCACGCTCGACGTCGCGCATGAGCACGCACTCAAGGTGTTCGAGACCATCGACCGCAGCCTTGCCGAGCTCAACGAGGTGGTCCGCGGCCTTTCCGACGACACCATCCGTGCGCGCGAGCCGGCACTGCACCGGCGGCTGAAGCGGCTGAGCGATTCGCTGCCGCAGCTCAAATCGGCCTGGATCTTCGATGCGGACGGAAAGGCACTGGTCAACAGCCTCGCCTCACCGCCGCCGGAGCTGAGCTTTGCCGACCGCGACTATTTCTACGCCCATATCGACCAGAGCATCGGCACGTTCATCGGCACCGCCCTGACGCCACGACCGCCCTATCAGGGCGCGCGGTTCTTCGGCGTGAGCCGCCGCCGCGACTCCGACGACGGCCGCTTCATCGGGGTGATCCAGGCCTCGGTCCTGCCGGAATATTTCGAGAGCTTCTACGCTCGCATCGGATCGGATCCCGGCAGCTTCTTCGCGATGGGCCGCACCGACGGCGCCATGCTCACGCATTTCCCGCGGCTTGACCGAGACATCAGGCTCGATCCGACCGGGCCGGTCGGCCGGGAAATCGCGGCGCGCCCCGAGCGTGGCCTCATCACCGTCGCCTGGCCGTCGGACGGGATCGAGCGCCGCATCGGCTACCGGCGCGTCGCGGAATACCCGATCTATGTCAGCGCCGGGCTCGAGACCTCGGCGATCCGCGCGCGCTGGTTCGCCACGATCGGCCAGCATCTGGTGTTCGGCATTCCCGCCACCGCGCTGCTGTTTCTGCTGCTGGCGCTGGCGTTGCGACGCACCCAGCACCTTCAGGCCGAAGCCGCCAAGCGGCGCGAAGCCGAGGAAGCGCTCAAGCATAGCCAGCGCCTCGAGGCGCTCGGGCAGCTCACCGGCGGCGTCGCGCACGACTTCAACAATCTGCTGACGGTGATCCGCGCCTCGGTCGACCTGCTGAACCGGCCGCAGCTGACGGAGGAGCGGCGCCAGCGCTACATCACCGCCATCGCGGACGCCGTGGCCCGGGCGGCCAAGCTGACCTCGCAACTGCTCGCCTTTGCGCGGCGCCAGACCCTGAAGCCGGAGGTGTTCGACGTCGGCGAACGGATGCAGTCGCTGCACGACATGCTCGCGCCCCTGCTGGGGCCGGCCATCGAGATCGCCATGCGGCTGCCCACCGAGCCCTGCCTGGTCCGTGCCGATGCCGGCCAGTTCGAGACGGCGCTGATCAACATGGCGACCAACGCGCGGGACGCCATGCAGGGCAAGGGCAGGATCACTTTCAAGGTCGAGACCGCGTCGGCCGTTCCGGACGCGCTGGCCGGGGCCTCGGCTAGCCAGAGCTTGGGAAATCAGCCCTTGGGCGGCCACAGTCTGGGAAACCAGAGCCCGGCAAACCATGGCTTCGTCAGCGTGACCGTCAGCGACACCGGCATCGGCATTCCCGCCGCCCGGTTGGGGCGCATCTTCGAGCCGTTCTTCACCACCAAGCAGGTCGGCCACGGCACCGGCCTTGGCCTGTCCCAGGTGTTCGGCTTCGCCCGGCAATCCGGCGGCGAGGTGACGGTCACGAGCGAAGTGGGACACGGCAGCACCTTCTCGCTCTATCTGCCGCGCGTGCCGCCGGAGCTGCTGCCGCAGCGGCAGGCGCCCAACACGGCGCCGGCGGTGGCCGGCAGCGGCATGTCGGTGCTGGTGGTCGAGGACAATATCGAGCTTGCCAATTTCGCCGCCGATGGCCTCACCGAGCTCGGCTACAGCATCACGCTGGTCGACAATGCGACGGATGCCCTCGCCGAGCTGGTGATGGACGCCGATCGCTTCGACGTCGTGTTCTCCGACGTGGTGATGCCTGGCATGACCGGGCTCGATCTGGCGCAGGCGATCCGCGACCGCGGCATCGACGTGCCGATCGTGCTGACCACGGGCTACAGCCAAGCCCTGTCACAAGAGGGCGTGGCCGGCTTCGACCTGGTGCAAAAGCCCTATTCCGTCGAGGAATTGTCCCGCGTTCTGCATCGGGCAGCCCGTATCCGGCGCGTCCGGGACGGCGCCGCCGAATAGGAACCCCAGCGGAACCCGAGGGAACCGGTTGATTTCCCTCGCGTTGTCCGCGCATGACCAAGCCCGCCCCCAAGCGTCAAGACAATTCCAAGTCGCCCATCGTCGGAATCGAGGGCGAGAACGGCGACGAGGTCGCCCCTCCGCCGCCGGAGTTGCTCGAGCCCGACCCGGAGCTCTCGCCCGAGGAGGCCGAGCAGGTTCGCAAGGATTATCTGCTGACGCGGTTCTGGATCAGCGCGCGCGGCTTCTGGGGACGCAGCGGCGACCGCCTCGCCTGGCCGTTCTCGATCGGCCTCGTTGTGCTGATCATCCTCACCGTCGGCTTCCAGTACGGCATCAATGTCTGGAACAGGGCGATCTTCGACGCGATCGAGAAGCGCGAGGCCGCGAGCGTCTTCCATCTCACCGCGGTGTTCTTTCCGCTCGCGATCGGCAGCATTGTGCTCGGCGTCGTGCAAGTGTTCGCGCGCATGGGCATCCAGCGGCGCTGGCGGGCCTGGCTGACGTCGAGCGTGCTGACGCGTTGGCTCAAGAACGGGCGCTACTACCAGCTCAATCTCGTCAGCGGCGACCATAAGAATCCCGAATACCGGATCGCGGAAGATCTGCGCATCGCGACCGATTCCCCGGTCGACTTCCTCGCCGGCGTCACCTCGGCGCTGTTGTCGGCCGCGACCTTCATCGTCGTGCTCTGGACCATCGGCGGCGCGCTCACCGTCACGCTTGGCGGCACGAGCATCACCATTCCCGGCTTCCTCGTCATCGCCGCGATGCTCTATGCGGGATTAGCTTCCGGCTCGATCCTGGTGATCGGCCGCCGCTTCGTGCAGGTGTCCGAGGACAAGAACCAGGCCGAAGCCGACTTCCGCTACACGCTGACGCGCGTGCGCGAGAACGGCGAGAGCATCGCGCTGCTCGGCGGCGAGGAGGAGGAGCGCGGCGGCATCGACCGCAACTTCACCAATGTGATCCGGCAATGGGCGCGGCTGGCGGGTCAGCACATGCGCACCACGCTGGTGTCGCAAGGCTCGAGCCTCGTTGCGCCCGTGGTCCCCCTCTTGCTCTGCGCGCCAAAATTCCTCGACGGCAGCATGACGCTGGGGCAGGTGATGCAGGCGGCCTCCGCCTTCACCATCGTGCAGAGCGCGTTCGGGTGGCTGGTCGACAATTATCCGCGGCTCGCCGACTGGAACGCCTGCGCACGACGCATCGCCTCGCTGATGATGTCGCTCGACGGCCTCGAGCGCGCCGAGCAGGGCGACGGTCTCGGCCGCATCAAGCGCGGCGAGACGCACAACGACGCCATGCTGGAGCTGCACGACCTCTCGGTCACGCTCGACGACGGCACCGCGGTGGTCGGCGAGACCGAAGTGGTGATCGAGCCGGGCGAGCGGCTCTTGGTCGCCGGCGAATCCGGCACCGGCAAGAGCACGCTGGTGCGCGCCATCGCCGGCCTCTGGCCCTGGGGCGGTGGCGGCGTGAATTTCCATCCCGACCGGCGGCTGTTCATGCTGCCGCAGCGGCCTTACGTGCCCTCGGGATCGTTGCGCCGCGCGGTCGCCTATCCCGGCGCGGCCGACCATTGGACCGTCGACGAGATCGGCGAGGCCCTGCACAAGGTCGGGCTCGATCATCTCAAGGAGAAGATCGAGGAGGAAGGCCCCTGGGACCAGACGCTGTCGGGCGGCGAGAAGCAGCGCCTCGCCTTCGCGCGGCTCCTGCTGCACAACCCCGACATCGTCGTGCTGGACGAGGCGACCTCGGCGCTCGACGAGAAGAGCCAGGACAAGATGATGAAGATGGTCACCGACGAGTTGCCGAAGGCGACCATCGTCAGCGTGGCGCATCGTGTGGAGCTCGAGGCCTTCCACAGCCGCAAGATCGTGCTGGAGCGCCGAAAGGGCGGCGCCAAGCTGGTCAGCGACATCGACCTGATCCCGCGCAAGGGCAAGCGCCGGCTGCTCGGGCGATTCCTGAGGCAGCGCAAGGCGCCGAAGAAGGCGGCGTGAGGCCGTAGCCCGGATGGAGCGAAGCGCAATCCGGGGCTCGTGCCGCAAGCGGAAAAGGTCCCGGATTTCGCTGCGCTTCATCCGGATTACGAACTTCTCGTGAAGATTGGAGTCCTCCGCAAAACCGGCTATGCATGCGCCGCTTGCAACGAGGATCTGCTGCTTGACGACCGACAAGACCCCTTCGTCCGCGCCGTTCGGCGCGTTTGCGCCGAACGCGGCGCAGGCCGCGATCATCCGCCTCGCGACGCAATCGGCGCTGAAGCGCGGCGCGTTCCGTCCGTGGATGTCGCGGCTGGTGAACCTGCTGCGGAGCGGCCCCGTCGACGTGCAATATCAGGGCGCCTCCTTCCGGCTCTATCACCAGGGCAGCGCGACCGAGCGCGGCGCATTGTTCAATCCCGATTACAATCTCGACGAGCTCGACTTCCTGCGCCAGCACACCCCTTCCGGCGGCACCTTCGTCGATGTCGGCGCCAATGTCGGCACGTTTGCGCTGGTGATGGCGCGACAGGTCGGCAGCACCGGCAAGGTGGTCGCGATCGAGCCGCATCCGCTGACGTTTGGGCGGCTGTCCTTCAATCACGCCGCATCGAAAGCTGCGCAGGTGCGCCTGGTGCAGGCCGCGGCCGGTGAGACCGACGGCGAACTGATGATCGAGAGCGGCGGCGGCAATCTCGGCGCCACCCATGTCGTCACCGGCACGGCCGGCGCGGACGCGATCAAGGTGCCGTCGCTGCGCCTGACGCGCATCCTCGACGAGGCCGGCGTCACCCAGATCGATTCGCTCAAGATCGACGTCGAAGGTTTTGAGGACCGCGTGCTGATCGGCTTCTTCCGCGACGCGCCGCCCTCGCTGTGGCCGCGCGCGGTGGTCATCGAGCACCTCTCGCAAAACGAATGGCAGCAGGATTGTATCGCCGACATGGTCGCGCGCGGCTTTACGATCGTGCGCAAGACACGAAGCAATACGTTCCTGTCACGGCTTGCAAGTACGAACTAGGGAGCTGGCGATGATCGACCATTTGGGCTTTTCCGTCTCCGACTACGAGCGCGCGAAAGCGTTCTACGCCAAGGCGCTGGCGCCGCTCGGCTACGGCCTGGTCATGGAGGTCACGGCGGAGCAAACGGGCCACGCTGCGGCCGCAGGCTTCGGCACTGAGGGCAAGCCGGATCTCTGGTTCGGCGGCGAAGGCGCCATGAACAAGCCGGTGCATATCGCCATTCGCGCCGACAACCGCGCTACCGTCGACGCGTTCTACGAGGCGGCGATCGCGGCCGGCGGACGCGATAACGGCCCGCCCGGCATCCGCCCGCATTATCACCCGAACTATTATGGCGCCTTCGTGCTCGACCCCGATGGCCACAACATCGAGGCGGTCTGCCACACCCCGGGATAGCCGGTTCCTTCCGGAACCTCAAATCCCGGCGGCCGTTATCGTTGCTTGCAGCAAGGAGTACGATATGGCCAACGACAATGCCCGCGACGTCGATCGCGCCTGGGAGCTGATGAAGAAGATCGGCTTCGCGATGCTGGTGACGCGCGACGGCGACAAGCTCCGTGCGCGGCCGATGAGCGCCCATCTCGATCGCGGCGCGAACACGATCTACTTCCTGACCGACGCACGGCGCCACAAGGATGAGGAAATCGCCCGCAATCCCTCGATCAATTTGTCGTTCGCGGATTCCGGCAGCCAGAAATATGTCTCGCTGACCGGCACGGCCGTGGTCTCCAACGACCGTGCAAAGATCAAGGAGCTGTTCTCGACGCCAGCCAAGGCGTGGTGGGACAGCGCGGAGGATCCCAACATCCGCGTGCTCAAGATCGCACCCGACGATGCCGAGTTCTGGGATTCGCCGGGCACGGTGATCTCCTATGTGAAGATGGCGGCTGCGGCGGTGACGAACACGCGCCCGGACATCGGTGAGAACCGCAAGGTCTCGATGTGATGCCGATCGAGCCGCCCGAGATTCCACCCTCGACACCGGGCACGCCGACCGAGCCGCCGCCGGGAATTCCGCCCGGCAATCCGCAGCCTGAAATCGCGCCGCCGGTGCGCGAGCCCGGTGAATCCCCGCGGCCCGATGAACTCCCGGGCAACGTGCCTGAAGAGATTCCATCGCGCGGGCCGAACGGGCCGCTCACCCCCAACCCCGCGACGGATGCGAATCCGCCGCGGGATAGCGCATGAGATGCCTCGTCACATGTGAGGCAATTGCAACCAGCGTCTGAATGCGCAATGAACGTCGCTGGAGTGACGTGATTTCCATGCAGAAATAAATCGGGCCGCGATCGCTTCGCCCGCCACAATCCGGCCTAACGCGTAGCTGTTCATCCCAACACTTCGTCAAAGAACCTTCCGGGGAAGTTCACCACCATGACCAATCTTCGTTTCGTGCTGCTTGCGACGACGGCTCTGACCGCGATGCAATTCGCAAGCTTCGCATCGCAAGCGCAAAGTGCGCCGCCGCTCGTGGTCGCGCAGGCCCAGCCGCAAGACACGGGCCCTGACGGAAAACCGAAGCAGCCGCCGAAGGGGCCGCCAGCAGCCGCGCCGCCTGCCCCGCCCGCGCGCCCCGCCGCGCCGCCGCCCGCAGCTGCACCTCCCCATCCGCCCGCTGCGCCGCCGCCGGCGGCCGCACCGCCTCGCCCGGCCGCGCCACCTCCGCCTCCGCCGCCACCGGCGGCCCGCCCGGCCCCGCCGCCGCCACCCCCGCCGCCTGCCGCGCCGAAGCCGCCGTCACCGCCCCCGGCTGCGGCCCCGCAGCAGCATGCCCCGACGCCGCCTCCCGCACCGCCGGCAGCACGCCCGGCACCGCCGCCCGCCGCGGCGCCGCAGCACGCGCCCACTCCGCCGCCCGCCGCACAGCCCCACACGCCGCCACCGCCCGGCGCGCGCCCCGCTCCGACTCCCCCGGCTCCGCCTCCCGCGGCAACTCCTCAGGGCCGCCCTGCGCCCACGGCAACGCCGTCTCCGTCACCGGCCGCGCCGGCGGCACGACCCGGCGCGCCAGCTCCGGCCGCGACACCCGCACCGACACCAGCGCCAACCGCAACGCCGGCTCCTGGCAGCACACCTGGCAGTACGCCCGGCGCAACGCCGGCTGGCCGTCCCGGTACACCGCCGCCCGGTCGTCCCGGCGCGCCTCCGGCCGCAGGGGCTCCGGCTCCCGGGGCCGCTCCGACAGCGACGCCGGCTCCGGCTGGCACGCCGACACCGCCGCCCGGACGCCCAGGTGCGGCGCCCGGCGCGACACCGGCTCCGACCGCGACGCCAGCGCCTGGCCAGCAGGGCGCAACGCCGCCTGCCGCCGGAACTCCGCCCGCCTCACCGCAGGCTGGCGCCCCGCCCCGGCCGCCGGCACCTCCCGCCGGAGCGGCAGCACCGAGTGTCGTCCCCGGCTCGGCGGCCGCAGCGCCGCCGCCGAACAGGGCGCAATACGCTCCGCCGACGGTTGCCCCGGCCTTCCGGGCCGCCCCGACGGTCGCAGCGCCCTTGCCGCCTGCCCCGCGTCCGCCGCAGCGTGACCTCACGCCGCTCGCGGTCGGTGCAGGTGTGGTGGCCGGTGCCGTGATCGGCGCCACCATCGCCGACATGCACAATCAGCGACGCGAGACCATCGAAGGCGGTCGCACCGTCTACACCGAGCCGGACCGCATCATCATCCGCGATCCGGGCGGGCAGGCCTATGTCCGCGGCAACGACCTCTATCGTTTCCGTTACGGCGCCCGCGACATCCGCACGGACACGGTCGGCGGCGAAACCCGCACGGTCGTCGTTCGTCCTGACGGCAGCGAAATCATCACCGTCGTCGGCGCCGACGGCCGGCTGATGCGGCGCATCCGCAGGGATCCCCGTGGACACGAGCTCATCATCATCGACAACACCTACCGCGATCCACGGGCAGTCGGCGGCTTCTATGTCGACGTGCCGCCGCCGGTCGTGAACATTCCTTACGATCGCTACATCGTCGACGCCCAGGAAGCGTCACCTGATGTCATCTACCAGACCATGGTGGCACCGCCTGTGCAGCGGATCGATCGGCGCTACTCGCTCGACGAGATCCGGTACAGCCCGAATGTTCGCATGCAGATGCCGAGCATCGACGTCAACACGATCGTCTTCGAAACGGGATCGTGGACCATCCCGCCGGACCAGGCGGCCCGGCTGCAGACGATCGCTGACGGCCTCAACCAGGCGATCCAGCGCAATCCGCGCGAGGTCTTCCTGATCGAGGGACACACCGACGCGGTCGGCAACGAGGTCGACAATCTCTCGCTGTCCGATCGTCGTGCGCAGGCCGCGGCCGAGTTGCTCACGCAGCAGTTCGGTGTCCCCGCGGAGAACCTGACGTCGCAGGGCTATGGCGAGCAGTATCTGAAGGAGCAGACGCAGGGGCCGAGCGCGATCAACCGTCGCGTCACGATCCGCAACATCACGCCGCTGCTCAACGGCGGCCAGGCCTCGCTGCCGCCGCCCCCGCCCGGCACCGCGCCGCCGCGGTAACGGCACACACAAATGCAAAATGGCCGGGAGCGATCCCGGCCATTTTTGTTTGTGCCTTTGGAGGCCGTAGCCCGGAAACTCAGCCCTTGTCGTTCTCGAGCCGGAAGATCTGCGAGCCTTCGCTGCCCGAGAGCAGGCCGGTATCGGTGTAGAGCTTCAGCTTGGCGCGGGTATCGTTGATGTCGAGATTGCGCATGGTGAGCTGGCCGATGCGGTCGGCTGGCGTGAAGGCGGCGTCCTCGACCTTCTCCATGCTGAGCCGCTCGGGCGCATAGGTGAGGTTCGGACTCTCGGTGTTGAGGATCGAATAGTCGTTGCCGCGGCGCAGCTCCAGCGTGACCTCGCCGGTGACGGCGCGCGCGACCCAGCGCTGCGCGGTCTCGCGCAGCATCAGGGCCTGCGAGTCGAACCAGCGGCCCTGATAGAGCAGACGCCCGAGGCGCATGCCGCTGATGCGGTACTGCTCGATGGTGTCCTCGTTGTGGATGCCGGTGACGAGGCGTTCATAGGCGATGTGCAGAAGCGCCATGCCGGGCGCCTCATAGATGCCGCGGCTCTTGGCCTCGATGATGCGGTTCTCGATCTGGTCGCTCATGCCGAGACCATGACGGCCGCCGATCGCGTTGGCTTCGAGGAACAGCGCGACGGGATCGGCGAAGGTCTGGCCGTTCAACGCGACCGGCTGGCCTTCCTCGAAACGCACCACGACCTTCTCGGCCTTGACGGCGCAATCGTCGCGCCAGAACGGCACGCCCATGATCGGGTTGACGATCTTGATGCCGCTGTCGAGGCTTTCGAGATCCTTGGCCTCGTGGGTGGCGCCGAGCAAATTGCTGTCGGTCGAATAGGCCCTCTCGGCGCTCATCTTGTAGGCGAAGCCCTGCGCGGTCATGAACGCCGACATCTCGGCGCGGCCGCCGAGCTCGTCGATGAACTGCTGGTCGAGCCAGGGCTTGTAGATCTTCAGGCCGGGATTGGTGAGCAGGCCGTAACGGTAGAAGCGCTCGATGTCGTTGCCCTTGAAGGTTGAGCCGTCGCCCCAGATGTTGACGCCGTCTTCCTTCATCGCCGCGACCAGCATCGTGCCGGTGACGGCACGGCCGAGCGGTGTGGTGTTGAAATAGGTGATGCCGCCGGTCGAGATATGGAAGGCGCCGGACTGGATCGCGGCGATGCCTTCATGGACGAGCTGCGTGCGGCAATCGACGAGCCGGGCCTTCTCGGCGCCGAACTCCATCGCCTTGCGCGGGATCTCGTTGTAGTCGGCCTCGTCGGGCTGGCCGAGATTGGCGGTGTAGGCGTAGCAGCGCGCACCCTTTTGCTTCATCCAGAGCAGCGCCGCGGAGGTGTCGAGGCCGCCCGAAAAAGCGATGCCGACTTTCTCACCCTTGGGCAGGCTTTTCAGGATCGTGGTCATGGGGCTTCCAATCGGGTCTCAAGGGGCTGATGTGAGGACGGATTGACCGCGCGAATAACAAATTTCGCGGGGCTCGGCACCCATTTAATGGCCTAAACGGACGGTTCGGCACTCGTCTTGCGGCCGAACAGGCGCTGGCGGAGCCGGTAGGCAGGCATGTTCAGCCGGGTCAGGGCGGCATCGACCGCCGCGTCGGAAAACCGGGTCCGCGGCCAGCGGTAAATCAGCGCGTAGGCAAACCAGATCACGACGAAGGTGACGAGGCCGGCGATTGAGACGTCGGTGAAGAAGTGCCCGCCGAAGGCCATGCGCAGCCCGCTCGTGACGGCGCCAAAGATCACGGCGGCGCCATAGGCGAGCGGCCGCCAGGCCGGCGGCGCCAGCGCGGCCGGCGCCAGCGTCCAGAACGCGGTCGCACCTTCGCCCGAGAAGAACGAGCAATTGCGCGCGCAGCCGCCGCGCGGATCCCACCACGGCACGAATTGCTGGTCGCCGGCGAACTGCGTCACCACCACCGGGCGCGGCCGGCCCCAATAGGTCTTGAAGGTGAGATTGGTGAGAATGCCGGCCGACAGGATGATCGTGACCAGCAGGAACACGATCGCGCGCCCCGACACCATCAAGGGCCGGTCGGGCCTGACCATCTTGACCACGAGCGCCACCAGCGACGGCAACACGAAGGCCCAGGCGACCCACATCGCAGCGTCGCGCGCGAAGCCGGCCCAATCGTTCAGCTTGAGCGGAAAGGTTTTCGTCTGGGGGTCGAAGAACAGCGAGGCGAGCTTGAGATCGAGCTCGGGATAGAGGCCGAAAACGACGCCGATCACGAGCCACAGCGAAAGGCCGATGAAGAGTCCGGTACGGTTCATGGCGCGCGGTTTAGCGGAGTGAGGCGGAGATGGAAACCCTTACAGCGGTCATTCCGGATTGACGGCGTAAACTACGGCGCATCCGGTCTTGAATTCGACGGCAACGGCGGAGGCGGCATGCGCGGGGGCGGCGGGATGCGCCAGGCACCGGCGTTGCGGCCGGCGATCAGCCAGTAGACCACGCCGGCGACGATGCCCGCGCCGGTCATGATCTCCAGATGACGCCGCACGATGCCCTCGAACTGAAATGTATCGGAGTGGAACGGGACGAGGCCGAGATAGCAGGCGAGCCCGACGAGGCCGCCGCCGACGGCGTAAGCGAGCGCGCTGCGAATGTAGAGCGCCTCGGTGATTGCGACGATCACCATCGCCGGCACCAGTGCAAAGCCCGAGACGAAGATGAAGCCGAAGCCGAGCAGAACGTCGATCGTGCCCTGGTCGACGGGACCGGCACCGAGATCGGCGAACTCCGGAAACAACAGGGCGACGACGACGATCATGCCGCCGACGAAGCAGGCGGCCAGAAAGCCGATGAAGATGACGACGAGGCGGCCGATCAGGGACATGACGCGAAAGCCACCGTTGCGGTCATTGCGAGAGCGTCGCCGCCATCATCAATCCGTCATCGCCATGGCGCGCAGCGCCTGGCGTTCCCTGGCCGAGAGCTTCTCGGTCTCCGACTTGAGCTGGCCGCAGGCCGCAAGGATGTCGCGGCCGCGCGGGGTGCGCACCGGGGATGAATAGCCGGCGTTGAAGATGTATTCGGAGAATTTTTCGATCTGGTCCCAGTCCGAACATTCATAGGCCGTGCCGGGCCAGGGATTGAACGGGATCAGATTGATCTTGGCGTGAATGCCCTTGAGCAATTTCACCAGCAGTTTTGCATCGTCGAGCGAATCGTTGACGCCCTTGAGCATCACATATTCGAAGGTGATACGGCGCGCGTTCGAGGCGCCGGGATAGTCGCGGCAGGCCTGCAGCAGCTCCTTGATCGGATATTTGCGGTTGAGCGGCACCAGCTCGTTGCGCAGCTCGTCGCGCACCGCATGCAGCGAGATCGCGAGCATGACGCCGATCTCCTCGCCAGCGCGCACGATGTTCGGCACCACGCCCGAGGTCGACAGCGTGATGCGGCGGCGGGAGATGCCGATGCCTTCGTTGTCGCCGACGATCAGCAGCGCATCGCGCACCGCGTCGAAATTGTAGAGCGGCTCGCCCATGCCCATCATCACGATGTTGGTGACGCGGCGCGTGCCGTCCTCGCGATCGGCCCAGTCGTTCAGGCGATCGCGCGCGACCATGATCTGGCCGACGATCTCGCCCGCCGTGAGGTTGCGCACCAGGCGCTGCGTGCCGGTGTGGCAGAACGAGCAATTCAGCGTGCAGCCGACCTGCGAGGAGACGCACAGCGTGCCGCGATCGGTCTCGGGGATGTAGACGCACTCGACTTCATGCGCCTTCTGAACATTGTCGCCGCTCGGCAAACGCAGCAGCCATTTGCGGGTGCCGTCGTTGGAGATCTGCTCGGCGACGACCTCGGGACGGTCGACCGTGAAATGCTGCGCGAGCTCGGCGCGAATGCCCTTCGAGATCGACGTCATGTCGTCGAAGCTCTGGGCGCCGCGGAAATAGAGCCAGTGCCACAGCTGCTGCACCCGCATCTTGCGCTGCGCCGCCGCGACGCCGATCTCGCCCAGGCGATCGGCCAACTCGGTGCGCGACAGGCCGATCAGCGACGGCCTTGCCGGCGGCACATAGGTTTCGAGCGGAGTCTTCTCCACCAGGATTGCGTTGTGCGGCTCGGTCGTCGGTTGCATTGAATAGGCCCGATTGTGTTGTCGTTCCGGGGCGATGCGAAGAATCGAACTATGGTGCGCAATTGCGCACCTGAGAACCTCAAGATTCCGGGTTTGGTCCTTCGGACCATCCCGGAATGACGGAAGAAAATCTGGAACCGCCCCTATATAGCAACCGGAACCGCCGATTGCGACCTTCCCGCCGGCAGGCTTAACGCCTGCAATCCTGCGCGATCTTGTCGAGCGCCTGGGCGAGGCCCTTCAGCGAGAACGTGTCGGTCGTCTCGGTGCCCTTGGCCGAGACACCCTTGACGACGAGGTCGGCGGATTTGCGCATGGCCTCGACCATCCGCTCCTCCTCGGCCGCGTTCTTGATCCAGAGGCCGTCACCCTGCGTATACATGGCGAAGGCGGCGCCGCCGACCTCGACCGAGGATTCAGAGCCCGGCTTCAGCGCATAGCCGATCATCACCGAGACTTCGTTGTTCACCTTCTCGGCCGGCCGGGTCGAGACGAAGGCATAGGCGGGATCGCGCGGCCGGTTCGGCGGATTGGTCTTCGACGAGGACGGCTTGGCCAGCGCGAAGCAGACCTTCTTGCCATTGGGCGTCGCCGAATAGGCGCCCCAGGTGCCGAACTGGCCGATCAGGGTCGGCTCCGCGCCACCTGCAACTGAAGCGGGCGGTGCTGCCGGCTTGCTCTCCGGCTTTGCAGCCGATTTTGCGGTCGTGGGAGCAGGCGCGGCCGCCTTCGGTGCAGCGCTCTTGGACGCCGGTTGCGCCGTCTGCGCCCGCGCGGAATCGGCGATTCCACCGGCCATCACACCAGTCATCAAAGCTAAAATCAGCACCCGCCACATGCTGGAGTGGTTCCCTCAATATTGTGACTGGAAGATGGCCCGGCCGCGCTTTGTCCCCGCGGCAGGGATAGCGGGGAAAGTTCAATTTGGGAAGGCAGTTAGCGGTCTCAACCTTTGGATCGCGCGGCACGCTGGGCGGCCCATTGCGCCTCGGTCCAGCCAAGCAAATCCTCGGCGCCTGAACTGCGCAAATGTGCACCACCGTCAATGACGACCATCTCGCCATTGATGTAACCGGCGCGATCCGAGACCAGGAAGCTGGCGAGATCGGCAAGCTCGCCGTGCTCTCCGGTCCGGCCCAGCGGATTGCGTGCGGTCCAGCCTTCGTCCCGGCCTTCGGGGCGGAGCTGCCCCGACGCGCCCGCGGTCGGGAACGGACCCGGCGCGATGGCGATGGTGCGGATGCCCTTCGGCCCCCATTCCACGGCAAGGCTTTTGGTCATCGCCAGCAGCGCCGACTTCGCCATCGCCGACGGCACGGTGAAGGCGCGGCCGGTGATGGTCGAGGTCGAGAGGATCGAGAGCACGACGCCGCCATGCTTGTCCTCGATCCAGCGCCTGCCGGCCGCGAGCGTGGAATACATCGCACCATGCAGCGTGGGCGCCAGGATCGCGTCGGCCGCACGGAGCGACAGATGCTCGCTCTGTGCGATGAACGTGGCGGCAGCGTTGTTGACGAGGATATCGAGCGGCGCCTCACGCCAGATCTGGTCCATCATGGTCTCGACGGCAACGCCGTCGCGGATGTCGCAGGCGATGGTGGTGACCTTGCCATTGGTCTGCGCGCGCATCTCGCTTGCCGTGGCCTCGAGCCGGTCGCGCTTGCGGCCGCAGATCACGAGCTCGGCGCCGAGCGCGAGGAAGCGGCGTCCCATCGCGGCGCCGAGGCCCGAGCCACCGCCGGTGACGAGGATGCGCTTGTTCTTGAGCAGACCCGTTTCAAACATCGTTTGAATCCTTCTTCCGTCATTGCGAGCGCCGGGAAGCAATCCAGAGTCCGTGCCGCGGAAATAGCCTGGATTGCTTCGCTGCGCTCGCAATGACGAGGATAAGCCGGTGCGTCGCCGCAGACAAAGAATCCGGATTGTCGCCCGCGGCTAAATCCGGCAGAAACGGCCCAACTATAATTCCACTCGAAACGCTTCAGGTGCCGCCATGAAAGCCATCCTTTGCTCGCAATATTGCCAGCCCGACGATCTCGTGATGGCCGAGGTGCCGGATCCGGTGGCGGGTCCCGGCGAGGCCGTGATCGCGATCAAAGCCGCGGCGCTGAATTTCTTCGACATCCTGATGATCCAGGGCAAGTATCAGATCAAGCCGCCGTTTCCGTTCTCGCCGGCCGCTGAAGTTGCCGGCGTGATCGAGAGCATCGGCGCTGGTGTGAGCGATCTGAAAGTCGGCGATCGCGTCGTCGCCTCCTGCGGCCACAACGGCGCGCGCGAGAAGATCGCGCTGCCTGCGGCCTCGATCGTGAAGATCCCCGACAATCTCGATTACGACCGCGCCGCCGGCATCATCATCATCTACGGCACCGCGCTGCATGCGCTGGAAGATCGCGCCAGCCCGAAACCGGGTGAGACGCTCGCAGTGCTGGGCGCGGCCGGTGGCACCGGCCTTGCCGCCTGCGAGCTCGGCAAGCTGATGGGATTGAAGGTGATCGCCTGCGCCTCGTCGGACGAGAAGCTCGAATTCGCCAAAGCGCACGGCGCCGAGCTGACGCTGAATTACGCCAAGGAGGACCTGAAGGAAGGCCTGCGCAAGCTCACGGGCGGCAAGGGCGTCGACATCATCTTCGATCCCGTGGGTGGTGCGTATGCCGAACAGGCGCTGCGCTCGATCGCCTGGGAAGGCCGCTTCCTCGTGATCGGCTTTGCCGCCGGCGACATTCCGAAGATGCCGCTCAATCTCGCGTTGCTGAAGGGCTGCGACATCCGCGGCGTGTTCTGGGGCGCCTGGACCCGGCAGAATCCGGAGAAGAACCGCGCCAATCTCGAGAAGCTCGTGAAGTGGACGGCGGAAGGAAAGATCTCATCGCATGTCGACCGCACCTTCCCGCTGGCCCAGACCGCTGACGCGCTGAAGGTGCTTGCGGGACGCCAGGCCATGGGCAAGGTGATTTTGCATCCGTGAGGTCATGCCGTGGCGAATAGTGTCGCGACGCCATCGCCACGAAGGGCCGCGGCGTACTGGATTCCCCGCCTTCGCGGGGAATGACAATGGTGGGTGTGGCCGAGACGGCAGCTGTTACGCCGCTTCCGCGTCCCCTTCCTCCACCCCACGCTTCAGCGCGGCACGGGCGGCTTCGCGGTGCTCGGTCGTGATGTGGCCGGCGACCATGCGGATGGCGGTGGCGAGCACGGCGGCGTCGTCGGCGAAGCCGAGGATCGGCATCACGTCGGCGACGAAGTCGAACGGCAGGATGAAATAGGCGATCGCCCCTAGCAGCGAGGCCTGGACGTGGCGCGGCGTCTGCCGGTCGAACGCGCAATAGTAGGCCGCAAGCAGGTCTTCGGCGAATGGCAGATGCGAGGCGCCACGCTTCAGCTTGCGCCAGAAGCGGCGGCGCACGCTCTCGCGATCTTCCGCGAGCCGATCGGCCGGCTCGAAACCGACACTGTGTTCGGCAGCCATGTTCGATAAACTCCCCGTTCAGCCCCGAAGCGGCGGACCGCCGCATCCTGGTTGATCACAAGATGGGGATGTGGCCGGTCCCTGCAAGACGCCGGTAGGGTCTCAGCCTGCGATCGCGTTCATCGCCTTGGCCAGCGTGACGTCGAGCGCCGTGACGCCGCCGGCGTCGTGGGTCGACAGCACCACCTCCACCGTCTTGTAGACGTTACGCCATTCGGGATGGTGATCCATCTTCTCGGCGACCAGCGCGGCGCGGGTCATGAAGCCGAACGCCTCGTTGAAATCCTTGAAGATAAAGGTCTTGGCGATGGCATCCCGGCCTTGAACCTCGGTCCAGCCGGGCAATCCACCCAAAGCCTGCTTGCGCGCCTCCGCCGAGAGCCGTTCTGCCATGGTCATCTCCGTTCTTCAGGGGAACTTTACCCTAACACGGTGCTGACGCCCGGGTTCATACGGGGATTTCCGGCATCCGCTAACCATGACGGAGATGTAACCCCGCCGGACAAGAAATTTGCTACAATTGTGGGCGTAAATCGCCGGCCAAGATGAAACTGAGCCTCAAGCGCCTGTTTGGGAGATCGATGACCGGGGGATTGGACCTGGCCGAAGCGCCCCCTCCGCCTTCGCCGCGATCCACGGCGCGGAAGACGGCCTTGGTGACTCTCGCATTCGTGCTCGCGATCGTCGGCGCGCTCGCCGGCGGCTATTACTTCGCGATGCGGCCTTTTGCGCTGAGGATCGCGGTCGGTCCCGCCAACAGCGATGACGTCAAGGTCGTGCAGGCGCTGACGCAGGCCTTCACGCAGAACAAGAGCCAGGTGCGGCTGCGGCCGATCCAGACCGACGGCGCCACGGCCAGCGCAAATGCGCTCGCGGAAGGCAAGGTCGATCTCGCCATCGTGCGCGGCGACGTCGATGTTCCCAAGAACGCGCAAGCGGTCGCGACCCTGCGCAAGAACGTCGTGGTGCTGTGGTCGGTGCCCGGCAAGGGCAAGAAGCGCGGCGCGAAGATCACCAAGATCTCGCAGCTCGCCGGCCACCGCGTCGGCGTGGTCGGCCGCACCCAGGCCAACGTCAATCTGCTCAAGGTGATCCTGCAGCAATACGGCGTCGATCCCGCCAAGGTCGAGATCGTGCAATTCCCGGCCAACGAAGTTGCCGAGGCGATCAAGGGCCAGAAGGCTGACGTCTATCTCGCGGCGGGCCCGGTCAACAGCAAGATCACGGCGGATGCGATCGCCGCCACCACCAAGGATTTCGGCGCGCCCAGCTTCATCGCGATCGATTCGGCGGACGCGATCGCGCAGAACCATCCGGTCTACGAAGCATCCGAGATTCCCGCCGGCACCTATGGTGGCTCGCCGGCCCGCCCCGAGGACGAGGTCAAGACCGTCAGCTTCTCGCACCACATCGTGGCGCGCAAAGGCGTGTCCGAAACCACCATCGCGGCATTCACACGCCAGCTCTTCGCGGTGCGCCAGCAATTGGTGGCGGAATTCCCGCTCGCGGCGAAGATCGAAACGCCCGATACCGACAAGGATGCGGTGATCCCGGTACATCCCGGCGCGGCCGCCTTCGTCGACGGCGAGGAAAAGACCTTCCTCGACAAATACAGCGATTACATCTGGTGGGGCCTGATGGCGCTCTCCGCCATGGGCTCGATCGGCGCCTGGTTCGCCGGCTATCTGAAGAAGGACGAGCGCGACAACAACAGCCATCTGCGCGAACGGCTGCTGGACATGATCGCGACCGCGCGCAAATGCGAGACGACCGAGGAGCTCGACCAGATGCAGGCCGAGGCCGACGAGATCCTGCGCGATACGCTGCGCTGCTTCGATCACGGCGCGATCGAGGAGGGCTCGCTCACTGCCTTCAACATCGCGCTGGATCAGTTCCACGCCGCTGTCGCGGACCGCAAGACGGTGCTGTTCAGCCTACCGCAGAACCTGCAACGCGCGGGCGCGCAGTTCCGGGCCGCCGGCAACGCGTAAGCCCTCGCGCGCGTAATCGCTGCGTCACATTGCCTCAATATAGCTCCTCGTGTCATTCCGGGGCGATGCGAAGCATCGGACCCGGAGTCCATCGCGCCGCATTCGCGAGGAGACTTGGATTCTCAGGTGCGCAATTGCGCTCCATAGCTCGCGCTACGCACGCCCCGGAATGACTGCCTCTTCTGCAAGCTCGGATTTGGAGCCCTCCTCCATGCACATCAAATTCTCCCGCCGCCGCTTCCTCGCCACCGGCGCCGGTGCGCTCGGCACGATCGCGATGCCCTATCTGTCGCGCGCGGCCGATCGGCCGGCGGTGACGCACGGCGTCCAGTCGGGCGACGTCACGGTCGATGGCGGCGTGGTGTGGGCACGCACCGACCGGCCCGCGCAGATGCTGGTCGAGGTGGCAACGACCGAGTCCTTCAAGAATGCCCGGGCGCTGCCGCCGATCACGGCGCTCCCCGAGAGCGACTTCACCGCAAAGATGCTGATCGAGAACCTGCCGGGCGGACAGGACATCTTTTACCGCGTCCGCTTCCGCGATCTCTCGCACAGCGCGGTCGAGGGCGAGGCGGTCGTCGGCCGTTTCCGTACCGCGCCGGCCGACCGCCGCGACGTCAGCTTCGTGTGGGGCGGCGACGTTGCGGGCCAGGGCTGGGGCATCAACCCCGACGACGGCGGCATGTTCACCTTCTCGGCGATGCGCAAGCACCGGCCGGACTTCTTCCTGCATTCCGGCGACACCATCTACGCCGACGGCCCGATCGCATCCGAGGTCAAGCTCGCCGACGGCAAGATCTGGAAGAATCTCACCATTCCCGAGAAGGCCAAGGTTGCCGAAACGCTGGACGAGTTCCGCGCCGCGCACAAATACAATCTCACCGACGGCAATCTTCGCGCCTTCAATGCCGAGGTGCCGATCTTCGTGCAGTGGGACGACCACGAGGTGACCAACAACTGGTCACTGTCGAAGGAGCTGCCGGCGGCCTACAAGGAACGCAATATCCCGCTGCTCGCCGCGCGCGCGGGCCGCGCCTTCCACGAGATGTATCCGTTGCGCGAGAGCATCAACGAGCCCGGCCGGGTCTATCGCCAGATTGCCTACGGCCCGCATCTCGACGTGTTCGTGCTCGACGAGCGCAGCTATCGCGGCGCGAACGGCCCGAATCTGGAA
Source organism: Bradyrhizobium sp. 62B (assembly GCF_030272265.2). Lineage (NCBI taxonomy): Bacteria > Pseudomonadati > Pseudomonadota > Alphaproteobacteria > Hyphomicrobiales > Nitrobacteraceae > Bradyrhizobium > Bradyrhizobium sp. 62B. The sequence continues at coordinate 315,483 of NZ_CP092841.2, read as the reverse complement.
ACGGAATACGGCCCCGCCAGCTATTTCCTCGGGCCGGAGCAGATCACCTGGCTGAAGCGCGGCCTCATCAATTCGCGCGCGACCTGGAAGGTGATCGCCTCCGACATGCCGCTGAGCCTCGTCGTGTCGGACACGCCGAAAGGCGGCTCGGAAGCCATCGCGCAAGGCGACGGTCCGGTGCGCGGCCGCGAATTCGAGATCGCCGACATCCTGCGCTTCATCAAGATGGCGCCGATCAGCAACACGGTCTGGCTGACCGCCGACGTGCACTACGCCGCCGCGCATTATTACGATCCGAACAAGGCGCAATTCCAGGAGTTCGAGCCGTTCTGGGAATTCGTCTCGGGCCCGCTGCATGCCGGCACATTCGGTCCGGCCGCGCTCGACAACACCTTTGGACCCGAGGTGCGCTTCGTCAAGGCGCCGGGCAAGGACAGCCAGAACCTGCCGCCGTCCGCCGGCATGCAGTTCTTCGGTCACGTCAAGATCGACGGCGCCTCCGGCCAGATGACGGTAACGCTGCGCGACCGCGCCGATGTCGCGCTGTGGTCGACCACGCTCGATCCGAAGCAGAGCTGACCGCCGGAGGCCTCTTCCGTCGCTGGAAAGCGCTTCTATTCGGTGGCGCGCAGCTTCAGCGCCGCCTCCAGGGCGTCGCTCGAACAGGGCTTCTGCAGCCGGGCCTGGCCGGAGAATTCGGGCGGAATGCGCGCTTCGGCACCGTAGCCGGTAACGAAGACGAACGGGATCTTCAGCGCGACCAGCCGCTCGGCGACCGCAAAGCTTGTCTCACGGATCAGCTCGACATCGAGCAGCGCGAAGTCCGGCGCACGCTCCGCAATGGCGGTCAGTGCCTGCGTTACCGAGCCGACAGTCCGCACATTCGTCACGCCGAAGCCGAGCAGCCGGTCCTCGAAATCGATCGCGATGATCGGGTCGTCTTCGACAATCAGAACGTCAGCCGGCCAGCCTGTGCCATCGGGAACTACGGGTGTCATGATCGGATCTTGGTGCGGGGGTTTTGGATCAGGACAGCCGCGACACGATGCCTGCGCACAGCGCATCGGAGGGTTCCCGGAACGAAACCCACCACATCGCCGTTTCCTAGTCTGTCCACTTGTGCACACAGGACCTTGACGGAACTCGCTAGGGTAGGGAGGAGGATGGGAGTTCACGATGGATGCGCGTATCGGCAAGACAATCGAGGCCGAGAGCCGGCCGGCCAACAATTTGTTGCGGCGTTTGAGCCAGGCGGACTACGCCCTGCTTGCGCCGCATGTGACGGTCGAGACCGCCGCGGCCAATCAATTGCTCTACAGTCCCGGCGATGACGTCCAGGTCGTCCACTTCCCCTGCGGACCGGCGCTCGCAACCTTTCTCGTTCCCAACGAGGACGGCCGCGACGTCGAAACCATCCTGGTCGGCCGCGAGGGCGCGGTGGGCGGCATCGTCAGCGAGGGATACCTGCCGGCCTATACCCGGATCTGCGTGAAATTCGGCGGGCCGTTCGCGCGCATTCATGTCGCCAAGCTGGAAGCGGCCAAGCTGCGCTCGGCGTCGCTGCGCAACATCTTCGCCCGCTATGCCGATTGCATGCTGGCCCAGATCTTCCAGTCGACCGCCTGCAACGCGATCCATTCGATCGAGCAGCGCACCGCCAAATGGATTTTGGCGGCGATGGAGCGGACCGGCGACGAGAGCAGCGTGCCGCTGACCCACGAGCAGCTTGCGACGCTGCTCGGCGTTGGCCGCTCCTATGCCAGCCGCGTGCTTCAGTCGTTCAAGGCAGAACGGATTCTCGACACGCGGCGCGGCTCGATCCTGGTCCTCAACCGCGACGGCCTGAGGCTTCGCGCCTGCCTGTGCAACGACGCGGTGAAGATGCACTTCGAAGAGGTGCTGCGCGGCGTCTACCCGACCGAGGAGCGGGAGGCCGGGTAGCGGCTTCTTCCCACTATCCCGCACCGCCTGAACCTGCGCTAGTATCCCCGGCATGAGCGGGGCTTTGCTGCACACTATCTTCGACATCCTGGCGTGGCTGGCGGCGGCCGCCGCCGTCTGGTGGCTGTCGCGACAACGCCTGCAGTTTCCAGCGCAATCCTTCCAGCTGCCGTATGTCGCCGCGCTGGTGTTCGGCGCCGGCCTCGGCGCCTATCTGTTCGGCTCCGCCAATCTCTGGCTGTCGGGCCAGAGCGGCATTGCGCGCTCGGTCGAGGGCGCGCTTGCCGGCGGCATCGTGGCGATCGAGCTCTACAAATGGACGGCCGGCATCGCCTTGCGCACCGGCGCGCGGTTTGCGCTGCCGCTGGCCGTCGGCATCGCAATCGGCCGGCTCGGCTGCTACTTCGCGGGCCTCGACGACTTCACCTATGGCACGCCAACATCGCTGCCCTGGGGCCATGATTTCGGCGACGGCGTTCTGCGTCATCCCGTGCAACTCTACGAGAGCGCGGCCATGGCCGTGTTTGCCCTCATCTATGTGCTGGCAGTCTTGAACCGGAACGCGTTTGTAATCACCAATGGTTTCTACCTGGCGCTCGCCTATTATGGAGCGCAACGCTTTCTATGGGAATTCCTCAAGCCCTACGGCGCGCTGATCGGCCCCCTCACCCTGTTTCACCTGCTGTCGCTGTCCATCCTGCTCTACGCCGGCGTCATGCTGGCGACGACGCCCAAAGCGAGACCCTTGCAGAATGAGTTACTTGCATGAACGCGCCGTTGCGTAGATCGCGCCCCTATATTTTCTGGGGCCAGACCCAATCTCTCTGCGAGACCTGCCTGAAGCTGGTGCCGACCAAGATCCAGATCCTGGACAACGAGATCTGGTACGAAAAGCGTTGCAGGGAGCACGGTGTCCAGTCGACCCTGGTCTCGACGGACGCAGCCTATTGGCGCCTGTGCAAGGACTTCATCAAGCCCGGCGACCGGCCGCTGCAATTCCAGCAGCGCACGGAGTTCGGCTGTCCCTATGATTGCGGTCTCTGCCCCGACCACGAGCAGCATTCCTGCCTGGCGCTGATCGAGATCACCGAGCACTGCAACCTCACCTGCCCGGTCTGCTTCGCGGAATCTTCGCCGGCGCGAACGAAATTCACCCCGCTCGCGACGATCGAAAAAATGCTCGACGCGCTGGTCGCGAGCGAGGGCGAGCCCGATCTCGTGCAGATCTCAGGCGGCGAGCCGACGCTGCATCCGGACTTCTTCGCGATCCTCGACGCCGTGCGCGCCCGCCCGATCCGCCACGCCATGATCAACACCAACGGCCTGCGCATCGCCCGCGAAAAGGATTTCGTGGCGCGGCTGGCCGAGAACAAGCGTGGCCTTGAGGTCTATCTCCAGTTCGATTCGCTGCAGCGCGACGCGCTCATCAATCTGCGCGGCGCGGACTTGCGCAAGATCCGCCAGCAGGCGCTGGAAAATCTCGAGCATTTTGGCGTATCGACCACGCTGGTGGCGACCATCAAGCGCGGCGTCAACGATGCCGAGATCGGCGACATCGTTCGCCACGCGCTCACCTGGACATGCGTGCGCGGCGTTACGCTGCAGCCGGTGCAGGACGCCGGCCGCAACGACGATTTCGACGCGAAGACCGACCGCATCATGCTGTCGGAGATCCGCAAGCGCGTGATCGAAACCGGCGTGTTCGGCGACAAGGACATGATCCCGCTGCCGTGCAATCCCGAGAGCATCTCGATCGGCTATGGCCTGCGCAATGGCGAGAAGGTGCTGCCGTTGACCTCGCTGATCCCGCAGGAGCAACTCGTCGCGGTGATGCCCAACACGATAAGCCCGGAGAAATACCCGGTGCTGCGGGAAAAATTCGTCGATCTGTTCTCGCTGTCGTCGGGCCCGCTCAACACGAGCGAGCGCGTCTGCGAACTCTTGTGCTGCCTGCCGAGCTTCCAGGTGCCGGATGGGCTGTCTTACGAGAACGTCTTCCGCGTCACCATCGTGCAGTTCCTCGACCACTTCAATTTCTGCGTCGGCAACGTCAAGCGTAGCTGCATCCATTTCGTGACGGAGCAGGGGGCGATCATTCCGTTCGACACCTACAATTTGTTCTACCGCAATGGCAAGATCGACGGCATCCGCGCCGAGTTGGCCGGCGAGACCTATCGGGACGCCGGGCAGCGTGAGGAGATGCCGCGTTGAGCGAGACGCCTTCACCTCCAGCGTCGCGGAGCGGATGTGTCACCGCGTTCATGGTAATGTGCGGGGTGATCCTGCTGCTGCCCGGCATCTGCGCCCTGATCTTTGCCTTCGACCAGACCCAGTCGTCACACTTCGACACCCGCTTCATCCCCGTCCTCGTGCTTGCAATGCTGGTGGCCTTTGCCGGCGTGATGTTGATCAGGGCAGCGAGAAAGAGACCATGAGCGATTCCAGCCCCACCCCACCGGCAGTGCCTCCACAGATCCAGCAACCGCGCAGCGGCTGCCTGACCGCGCTGATGGCGATCGCCGGGATCTTCATGCTGCTGCCGGGACTCTGCGCGCTCCTGTTCGGCGGAATGTCGGTGGTCGAGGGTGGCCAGATCCCCTCCGACATCGCCTCGCTGGTCTTTTTGGGATTGGTCATCGGCATCGGAGGCGTCGTCATGATCTGGGCGGCCATCGTGGGCCGAAAGGCCCCGCCGGCCCGCAACGGGGGCTAACCCCCGGGGATTCCCGGACAAAATTCAGTCAACCAAGGCCCAAAGAACGCATTGTTTTTTGGCCGTTTTTGCATATATTGCGCCGCAACGCGTAAGGCGCCCGGTCTGATATGGCCGGGCTTCCTTTTTGGGCGGAAAGCGCCCCGTTTCCAGTCTTCCAGCGTTGTTTCGAGAAGAGGTCCCGGTCTGACCGGCGAGATCGCGCTTAACCCATTGTTCGACCGCAAAGAAGCTCATCCATGAATCTTCGTAACGTCGCCATCATCGCCCACGTCGACCACGGCAAGACGACCCTCGTCGACAAGCTCCTCCAGCAGTCCGGCACGTTCCGCGAGAACCAGAAGGTGACGGATCGCGCCATGGACTCCAACGATCTGGAGCGCGAGCGCGGCATCACCATTCTGGCCAAGGCGGCCTCGGTGCAGTGGAAAGACACCCGCATCAACATCGTCGACACCCCCGGCCACGCCGATTTCGGCGGCGAGGTCGAGCGCATCCTGAACATGGTGGATGGCGCCCTGGTGCTGGTCGACGCCGCCGAAGGCCCGCTGCCGCAGACCAAGTTCGTGGTCTCCAAGGCGCTCAAGGTCGGCCTCAAGCCGATCGTCGTCATCAACAAGGTCGACCGGCCCGACGCGCGCCCGACTGAAGTCATCAACGAGGTGTTCGACCTGTTCGCGGCACTCGATGCCAGCGAGGAGCAGCTCGACTTCCCGATCCTCTACGGGTCGGCCAAGCAGGGCTGGATGGCCGACAGCCCGGAGGGTCCGAAGGACAAGGGCATGGAGCCGCTGTTCGACCTGATCCTGCGCCACGTCGCGCCGCCGAAGGTTGAGGAGGGTCCGTTCAAGATGATCGGCACCATTCTGGAAGCCAACCCCTATCTCGGCCGCATCATCACCGGCCGCATCTCATCCGGCGTGCTCAAGCCGAACCAGCAGGTCAAGGTGCTGAACGCCGAGGGCAAGCTGGTCGAGTCCGGGCGCATCACCAAGATCCTGGCCTTCCGCGGCCTCGAGCGCACGCCGCTCGATGAAGCCGAAGCCGGCGACATCGTCGCCATCGCGGGCCTGACCAAGGGCACCGTCGCCGACACCTTCTGCGACCCGACCGTCGAGGTGCCGCTGCCGGCACAGCCGATCGATCCGCCGACCGTCTCGATGTCGTTCATCGTCAACAACTCCCCGCTCGCCGGCACCGAAGGCGACAAGGTGACGAGCCGCATGATCCGCGACCGTCTGCTGCGCGAGGCCGAAGGCAATGTCGCGCTGCGCGTGGTGGAAGCCGCGGACAAGGACGCGATGGAAGTCTCGGGCCGCGGCGAATTGCAGCTCGCGATCCTGATCGAGACCATGCGCCGCGAGGGCTTCGAGCTCTCGGTGTCGCGTCCGCGCGTCGTCTACCAGAAGGACGAAGCCACCGGCGGCGCCCTCGAGCCGATCGAGGAAGTCGTGATCGACGTCGACGAGGAGCATTCCGGCGTCGTCGTGCAGAAGATGAGCGAGCGCAAGTCCGAGCTGATCGAGATGAAGCCCTCCGGCGGCAACCGCCAGCGCCTGGTGTTCTACGCGCCGACCCGCGGCCTGATCGGCTACCAGGGCGAACTGCTCACCGACACCCGCGGCACCGCGATCATGAACCGCCTGTTCCACGGCTATGCGCCGTACAAGGGTGAGATCCAGGGCCGCCGCAACGGCGTGCTGATCTCCAACGATCAGGGCGAAGCGGTGGCTTACGCCATGTTCAAGCTGGAGGATCGCGGCCCGATGATGATCGAGCCGGGCTGGAAGGTCTACAAGGGCATGATCGTCGGCGAGCACACCCGCGACAACGATCTCGAGATCAACGTGCTCAAGGGCAAGCAGCTCACCAACATCCGCACGACGTCGAAGGACGAAGCCGTGCGCCTGACCCCGCCGATCCGCATGACGCTGGAAAAGGCGCTCGCCTATATCGAGGACGACGAGCTCGTCGAGGTCACCCCGAAGTCGATCCGCCTGCGCAAGAAGCACCTCGACCCGAACGAGCGCAAGCGCGCGGAAAAGGCCAAGGAAGCGGTGGCGTAAGCCACCTCTCTCTCGTGCCCCGGACGCGGCGCAGCGCGATAGCGGTGCGCTGCCGAGCCGGGGCCCAGACGTTCTACCCTCCTGCACATCACCTTGGGTCCCGGCTCTGCGGAGCGGCGTTACACGCCGCACCGCGTCCGGGACACGAGATCGGCATATCCGTCCGGCTTCAGCACACCCAGCGAACGTGCTAGAGCCCACCCATGTCGCTTCCCTCCTCCGTCGACGTCGCGATCATCGGCGCCGGTGCCGCCGGCCTCGGCGCGGCGCATGCGCTAGCGGGCTCCGGCCTCTCGGTGATGGTGCTCGAGGCGCGTGACAGGCTCGGTGGGCGGGCCTGGACGGTGCAGGCCTCGCCCGAGGTCACCTTCGACGTCGGCTGCGGCTGGCTGCATTCGGCAGACAAGAACTCCTTCGTCCCCATCGCGCAGCAGCTCGGTTTCGATCTCAACAAGGACCTGCCGCCGTGGCGCGAGCGCGCCTATGGCAACGCGTTTCCGCAAGTCGAGCGCGACGATTTCATGCGCGCGATGGACGCGTTCTATGAGCGCCTCTGGCAGGCCGCGCACAAAGGCAAGGACGAGCCCGCGAGCATGAGCCTCGACGTGGGCAATCGCTGGAATCCCATGATCGACGCGATCTCGACCTACATCAACGGCTGCGAGCTCAAGGACATGTCGACGCTGGATTGGGACGCCTACGAGGACACCGGCCTCAACTGGCGCGTCCGCCGCGGCTATGGCGCGCTTGTGTCGGCCTACGGCGCGCCCTGCCCGGTGGCGTTGAGCTGCAACGTCACCCTGATCGATCATTCCGATAGGCGCATCCGCATCGAAACATCGCAGGGCACGCTGACCGCCGACAAGGCGATCGTCACCGTGCCGACCAATCTGATCGCCGATGAGACGATGCGCTTCTCACCGCCGCTGCCGTCCAAGGTCAATGCTGCCGCCGGCCTGCCGCTCGGCGTCGACGACAAGGTGATGCTGGCGCTCGAGGGCGCTGAAGCTTTTCCGAAGGACGGCAATTTGCGCGGCGCCACCATGCGCACCGAGATGGGCACCTATCACATCCGCCCGTTCGGCCAGCCCTGCATCGAAGGCTTTTTCGGCGGCAGCTTTGCCCGCGCGCTGGAGGATTCCGGCGAAGGCGCCATCGCCGCGCAGGCGATCAGCGAGATCGCGGGCTTTCTCGGCAATGATATCAGGCGCAAGCTGAAGCCGCTGTACGAGTCGCGCTGGGCGCACGACCCCTTCGCGCGCGGCTCCTATTCGCACGCGCTGCCCGGCCACGCCGGCGATCGTGCGGTGCTGGCAGCGCCGGTGGATGGACGGCTGTTCTTTGCCGGCGAGGCGACCTCGCCGGAGTTCTTCACGACTGCGCACGGGGCGAGGGACAGCGGGGAGCGCGCTGCTGGGGAAGTGCTGGCTGCAATCGGAAAGCGCTAGCCTCCCTGCCAATGTCGTCCTGGGGAACGCCGGGACGACACCAATCATGTGGCGCCGCTGTCGCGTCACTCGATCACCCGCGCTCGCAAGTCCGCATCCGGCACGAAGCACGCGTCGTACTTCCCAAAAATGCGATAGCGATTGCGCGCCACGAGGCTATAGACGGCGTCCCGCAGCGGCTTCGGCACGGCGAACAACGCGCGCACCCAGCTCCAGCCTGGAAGCTGCGACAGCACCGTCAGCGCGGCATCGGACTTCATGAAGACCTCCCCGCCATGAACGACCGCGTTGGTATCGGGATCATGGGGATCGATGCCGAAGGTGCGCGCGAGCCGGGCGCCATAATCCGACTGGATCGGCGTGAAGCGAAACCGCCTCGCCGTATCGCGCTTCGCCACGAACCGCACCCAGCGCGAGCAGAAGATGCAGACGCCGTCGAACAGGATCACGTCATCGTCGGGCCATCTACTCATCAGACTCTCTTTTTGACGCGTTGTCTTCACGCGAAGCCGGAATTCCACTTCGCTCGAAGACGCTACCGGTTATCCAGCATCAGCAGTGCGACGAGCATCAGCACGATCGCCGGTCCCGTCTTCACCAGCGCACCGAGCGGTTCGATCCAGATATCTGGCGTCAGGATCGCCGCGCCGACCATATAGCCGAGCGACGCGATGATACCCGCGGCGAGCCCGATTGCCGCGGTGCGGCGGAAGGCGATCAGCACGCCGATGCTCATGTCCATCAGGCTGGTACCGATGGTGATGGGATCGACCAGCGCCGGTGGAAAATTGTGCGCCGTCAGGATGCCGGCGGCGGCGCGATAGGACACGAACAGCGCGATGCAGCCGGAGACGAGCCAGAACGCGACCAGGCTCGCGAAGATCAACGCCTTGACCAGGAACAGGCGCGCGAACCATTTGTCCTGGACGGTGGCAGGATGGCGGCCGATCGTCTCAACCAGCGTCTTTGGCGTGATGCCGGTCGCGGCGATCCAGGCGGCGGGATGGCCCGTCACGCCGCGGCGAAGCTCGGCGATGGCCGTGGAGCGCATCGGCGGAATCCAGCCGAGAGTGTTGGCGAGATCGCCGATTTTGGCCCCGAGATCGAGCATGAAAGCCGGCATCGCGATGCGGAGCCAGCCGGATGTGCCGAACGCGCGGCGGAATTGCCCGATGACGGCGGCCATCGCGACAGGCTCAGCCTGCATGAGATCCCAGCTCACCGCGGTCACGGCGGCATCGCCAATGTCGCGCGTGGCGAGCCAGGCGATGGTGGCCGAAATATCCTCCACCGCGACAGGCTGGAACGGCGTTGCCATCTCCTTGGCCGGCAGATCGAGCGGAAAGGCGGCGAGCGCGCGAAGCATGGCGCTGCCGCCATAGGCTGACGGTGCCACGACGAAGCCGGGCCGCAGGACAGCATGTGGAATGCCGGAGGCGGCGATCAAGCGCTCGGCCTCGCGCTTGGTCGTCGCGAAGGCGGTGCGGTCGGCCTCCGCCGTTCCCGGAATCGAGATGTGCACCAGCCGGATTGCGCGACCGCTATCGCCGATCGCCGCCAGCAGCCGCGCGACGAAATCGCGATGCACGGCGCCCGTATCGCTGCCAGGTCCGTCCTGGAGCACGCCGAGGCAATTCACGACGACGTCGGCTTCACGCTCGCGCAGGAGCCGCGCCAGAGCTGCGGCATCCAGCGCGAGGATCGGCAGCTCGATGTCCCGCGCGCTCATCCTTTGCGCCGGCGACAGGCTGCGTGCAAGGCCGACGACACGAAATCCCCGCGCGCGCAGATCATCGGTGACGAAGCGACCGATCAGGCCGGAGGCACCGAGCACCAGAATGGTTCGCTCACTCATTGCGCCTCTCAAAACGGTTTTGCGATCATCAGCCACAGGATCAGCATGGTCGCGCCGAAGCCGGGGAAGCCGAATGCGAACCAGCGGCGGAACAGGATGAAGTAGCGCTCCGGCAAGGCGGCGCGCTGATCGGCAGCCTGGCGCGCGAGATCGCGCATCTCGATCTGCATGAACACGACGGGGATCCAGAACAGGCCTGCGACGACGTAGAGCGCGAGCGAGGCGAGCAGCCATTGCTCGGTGATCGGCGTCGCAGAGAGCATCATCAGCAGCCCGCCCGTCAGCGGCTGCAAGAGCACAGCGGAGAGCGTGAAGATCGTATCCGCGACCACCACCACCGACGCCGTGCGCGCAATGAACGCCACGTCGTTCGTGCGATGCGCCATCAGCATGAAGAAGGCGATGCCGCTTCCGGTGCCAAGGATGACGATGGCGCCGAGCACGTGCAGATATTTTACCAGGAAATACAGCGTCATGGCTTCTTGGTCGCCACGGGCTTCGACGGGTTCAGCACGCGCGCGAGCGCGTCGCCTGCGGCTTTGACACCGGCCTGGCTCTCGATCAGCCAATGCCCCTCGCCGCCGACCGCGGGCAAGGTGCGAAAATCGACCTTGCCACCGCTGCCGCGAAACGCATCGGCCAGCGCCTTCGAAAATGACGGCGAGAAATAGCTGTCATTGGCCGCAACGAGCCAAGTGACGGGGACGCGCGCAGCCTTGCCGAACTCCGCGGCAGCGGCAAGCAGCGTGTGCGGCGCGCAGATTTTGGTCGCCTCGTCATTGGCATGGCCGCCGCGCCCCGGCGCGAATACGGCAATCGCGGAAATGGTTTTCGGATCGGCATTGGCGAGCGCCAGCGCGCCCCAGCCGCCGGCGGAATGGCCGATCACGATGGCGGCTTCCTTGCGAATGAAATCCTGCTTTCGCAAATGCTCCAGCGCGAGCCGGATTTGCTCGGCCGTTGCACGGCCCGAACGCGCATAATCGGCCTCGTCACATCCGCCCTGGTCCTCGACATAGCGGCCGCCGGTCGCGCCATGGCCGAGCCGCTCCGGCACCAGCACGGCAAAGCCGCGCGCGACCAGGAAGGCTGCAAGCGAGCGGTATTCCGGCTGCGGCATCTGCACACGACGCAAGACGTTCTGCGTCGAGGCGTGCGCGATCACCGCAAGCGGGAACGGACCTGTGCCGGCGGGGCGAAACAGCAGGGCATGCGCGGCAATGTCGGTATCCGGCGACGGCACCAGCCACTCTTGTCGGCGCAGCGGTTCGCCCTCCTCGCCCGATGGGCCGAACGTGACCTGAGCGCACAGAGGCGGCGCAGTCAGCGTGGCCAGCAGAAGCAGGAGCGCGATGGTGTTGAGGAGCCGCATGAATGGCCGAGGGCGAAGGCGAATTGCGACAGTCACACTAGTAGGAACGAATCAGGATGGGCGGAATTTCTGCGTCGCCATTGCCGCTCATTCATTGCCGCAGCTGGAGTTTTGCACCGACGCACGGCGTGCCGGCGCCATTTCAGTTGGCGTCTTGTCTTTTTTCGGCACAACATGGCTTAGATACTGATGCACAAAGTCCACACGTTAACCGATAATTAACGATAGGTCTTGCCGCCGACGCGGCGACTTGGTTTGATTGCGTCCATGAGCACAACCCTGATCGAGGTCCGGCCGGCCAAAGCTGCAGATGCAACTGCGGTGGCGTCCACTCATGACGAAGCCTGGCGTTCCGCCTATCAGGGCATCATTCCCGGCGCTGAGCTGGAAAAGCTCATCAACCGCCGCGGCCCGCAATGGTGGGACAGCGCGATCCGCAAGGGCAGCCGCGTCAGCGTGCTCGTGTTCGGCGACAAGATCGCGGGCTATGCCAATTACGGTCGCAACCGCGCCCGCAGCCTGCATTTCGACGGCGAGATCTACGAGCTTTATCTGCGTCCGGAATTCCAGGGTCTCGGCTTCGGCCGCCGCCTGTTCGCCTCCGCCCGCCGCGACCTGATGCAGAGCGGGCTGAAGAGCATGGTGGTGTGGGCGCTCTCGGACAACGACCCGGCGACCGAGTTCTACCGGGCGTTGGGCGGCCGTATGGTGGCGCGCTCGTCGGAGCGGTTCGGGCCGAAGGCGCTCGACAAGGTCGCCTTCGCCTGGACCAATTAAGATCTGGACCAACCAAATTTGGACCAATTGAGCTGCTGAAAGCCTAAGCGGCAGCCGTCCCCCTTCCGTCGATACCGTTCGCCTTCGCGCCGGTGATTTCCGGATTCATTATTTCACAAAAACGCGATGGATCAGCGGGCCAAGCCCGCGTATGACAGCGCCAAAATCGGCTGCCGGGCGCGATTTTACCTCGGCAACAACGGAGCCTTGAATGCGTATCGATGCGATCTCGATCGGGAAGAACGTACCGCACGAAGTCAACGTCCTCATCGAAGTCCCCGTGGGCGGCGAACCGATCAAATACGAGATGGACAAGGAGGCCGGCACGCTGGTGGTCGACCGCTTCCTCTACACGCCGATGCGTTACCCCGGTAACTACGGCTTCATCCCGCACACCCTGTCGGATGACGGCGACCCCTGCGACGTCCTGATCGTCAACACCCGCGCCATCATTCCCGGCGCCGTCATGAGCGTGCGCCCGGTCGGCGTGCTGTTCATGGAGGATGAAGCCGGCGGCGACGAGAAGATTCTGGCGGTGCCGTCGTCGAAGCTCACGCAGCGCTACGACAAGGTGAAGTCGTACTCCGATCTGCCCGACATCACGCTGCAGCAGATCCAGCACTTCTTCGAGCACTACAAGGATCTCGAGAAGGGCAAATGGGTGAAGATCCTACGCTGGGGCGGCCCCGAGGAAGCGCACAAGCTGATCCTCGAAGGCATGGATCGCGAGAAGAAGAAGAAGGGCTGAGTTCTTGGTTTCCCGGACGCGCCGCAGCGTGAAACGCTGCTGCGCAGAGCCGGGACCCAATGCCAATACATGGCGCAACGAAACTGGGTCCCGGCTCTGCGACGCGTCATTGCATGCCGCGCCGCGTCCGGGACACGAGAGTTCGCCTACACCGCCGGCTTCGGCAGCCCGGCGATCGCGCAGGCCGCGCGCAGCGTGTTCACCAGCAGGCAGGCCACCGTCATCTGACCGACGCCGCCCGGCACCGGCGTGATGGCGCCGGCAACCCCGAGCGCTTCCTGATAGGCGACGTCGCCGACAAGGCGCGTCTTGCCGTCTTCCTTGGGGATGCGATTGATGCCGACATCGATCACGGTCGCACCCGGCTTCAGCCAGTCGCCGCGCACCATCTCCGCCTTGCCGACCGCGGCATAGACGAGATCGGCCTGCTTCACGAGGCCGGGCAGGTCGCGCGAGCGCGAATGCGCGATCGTCACCGTGGCGTTCTCGTTCAGCAGCAATTGCACCAGCGGGCGACCGACCAGATTGGAGCGGCCGATGACGATGGCGTTCATGCCTTCCAGCGAGGCATGCACGCTCTTGGTCAGGATGATGCAGCCGAGCGGCGTGCAGGGCGATAGCGCCTGGAAGCCGCCGGCGAGCCGGCCGGCATTGTTCGGATGCAGACCGTCGACATCCTTGGCGGGATCGATGGCGTTGATGACGGCTTCGGTGTTCAGCCCCTTCGGCAGCGGCAGCTGCACCAGGATGCCATGCACGGCCGGGTCGCTATTGAGCTTTGCGACCAGCGCCAGCAGATCTGCCTGCGAAACGTCGGCCGGCAGCTTGTGCTCGAACGAGGCCATGCCGGCGGCCTGGGTCTGGGTGTGCTTGGAACGGACATAGACCTCGCTGGCGGGGTCGCTGCCGACCAGGACCACGGCGAGACCCGGCACCAGATTGTGCTCGCGCTTGACCCGGGCGACCTCCTCGGCGACGCGCGCCCGAAGCTCCGCGGCGATGACTTTCCCATCGATGATTTTGGCGGTCATGTCAGTTCCTCAGTCTGTCGATTTGGCGTCAGCCGATTTGGCCTGGACGAGCTGGCGCAGGGCTTCGCCGAGCCGCACCGGATCGCCGTCGACCGCGATCTGCTTCAGCCGCGAGGTGGCTCCCGACAGGAGCCTCACGCTGGCCTTGGGCACGCCAAGCGATTTCGCCAGCAGGACCAGAACGGCCTTGTTGGCCTCGCCGCCATCGGCGATGGCGCGCACCCGCACCTTGAGCACGCTGCGGCCGTCGGCCAGCTGCTCGATCCCGTCGATGTCGTCGCGACCGCCGCGCGGCGTCACCCGCAGCGCGATGCTGATACCGGAGGCCCCGTAGCGCCAAGGTTCCTTGTGAGCTTGCTTGCGAGCTTCGTTCGCGACCAAGGCGCTCCAGCCCGCTCAGATTACATTGGGGTAGATGTAGTACAGGATCACCCGCTCGATGAACATGATGAGCAGGATCAGGATGATCGGCGAGATGTCGAGGCCGCCGAGGCTGGGCAGGAAATTGCGGATCGGCGCCAGCACCGGCTCGGTGATTCGGTACAGGAACTCCGCCACAGCCGACACGAACTGGTTGCGGGTGTTCACGACGTTGAAAGCGATCAGCCAGGACAGGATCGCAGACGCGATCAGCAGCCAGACGTAGAGGTCGAGCACGATGATGACGATGTCGAGAACGGCACGCATGATTTTTCAGGGCTCTGGCTTTTGAAGACTGCGGCTTTTGAAGACTGGCTGCGGGCGGAAGTGACGCCTTTTGCTAGATATCGGTTCCCCCCCGCCCAAACAAGGGAAGTCGGCACCCCGAATGGCTAAAACCGGGTGACACCCGTCCTTGACTTGACCTTGGCGGGGACTTAAATGGCGCCCGGTTGTCGGCCGCGTTTACCAGAGCGGCCAGCAAAGGGGCCATAGCTCAGCTGGGAGAGCGCGTCGTTCGCAATGACGAGGTCGGCGGTTCGATCCCGCCTGGCTCCACCAGCCTTCGCAGGCTGCGCCTGCTTCGGCTCGGCAAGCCCTTTCGTAGCGAAAGCTGCCGCGGCGTAGCCCGCAGGTCGAAGCCGGGCTCTCTCGATCTCCCCTTACCTCCCCGTAAACCGCGGCGGCCGCTTCTCCATGAAGCTCGCCACCCCCTCCCGGAAATCGCTGCCGGCCAGCGCCACCATCATCTCGCGGTTGGCTTCGATCGTTGCCTCGGCCAGCGACTGGAACGGCACCTCGTAGAGCTGCCGCTTGATCACGGCCATCGCACTCGGCGAGACGAAATCGGCGAGATCGCGGGCATAGGCGTAGGTCTCCTCGCGCAGTTGGTCGGGCGCGCAGAGCCGGTTGACCAGCCCGATCCGAAAGGCTTCCTCGCTCGACACGCGCCGCGCCGAGAGCAACAGATCCATCGCGTTGGCATGACCAACGATGCGCGGCAGCATCCAGCTGATACCGTGCTCGGCAATCAATCCGCGCCGCGCGAAGGCCGTGGTGAACACCGTGTTGTCGGCGGCAAAGCGCAGGTCGCAATAGAGCGCGTGGACGAGGCCGATGCCGGCGGTAGCGCCATTGAGCATGGCGATGACCGGCTTCTTGATCGACGGATAGAAGCCATAGCGCGTCTGCCAGTCCGGCCGGCGGTTCATGTCGAAGGGCGGCAGGTTCGACGCACGCCTGACGTCGTCGGGGTCGAGCCCCTTCAAAGCATCCATATCCGCGCCGGCGCAAAACGCGCGGCCCGCGCCGGTGAGGATGATGACGCGAACATTGTCGTCGGCGCTTGACGCTTCCATCGCGTGACGCACGTCGCGCTCCATGGTTGGCGTCCACGCGTTCATGCGATCAGGGCGGTTGAGCGTGATGGTCGCGATCTTGTCGCTGACGTCGTAGAGAATGTGCTCGTAGGCCATGGCGCTCTCCCTTGTTCGCCGGCACGCATTGGGGCGCGCGCGTTGGCGGAGAGCCTAGCATATCAAGGATGGAGGCAGCGACTTGCGCCAAGGACCTGCGCCAAGGACTTGCGCGAAGAACTCGCGGCAAGGCGCGGGTTACTCGGCGGCTTGCGCCAGCACGGGCCGGCGCGCCAGCCAGCCGTCGATGAAATGATCGAGCCAGGCGCGCTCTGCGGCATCGTACACTGCACGATCCGCGAAATGATGATGCCGCTGCCGCGCACCGGGCGCGCTGAAGCCGTCATAGCCCCGCGTGGTCCAGCGATGCATCATTGCGTAGGTCACATCGGGATGAAACTGCACGCCGAAGGCATTGCCGGCGCGGAACGCCTGCACCGGAAAATCATCGCCTTCCGCCAGCAGCTCGGCGCCGACAGGCAGCTCGAACCCCTCGCGATGCCAGTGATAGACCTGCGCCGGCCAGGCCGGGCAGAGCGCGTGGCCCGCGGCTGTGGGGCGGATCGGGTAATAGCCGATCTGGGTCAGCCCATCGGCATGCGGCGCGACGCGCGCCCCGAGCTGCATCGCGAGCATCTGGGCTCCAAGGCAGATGCCGAGGAACGGCCGCTGCTCGCGCAGCGGAATTTCGATCCAGTCGATCTCGCGGCGAATGTAGTCGTCGGAATCATTGGCGCTCATCGGACCGCCGAAAACCACGGCGCCGGCATGTTGGTCGAGCGTCTCGGGCAGGGGATCGCCGAAGCGGGGACGGCGGATGTCGAGGCGATGGCCCAGCGCGCGGAGCGCATTGCCGACCCGGCCCGGGGTCGAGGATTCCTGATGCAGGATAATGAGAACCGGCAGGCCGCTCGCCGAATCAGAGGCAGCCGCGCCAGGCGCCCTTCGCGGGAAGGGCACCACCTCTGCGCCACCAAACCTGTCCGTCCGGAACGACATTGCCCTTGCGAAAGCTATTGGTTCAGACCGCCAGCATAACTAAGCGATCGTTAATTTCGTGTGAGTTCGCGCACACACCGAAGAGGAAGCAAGCTCCGGGCCAATACGGACACCGGGGGCTCTCAGCGCCTCTGCCTCTGGAACCGACTGGTGGCGGCCAGGATGAAGCCCCGCGGGAAGAAGCGCAGCGCAAACGGCACGATCTTGATGCCCAGACCGGGCAGCACTGCCCGTTTATTGGCCATCAGGCCACGATAGGCCTCCTGCGCGACATCGGCTGCAGACACATTGAGAAGGGCCGTATCGTGCTGCGACCCGACACCGGCGCGCGCCTGGAATTCGGTGGGCACGGGGCCCGGGCAAAGCACGGTGACGCGAACGCCGCGCGGCGCGAGCTCCGCCCGCAGCGCTTCGGTGAAAGATATTACGTAGGCCTTGGAGGCATAATAGACGGCCATGCCGGGGCCGGGCAGGAAGCCCGCGACCGACCCGACATTGAGCAGACCACCCTTGTTCCTGATGAGCTGATCGGCAAAGCGAAGCGACAAATCCGTCAGGGCCCGCACGTTGACATCGACGATCCCGATCTGCTCGTCGCGATCGCGCTCGATGGCATCGCCGAACACGCCGAAGCCGGCATTGTTGACGAGGTGATCGAGCTCGACGCCTTCGGCGGCGAGCCTTGCAGCGATCTTCTCTCCGGCATCCGGGGCCTCGAGATCGCAGGCGATCACGATCGGCTTCTTGCCGCCCTTGGCAACGAGTTCGCTCGCGAGCGCCTCCAATCGATCCGCCCGCCGCGCCGTCAATGCCAGGCGATGTCCGTTGGCGGCAAATACGCGCGCCAGCTCCGTGCCTATGCCCGCCGAGGCACCGGTGATCAACGTTACCCGCTCAATCACGATCGAAGTCTCTTGAATTGAAGTCTTTGGCCCCGCAATGGCTGAACGAGAGCATAAGCCGTGCGCGACAGGCAAGCGGCGTTGGCGGAATGGCGGCTTGAGCGGGCGACAGGGGAGCAGGAAGGACAGGGATTTGCTGGCGAATCCGCCAGAACGGGGACGGCCGGCGATTACATTAAAGTTTCGTCATGTGGTTCGCAGGTCAGGCCATCCGCCGTGCGGGACGGGTCAGCCGCCGACGGCGCCATTCTTCACCTGACCGCCGACGCGCTCCGCAACGAAATGCTTCAATTCGATCCGGTCGCGCTGGGAAATCCCGAGCAGATCGGAGGCGCGCCAGACGACGTTGTCCTCGAACTCGCTGACCTGGCCGTCGGCATAGACCAGCTCCCACATCATCCGGACGATGCGCTTGCGACCCTCTTCGTCGAGCGAGCGCATGATCACACTGGTGAAGTGATAGAGGTCCACCGCCTCGCCCTCGACCTCGGTGGCGTCCGCGATCAGGCGATCCGCTGTGCCGTGATCGAGCCCAAAATGGCTTTCGATCAGGCTGTGCAGCTTGCGCCGCTCGGCCGCCGTCGGCTGGCCGTCCAGCGAGACCACATGGACCAGCAGCGCCGTGGCCGCCAGCCGGTAATCGCTGTCGCCGAAGCTGCGGCTCTGGTCGTGGGGAGCGACAATGTCGGCGATGAATTGGCGCAGGCCGTCGAGCATAAGGTCCTACCGAAATCGATGCCGCCGCGGGGAGCGCGGCTGTTACCAGCATTATATGAGCAGCAAACTCAACCGGCGCAACGTGCGTCAGTTCCGCGCGCCGGATTACGTTTCGGCAATATGGGCGCTGCCATTCCGGGGCGCGTAAAGCGCGAATCCGGAATGACGATCCAAAGCTCAAGGAATCTCGTACACCACCATCTTGTCGGCGATGCCGCGCAGCGCCGCCTGTTTCTGGATCGGCGTGATCTCGCGCTGCTTCAGCACCTCGGCAACCGCGGGCGCGTCCAGCACCGGGCCGGTGATGTGGATCTCCTGCGCGGTCGACAGGCTCTGCACGCGGGCGGCGATATTGACGGTCTGGCCGAAATAATCCTGCCGCTCGTTGAGCATCACCGCGAGGCACGGGCCTTCATGGATGCCGATCTTGACGATGAGATCGTCGGTGCCGCGCTGCTTGTTGAGCTCGTCCATGGCCGCGCGCATCCGCAAGCCTGCGACGATGGCGTGCTCGGGTCTGACGAAGGTCGCCATCACGGCATCGCCGATGGTCTTCACCACCGCGCCCTTCTCGGAGGAGATGATCTCGAGCAGCGCATGAAAATGCGCGCGCACGAGGTCGAAGGCGGCGAGATCGCCGACCCGCTCATAGAGCGCAGTCGAGCCCTTCAGATCGGTGAACAGGAAGGTCAGCGAGGTGATCTGGAGCCGCTGATCGAGACTGAGATTGTCCGCCTTGAAAACATCGCGGAAGGTCTGGTTCGACAGCATCCGCTTGGCGGTGAGGAACGGCTTGCGCTTGCCGATGAGGTGGTGAAGCGCCTCGGCCGCGATGAACACCGACGGCAGCACGCGCACGCCGGCCTGGTTCTCCAGCGACAGCCGCAGCGGACCGGGCCGCATGGTCGTGGTCCCGGTCGGGGCCTGCACCTTATTGTACATGATGGCGAGCTGCTGACGGTCCCTGGTCGGCTCGCCCTGCACGTCGATGAAATGAGCGGCGTGCGTCACCGGCTCGAAGATGATGACGAAGTCATTGGGCAGCTGCAGCGACATGGTCGCCTTCTCGCCCGCCGGCAGCTCCATCGTATCCAGCGTCACCTCGTTGGCCAGCGCCGCGAAGGATTCCTTGTTGAAGTCGACGCCGGAGCTCCAGAACACCTGCTTGAAATAGTCCCAGACCGGAAGCGTATCGGGGTCATGGGCCGCGATTCGGCGGACACGCGGGTTCACCGTGAAGGAGACCTCGACCTGGTCGTCGACGGAGGCCTTGTAGCCGCAGGCGCAGAGGGCGCAATGATAGTCGTCGGGCTTGAGCGCCTTCAGCGTCGAATGCGCGCCGAGCACGCCGCCGCACCCCGGGCACAGCACGTTCCAGCCGAGATCGAACAGCCCGAGCCGCGCCGAATGCAGGAAGGCGGAGATCGCGTGCTCTTCGTCGAGACCGTGCGCCGTCGAGAAATCGAGGACATTGACGCGGTTGAGCTCGTGATCCTCGCCATGCTCGATGAGGCGCACGATCGCATCGACCACCTTCGCGTCGGCGGTCTGCTTCAGAACTGAGAACTGGGCCTGGATGTCGCTCATGGCGAGACTCTATCTAGGGTGGACCGCGCCATCGGCCAGACGAGAGACCCGTCACCGACGCGTGATGCGGAACATGGGCGAATGGTCCGGCTGGGTCGTGACCACGCCGAGCGGGATCACGGGATCGGCCTGATCGGCGAGTTCGACACGGAACGCACCGATCAGCCGGGCCAGCGCCAGCACGGATTCGGCTTGCGCGAACGGTGCGCCGATGCAGACGCGCGGACCCGCGCCGAACGGCAGATAAGCGAAGCGGTCGGGCGCCTCCGCCGACATGAAGCGCTTTGGAATGAACGCGTTCGGCTGATCCCACAGCTTCTCGTGCCGGTGCAGCAGCCAGGGCGCGATCATGATGATGTCGCCCTTGCCGATCTCTATTCCGGCCGCATTGTCCTTCTCGCGCGCGGCACGCGCGACCAGGAACGCCGGCGGATAGAGCCGCATGGTCTCATCGATCACCGCGCGGGTGAATTTCTGCCGGTCGATGTCGGCGATGCTGTCGAGATGCTCGCCGCGCGCTTCGGAGGCGATCTCCTCCTGCGTGTCCGGATCGAGCGCGAGCAGATAGAGCGCCCAGAACAGCGCCGTCGCCGTGGTCTCGTGACCCGCAAGGATCATGGTCGCGACCTCGTCGACGAGCTGCTCGTCGGAAAAGCCCTTGCCGGTTTCAGGATCACGCGCCGCGTCCATGAGATCGAACAGGTCCCGCGGCGGCGCGCCATCCTTTTTGCCGGCCGCGCGCCGCTCGGCGATCAGCATGGCGACGAACTCGGTCCAGCGCTTGCGGAAACGGGCGCGGGCAAGATCCATCGGGCTCGGCCACGACACCGGCAGAACCATGTCGAGGAGATACGGGCGCCCTAACCGCGCGGCATATTCCATGATGAAATTGCGCAAGGTCGCGCCATGCCGG
This sequence comes from Bradyrhizobium sp. 62B, assembly GCF_030272265.2. Taxonomy (NCBI): domain Bacteria; kingdom Pseudomonadati; phylum Pseudomonadota; class Alphaproteobacteria; order Hyphomicrobiales; family Nitrobacteraceae; genus Bradyrhizobium; species Bradyrhizobium sp. 62B. The sequence goes on along the minus strand of NZ_CP092841.2, from coordinate 294,579 downwards.
TCCATGCCGAACGAGAACATCGTGCGCCCGGCGATCTCCAGCGTCATGCGCTGCATGATCTCGCGCAGGTCGAGGTCTTCGCCCGTGCGCGCATCCAGCTTGGCGATGGTCTCGTCGAGCACCGCCGTCATGTGCGGAACGAGATTGGCGGTGGCGCGCGGCGTGAAGGCCGGCGCGAGGGTGCGGCGCTGGAACGTCCAGGAATGGCCTTCCGCGATCAGAAGGCCATCACCCAGCACGGGACGCAGCATGCGAATGCCCGCCGGCGTGCGCGTATAGTTCTCGTAGTTGGTCAGCAGGACATGCCGGATCGCGTCCGGTTGGTTCAGGATGAAGCTGTTGCGGAGGAAGAAGCGGCCCTTGATGACGTCTTCCTCATAGGCGCGCTGTCCCCAGGTCGCGATCATGTTCTGCCGGATCACGGCAAGCCGGCCGAAGAACGACATGTCGTCGGGCGCACGCGGGGGAGCCGGAGGGATGATGGGCCGACGCACGCTGGCGATATTCATGGCTCTCTCCCGCTGATGTGACGCAGGCAACAGCTAATAAGTCAGCTCGGCAATCGCAATCCTGTTCTCGGAAGCGGGCCAGGCCCGCGCCACAATCCGTTCTTCGCCGAATTGAGCCACGATGTTACGTCCAACCTCGCCGGCCGCAAGCCGCAATGTTGCCGCCGAATCCGTCGGCACGCCCGGCTTGACGTCGGCCGGCTGCTTTCCGTCGAATAGAACCACGTCCCGCGGCAGGCCGAAATAGCCGCGCGGCCGCGACATGATGACGACCGCGCCGGCGTCCTTGTCGGCCGGCCCGAGCGGCCGTGCGGCGCGCAAATGGACGACGTCGGAGGAGCGCGGGAACGGCGAGCGATAGATGTGCGTGATCGGCGCGCCAGGCGACGTCAGCACGAATTCGAGCGACCAGGAGGGATCGACCGGCGCGGGGCCCCATCGGCCGTCGGCGCCAGTCTGCGCGCTGTACACTGCGCCGTCCTTGCGCTCACCGGTATCAGGATCGACGCGGAAGACATCGACGGTTGCACCCGCGACCGGACGGTTGGTCGACACGCCGCCGGGCGTACCCGTGACCAAGCCGCTCAACTTCACATTGGCTTCCGGCAGGATCGCGATGCGCGCGGGCTCGCGGCCGGCAATGAACTTGTAGATCTCGCGGAACGCCCTCGGGTGGAACGCCACCTCGCGATGGTCGAGCGCACCAAGCACGAGGTTGGTTGCGCCCTTCAGCTCCGGCCCTTCATTGGTGACGCCGGTCGGCGTGCCGGGCTTGCCGATGAAACGGCCGTCGGCCTGGGCATATTTGTCCATGCCGTCGCTGCGCAGCGTCAGGAAGGCGACGCCCGGCGTCACCTCGCTCTCGCCCTCGTTCAGGCCGCGCAGAAATGGGCCGCGGCCGTTGAACTCGTTGTTCTGCTGATCGTCGGTTGCGAACACGCCGTGATTGGGCGTGCCGCACAAAACGGCGTGGCTGACATCGGCGGCACCGCCGTTCTTGATGACGTTGCGGATCGCATTGCCGCCGCGCGAGCTGCCGACCAGTGCGACACGCGCCGCGCCGGTCCGGCGCTTCAGCTCGGCGATGGCAGCCGAGAGCTCGCGACGCTGGTCCTCGGTTGAGGAGCGGTTCGCCTGCTCGACCTTGTCGTCGGTACGCGCATTGGGATCGGTGAAATTGATCGCCATCATGCGATCGCGCGCGACGCCGTTGGATTCCATCCGCCACAGCGTGGTCATCCAGAGCGCGTCGTAGTCGCCATTGCCGTGCACGAACAGGATCGGCGGCACCTCATTGCCCGGCGTAGCCGGCGCGGCCTGGGCGAATGCCCCGGTCCGCAAGCTCGCAGTTGCGAAGGGCAAGCTGCCAGCCCCCAGCAAGATCGTCCGTCGTGACAGCTTCATCTGTTCCTCCCCGGCAAACCGCCTCTTTGCACCGCTTATAGCGGCCTAACCACTGGACAGCGAAGGACTTTCGCAGGCATCAAAGAAATTGCCGGAATCGCCCGAAACCCGTTCTGCCAGCCCATATGGAAGGGGATATGACCGAGCAGCCAAACCGTCAGAAAATGGCCGCCGACGGCATCACCGCGCCGCTGCGCTACACCGTGTTCCGGCGCATCTGGCTCGCCAGCCTGCTCTCCAATCTCGGCCTGCTGATCCAGGGCGTGGGCGCGGCCTGGGCGATGACGCAGATGGCGGCATCGGCCGACCAGGTTGCGCTGGTGCAGACCGCCCTGATGCTGCCGATCATGCTGATCTCGATGCCGGCCGGCGCCATCGCCGACATGTATGACCGGCGCATCGTCACGCTGGTCTCGTTGATGATTGCTTTGATCGGCGCAAGCGCGCTCACCGTGCTGGCCGGCCTCAACCTGATCAGCCCCGAATTGCTGCTGGCCTTCTGCTTCGTGGTCGGCAGCGGCAACGCGCTGTTCGGCCCGGCATGGCAATCTTCGGTCAGCGAGCAGGTGCCGCCCGATGCGCTGCCTTCGGCCGTCGCGCTGAACGGCATCAGCTACAACATCGCGCGCAGCTTCGGTCCCGCGGTCGGCGGCGTCATCGTCGCCGCCCTCGGCGCTGTCGCGGCCTTCGCCTGCAACGCGATCCTTTATCTGCCGCTGCTGGTGGTGCTCCTGCTCTGGCGGCGCAGCACCGAGCCCTCCCGGCTGCCGCGCGAAAAGCTCAACCGGGCCATGGTGTCGGGCTTCCGCTACATCACCAATTCGCCGCCGATCAAGATCGTGCTGTTGCGCACACTGGTGATGGGCCTGATCGGCGGCGCCATCATGGCGCTGATGCCGCTGGTCGCGCGCGACCTGCTGCATGGCGGCGCGCAGACCTACGGCATCATGCTCGGCGCCTTCGGCATGGGCGCCGTGATCGGCGCGCTCAACATCCACGAATTGCGCAAGCGCATGAGCGGCGAGGCCGCGATCCGCGCCTGCACCATCTCGATGGCGTTCGCGATGGCTGCGCTCGCCCTCAGTACGGAGCCGGTGCTGACGGCGGCTGCGCTGGTGCTGGCCGGCGCGGTCTGGATGGCTGCGATTACACTGTTCAATATCGGCGTGCAGCTTTCGGCGCCGCGCTGGGTCGCCGGCCGCTCGCTCGCGGCGTTCCAGGCCTCGATTTCCGGCGGCATCGCCATCGGCGCCTGGGGCTGGGGCCATCTCACCGACTATGCCGGTGTCGAGGTCGCGCTGCTGACCGCGGCTGGCCTGATGCTGATCTCGCCGCTGCTCGGGCTTTGGCTGACGATGCCGCGCGTCGGTGCCCGCAACGAGGATGCCGACGTGCTCGCCGACCCCGAGGTGAAGCTGTCCCTGACCGGGCGCAGCGGCCCGTTGGTGGTCGAGATCGAATATCGCGTCGCGCAGGACAACGCGCGCGCCTTCCACAACGTGATGCAGGACGTGCAGCTCTCCCGCCAGCGCAACGGCGCCTATGGCTGGTCGATCGCCCGCGACATCGCCGATCCTGAATTGTGGACGGAGCGCTACCACTGCCCGACCTGGTTCGACTATCTGCGCCAGCGCAACCGCTCGACCCAGAGCGAACGCGCGCTGCACCAGGAGGCGATCGCCTTTCACATCGGCCCCGAGCCGGTGCGGATCCGCCGCATGCTGGAGCGCCCGTTCGGTTCGGTGCGCTGGAAGGAAGACACGCCGGACCGCGCCAGCGCCGAGGTGCTGCCGGTGGTCGCGACCGCGGCGGGAAGCAGCACGTAGACGTCGTCATTCCGGGGCGCGCCGTCAGGCGCGAGCCCGGAATGGCATCACTGCCCGTGCTCGGTCAGCACCTTGTCGCAGCCTTTGCTCAGCTTCGTGCGGTTCTGCTTCAGGCAGGCGAGCACGGCGCCATCGCCATTGTTCATCACGGCACGGCAGAAGCGCGAGACATCGCGCGCGCAGGCATCATGGCCGGGCTGCTGTTGGGCGGAGGCGCTCGATGCGCACAGGAGCAGAGAAATAACGAAAAGAAATCTGGTCATCGCGTAATGCCTCTTGCCCGGAAGGACGTGCGGGGAAGCTAGTGCGATGATCCCACACCTGCAACGCTTTATTGCGAGCAGGAGCTGCGCCGCCGCGTGGCCCCGGCTTGACGCCGGGGCACATCGCGAAGGGAGCTGATCACACGACGATGTGGTCGTGCGCTGTTACTGACTGTCCTGGGCGTCAGCGACCTTGCGCGAGGCGCCCTTGGCGAGATCCTTGTCCATCACCGCGCGGCAGCCGGCGCTCAGGTCCGAGCGATGCTTCATCATGCACGCCGTGATCTTCGGGATGTTGGGGATTTCCGACGAGCACAGGCGGAAGGCATCGCCGGTGCACATCTGCTGCGCCTCGGCCGAGAAGGCGAAGCTCGAGGTCGTCGAGATCAGAGAGACGATGGCGGCAAAGCCCAGAGCCAGGCTGGTGTCGCGGATATTGGCAGAGAAGGACTTGGTGTCAGAAGACTTGATGTTAGAAGACTTGGTCATTTGAGGCTCCCATTGGCGCCGTCGCAACGGCGCCCGTTGTTGATGGGAACTACGATGCTCCAGCAAAACAGTTTCTACTGTGATGACAGTCACGCGCCCCACCCCGACTGTGATCTCAGTCACATTGGCGCACCGCCCTGAAATTCCTCCACAACCGCCGTCGTGTTGGTGTCACGTTAACTGTTACTTCGCATTAATGGCTCGTCGCGCGGGAAATTCCGCAGGTTTGGTTGCGTAATTGGAAAGAGTAGCGATGCGTAATGCGTTGGGCCTGATGCTGGCCAGTGTAGTTGCGGCGGTCGTGATCGCCGCCGGCGGTTGGTTTTATTATTCCGCGCGCGCCGATCAGGGCGCTCCCAAGACAATTGCCGCCCGTGCCGCCGATCCGTTGCCGGCGCCGGCGAAGCTCGCCGCCAGGGATGACGTCGAGACCACTGCGACGGTTGCGGCCAAGCCGGCGGCGATGGCCCAGGCGCCTGCGCCCGCTCCCGTCATGCCGGTGCAGCCGAAGCAGGCCTGCGCCAATCCGAATGCGCTGGGCGTCTCCCGCGTTGTCGAGATCGACACCACCGGCGGCCCCGGCTTCGGCTTCGATCATTTCAAGCAGTTCGACTTCCTCACCGAGAAGGAAGTCGTGCTGACCTTCGACGACGGTCCCTGGCCCGTGAACACGCCGAATGTGCTGAAGGCGCTCGCGGATGAATGCACCAAGGGCCTGTTCTTCTCGGTCGGCAAGCACGCGACCTATCATCCGGAAATCCTGCGCCAGGTGCTGGCCCAGGGCCATACGGTCGGCACGCACACCTGGTCGCACGTCAATCTGAACGGCAAGAAGATGACCGAGCAGATGGCCAAGGACGAGGTCGAGAAGGGCATCAGCGCGGTGAAATTCGCGCTCGGTGCCAACCCTGCGCCGTTCTTCCGCTTCCCGCAGCTGCAGCATAATCCGGCGATCGTGAGCTATTTCGGCACCCGCAACGTCGCGATGTTCTCGACCGACGTGGACTCCTTCGACTTCCGCAAGGGCGCCACGCCGGAGAAGATCGTCGAGACGGTGATGACGCGGCTGGACAAGCTCGGCAAGGGCATCGTTCTGATGCACGATTTCCAGAAGAACACCGGCATCGCCCTGCCGACGCTGCTCGCGCGGCTGAAGGCCGGCGGCTACAAGGTCGTGCAGATGAAAGCCAAGACGCCGCTGCAGACGCTGCCGGAATATGACGAAGCGATCATGAAGGACATGAAGGTGCCGACCGCGAGCACGAATACGCGTCCGATCTCGAGCGTGGTGCAGACGGTCTCGCAGTAAACGCGACCACCAAGGCGGGAATGCGCATGGCCGGGCTTTTGCCCGGCCATTTGCTTTGAGCGAGCGGCTTACCAATAGATGCCGTGGCGGTGCAGCTCGCTGATGATGCGGCGCTCGGTCCAGCTGCGCTTGGGCTTCGGCTTGTCCGCCCTTGCGGTCTTCCTGGTGGCGGGCTTGGCCGTCGTGGCCGGCGCCGCGGTGGTGGCAGGCGCGGCCGCCGCAGGTGCGACCGTGGTGGCCGGCGGCGCGGAGAGCGACACGGCCGGCGGACGGTCGGAATATTTCGGCGCCTCGGTGGCCGGCGCTGGCTCGCTCACTTGTGCCGTAGTCGCCGACGTCGGCGTGGTCAGCGGAGCCGGTGCCTGAGCGCCTGACGCTGACAGCGACAGGCTGCGGGAGCCGTCCGCCTGGGCGGATGCGGCGGTCAGGACCATGGCGGCAACCAGAATGATCTTGCGCATGAGAAAGTCTCCCCGTGTTGGCGTGACCGGGACATTACGGGGGATGCGCGTGGGGTTACGTGATTGGCCTCACACAATCGCGGCACAATTTCGAACCCGCCGGCTGCGCTCAACACCCGCGCCGATAGACCCGCAGAGTCACGTCCGGAAAGCTCATGCTGTCGAGCAGGCAAACGCCCTTCTCCGCGTCCATGCGGGCGATGAGCTCATCGCCGACGCGCGGCCCGACCAGCGTGTGCTGGATCGAGCTCGAGAGCACGAGAATCTCCGACTTCAACAACGCATCGCCCGTTTCCTGCGCGCTCCGGAAATACAGCTCGTCGCGTACGACGAGATTCATCTTTGCCTGCGCCGCGTAGAGCTGGATGGCCGCCGACGTCACCGGATAAGGGCTGGAGAAGCCGACATAGAGCGGGCCGGGCGCTTGCGGCTTGATCTCGCGCAGCAGCGACCAGAGCCGCCCGGTCGCGAGGCGGATGCTCTCCTGCTGCTGCGCGCTGAGCGGTGTCGCCGTGCTGATCTGACCGATGACGACGTGCCTGACAAAGAGCTGAAGAACAAAGGCGAGCGCCAGCACGCGGCAGGCGGTGAGAAGGTAGTGGCGGATGTCGTTGCGGAGGCCGAAGCGGATGAGCAGCTCTTCAATGAGCGCCATGCTGGCGCAGCCGTTGAGCACCATCGCGACGATGAACACGCCATAAAACATCGCGCCGAAATAATAGGTCTTGATCGCCGCGACGGATGGAATGGCATAGGCGATCAGCACAGCCGCGAGCAGAACGACGGCGTCGCGCAGCGCGGCGCGTCCGCGGATGGCCGCCAGCACCAGACGCAGCAGCATCAGGCCCGTCCCGATGGCGAACCAGTAATGCAGGCCGAACTGACCTTCGCCGCCGATCGAGAAGCGCAGCAAACCGGCCGAGAAACTTTCGCCTGTCGTCCAGAGGTCGCGCTGACCGACGAAAACGTGAAGGATGTAGGTGACGGTCTCGACCAGTGCAGGCCCGATCAAGAGGGCCGTTGTCGCAAGCAGCGGCAGCACGAACCACAGCAGCGCAGCGAGCGCCTTGCGGATCGAGATGCGCAATCCGCCCGCCTCCAGGCAATCGACGAACAGCCGGATCGCAAATGAACTGCCGAGCAGAGCGAGCGTGGCAAAGAACGCGGTCGGCTTGATGCTGACGGCCAGTGCGCAGGCAATGCCGAGACCGGCCAGGGCACGTGCGCTCCGATCGAGCACGCCGCGGTGAACGATCGCCCCGGCAGCAAGGCCAATGGCAAGACCCGACGGCAGATCCGGTCGCGCCTCGGTCACCGTGTGCCACAGCACCGGGACGCAAGCGACCGCGATCAGGCACGCCGCGATCTCGAGCACCGGCCGCCGCCACGCCAGCCAGACGATCCCGAGCAGAAATGCAAAGACCAATACGGCGTGGACGAGATAAGGCCCGATGAAGCTGCCGGGAAACAGCGCCAATCCCGTGATCGCCACCATCGTCGAAAACGGCGCGTGGTCGTGAAGCAGTGTCCAGCTACTTGCGGCGATGCTCCGGTCACCGACCGCATTCATCCACCTGATGGCATCCAGGAAATAGGAGACGTCGTCATAAAGCGGAGGAACGGACAACCGCCCGCGCAGCTGCGAGGCATCGAGCGATCTCGATGCGACGATGGCGGTGATGCCGGCGGCGAGACTGACGAAGCCGAAGATCCGCAGCCATGCGCTCCAATTCGTCCTGGCCGTCGTCTCGGTACCCACCACTTGCCCCGTTGCGCGCATTTCCGTCCGCAACGCATCGTAGTGACACGAGGGCGGAGCGCAACGCGCGGGCCGGCCTCAAGGAGCAAAGCGCTGGCGCTGGTTTGAGAGGATCGGGATGAACCGAGGCGCTGGTGCCGCAAGAGGGATTCGAACCCCCGACCCCGTCATTACGAATGACGTGCTCTACCGACTGAGCTATTGCGGCGAACCCTGCCGGGCCCGGGCGATGCCGGCCCCGATACGCGCGCTCCTGATATCGGGCATGGCCCGAATTGGCAAGGACAAGCCGGCTTCGAAATGCGGCTCACGCGCCCCAGCGGGACCAGAATCCGCGCCAGCCGCCGGCCTGGGCCTTGGGCGTGCCGATTTGTTCCGTAAATTCATCGCTCGGACCCTCGTCGTCGATCCCGGGATCGTCGGGGGCCCGGACGATCGGGATGACCGCGGGAATCGGCGCTGGCGCGGGTTTGCCGAGATCGGCGCGGGTCCGGAACACCGGTGTCGCCGCCGGCGGCGATGATTCGGCGGGCTCGGGAGCCGGCTGGACCGGTTCGGCGGCGGCCACAGCGGCCGGCTCTTCTTTGGCAATCGGAGGCGAATTGTCCTGGGCGGCCGGCACGGGGGCTGGCTCGGGCTCGACTGCTGCCGGTTCCGCCGGGCTTTCGCTGGGAGCCACCGTCACGCGCTTCGGCGGCGGGGCCGCCAGCATGGCTTCCTCGAAGGCCGAGGATTCGATCGTGGTGCCCTTGTCCGAAGGCAGGCTGGCGACCGGCGTCTGCCACTGGAACGCATCGAGCCGGCCGGTGACCGGGGAGACCGGGCGCCAGCGGTCGCTGACGTAACCGTCCGCAGTCCAGGCGGGATCGTGACGGGCGCGCACCGCGCGCAAGGTCCAGGCGCGGGCGCGGCCGCTATCGCCGTGTTCGGCGCGCTCGATCTCGGCCATCAGCAGCGCCACGCGCTGGGTCGGGTCATTGACGTAGGGCGCCAGCACCTCGCGTGCGCGGGCAAATTCGGAGGCGTCGATCGCGGCACGCGCGATCGCGAGCTGGCCCTCGACATGGCCTGACTTGTCGGCGGGCGTCTTGGCCGCGAGCGTCTCGACCCGCTGCAGGCGCTGGCGCGCGGAATCGCCGAGCTTCACATGGGCATAGGCATCGGCGAGATCGGGATGCGGATTGGCGAGCCAGGCGGCCTCGACCAGCTTCATGGCGCGGCGCACCTGATGCGCCTCGCTCTCGAATTTCGCGGCGAGCACCGCGGCCGGCACCAGGGTCGGCGCGAGCTTGATCGCTTCCATCACGCTCTCGCGCGCGACGTCGCGGTCCATGGTTTCCAATTCCAGCGCGCGCGCCGTGAGCAGCACGCCGCGCTGGCGGCGATAGGCCGGCTTGTCGATCTGGCCTGCCGACAAATTCGAATCGAGGATCGCGAGCGCGCCGCTCCAGTCGCCGCGCGCGCAGCGGAAGCCGAGCACCGCATGCGAGGCCCAGGTCGAGGACGGCGACAGCTTGATCGCTTCCTCCGCGATCATCACCGCGCCGACCGCATCGTCGGCACGCTGCGCCTCGATGAACAGGCCGCGCAGCCCGAGCAGGCGCGTGTCCTCGCGCTCGGCCATGGCGCGGAAGGCGCGCTGGGCCTCATCGCGATTGCCTTCGAGCTGCGCCGACTGCGCGTGGAGCAGCAGCGCAAGCGGATCGTTCGGCGCGTGCCGCCGCGCCGCCTCGGCGTGACGGCGGGCGAGCGCGCTGTCGCCATGGCCGATCGCGAGCAGGCCGTGCGTGATGGCGTGCCGGCCCTTCGCGTGGCGCTTGTCGTGGCGGCGCCGCCGCAGACGCCCCGGCATACGCCAGATCGTCGTCAGGATGCTCCAAAACAGGACGATCGCAACGGCAAAGACGCCGAGAAGGAGCACGAACGCTGGAATGGTTGGCGAGGCTCGCCAGTGGCCCCAGGTCAAGACCACTTCGCCGGGCTGGTCGGCAACCCAGGCCGCGCCGGCCGCCGCCAGCGCAATCAGGACGAGGAAGAGGACGATGCGAAGCATGACGATCCCTATACGCGCTGATTGTTGCGCGAACCTTTATTGAGCAGATTTGGCGAGATCCGCCATCGCATCGTCGGCGAATTTGCGTGAGGCGGCGAGCGCGGCGTCGCGGGCATCGGCCTTGTCGAGCCAGGCCTGCGCCGGTGCGCGATCGGCCTCGGGCAGCGTCTTGAGCTCGCGCCGCGCTTCCACGAAATCATTGCGCAGCGCGGCCGCCGTGACGCGTGCCACGATCGCGCCACGGTCGTTGCCCACGCCGTCGGTGCGTTCGATGCGGACCAGTTTTGACGCGCCTGCCTGAAGGCGCTCGACGATGCCGGCACTCGCGGCCGGGGCTTCCGCCGGCGGCGACAGTTTCGGCACGATGGTGAGCAGCTCGCGGCTCAGCGCGACCGGCGTCGGGATGCCCGACGATGCAAACGTGTCGAGCGGCTTCAGCATGTCAGGCTTGGCGGCGAGCGTGCGCGCCGCGGACAGCTGCGACTGGTAGGGATCGCCATGACGAACGGCGACGTCGAGCAGCGCCGCGGCCACTACGAAACGCAGCGGCTTGTCATCCCTGGCTTTTGCATCGGCGATCTTCTCGCCCTGTTGCGCGAGCTCGGCCCGCTCCGTCTTGCTGGCGCGCTCGAGCTGCGCGATGCGCTCGTTGAGCGCGGCAAGATCGGGCGCGGCCGTGGCGGGCGTCGACTTCGTGTCGTTCAGCGCGTTCGCGGTCTTGTCGAACTGCGTACGTAGATTGGCGACGTCACTGCGCAAGCTGTTTGCGGACTTCTCAAGCGCGTCGATCCGCGCCGCCATGGCCGGATCGGGGACAGGCTTGCCGGCCCTGGCTTCGACCGCCGCAACACGGCCGCTCAGCGCATCGACCGTCGCCGTGGTGACTTGCGGCGCGGTTGGCGGCGCCTGCACGGCGGGCCAACCCAGCATCCAGCCGACCGCGATGACCACCGTCGCTGCGACAGCGCCGGAGAGCGGCGCAATGACCCAGGGCGAAACCGACGACACGGGAGCCTGCGCTTCGATGGGCTCCGGCTCTGCGTCAACCTTGTCGGAATTTGCCTGCTCGGGCGCAGCCTGTTCCGGGGCCGGCGCGGCCTCCGGCTCGACCGCCGTCTCCTGCGGCTGGGTCGAAACTTCGGTGGCTTCAAGATCAATGGTGGGCGGAATGCGCTTGGCACGACCGCTGTCGGGCGCCAATCCTGCGTCTTCAGGCTTGTCGTCGGCCATCGTGACGGTTCCTCACACTTCCATACCTGGGTAGATCAGATTGCGTCGGATTCGGACCCGACCTCTTACGCCAAACGGGTGCGCAAAGCACGCTCCAAGGTGCCAAACAGGGCGTTTTCATCCGGCGTCTCCGCCACCAGGACCTGTGACGCGCCAGCGTCGCGCAGCACGCTCGCGACCGTCGCGGACAAGCAGCAATGTGGTATGGCGAGCGCCGAGATTTCGACGCCTTCGTCCCGGGCCGCATCCAGGAACGCCCGGGCGCTGCGGCGGGAGTAGTGCAGCACCGCCTCGACCCCGTGAGCGGCAAAGCCTTCGCAGACCGCGCGGGGCAGATGCTTGACCGGAATCATGCGATAGGTCGTCTGCGTGACCACGGAAAAGCCCTCCGCGTCGAGCTCGCCGCCGAGGTCGCGCGACAGATCCGCGCCCGCGAGATACAGCAGCGTGCTCTTTTTCTTCAGCACCTTGTCGCGAGCGCTCTGCATCACCTTGTCGCGCAGGGAGGCGGCATCGCCACCGGCGACGATCACCCGGACAAAGCCGGCGTCGCGCGCCGCAGCGGCCGTATGTTCGCCGACCGCGAACAGCGGCAGCTCCAGGAGACCAAGGTCCCGCAATTGTGGCGCGACGGCGCGGATCGCGTTGGCCGACGTGACGAGGATGGCACCGTAGGGAGCTTCACCTTCGTCATGAAAGGCGACCGGCTCGAACTTGAGCGCCGGCGCAAGCAGCACCTCGTGCCCGCGCGCGCGCAGACTTTCAGCCGTCGCTTCATTGTCGGGATGCGGCCGTGTGACGAGAATGGACATCGCTGGTGTTCCCGAACCAATTGGCGGTGACGCATGACCGATTGCGCTATCCGGCCCCGGAATGCTACCGGACGTACCAGAACTCTGCTTTACGGATGAGCGCAAGGGCGCAAATTGGATAACAATTCGCCAATGCTAGTACTCGGCATCGAAACCACCTGCGACGAGACCGCCGCGGCCGTGATCGAGCGCGCGTCCGACGGCAGCGGCAAGATTCTATCCAATATCGTGCGGTCGCAGATCGAGGAGCACGCCCGCTTCGGCGGCGTGGTGCCGGAGATCGCCGCCCGTGCCCATGTCGACCTGCTCGACGGTATCGTCGATCGCGCCATGCGCGAGGCCGGAATCGGCTTCGGCCAGCTCGGCGGTGTCGCGGCCGCCGCGGGGCCGGGCCTGATCGGCGGCGTCATCGTCGGACTCACCACCGCGAAGGCGATCGCGATGGTGCACGACACGCCGCTTGTCGCAGTGAACCATCTGGAGGCGCATGCGCTGACGCCGCGCCTCACCGATGCAATCGAATTTCCCTATTGCCTGTTTCTCGCCTCCGGCGGCCACACCCAGATCGTCGCGGTCACCGGCGTCGGACAATATGTGCGGCTCGGCACTACCGTCGACGACGCGATCGGCGAGGCCTTCGACAAGGTCGCGAAGATGCTGGGCCTGCCTTATCCCGGCGGCCCGCAGGTCGAGCGCGCGGCCGCAAGCGGCGACGCCGCTCGCTTCGCTCTTCCGCGTCCGATGCAGGGCAGACCCGACGCCAATTTCTCGCTGTCGGGATTGAAGACGGCGGTGCGCACCGAGGCGAGCCGGCTTCCCGAGATCACACCGCAGGACATCAGCGATCTCTGCGCGAGCTTCCAGGCTGCCGTGCTGGAATCGACGGCGGACCGGCTGAGTGTCGGCCTAAAACTCTTCCGCGAGCGGTTCGGCGCGCCCCGCGCCCTCGTCGCCGCCGGCGGCGTCGCCGCCAATCAGGCGATCCGCGGCGCCCTCGACGACGTCGCAAAGCAGGCCGGGACACAATTGATCATGCCGCCGCCCGCGCTCTGCACCGACAACGGCGCGATGATCGCCTGGGCTGGCGCCGAGCGCCTCGCGCTCGGCATGACCGATACGATGGATGCGCAACCGCGGGCGCGCTGGCTGCTCGATGCCAACGCAACGGCGCCGGCAGGCTACGGCAAGACGCGGGCGGGATATTAGAATGTCTGCGTTCAAAACCGTCGCGGTGATCGGCGCGGGTGCCTGGGGCACGGCGCTGGCGACCGTGGCAGCGCGGGCGGGGCGCGCCGTGACGCTGTGGGCACGTAATGCCGAACATGCCGCGCGGATCGCCTCGACGCGCGACAACCCGCGGCTGCCCGGCGTCCGAATCCCGCCCGAGATCATTGTCACGAGCGATCTCGCCGAGGCGTCGCGCGCGGACATGCTGCTGATCGCAGCGCCGGCGCAGCATGTCCGCGGCGCCGTCAACATGCTGGCGTCGCATCTGGTACGACCGACACCGGTCATTGCCTGCGCCAAGGGCATCGAGCACGGCACCCACAAATTCATGACCGACGTGATCGCGGAAGCCGCGCCGAGCGCGCTGCCGGCGATCCTGTCGGGCCCGAGCTTTGCCGACGACGTCGCGCGCGGTCTGCCGACGGCGGTGACGTTGGCGGCAGGCGACGAGACGTTGGCGAGCGCGCTCGTGCAAGCGTTGGGCTCGCCGACATTCCGTCCTTACCACTCCACCGACATTCGGGGCGTCGAGATCGGCGGCGCTGCCAAGAACGTGCTGGCGATTGCGGTCGGGATCGCGGTCGGGCGCAAGCTCGGCGCCTCCGCCCAGGCCGCGCTGACCACGCGTGGCTTTGCCGAGCTGACGCGTCTCGGTCGCGCGCTCGGCGCGCGCGGCGAGACGCTGACGGGCCTGTCCGGCCTCGGTGATCTCATTCTGACCTGCTCGAGCCCGCAATCACGCAACTTCGCCCTCGGACTCGCACTCGGCCGCGGTGAGCAGCCGCCCGCCGGCAAGCTTGCCGAGGGCGAATTCACCGCGCCGGTCCTGGTCGAACTCGCAGCTTCGCAAAACATCGAGATGCCGGTATCAGAAGCGGTCGCGTCGATCCTGAGCGGCCGGAGCACGATCGACGCCGCGATCTCGGGGCTGCTGACACGCCCCTTCAAGTCTGAGGAATAGATATGGCGTACTGGCTGGTGAAATCCGAACCGTCGGTGTGGTCCTGGGACCAGCAGGTGGCGAAGGGCGCCAAGGGCGAGGCCTGGACCGGCGTGCGCAATTACACCGCGCGCCAGCACCTCGTCGCCATGAAGAAGGGCGACAAGGCGTTCTTCTATCATTCCAACGAAGGCAAGGAGATCGTCGGCATCGCGGAGATCATCAAGGAAGCCTATCCGGATCCGACCGACAAGACCGAAAAATTCGTCTGCGTCGACATCAAGGCCGACAAACCCTTGAAGACTCCGGTGACGATGGCCGCGATCAAGGCCGACAAGAAGCTCGCCGACATGGCGCTGGTGAAGTATTCGCGCCTCTCGGTGCAGCCGGTGACGGCGGAGGAGTGGAAGCTCGTCTGCAAGATGGGCGGGATGTAGTTTCTCACCTCACGGCAAAGCGAACACCTCGCACGGCGCGGCGATGCCGCGCAGCGAATGCGATCCGAGCGCGACCAGCGGCATGTCCGTCTCGGCGGCGAGCGCGCCCGACACCAGCACGGTCCTTCCCAACGACTTGCACAATCCCTCGAGGCGGCTGGCAAGATTGACGGCGGGACCGATCGCGGTGAAATCGAGCCGATTGGCCGCGCCGATATTGCCCCAGAGCATCTCACCGAGATGCAGCGCGGCACCGAATGCCAGCGGCGGCAGGCCCTCGGCGCCGCGCTCGGCGTTGAGATAGGCCATCCCGGCCTCGGCGGCGGCTGCCGCACGCAAAGCGGCCTCGCAGGCCCGTCGCGGCGACGCCTCGACCACAGGAAAGATCGCCAGCACGCCGTCGCCGATGAATTTCAGCACCTCGCCGCCGAAAGCGTGAACGGCGCCGGCGATGCGATCGAACCAGGCGTCGAGCGCGGCGATGACCTCTCCAGGCGGTGAGGTGTCCGACAACGTCGTGAAATTGCGCAAATCCGCATAAAGCAGCGCGGCCTGAATGGTCTCGCCGAGATCGCGCCGCAGGGGTGCCGCCAGCACCCGCTCGGCGCTGCGCTTGCCGAGATAGGCATCCAGCGTCGCCCGCAACGTGGCGCGCGCGGCGAGCACGGCGAGGGGCGTTGCAGCAAAACGCGCGGCCTGACGCAATTGCCCGATTTCATCTGCGGTGAACGGCCGCGGCCCGATCCAGCCGAGCAGCGGGCCGTCGGGCCGTCCGACGGCGTCCTCGTGCACCTCGCCGCGCGCGATGTCGCGTAACCAGCGGCGACCGGCATCGTTCGGCGGATCCGGTGCGAGCCCGCCCGGCGCGAAGCCGAGCGCTTCGATCACCTGGCCGCTGTCGGCACGCCACAGCCACGTTCGCTTCGCGATCAGCGGATGCGGCACTTCCAGCGTCAGGGCGCCCGCCGCGAGCGGCACGCCGTCGGCCATCAGATGAGCGCCGAGTTCCGCGAGCAGGCG
Source organism: Bradyrhizobium sp. 62B (assembly GCF_030272265.2). Lineage (NCBI taxonomy): Bacteria > Pseudomonadati > Pseudomonadota > Alphaproteobacteria > Hyphomicrobiales > Nitrobacteraceae > Bradyrhizobium > Bradyrhizobium sp. 62B. The sequence goes on along the minus strand of NZ_CP092841.2, from coordinate 278,840 downwards.
GTCGGCCCCGGCACTATCCGAGGCGACATCGACGAGCCAGGCGAGCGTCGGCGAGAGCTGCATGGTCCGATCATGACGAAGGCGGGCCGGGTTTGTCACGGGCAATCCTTGACGGGCCGTCCGGGCGCCGCCATGTCCTGATGTCAGCGAAGGGATGATGGCCCATGACTGAACCGTTCATCGTGCGACGCGAGACCCAGATCGCAGCGCCACGCGCGACCGTTTTCGCTTACCTGACCGACCCCGAAAAGATCTTGAGCTGGATGGGATCCGACGCGACCACGGAGCCGCATCCCGGCGGGCTCTATCTGCTGAGGGGCGTCGGCCCGCGCGGCGGCGTCGCCCGCGGCGCCTTCCGCGAGGTCGTTCCGGTGCACCGTCTGGCCTACACGTTCGGCTGGGAGGGTGGCCAGGAAGTGCCGCCGGGCTCCAGCCTGATCGAGATCGACCTGATCGAACGCGATGGCGGCACGCTGCTGCGCATGACCCATAGCGGCCTGCCGAGCGAAGCGCAGGCCGCTGCGCACGCGACGGGGTGGGGGCATTATCTGGGTCGGCTGACGATCGCAGCCGCGGGCGGCGATGCTGGTCCCGATAACGGCGTCTCGACCAAGTCGTAGCTCTGTAGGGTCGGCAGAGCGTCGCGCGCCCACCATCCTGCGGTTGGAGAGGTGGGCACGGCGCTCAGCGCTTTGCCCATCCTCCGGCACTGCCTTGGCCCGTTACACCGCCGCGGTCGCGACGACCTGCGCCAGCAGCTGCTCGCGCCTTGCCTGCGAGCGCTGGCCCTTCATGGTCGCCGCAAAACGTTCGAGGATGCCGTCCTCGAAGGCGGTGACGATGGTGTCGTGGACATAGCTCTTGCGGCAGATCGCCGGCGTGTTCGAGAGCTTGTCGGCGGCGGCGCGGATCGCGTCGAGCACCTGCTTCTTGCGGCCGCGCTGGCTGGTCGCCGGCGTGATCCGCGACAGCGATTCCACGACGACGGCCGAGGCCATCAGCGTGCGAAAATCCTTCAGCGAGATCTTGATGCCGGCGATCTCGCGCAAGAACGCGTTCACCTGCGTGGTGCTGACCGCGCGCACGATGCCGTAGGCATCGCGATACTGGAACATGCGCTTGCCGGGGACGCCCTGCAGGATGCCGATGGCGCGCACCAGCTTGGCCGCGTCGCACTCCTTGCGCACCGCCTTGCCGCCCTTCGCCTTGAAGGTCAGCACGAAGCAATCGTCTTCCAGCGTGACGTTCGACTTCAAGAGCGTGGTCGCGCCGCGCGTGCCGTTGAGGCGAGCGTAGGATTCGTTGCCGGGGCGGATCGCGGTGCGCGCGATCAGCTCGATCACGGCCGAGAGCGCGAATTCACGCGTCGGCTCGTCGCCCGACAGGAACGCCGAGACCTTGCGCCGGATTTTTGGCAGCGCGCCGACGAGCTTCTCCAGGCGATGCGCCTTGCGATGCTCGCGGACCTTTTCCCAATCGGCGTGATAGCGATATTGCAGCCGGCCCGCCGCATCCCGGCCCACGGCCTGAAGATGCGAGCTCGGATCGGCCGAGTAGCGCACCTCGCGATAGGCCGGCGGCACCGCCATGGAATGCAGCCGGCGGATGGTGCGGGCGTCGCGGATGTGTGCGCCGTTGGGGCGGACGAAGGAATAGCCCTTGCCGCGCTTGATGCGGCGGATGGTCAGCTCATTCTGGTCGCCGAGCCGCAGGCCAAGCTCCTTGGCGAGCGCCTCGACCGTCGTGGGCGCGGTGTCGTAGGTCTTTTTGGGACTGGGACGCCTGAAACCGGTGGGTTTCGGCCATTGTCCGAGGGCTTTGGCCAGCGCAATGGCCGCAGGATCGGCTGAAGCGGGCCGTATCGTCCCGAGATTCTGCTGATCCATCATAGTCTTATGCCTTAGCCCTGTCTGTTACCGGTCAATGCCGCTGTTCTGATTTTTGTTCCAAGGGGTCTCTTTGGACCCGGGTTGGCCATTTAGGGTGTTCCGAACCGTATTGCGAGTCCCGAATCAGTGACATACGGTTTCTAAATACCTCCCGGGATGCATGGAGGCTCTGCGCGGGCTTGCTCCATGGTCTGAGTAAACTCAGTGAAAGCCGCCCCTGGGCCTGTTTCAGATCTGCGACAATCGCAGCAGGTGGCCTTGATCCTCCGCATGGTCGGCGGCCCGCCGAAGGTCCAGCTTGTGCTCCTTGTCGGGTCCGGTTAGCCCGACGCATAATCAGTCAATGATCAAGTCGGCTCGCCAGTCGCTAGCGTTCGGCCTGCCGTATGTGGAGGGAAAGCATGTCCGAGAAGATCTACGACGTCCCCGCGGAGTGGGCGAAGCGCGCCTGGGTCGACCAGGCCAAGTACCAGGAGTTGTACGCTCGCTCGATCTCGGACCCCAACGGTTTCTGGGCGGAGCAGGCCAAGCGCATCGACTGGATGCACGCGCCCACGAAAATCGAGAACGTCTCGTTCGCGCCCGGCAACATCTCGATCAAATGGTTCGAGGACGGCATCCTCAACGTCGCCTACAATTGCATCGACCGGCATCTCGCCAAGCGCGGCAACCAGACCGCGATCATCTGGGAAGGCGACGATCCCTCGCAGTCCAAGCACATCACCTATCAGGAGCTGCACGACGAGGTCTGCCGGATGGCCAACATCCTGCGCACCCGTAACGTCAAGAAGGGTGACCGCGTCACCATCTACCTGCCGATGATTCCGGAAGCGGCCTATGCGATGCTCGCCTGTGCACGCATCGGCGCTGTTCACTCCGTGGTGTTCGCGGGCTTCTCGCCGGACTCACTCGCCCAGCGCATCAATGACTGTAAATCCAAGGTCATCATCACCGCGGACGAAGGCCTGCGCGGCGGCAAGAAGGTGCCGCTGAAAGCCAATGTCGACGCGGCGCTGGCCAAGGCCGACGGCGTCGACTGGGTCGTCGTCGTCAAGCGCACCGGCGGCAAGGTCGACATGAACCCGACGCGCGACCTCTGGTATCACGAGGCGGCGGCCATGGTGACGACGGAATGCCCCGTCGAGCACATGCACGCCGAGGACCCGCTGTTCATCCTCTACACCTCAGGCTCGACCGGCCAGCCCAAGGGCGTGCTGCACACCTCCGCCGGCTATCTCGTGTTCGCCTCGATGACGCATCAATACGTCTTCGATTATCACGATGGCGACATCTACTGGTGTACCGCCGATGTCGGCTGGGTCACCGGTCACAGCTACATCTTGTACGGGCCGCTCGCGAACGGCGCGACCACGCTGATGTTCGAAGGCGTGCCGAATTACCCTGATAATTCCAGGTTCTGGAACGTCATCGACAAGCACAAGGTCAATATCTTCTACACCGCGCCGACCGCGATCCGCGCCTTGATGCAGTCGGGCGACGAGCCGGTGAAGAAGACCTCGCGCGCCTCGCTCCGCCTGCTCGGCTCGGTCGGCGAGCCGATCAACCCGGAAGCCTGGGAGTGGTATCACCGCGTCGTCGGCGACGACCGCTGCCCGATCGTCGACACCTGGTGGCAGACCGAGACCGGCGGCATCCTGATCACGCCGCTGCCGGGCGCGACCAAGCTGAAGCCGGGCTCGGCGACGCAGCCGTTCTTCGGCGTGGTCCCCGAGATCGTCGACGCCGACGGCCAGGTGCTGGAGGGCGAAACGTCGGGCAATCTCTGCCTCACCCGCTCCTGGCCCGGCCAGATGCGCACCGTCTATGGCGACCATGCCCGCTTCGAGCAGACCTATTTCTCGACCTACAAGGGCAAGTATTTTACGGGCGACGGCTGCCGACGCGACGCCGACGGCTATTACTGGATCACCGGCCGCGTCGATGACGTCATCAACGTCTCCGGCCATCGCATGGGCACCGCGGAAGTCGAGAGCGCGCTGGTCGCACATGAGAAGGTCTCGGAGGCCGCGGTGGTCGGCTTCCCGCATGACATCAAGGGCCAGGGCATCTACGCCTATGTCACCCTGATGGCCGGCATCGAGCCGACCGAGGATCTGCGCAAGGAGCTCGTGACCTGGGTGCGCAAGGAGATCGGCCCGATCGCCTCGCCCGACCAGATCCAGTTCGCGCCGGGCCTGCCCAAGACCCGCTCCGGCAAGATCATGCGCCGCATCCTCCGCAAGATCGCCGAGGACGAGCCGGGCAGCCTTGGCGACACCTCGACCCTGGCCGATCCCGCCGTGGTCGACGACCTCGTCAAGAACCGGCAGAACCGCAGGCCGGCGTAAGGCAGGCTCTCGTGCCCCGGATGCAGCGCAGCGCCTCTTTGGCGGTGCGCTGCTGAGCCGGGGCCCATCTGACGAGGGAACGTGCGGCCTGCTGGGTCCCGGCTCCGCGCAGTACCGCCTTGGCGCTGCAGCGCGTCCGGGACACGAGAGTGCATCACCCTCCAACGTGCTCCCCAAAACAACAGCCGTTACATCCTCACGCGCTTGTCAGCGCGCGCCGCACGGCGCCCGCATCTTTCCCGCCGAGTGTTGTTTTCAGGTCATTTACTTTATTTCGAACATTTCCTTTGTTCCCCCTGCTGACCGGCCTTCGGTGGCCGCGCGTGGAAACCATCCGGTTAACGGGCGCGGTTAAGAATGTCCCTCACAAGGACTTGGCGCGGCGGCGATTGCCGGGTTCTGCGTCATTCTGGACGATCCGTTTTGGGGCAAGGGGGAGATCGATGTCGATGAGGATTGCGGTGGCGATGGCCGCCACCATCGGGGCTGGCGTCTTGATGTCGAATGCAGCAGAGGCGCGGCCGGAAATGGTGGGGACGCATCTGGCTGACTATTCGCCCGGCACCATTGTGGTCAAAACCAGCGAGCGACGGCTCTATCTCATCGTCGGTAACGGCCAAGCCGTGCGTTATCCGGTCGGCGTTGGCAAGGCCGGCAAGCAGTGGGCCGGTACGACGAAGATCGACGGGAAGTATCGCAACCCAGCCTGGGCACCGCCGGCCGAGGTCAAGCGTGACAAGCCCAACATTCCCGACATGATTCCGGGCGGCTCGCCGCGCAACCCGATGGGCGTCGCGGCGATGACACTGGCCGGCGGCGAATATGCCATCCATGGCACCAACGTGCCGGGTTCGATCGGCGGCTTCGTGTCCTATGGCTGCATCCGCATGCTCAACGACGACATCACCGATCTCTACGGCCGCGTCTCCGTCGGCACGACGGTGATCGTGACGCGCTGATCCCGCGATCAGCCGCGACAGCAAGGGACCGCGTCTCCGGACGCGGCCTTTTTGTTACCAGAAGCGCCAGCCGCGTGCGCACCAGCCGTCGCGATGTCCGCCATTGTAGCTTCGCGCAAAACCGCCGGCGAGCAGCGCCGCCGAAACATTTGCAGTCCGCCGGGTCGCGACGTCGGCGAGCACGCGGCCGTATTTGTCGGGGCCGAGATTGGTGATGGTCACACCGCCCTGGCCAAGCAGATCGCGCAACGCACGGGCCGCTGCTTCCGCCTTGTCCAGCTCCTCCTGGCAGGACGCCTTCAACTCGGGCGCATCAATGCCGCGCAGCCGGACGCGCACGACGAGATCGCGGCCGTCGCGCTGACGAACACGCGCCAGAAACGTATCGCCGTCGATGGTGCGAACGACGTCTACGGGCTCGCGGACATCGGGATGGCCCGCCTGCCGGAGAACGATCTCGGCATCCCCGGTGCGGTCGCCATCGCTCCGCGGAACAAGCCAGTCCGTTCCATGGCGGAACGTCAGCACGACGGCCAACACGATGCCCACCACGAACATCCACGGCAACAATCCGGAGAAGTGCCGACCGAACGGCGAACCGCTGAACTGTGGCCGATGGGAACTGGGACGATCGGGGAAACGCATCAACTCACGCTAAGACTGAGTCGGGGAACTCACAAGCGGGGCTGCAGCAGGCCGGAACCAGCAACAACCTCTGCAAGAAAGTTCCGGTCTCCACTACGTCGGCCGTAGTTCTACTGGAGATCCGCGAATATTACCCAAATCTCAATCATTGGTTGCGAATACGTGTTACGGGTAACGCGAGGGAGATTGCGGTGAGGTCTTTCAGATTTCGCATTGGAACGAAGCTCGGCATCGTGACGGGCGTGAGCATCGTGCTGGTCTGCGGCATGCTGACCAACCAGATGCTTGGGAACCGGTCGATTGCTGAATCCAATCGCCTGGTCACGATCAACTATCTCAACAAGGGCAATGCCCAGGCGACGCAGACCGCGATGGCGCGGGCGCAGCTCGCAGCTCTCGAGATCGGTTCCGCTGCGACGGCCGGAGAGGTCGACAAGCTCCTGGAGAATCTCCGCGCACGAGCAAGCGAAGCCGGTGCGGAAATCGATGCCGCGACGGAGCGGGCGACCCGGAAGGTCACCCAGGACGCCTATCGTGAGACCAAGAAATTTGTCGATGCGTATCTGGCCAGTGGCATTGAACTGGCCGTCGCGCAAAAGACCGTCATCAGCGCCGCCGGCAGCGCCAGGACTGCAGCCGAAGCGGCGAGGGCAAGCATTCTCGCCGAGCGTATGCGTCCGGCAGCGCTCGAAGTCGGCAAACGTATCGACGATCTGGTTGGCGTTGCCAACGAATTCGCCGCGCGCCGCAAGGGCGAGATGCTAGCCGAACTGGATCGCGTCGCCAATTTCGCATTGATCGTCGGCGTATTCGTCGTTCTGACGTTGATCGGGTCCGCAGTGTTCTCCGTGTTGAACATCGCCCGGCCGATCCGGCGTATCGGCGACGTGCTCCTCCAGCTCGCCAGCGGCAACAAGGCGGTCGAGATCCCCTACACGCGCCGAGGCGATGAAGTCGGCGACAACGCTCGCGCGGCTCAGACCTTCAAGGAAAATCTGATTCGCATCGAGCAGATGGAAGCCGAGCAGAAGAATCTGGAAGCTGCGGCCGCTGCTCAGCGTAAGGAAGAAATGACCAAGCTGGCCGGCGTGTTCGAAGCCGCCGTGGGTGGCATCATCGGCTCCGTGTCGGCAGCCTCCCAACAGCTCGAGGCTGCCGCCGGCACGCTGTCGGGAACCGCGGAAGAGACTCAGCAGCTCTCCGGGATGGTCGCGGCCGCTTCGGAGGAAGCGTCGACCAATGTCGGAGCCGTAGCGTCGGCCGCCGAAGAAATGAGCACGTCGGTCGTCGAGATCAGCCGCCAGGTCCACGATTCCAGCCGCATCGCCGGCGAAGCGGTCAAGCAGGCCGAGCGCACCGATATCCGGATCAATGAACTGCTCAAGGCGGCCGGCCGAATTGGTGACGTCGTCAAATTGATTACGGCGATCGCCGAGCAGACCAATCTCCTCGCGCTGAACGCAACGATCGAGGCGGCGCGCGCCGGCGAATCCGGCCGCGGCTTTGCAGTCGTGGCGAGCGAGGTCAAAGCGCTTGCGGCGCAGACGGCGCGAGCGACCGAGGAAATCAGCGCGCAGATCGCCGGCATGCAGTCGGCTACGGAGGACTCCGTCGGCGCAATCAAGGAGATCGGCGCGACCATCGCCCGCATCTCCGATATTTCGACGACCATTGCTGCGACGATCGAGGAGCAGGGTGCGGCCACGGCCGAGATTGCGCGAAACGTCAGCGAGGCCGCCAAGGGAACCGTGGAAGTCGCAGACAAGATCGCCCAGGTCAGTCACGGCGCGAGCGCCACCGGCGCGGCGTCGGGACAGGTGTTGACATCGGCGCGTTCGCTCTCCAGCGAAAGCGCCCTGTTGAAGACCGAGGTGGAGAAGTTCCTCAACACGGTGCGCGCGGCATGAATCCGCAAAGCGGCAACATATCTCCGATGCTCGTCGCATAAGATCGCGCCTCCGGGATTGCCCGGAATTGTTAGGCACCATCAGCAACTGTAGGTTGGATAAGAACCAACGAGCAATTGCTCGTGGAACTCCCAGCCGTGTGGGTCCCCCAACATGAACATCGACGCAACAGCCGATTCGCTCGAACGAATGGCCGATCTTGTTCGGCAGCAGCATCATTCCCTCGACACCATGCCGTTGTCGCCAGTGGGCGAATTCCAGACCAGAACCGTCACCCTCGCGACATTGATGCGCGAAGTGACGGACTGCCTCGCCGGACATTTCCAGCATCGCCCCGCGCAAGACTTTCCGATGCTCTATTTCGCATGCGGCAAGGCCAGGGTCGGATCGACTGCTCTCAGCAATCTGTTCGGGATGACTGGCATGCCCTCATATTATCAACCGCTGAAGGCGATCCTGCGCGAGGCGCTGGTCGGCCGTCCGCTGACGCCCTGGGTCATCCCCTCGGCGTCCGACGAGCCGCACATCTTCAGCAAGGAAACGATCGGGCCCTACGTGCTCGCCGAGAGCTTGTTCAATCCGTTGCAGCTCCTGATCGACGCGGGTTACCCGCGGCACCGCCTGCATCTCATCATGCTCGATCGCGAGCCTGCGAGTTCGCTGGCGTCATGGCTCGAGAAGCTGATCTCGCGCGCGCCCGCAGATTCGTTGCTGCGGCACTACGTCGTCGCCGCACTCAGCGCGGCCCGCGTCGCAAACTACGCCCGGCAACAGGGCGTTCCCGTCACCCACTACGTCTACGAGGTGAGCAAGGAGGCTCTATCCTCGGTGCGCGTCTTGTTCGATCGCCTCGGCCTTTCGAGTAGCTTCACCGAGAATGCCGTGACGTCATGGCGGGAACCGGGGGACGTTCAAGCGAACAACGCACGCGTCATCTTTCCGAGCGAAGCGACGATCTACAAGGTGCCCAATCTGCACACGTCCGACAGCGCCTATCGCTATCAGCGCCGCGCGACCGCCTCGGTGAGCGAAGCTCAGCTGGAAATTCTGGAGCGCTGCGGGGTCAATGACGTCTATCGAGCCTCGGTCGCGGCATGCGTTCGCGATCTCGGCCTCAATGCCGCAATCTCCGCGGACCTGTTCGGCGACTGGTTCGCTGAGGCCGCGTGATCAGCATGCTGGAGTGTCCCACGACCGCCGAACCCGCCTTCGCTGAAAGAACGGGCGGCGAGCAGCGTCACGCCGCCAGCCATCTCCGCCGTCTGGAGGCGGAGAGCATCCATATCCTCCGGGAGACAGCGGCGGAGTTCCACAAGCCGGTCATGCTGTATTCCATCGGCAAGGACTCGTCGGTGCTGCTGCATCTGGCGATGAAGGCGTTTCATCCCGGCAAGCCGCCGTTTCCGCTGCTGCACGTCGACACGACCTGGAAGTTTCGCGAGATGATCGCGTTCCGCGATCGCCGCGCGCGCGAGCTCGGCGTCGATCTGATCGTCCATACCAACAACGACGGATTGCGGGAGGGGATCGACCCCTTCACCCACGGCTCGGCCCGCTACACCGACGTCATGAAGACGCAGGCGTTGCGGCAGGCGCTCGACTTTCACGGCTTCGACGCCGCGATCGGGGGTGCACGGCGCGACGAGGAGAAGTCGCGCGCCAAGGAGCGCGTGTTCTCGCACCGGAGCGCGGCGCATCGCTGGGATCCGAAGAACCAGCGGCCCGAGCTGTGGAGCCTGTACAACACGATGCTTGCGCCCGGCGAGAGCATGCGGGTGTTTCCGCTGTCGAACTGGACCGAGCTCGACGTCTGGGACTACATCCTGCTCGAAGACATCCGGATCGTTCCGCTCTATCTGGCGGCCTCGCGTCCGGTGGTCGAGCGCGACGGCGCGTTGATCATGGTGGACGACGAACGGATGCCGCTGCTTGCAGGCGAACAGCCGCAATGGCGCTCGGTCCGGTTTCGGACCCTGGGCTGTTATCCGCTCAGCGGTGCCACGATCTCGACGGCGGCAACCCTGCCCGAGATCGTGCGGGAGATGACGGCCTCACGCACCTCCGAGCGGCAAGGACGCATGATCGACCGGGACAGCCCGGCATCGATGGAGCGCAAGAAAGCGGAAGGCTATTTCTGATGTCCTATCACGAGGCCCCCACGATCGCCGCCTCCGATGCGCCGCGGCTGGATCAGGACGACCGCCCGACGCTGCGCTTCGTCACTTGCGGCAGCGTCGACGACGGCAAGAGCACGCTGGTCGGCCGGCTGCTCTACGATTCCAAGACGCTGCTGGACGATCAGCTCGACGCGCTGGCCTCCGAGAGCAAGACCGTCGGCACCACCGGCGGCGATCTCGATTTCGCGCTGCTGGTCGACGGCTTGCAGGCCGAACGCGAGCAGGGCATCACCATCGACGTCGCCTACCGCTTCTTTGCCACCAAGCTGCGCCGCTTCATCGTCGCCGACACGCCAGGCCATGCGCAGTACACGCGCAATATGGCCACCGGTGCATCCAACGCCGAGCTCGCCGTGGTGCTGGTCGACGCCCGCAAGGGCGTGATCACGCAGACGCGGCGCCATAGCCACATCCTGTCGCTGCTGGGCATCCGTCACGTCGTGCTCGCCGTGAACAAGATGGACCTGATCGGATTCGACGGAGATCGCTTTGCGGCCATCACCGCCGAATACCTCACCATGGCCGGACAGCTCGGAATCTCGCAGGTCCAGTGCATTCCGATCGTCGCGCCCGACGGCGACAACATCGTCGCGCCGAGCGCGCGGATGCCCTGGTACAGCGGCCCGACCGTCACGGCCTATCTGGAATCGGTTGACGTTTCCGGCGCGGTCTCGCGGCAGCCGTTCCGGCTGCCGGTGCAATGGGTCAACCGGCCGAACGCCGAATTCCGCGGCTTCTGCGGGCGGATCGCCAGCGGAACGATTGCGACCGGCGAGACGATCGCGGTGCAGCCCTCGGGCCGTCAGACGCGCGTCGCGCATATCCTTACGCCCGGCGGCGAGCGCGAGCGCGCGGCGGCGGGCGAATCGGTCACGCTCACATTGGCCGACGAGATCGACGTCAGCCGCGGCGACGTGCTGACGGCGGGAGCCGCTCCGCAGGTCTCGGACCAGTTGGCCGCCCATCTCGTCTGGTTCGACGACGAGGCCATGGTCGCGGGCCGGCGCTATTTGCTGAAATGCGGCGCGGCCTCGACCGGCGCGGTGATCACGACGCTCAAGCACCGCATCGCCATCGACACCATGGCGCAGGAAAGCGCCGAGACGCTCGGTGCCAACGAGATCGGCTACGCCCATCTCAACCTCGACCGTCCATTGGTGTTCGAGGCCTATCGCGACAACCGCGACATGGGCAGCTTCATTCTCATCGATCCGATCAGCCACCGCACGGCCGCCGCGGGAATGATCGACCTTTCGCTCCGCCGCGCCACCAACATTCATTGGCAGCGGCTGGCCGTGGACAAATCGGTGCGGGCGCGGCTGAAGCAGCAACGGCCCTGCGTGCTCTGGTTCACGGGGCTGAGCGGTGCCGGCAAATCCACGATCGCCGATCTCGTCGACCGCAGGCTTGCCGAGCTCGGCCGCCACGCCGCGCTGCTCGACGGCGACAACCTTCGCTACGGCATCAACCGCGATCTCGGCTTCTCCAGCGCGGACAGGGCGGAGAACGTCCGTCGCGCCGCGGAGATCGCCGCGCTGTTCGTCGACGCCGGCATGATCGCGCTGGTCGCGTTGATCTCGCCGTTCCGCCGCGAGCGCGAGCTGGCACGCCAGCGGGTCGAGGCGGGCGAATTCATCGAGATCCACGTCGCGACCCCGCTCGCCGAATGCGAACGCCGCGATCCCAAGGGACTCTATCGCAAGGCACGGGCAGGCGAGATACCGGCGTTCACCGGCATCGACGATCCCTATGAGAGGCCGCAAGCGCCGGAGATCACCATCGACACCTCGGAGCTGTCGACCGAGGCGGCCTGCGATCGCATCATCCGTTACCTCCGCGACAATCACTATCTGTAGCGTCCGGAGGCAGACACGATCGGCGGGATCGGCAACGGCTCAGAAGTCGGAACGGCTCAGAAGTCGGAGGCGATGCCCTTCCGCTCCCAGTCGCCGTAGCGGGTCGGCTCGGGTCCCTTCGGTCCCTGCAGCTCCTTCGCCTTGGCCTCGCCGTTGGCCTCCGCGGCGGCAGCCTGCCGGCGTGCCTCGGCTTCGGCCAGCGCGCGCTGGGCGGCCGGCGACAGCTGCTTGCGATCGGGGACGGGAGGCTGGTCACTCATCGTCCGGTCTTCTAGCGCAGGACGCGCCCCATTGCGACGTGCAATAACGCATTCCTGAAATCAGGCCCGGAGGGCTGAAAAAGCCGGAAGTGATTCTTACATTTGGCATATTCGCGTGCCAGAGATCGCTTTCTCAAGGCATGCGCCCATTGCGGCGGAACTGCCGCTCGCTCAGAACCTTGCTTCCGCATGCCATCTCAACGTTTTGCCCCTCCGTCCGAAGTGCCAGGCCTTGCGGCACGTCGGATCGCCGCCGACATCGTCGACGGCGTGCTGCACAAGCACCGCACGCTCGACGATCAGCTCGACGGCGGCGGCGCCCATCCCGGACTGAAGACGCTGGCCGACCGCGACCGCGCACTGATGCGGCGTCTGGTCGCCACCGTGCTGCGCCGGCTCGGCACGCTCGGCCACGTGCTGTCGCGCCTGCTCGACAAGGGCATTCCCTCCGAAGCGCCGCGCGCACAGAGCGCGCTGCTGATCGGTGCGGCGCAGATCCTCTGGATGGACGTGCCGGATCACGCGGCCGTCGACCTCTCCGTTCGCCTGGTGCAATCCGACCGGCGCGCCGCGCGCTATGCCGGCCTCGTCAACGCCGTGCTGCGCCGCTGCGCGCGCGAGGGCAAGGCGCTGGTCGAGGAGGTCGCCACGCAATCGCTCGACCTTCCGCCGTGGTTGCTCGCGCGCTGGAGCGCGCATTATGGCGAGGCGACCGCGCGCGAGATGGCGCTGGCGCTCGGCCACGAGCCCTCGCTCGATCTCACCGTGAAGTCGGATCCCGCGCAATGGGCGAGCCGCCTGCACGGCGAGACGCTGCCGACCGGGACGGTGCGGATGCTGCTGCACGGCGCGGTGACCATGCTGCCAGGCTTCACCGAGGGACAATGGTGGGTGCAGGACGCCGCCGCCGCGCTGCCGGCCCGGCTGTTCGGCGACGTCAAGGGCAAGTCCATCGCGGATCTCTGCGCCGCCCCCGGCGGCAAGACCGCGCAACTGGCGCTGGCAGGCGCGCATGTCACGGCGATCGACCGCTCGCCGGCCCGGGTGGCGCGACTGCGCGAAAACCTGGCGCGGCTGTCGCTCCAGGCCGAGACCGTCGTCGCTGACGCCGTCGAATGGGCCGGTCCAGCCGAGGGCTTCGACGGTATCCTGATCGATGCGCCCTGCACCTCGACCGGCACGATCCGCCGCCATCCCGACGTGGCCTGGCTGCGGCAGGAATCCGACATCGCCGCTCTGACCGCGCTCCAGCAAAAACTGCTGCGAAAATCGGTGTCGCTGCTCAAGCCGGGCGGGACGCTGATCTACTGCACATGCTCGCTGGAACCCGAAGAAGGCGAGCAGGCCGTGGCAACGCTGCTGGCGGCCGAGCCTGCGCTTCGCCGCGTCCCGATCACGGCGTCGGAGGTCGCGGGCCTGGACGAAATCCTCACGCCGGAGGGCGATCTGCGCACCCTGCCCAGCCATCTGCCGAACGCCGATCCCAAGCTCGGCGGTCTCGACGGATTTTTCGCGGCCCGGCTCGTTAAATCCTGATTTTGCACTGGATTTTGCGACCACGGCGCTGATTCGCACACGTTCAAGGTGGTGTCAGGCGTCCGATTTTGGGATTAATAGGGATTCGTCGGAATCCCTCTCCCCCTTCAAGGCAAGGCGTGTCGGTCGCTCAACGCAGACGTATCTCGACGCTCGTCATGAACCGCTTCGCGCGGAACATGCTCGCGCGCGCGAGCGGCGGTTCCGTTGCGCTGTCGCGGGTCTGGCCCGGCCGCACCGACCGCCTGATCATCGCGCCGCACGATCTGCGCACCGCGGATGCGACCCGCGCCGCCGAAATCTATGCCGGCCGCTTCGTCTTCGCCGGCAAGATCGTCAATTGCCACGGCCGCTCGATCTTCGATCTCGAGCCGCCGTCGGAGGACTGGGAGGTCGCGCTGCTCGGCTTCGGCTGGCTGCGCCATCTGCGCGCCGCCGACACCGCGCTGACACGCGCGAATGCGCGCGCCCTGATCGAGGACTGGATCGCCAATCCCGCCAACAAGCGCCGTCCCGTCGCGCGCCGCGCCGACGTGCTGGCGAGGCGCGTGATCTCGCTGCTGTCGCAGGCGCCGCTGGTGCTGAACGAGACCGACAACAAATTCTACCGCCGTTACCTGCGCGCCCTCGCACGCGAGATCCGCTTCCTGCGCTTCGCCATGGTCGACATTCCGGATGGGGTGCCGAAGCTGCAGGTGTTGATCGCGCTGTGCTATGCGGCGCTGTGCCTTGCCAACCAGGCGCGCCACATCCGCAGCGCATCGAAAAAGCTGTCGGACGAATTGCAGCGGCAGATCCTGCCCGATGGCGGACACATCTCCCGCAACCCCGGCGCGCTGATCGAGCTCCTGATCGACCTCTTGCCGCTGCGGCAGACCTTCGCCGCGCGCAATATCGCGCCGCCGCCGGCGCTGCTCAACGCGATCGACCGCATGATGCCGATGCTGCGCTTCTTCCGGCACGGCGACGGCAATTTCGCGCTGTTCAACGGCATGAGCGCGACATCCTCGGATCTGCTCGCCACGCTGCTCGCCTATGACGACACCCACGGCGCGCCGATGGCGAACATGCCGCATACCGGCTTCCAGCGCCTCGACGCCGGCCAGACCACCGTGATCATCGACACGGGGCCGCCGCCGCCGGCCGGCGTCAGTCACGATGCCCATGCCGGCTGCCTGTCGTTCGAGCTGTCCTCCGGCATCAGCCGCATCGTCACCAATTGCGGCATGCCGACCACGGGCCGCGACAATTGGCGGCCGTTCGCACGCGGCACGGCGGCGCATTCGACGCTGACCTATCACGACACCTCGTCCTGTCAGTTCGTCGAGATGTCGGCGATGAAGCGGCTGCTGCACGGCTCGCCCGTCACCAGCGGGCCCGTCGAGGTCGAGAGCTACCGCGAGATCGTGCAGAACGGCACGCTGCTCACGGCCTCGCATGACGGCTATCTCTCCAAGTTCGGCGCGATCCATCGCCGCGTGCTGATGATCGCCAATGACGGCGCGCGCATCGACGGCGAGGACACGCTGTCGCCGCCGCAGGGCGGACGCTTCAAGGGCGCGGATGCCGATTTCGCGCTGCGCTTCCATCTGCATCCGGCCGTGAAGGCGAGCCGGCTGTCGGATGCCCGCGGCGTCATGCTGGTGCTGCCGAACCGCGACGTCTGGACCTTCGAAGCATTGGACGACAAGGTCGACCTCGAGGACAGCGTGTTCCTGGCCGGCAATGACGGCCCGCGCCGCACCGCGCAGATCGTGATCCGGCAGGATGCTCGCCAGGCGCCCTCGATCCGCTGGAGCTTCGTGCGCTCCACGGCCTCGCCGGCGGTGACCAATGCCCGCCGTAACGCGCGGCGGGAGCCGGAACTGCCGCTGTAAACGCACACGATTTGGCCCATCTCGTCGTTGTGAAAACGGCCAAAAGCTGCTATCGAGCCCTCGCTCGCGCGACTGGCGACCTTGGATGGAGCACCATCGGGAAGCGCGACACATATCTGCCGCGCGCCTGGGCATAGACACTCCCTGAACAGAGGATCTTGCTCATGACTGACCACCCCCGCCGCGTCACCCGCGCTCTGCTCTCCGTCTCCGACAAGACCGGCCTGATCGATTTCGCCAAAGCGCTGGCCGCGCATGGTGTCGAGCTGGTCTCGACCGGCGGCACTGCGAAAGCGATTGCCGCGGCCGGCCTCGCGGTGAAGGACGTCTCCGACCTCACCGGCTTCCCCGAGATGATGGACGGTCGCGTCAAGACGCTGCATCCGAAGGTCCACGGCGGGCTGCTCGCGATCCGCGACAACAAGGAGCATGCGGAGGCGATGAAGGCGCACGGCATCGCGCCGATCGATCTGCTCGTCGTCAATCTCTATCCGTTCGAAGCGACCGTCGACAAAGGCGCGGGCTTCGAGGATTGCATCGAGAATATCGACATCGGCGGCCCCGCGATGATCCGCGCCGCCGCCAAGAACCATGACGACGTCGCCGTCGTGGTGGAAGCCGAGGACTACAAGGCCGTGCTCGACGAGCTTGCCGCCAACAAGGGCGCCACCACGCTGAAGCTGCGCCGGCGGCTTGCCGCAAAGGCCTATGCGCGCACCGGCGCCTATGACGCCGCGATCTCGAACTGGTTCAACCGCCAACTCGAGATCGAAGCGCCGGACTTCCGTGCCTTCGGCGGCAGGCTGATCCAGTCGCTGCGCTACGGCGAAAACCCGCATCAGACCGCTTCGTTCTACGCGACGCCGGAAAAGCGCCCGGGCGTCTCGACCGCGCGGCAGCTCCAGGGCAAGGAGCTCTCCTACAACAACATCAACGATACCGATGCCGCCTATGAATGCATCGGCGAGTTCGACACCAAGCGCACCGCGGCCTGCGTCATCGTCAAGCACGCCAATCCCTGCGGCGTCGCGGAAGGCGCGAACCTCGTCGAGGCCTATCGCAAGGCGCTGGCCTGCGATTCCACCTCGGCCTTTGGCGGCATCATCGCGATGAACCGCGCGCTCGACGCCGACACCGCACGCGAGATCACCAAGATCTTCACCGAGGTGATCATCGCGCCCGACGCCACCGAGGAAGCGATCGCCATCATCGGCGGCAAGAAGAACCTGCGCCTCTTGCTCGCCGGCAGCCTGCCCGACCCGCGCGCGCCCAGTCTCACCGCCAAGACGGTTGCCGGCGGCCTGCTCGTGCAGAGCCGCGACAACGCCGTGGTTGACGACATGACCTTCAAGGTTGTGACCAAGCGTGCGCCGACAGAGGCCGAAATGCGCGACCTCAAATTCGCGTTCCGGGTGGCAAAACACGTCAAGTCCAACACAATCATCTACGCCAAGGATCTCGCCACCGTCGGCATCGGCGCAGGCCAGATGAGCCGGGTAGACTCAGCGCGGATCGCGGCGCGCAAGGCGCAGGACGCGGCGAACGAGCTGAAGCTTCCCGAGCCGCTCACCAAGGGTTCGGTGGTGGCCTCGGATGCGTTCTTCCCGTTCGCCGACGGCATGCTCGCCTGCATCGAAGCCGGCGCCACCGCCGTGGTGCAGCCCGGCGGCTCGATGCGCGACGACGAGGTGATCAAGGCCGCCGACGAGCACGGCATCGCCATGGTGTTCACCGGGACGCGGCACTTCCGGCACTGAGTTCGCCGTCATTCCGGGGCGCGCGCAGCGTGAACCCTGGTGCGCAATTGCGCACCTGAGAGTCTCGCGCCACAACTTCTGGATTCCGGGTTCATCGCTCCGCGATGCCCCGGAATGACGATGGGGTGCTACTCCCGCACCCGCATCAACAGCCCCAATCCCGCGACAAAGAACACCACCAGCACCGCCATGCCGGCCTTCTGGCTCGCCGTCGCAGCGGTGATCATGCCGATCAGCAACGGTCCGATGAAGGACGTCACCTTCCCGGTCAGCGCGAACAGACCGAAATATTGCGCGATGCGATCTCTCGGCGCGAGACGGATCAGAAGCGTGCGTGACGCCGCCTGCAGTGGACCACCGGCCGCGCCGATGAGGCAGCCCAGCACCAGATAGGCGCGTTCCGCGGCGCTCGAGAACATGGCGGCGCCTGCTTGCGGCGGCGCGACCTTGACGAACAACACGCTATCCTTGTCGACGAGGAGGATCGCTGCCACCGACAGCAGCAGCAACAGCAAGCTTCCGGCGATGACGCGCTTCGGCCCGAGATGATCGTCGAGCTTGCCGCCGAGCCATGCGCCGAATGTGCCTGTTATCGCGAGCATGATTCCGAAGGTGCCGATCTGGATGGTGTGCCAGCCGAACGTGCCGGCCGCATAGATGCCGCCGAAGGCGAACAGCGACACCAGGCCGTCGGTGTAGATCATGTTGGCGAGCAGGAATGCCGCGAGCGACTTCTGCGTCGGCAGGCTCTTGATCGATTTCTTCAGCGCCGCCAAACCTTCGTGCAGCGCTTCGCGCAGCGGGCGCTTCGCCGGGTAATCCGGCGTGAACAGGAACAGCGGCGTCACGAAGATCACGAACCACAGCCCGGTCAGCGGTCCGACGATGCGATCGCCCTGATGGCTGACCGGATCGAGCCCGAACAACGGCGTCAGGCCCAGTAATGTGCGGCCCGTCTCGGGATTGGCGGCGAGCAGGCCGAGCACGATGATCAGGCTGACGATGCCGCCGATATAGCCGGTCGCCCAGCCGGTGCCGGAAAGCCGGCCGATCCGCTCCGGCGGCACCAGCGTCGGCATCATCGCATTGTTGAAGACGGTGGCGAATTCCGCGCCGACGCTGGCGAGCGCAACCGCGGTGAGCAGGGGCGGAATGACCGAGGGATCACCGGGCTTGCCGATCCATAGCGTGCACGATGCCAGCACAAGCACCGCGCCGAATCCCGCAATCCACGGCTTCCTTCGGCCGGAAGCATCCGCGATCGCCCCCAGCACCGGCGACAGCAGCGCGATCGCAAGTCCCGCAGCCGCCATCGCAAATCCCCACAGCGATTGGCCTGTGGCGGGATTCGGCGCAATGCTGGTTGCGAAATACGGCGCGAACACGAAGGTCGTGATCAACGTGAAATAGGGCTGCGCGGCCCAATCGAAGAAGATCCAGCTGACGACGGCGGCGCGTGGCGGATAGGTCCGCTGCGCATCGGCCATGCGCGCATCCGGGGCGATCGTCGTCATCACGCAGTCCTCATCACGAACAGTTTTGCCTCTGTTGGGGCAAACCGTATAGCATTGCAGCGAGGCGTGTGAACCAGTCCGAAGCCCCTGCGGAAACTTGATCATGTCGTCATATTCGACCCGGCGGACGTTTTTCGCCTTCCTAGCCGTTCTGACGTTTGGTCTTGCACCCGCAGCCGCCCAGGACGCACGGCAGGGCTACGTCCCACCCGCTCGCGACGCCGTGCGCGCCGTTGCGGCCGAGCATGGCATGGTGGTCGCGCAGGAGAAGATCTCCGCGCAAGTTGGCGCCGAGATCCTGCGGCGTGGCGGCAATGCGGTCGACGCAGCGGTCGCGACCGGCTTTGCGATGGCCGTGACCTATCCGCGCGCCGGCAATATCGGCGGCGGCGGCTTCATGGTGATCCATTCCGCTGACCGCAATGAAGACATCACGATCGACTATCGTGAGACGGCGCCGGCAGCGACCACACCGCAGATATTCCTCGACGCCGACGGCAAGCCCGATACGGCGAAGTCACGAGATTCCGCGCTCGGCGTGGGCGTGCCCGGCACGATTGCCGGTCTTTCCCTGGCACTGGAAAAATACGGCTCCGGCCAGTTCACGCTGGCGCAATTGCTCGAGCCTGCGATTGCGCTCGCGCGCGACGGCTTCGTGATCAGCGACGACATGGCCGATACGCTGCCGACCTGGTACCGGCGACTGGCACGCTGGCCTTCGTCGGCCAAGATCTTCTCGCGGCCCGATGGCTCGCCGCTTCGTGAAGGCGACAGGCTGGTGCAGGGCGATCTCGCCGAAACGCTCTCGGCCGTTGCCGCACAGGGGCCACGCGGCTTCTATGAGGGCGAGGTTGCGGAAAAGCTCGCCAAGGCGGTGGCTGATGCGGGCGGCATCATGACGCCGGCCGATTTGAAAGCATATCAGGCCGTGATCCGCGCGCCGGTTCGCGGCAGCTATCGCGGCTATGACATCGTCTCGATGCCGCTGCCTTCGTCCGGCGGCATCGTATTGGTGGAAACCCTCAACATTCTCGAAGGCTTCCAGCTTGCCGATTTGAAGCAGGGATCGCCGGCATCGCTGCATCTGCTGGTCGAGGCGATGAAGCGCGCTTATGCGGACCGCGCGCACTATCTCGGCGATCCCGCCTTCGTCAACGCGCCGATCGAGACGCTCACCGCGAAGGACTACGCCGCCAAGCTGCGCTCCGGCATCTCTGCCGATCGCGCCACACCGTCGAAAGAGCTTGCATCCGCGGCCCCCTCGCCGCGCGAGGGCAGCAACACCACGCATTTCTCCGTGGTGGATTCCCGCGGCAACGCGGTCAGCAATACGTATACGCTGAACTTCAGCTACGGTGTCGGCCTGGTTGCCGAAGGCACCGGCGTGCTGCTCAACAACGAGCTCGACGACTTCACCGCCGCGGTCGGCGCCTCGAACGCCTATGGCCTCGTCGGCTTCGAGGCCAATCTGCCCGGCCCCGGCAAACGTCCACTCTCATCGATGTCGCCGACCATCGTTCTCCGGGACGGCAAGCCGGTGCTGGTGACGGGCTCGCCCGGTGGCAGCCGCATCATTTCCAGCGTGCTGCAGGTGATCGTCAACCTGCTCGATTACAGGATGGATGTTGCGGCGGCCGTCGCGGCGCCACGGCTGCATCATCAATGGCTGCCCGACGAAGTGCGCGTCGAGCGCGGCTTTCCCGAGGACGTGTTGCAGGGGCTGAAGGCGATGGGCCACACGATCGTCGAGCCGATGGGGCAGACATCGGCGAATTCGATTCTCGTGACGCCGAACGGGCCACTCGGCGCACCCGACCCCCGCACACGGGGCGCAGAGGCGGCCGGGCACTAGCCACGCCGTTTGCATGGCACGGGAGCGCCGGCCCGCTAGCTCTCGCGGCCACGCGTGCTACCAAAGGGCAGCCAAAAAAACTGCCGGGGAAACGCCATGACCACGACCGATCCGCTCCAGAACATCGAGCGCGCCGAGATCGAGGACACCAGCCTTCTCGCGTTCTATCGCGACATGAACGCGCCGGAGCGCCGGACGTTCTGGGCCTGCGCGGCGGGCTGGGCGCTCGACGGCATGGATTTCATGATCTATCCGCTGGTGATCGGCACCATCATCGCGCTGTGGAAGGTCGATGCCGCCTCGGCCGGCCTTGCCGGCACGGTGACGCTGCTGGCGTCCGCGATCGGCGGCTGGCTCGGCGGCTATCTCTCCGACCATATCGGGCGGGTGCGAACGCTCCAGATCACCATCATCTGGTTCTCGTTCTTCTCGCTGGTCTGCGCGGTCGTGCAGAATTTCGACCAGCTCCTGATCGCGCGTGCCGTGCTCGGCCTCGGCTTCGGCGGCGAGTGGGCCGCGGGTGCCGTGCTCATGGGTGAAGCGATCCGGCCGCAATATCGTGGGCGCGCGGTCGGCTCGGTGCAGTCTGGCTGGGCGGTCGGCTGGGGCCTCGCGGTGCTGTCGCAGGCGATCCTGTTCTCGGTCTTGCCGCCGGAAACGGCATGGCGCTGGATGTTCGTGATCGGCGCGCTGCCGGCCCTTCTGGTGTTCTACATCCGCCGCTCGGTCACCGAGCCGGAGATCTCGGCGCAGGCCCGCGCCAGGCAGGCTGCGAGCGGCGATCGCCCTGCGCTCTGGGAGATCTTCTCCGGCCCGATCCTGAAGACCACGATCCTGGCCTCGCTGATGGCGACGGGCTGCCAGGGCGGCTACTACGCCGTCACCTTCTGGGTGCCGCAATTCCTGACCAAGGAGCGGCACCTGTCGATCGTCGGCTCGACCGGTTATCTGTCGACCCTGATCATCGGCTCCTTCATCGGCTATCTCACGGGAGCCTGGCTCGCCGACCGGATCGGGCGGCGCAATCTGTTCCTGATCTTCTCGATCGGAGCCATCGGGGTGGTGCTGCTTTATACGCAGATGCCGCTCACCAACGAGATCCTGTGGGTGCTCGGTTTCCCGCTCGGCTTCTTCGCCTCGGGCTATTTCTCCGGCGTCGGTGCGTTCCTGACCGAGCTTTATCCAACGCGGCTGCGCGGCTCTGGCCAGGGCTTCTGCTACAATTTCGGCCGCGGCATCGGCGCGCTGTTTCCCTTCCTCGTCGGCGCCCTGTCCGCGACGACATCGCTGGCGAATGCGATCGCGATCTTCGCGGTGGCGGCCTACGCGGTGTTCTTCATCGCCGCCTTTGCGCTGCCGGAGACACGCGGACGTGTGCTGCACGCGCATTAACGGAGAGATGTCGTTCCGGGGCACGCGAAGCGTGAACTGTGGTGCGCAATTGCGCACCTGAGAACCTCGAGATTCCGGGTTCGGTGCTGCGCACCGCCCCGGAATGACGGCCCTATGACTATCGTCCCACCTGGTACGGCCCGCCCTTCTCCAGCGCACGCGCATAGGCCGGCCGCGCGTGGATGCGCTCCAAAAAGGCCATCGCCTTAGGATGACCCTGCTCGAGCCCGCCGCGCGCTTGCGCCGCTTCCAGCGGAAAGCTCATCTGGATGTCGGCTGCGGTAAACTCGTTGCCGGCGAACCACTCGCTTTTGCCGAGCTCGCCTTCCCAGTAATCCATGTGCTGCTTGAGCTGCGGATTGACCAGCGTGGTCAGCGCCTGGTTCGAGACCTTGCGCACCAGCGGACGAAGCAGCGCGGGCGCGCGCTTCGGCATCAGCGTGAACAAAAGCTTCAGCAACAGCGGCTGCATCGCAGAGCCCTCGGCATAATGCAGCCAATAGGTGAAGCGCAGCCGCTCCGGCGTATCAGGCGGCGGGATCAGCCGGCCGTTGCCGTAGGTCGCGATGAGATATTCGATGATCGCGCCTGATTCGGCGACGGTGTTGCCGTTGTCGGTGATGACAGGCGACTTGCCGAGCGGATGGATGGCGCGGAGCTCCTTCGGCGCGCGCATGTCCGGCTGGCGCTGGTAGCGCACGATCTCGTAAGGCACGCCCAACTCCTCGAGCAGCCACAGCACGCGCTGCGAGCGGGAATTGTTGAGGTGGTGAACGGTCAGCATCGGTAGGTCCCCAAGGCTTAGGCGTGGTGGCTAGGCGTGGTCGGTCGGCGGCGCTGTTCGTGCCAGCCTGGGAACACAATGTCGAGCCGTCCAGGCAGATATTTTCACCCGGGTATATTGACCTCGCAAATTTACCCGGATATTAAAACGGATAACATCGTTAATATGGCAATGATTCCAATGCAGAAGATTTTCACCGCCTTCCAGGGGCCGCGCCGCCTGGTGTCCGGGCCGGCCGGCGAGGTCGCACTGGTCGTCAAGCGGGTGGCGGCCCGGCCGGACGAGCCGATCATCATATTCGAGGACGCCACGGGCCGACCGATCGACTTCGATCTGCGCGGCGGCGATCGCGAGGTCTTGGCGCGATTGGCCAAGCTTGTCCCGCCTCCGGTCGAGGAGAGCACGCCACCGAGCGAGCCGCGCGGCCGCGGCCGGCCGAAGCTCGGCGTGGTCGCGCGCGAGGTGACGCTGCTGCCGCGGCACTGGGAGTGGCTCGGCGCGCAAGCAGGCGGCGCCTCGGTCGCGCTGCGCAAGCTGGTCGACGAAGCCAGGCGCGCGAGCGGCGACAAGGATCGCGAGCGGCAGGCACGCGATGCGGCCTATCACTTCATGTCGACCATGGCCGGCAATCTGCCGCAGTTCGAGGAAGCCTCGCGCGCGCTGTTCGCAGATGACCGGCGCCGCTTCACCGCACTGATCGCGGACTGGCCGACCGACATCCGCGACCACATCGTCAAGCTCGCCTACAGCGACCGCGCGTAAGCCGCGCACCGCTCTTCACAACCCCATCGACGGCCGAGCCGCGCCTTGCGCGGCAACGGCGTCGCACGCCCTGATGAAAGGCATAGCCATGTCCGCCGCCACGCCGCTCTGGAAGACGTTCCTGCGCTTCCTCGCACCCCTGATGCTGAGCAACGCGCTGCAATCGCTGTTCGGCACCGTCAGCAACGTCTATCTCGGCCAGATGATCGGCGTCGATGCGCTGGCGGCGGTCTCGGTGTTCTTCCCCGTGATGTTCTTCCTGTTCGCCTTCGTCATGGGCCTCAGCACCGGCGCAACCGTCTTGATCGGTCAGGCCTTCGGCGCGCGCGAGCACGACAAGATCAGAAGCGTTGTCGGCACCACGCTTGCGATCGGCCTGCTGCTGTCCGTTTCGGTGGCGTTGATCGGCGGGCTCTTCAGCCGTCAATTGATGATGGCGCTCGCCACGCCCGCGGACATTCTCGCTCCAGCCAGCGCCTATGCGCGGATCATGCTGTTCACCCTGCCGCTCGGCTTCGTGTTCCTGCTGATGACGGCGATGATCCGCGGCGTCGGCGATGCGCTCACGCCGCTGCTGGCCCTGGCGTTGTCGACGGCGATCGGCCTGATCCTGACCCCGATGCTGATCCGCGGATCGTTCGGACTGCCGGCGGCCGGCATCACCAGCCCGGCCTGGGCGGCGGCGATCGCGAACGCGCTCACCTTGATCGCACTGGCCGCCCATCTGCGGCGGAAGAAGCACGCGCTTGCGCCCGACGCGGCCCTGCTGCGCCAGCTGCGACTCAACCGCGCCATGCTCGGCAACATTCTCGGCATCGGATTGCCGAGCGCCGTCGGCATGGTCGTGATGGCGATCGCGGAGTTGGTTCTGCTCGGCCTCGTCAACGGTTTTGGATCGGACGCCACCGCAGCCTATGGCGCCGTCAACCAGGTGATGGGCTACACGCAGTTCACGGCCATGTCGATTTCGATCGCGGTCTCGATCCTGGGCGCACAGGCGGTCGGCAGCGGCAATAGCGACCGGCTCGACGGCATCGTGCGAACCGGCCTCGCTTTCAACTTCGTCCTGACCGGCGGGCTCGTGACACTGATCTATCTCACGCCGCGAGCCATCCTCGGCATTTTCATCACCGACGCCGCCGTGCTCGAACTGGCGAAGGGCCTGCTCGACATCGCCTTGTGGAGCTCGGTGCCGTTCGGCCTCGCCACGGTGTTTTCCGGGGCGATGCGCGCGGCCGGCGTCGCGCTGACGCCGATGCTGCTCTCGATCTTCGCGATCGTTGCGATCGAGCTGCCCGCTGCGATCGTCCTGAGCCGCATCATCGGCCTTCAGGGCGTATGGGCCGCTTATCCCATCGTGTTCTGCGCCATGCTTGTTTTGCAGATGGGCTATTACTTGCTGGTGTGGCGCAAGCGGGCAATCCGGCGCCTGGTCTGATGCCCAGAGTATTATGATCATCATTAAACGGTGGACCTGTGGACCGCCCTGCGCCACAATGGATCAAAGCCAGATCAAAAAGTTAGGTCAGGGAGATGAGTTTGACCCGCAAAGAGCCGCAATTCCTGTTCGATTTCGGCAGCCCGAACGCCTATCTCAGTCATCTCGCGATTCCCGCGATCGAGCAGCGCATCGGCGTCAAGTTCGAATATGTCCCGATCCTGCTCGGCGGCATCTTCAAGTCGACCAACAACAAGTCGCCGGCCGAAACGCTCGCCGGCGTCAAGAACAAGCGTGAATTCCTGCAGGTCGAGACCGAGCGCTTCATCAAGCGCTTCAAGGTTCAGCCCTATGTCTGGAATCCGCACTTTCCCGTCAACACGCTGAACCTGATGCGCATGGCGATCGCGGCGCAAGCGGAGGGCGTGTTCGAGAAATACGTCGAGGCCGCTTTCCACCACATGTGGCGCGAGCCGAAGAAGATGGACGATCCTGAAGTCGTCGCGAAGGCGCTGGAGGCCTCGGGGCTCGATGCCCAGAAGCTGTTCGCCCGCGCGCAGGAGCCCGACGTGAAGGGCAAGCTGATCAAGAATACCGAGGAAGCCGTGGCTCGCGGCGCGTTCGGCTCGCCGACTTTCTTCGTCGGCAACGAGATGTTCTTCGGCAAGGAGCAGCTCCGCGAGGTCGAGGAGATGGTGTCGGGAAAGTGAAGCGCGCGAATGGCAAGTAGCGAATAGCGAGTGGAAATCGCGCCTGCTATTCGCTACTCCCTATTCGCTATTCGCCAAGAAAAGAACGGAGCATCCCATGCGTATCCTCGTGGTCGGCGCCGGCGCCATCGGTGGCTATTTTGGTGGCAGGCTGTTGCAGGCCGGCCGCGACGTCACCTTCCTGGTCCGGCCGCGCCGGGCCAACGAGCTCGCGAGCGCCGGGCTCGTCATCAAGAGCCCCAATGGCGATGTGACCTTGGCGAATCCGCCGACCGTGCAGGCCGACGCGCTCAAGGACAAGTTCGACGTCGTGCTCCTGAGCTGCAAGGCGTTCGATCTCGACGACGCCATCACATCGTTTGCCGCGGCCGTCGGGCCGAACACCGCGATCATCCCGATGCTGAACGGCATGCGCCATCTCGACATCCTCGACGGCAAGTTCGGCAAGGAGCGCGTGCTCGGCGGCCTCTGCGCCATCGCGGCAACCTTGAACGAGAAGCGTGAGGTGGTGCAGCTCCAGCCGATGCAGGCGATCAGTTACGGCGAGCGCGACGGCAAGCTGTCGGATCGCGTCAAGGCGATCGATGAAGCCTTCAAGAGCGGCATCACCGGCGCCGCCGCCAGCCAGAACATCATGCAGGACATGTGGGAGAAGTGGGTATTCCTCTCCTCGCTCGCAGCGTCCACCAGCCTGATGCGGACCTCCGTCGGCAACATCCTCGCAGCGCCCGGCGGCCGGGATTTCCTGCTCGGCATGCTGGACGAGACCAGTGCGATCGCCACTGCGTCGGGCTATCCGCCAGGCGGGCCGTTCTTCGAACGGGTGAAAGGCAATCTCACCGCGGAGGGATCGCCGATGACCGCCTCGATGTTCCGCGACATCAAGGCCGGCCTGCCGGTCGAAGCTGATCACGTCATCGGCGACCTCATCGCGCGCGCCGACGCCGCCAAGGTGCCGGTGCCGAAGCTGCGCATCGCGTATACGCATTTGAAGGCGTACGAAAAGCAGCGGGCGGAGTAGTGGCCGGCCACACATTTGGTGTGGCGTTTGCGGCAACTATTTCAGATGCGCGAGATAGTGCGAGACGGCGGTGATTTCCTCGTCGCTCATGTGATAGGCGACATCGGCCATCGCGGCGACGCCGCCGCCGACGCGCTGGCCCGCCTTGTAGTCATGCAGCGCCTTGACCAGATATTCCTCGCGTTGACCCGCGAGCCGCGCGACCGCCTTGGTGCCGGCGAAGCTGTCGGTGTGACATGAGGCGCAGCGGCGGCCGGCGGCAACTTGCGCGCCCTTCTTCGACAGGTCCGGATCGCCGTCGTCCGCTGCCTTCGGCGGCGTCATCTGGGAAAAATAGGCGCCGAAGCTGCGGATGTCCTCGTTGGTGATCTCCTCGACGATCGGCTTCATCTGGTCGTTCTTGCGCGAGCCGGCGCGGAAGAACACCAGCTGCCACTGGATGAATTGATCGGGCTGCCCGGCCAGCGAGGGGATGTTCTCGGTCTGCGAAATGCCGTTCTCGCCGTGACAGCCGGAGCAGACCGAGGCCTTCTCCTTGATCGCGGAATTATCGGCGGCCTGGGCCGGGATGAAGGCCGGCGCTGCGAGCAATAGCGCACCGATAGCGTACGACAAAAACTGACGGCGCATGATGAGGATTCCGATCTATCGAGCCCGTCATTCCGGAGCGTGCGGAGGACGAGCTCCGATGCGCGATTGCGCATCCGAGAATCCATAACCACCAGTCGGGGTTATGGGTTCCGGGCTTGCGCTGGCGCGCGGTCCGGAACGACAGTGAAAGACCTTGTCATGAAAGAGGCTGCGGCCGTCACCCGGTCGCAGCCTCTTCGCAAAGTCGCGCTTACTTCTTGCTGTAGCTGATGCGATAGATCGCGCCGGCCCAGTCGTCGGCAACCAGGATCGATCCATCCTTGGCAAGGATGATGTCGTCAGGACGACCGAGATAACCCTGGTCACCCTCGATCCAGCCGGAGGCGAACACCTCCTGCTTGGGGTTCTTGCCATCAGGCCCGACGATCACGCGCATGATGCGGCCGCCCTGATATTTGTGTCGATTCCAGGAGCCGTGCTCGGCGATCAGGATGTTATTCTTGTACTCGGCGGGGAACTGGTCGCCGGTGTAGAACTTCATGCCGAGCGGAGCGACATGGGCGCCGAGATTCAGCACGGGCGGCGTGAACTCGGAGCACTTGTGGCCCATCGCGAACTTGTCGTCCGGCAGATTGCCCTGGTGACAGTAGGGATAGCCGAAATGCTCGCCGATCTTGTTGATCATGTTCAGCTTGTCTGAGGGCAGATCATCGCTGATCCAGTCGCGGGCATTCTCGGTGAACCAGTACTTGCCGGTGCGCGGATCGACGTCGCCGCCGACCGAGTTGCGCACGCCGAGCGCATAGATCTCCGCGTTGCCGGTCTTGGGATCGACGCGCCGGATCTGCGAGACGCTGGTCGGCGGGATGCCGATGTTGAAGGGCGGTCCGAACGGAATGTAGAACCAACCTTCTTTGTCGACCGCGATGTACTTCCAGCCATGCGCGGCGTAGGACGGCATGTCGTCATAGACGACCTTGCCCTCGCCGGGATTGTCGAGCTTGTTCTCGATGTCGTCGTAGCGGATCAATTTGTCGACCGCGATGACGTAGAGCGCGCCGTCCTTGACGGCGAGGCCGGTGGGCATGTTCAGCCCCTTGAGGATGGTCTTGACCTCTTTCTTCCCGCCATTGTCCTTGATGGCATAGACGTTGCCGAGGCCGAACGAGCCGACGAACAGCGTGCCCTTGTCACCCCAGGCCATTTGCCGCGCAGCCAGCACACCGGAGGCATAGACCTCCATCTTGAAGCCCGGCGGCAGCTTGACCTTCTTGATGATGTTGGCGAGCTCGGCGTCGGAAGCGCCGGTCGGCGGGCCGGACGGCGGCGCTAGGCCCTTCTGCGCCTCGGTCTCGTCGCCCAGGAACCAGTCATCCGGCGGATGGGTCCAGAATTCCTTGGTGCCGGATTCGTATTTCTTGAGTGGCTTGCTCTTGTCTTGCGCGCTGGCAGCACTGGTCCCGGCAAGAAGGGCCACGGCTGCAAGCGCCAACACGGATCGATGGAACACCGATGTCATCGCGTCACTCCCCTAAGGCAGCCGTCAGGGCTGCGATTTATTTTATTTTGCTAGTCGAGAGGCGAAGTTTTGGGTCCGTCGGGACGACAGACGCAAAAAGGTTAGCACATCTGCGAGCGCTGAGAAGCGCGGCGCACGCACCGCAGTTGCGCCGCATAAAAATTGAGACGGAGTGTCAACAAGCGAACGGCGTGACGACAGCGCTCTCGCTGCAACGCGGAATCAAGGCCGAGAGCCGGAAAACAAAAAACGCGAAAACAACCCCATGCACAGTAGAACGGCGCAGCTCGCGCCGCGCGGGGGCGAGCCCCGCAGGCAGTTGACTCGTCGGGCAAAAGAGCAATCGCTGTGCTTACCCGGCGACGGGGTAGGGTCCGTCGTCGAACACCATGTCGTGATAGCCTTTCGCGCCGATCTCGCGCGCCAGCCTACTGCGAAAATCGCGGCCCTCGCGCAGGCTGCGCAGCACATGCGCGAAATCGTACTCCGGCCGCCAGCCCAGCTCGCGACGCGCGCGTTCGTTGACATAGACACGGTCGATCTCGCGGAACAGGTTCCAGCCCCGCGCCGCATAGAGCTCCGCGCAATCCGGATAGAGCTCACGCACGACACCAGCCGCATCGCGCGCCAGTGCCGCGAGATGACGCGGCTCGAACGGACTGGTGGCCGAGACGATGTAACGGCCAAACCCGATCTTTGCCGCGCGCTCGACGGCGAGCAGATGAGCGCTTACCGCGTCCGCGATATCCAGCCGGCGATAGAGCAGCTCATTGGCCTGCGCGTTGTCCAGCGCGTAAGCCGACCGCATCGCGGGATCATCGTCGTCCTCCGGAAAGAAGCGCGAGGTCCGCAACACGACCACCGGCAGGCCGCGCTCGCGAAAGAACAGCTCGCACAGCGTCTCCGCCATCAATTTGGTGGTGCCGTAGATGTTCTTCGGGACCGGCGGCAGATCCTCGGTGACCCAGACCGCAGCCAGTCCGGCCTCGGGCCGAAGCTGCGAGCCGAACGCGCTGGTGGTGCTGGTGAAGACGAAGCTCTTCACACCGGCCGAAGCCGCCGCCTCGAGCAGATTGAGCGTGCCCGTGACGTTGGTGTCGACGAAATCCCGCTTGGTGTGGGTCGCCACATGCGGCTTGTGCAGCGTCGCGGTGTGGATCAGGGCGGAGACGCCGTCCATCTGGGCCCACACGAAGCCGGGATCGACGATCGAGCCGACGGCATCGGTGAACGGCGAGGGCTTCAGGTCGATCCCGCGCACAGGCGAGCCGCGCCCACGCAGGGTGCGGATGATGGCTTCACCGAGATGGCCGGCGCTGCCGGTGACCAGGATTGTCATTGCGCCCCCAAGACAGCCGCCAGCCGCGTGGAGAACCACGGTTCCGTACGGTTTGGCTGGATGCTCTGGGAAAATTTGGAGCGGGCGAAGGGGCTCGAACCCTCGACCCCGACCTTGGCAAGGTCGTGCTCTACCACTGAGCTACACCCGCATCCTGTGTCGGTCGCGTGACGCGCCGGCAACGGCTGTCGTATGCCAAAAGCGGGAGGGGAATGCAACAGCTACCGGCGGCATCAATTGGCATTCGAGGGCGCTATTTGGGCCCCTCCTGCGGCCAAACGGCCCGAAAAGGTCCCGGAACCGCCGAATCGGCCGCGGTGGATTGAAATTCGGCCCATTCGGCCCAATTTAGGAGCCGACAGCAAAGCACAGGAAGCGGCGACGTGCTAAAGAGCCGCCATTCCGGACATCAGACGAGGGGATCCCGTGACGATCATCGACCAGGGTAACGGAGCCGCAAACCCGGCCGCCGCCGATCTGATCAAGGACACCACCACCCAGACCTTCGTGAAGGACGTCATCGAGGAATCGAAGCGCCAGCCGGTGCTGATCGACTTCTGGGCGGAGTGGTGCGGCCCCTGCAAGCAGCTCACCCCCGTGCTGGAAAAGGCGGTCAGGGCGGCCAAGGGCAAGGTCAAGCTGGTCAAGATGAACATCGACCAGCACCCCGCGATCCCGGGCCAGATGGGCATCCAGTCGATCCCGGCCGTGATCGCCTTCGTCAACGGCCAGCCGGCCGACGGCTTCATGGGCGCGGTGCCCGAGAGCCAGCTCAACGCCTTCATCGAGAAGCTGACCAAGGGCGTGACCGCGCCGGGCGAGCCGAATATCGCCGAAATCCTGCAGGAGGCCGAAGCCGTCCTCGCGGAGGGCGATGCCGCGGCTGCCGCGCAGATCTATGCCGAGGTGCTCCAGTACGATTCGACCAACATCGCCGCGCTCGCGGGCCTCGCAAAATGCTACGCCACCTCCGGCGCGATGGAGCAGGCCAAGCAGACGCTGGCCATGGTGCCGGAATCCAAGCGCAACGACCCCGCGGTGAAGGCCGTGCAGACCACGATCGATCTCGCCGAGCAGGCGCAATCGCTCGGGCCGGTCGCGGAGCTGGAACAGAAAGTCGCCGCAAACCCGCTCGATCATCAGGCCCGATTCGACCTGGCGACCGCGCTCAACGCGAAAGGCGACCGCACGGCTGCCACCGCGCAGCTGCTCGAGATCGTCAGGCGCGACCGCAAATGGAACGACGACGGCGCCCGCAAGCAGCTGGTGCAGTTCTTCGAGGCCTGGGGCGGCACGGATGATGCAACCGTCGAGGGACGCAAGCGTTTGTCGACGATCCTGTTTTCGTAAGGCGCGCTGGCAAGGCCAGGGGGACCGGGCAGATGCCGATCAACATCGAATATCGCGGGCCCGCCGACCTCCCGGAGATCATTCCGGTGTTTCCGCTGCCGGGCGCGCTGCTGCTGCCCCGCGGCCAGATGCCGCTCAACATCTTCGAGCCGCGCTACCTTGCGATGGTCGACGACAGCTTCCGCGACGGCCATCGGCTGATCGGCATGATTCAGCCCGACGTCGCGCACTCCCCGAAGGATTCCGACAAACCGACCCTGTTCCGGGTCGGCTGCGTCGGCCGCATCACCCAGCTCGCCGAATCCGGCGACGGCCGCTACATCCTCGAGCTCACCGGCGTCTCGCGCTTCAAGGTGGTCGAGGAGCTCGAGGTGCTCACGGCCTACCGGCAGTGCAAGGTGGATTTCTTCGCCTACGCCGATGACTTCACCGCGCGCATGGGCGAGGAGGAGGTCGACCGCGAGGCGCTGCTTTCAGTGCTGGCGGACTTCCTGAAGGCCAACAATCTCAAGGTCGACTGGGAGGGCGTCGAGAGCGCGCCCAACGAGGCGCTCGTCAATGCGCTGGCGATGATGTCACCCTATGGCCCCGCGGAGAAGCAGGCCATGCTGGAGGCGCCCGACCTGAAGACCCGCGCCGAGATCCTGATCGCGGTCACCGAGATGGACCTCGCCAAGAAGCGTACCAGCGGCGATCCGCCGCTGCAGTGAGACGGCGATTCAGCCTGATCGCATCGCGCCTCAGGCTGCGCAGATGGCCGCTTCGGCCTCCCGCTGCGCCGGTTGCGCGATCCCTAAGGCCTGCATGGGCCGGCTGAAATAATAGCCCTGCGCCTCTGCACAGCCCTCCTCGCGCAGAATGGCCAGCTGCTCCTGGGTTTCGACGCCCTCGGCGGTCGTCGTCTTGCCGAGGCTGACGGCGAATGCAACCACGGCGCGGGCGATCCGATGCGCCTCTTCGCCCTCGCTGGCGAGCTCGCTGACGAAGCTGCGGTCGATCTTGACCTTGTCGAACGGAAACTTCTGCAGGAAGCTGAGCGACGAATAGCCCGTGCCGAAATCGTCGAGGGCAATGCGCACGCCGAGCTCACGCAACTGTTCGAGGGCTGCGAACACCGCTTCGCTGTCATGCATGATGACCGTCTCGGTGATCTCGAGCTCGAGCCTTTGCGGAGCAATCCCCGAGGCCGCGAGGGCGCCGACGATGATGGAGACGAGCTCCTTGCTCCTGAACTGGGCGGGAGACAGGTTGATTGCGATCGTGAGATCGGAAGGCCAGTTGGCGGCTTCAGTGCAGGCCGCCCTCAAGACCCATTCGCCGATAGGCAGGATCAGGCCGGTTTCCTCCGCGAGCGGAATGAACTCGCCAGGAAGGACCAGACCGCGCTCGGGGTGATGCCACCGCAACAACGCCTCATAGCCGCAGATCCGTCCGCTCTCCACGCTCACAAACGGCTGGTAATGGAGCTCGAATTCGCCCCGCGCCAGCGCTTTCCGCATATCTTTTTCCAGGTTGCGCCGGACGTGGATGAGCTGGTCCAGCTCCGGCTCGAAGAAACGGAATGCGCCGCGTCCGCCGGCCTTCGCCGCGTAGAGGGCGAGATCGGCGCTCTTGAGAATGACATCGGAATCGGCGCCATCGCGGGGCGCAATGGCGATCCCGATGCTGGCTCCCACCGTGACTTGATGGTCGCCGAGGTCAAAGGGTTCGCAGAGCGCCGTCTTGATCCTCTCGGCGAGAGTGGCCGCCTCTTCGGCCGGATTGGTCACGTAGTCCACGACGGCGAACTCGTCGCCGCCGAGCCGGGCGATCAACGTCGTTTCCCTGCTGCACTGGCGCAAGCGCGTCGCCACCGCGCGCAACAGCAAATCGCCCGCCGGATGTCCAAGCGTGTCGTTGACCTCCTTGAAGCGGTCGAGATCGAGCATGAGGACCGCCAGATGGAGGTCTCCATTGCGCGTGATGGCAGAGGCCTGGTCCAAACGCGCCCTCATCAGCACGCGATTTGGCAATTCCGTCAGCGCGTCGTGCTGCGCCATGTAGGCGATCTTGGCTTCGGACCGGCGTTGCTCCGTGACATCGAGATGGGTTGCCACCCAGCCGCCGCCGGCCATCGGCTGCCGTGTCACGCAGATCAACCGGCCATCGGCGAACTCGTCGATCCGGCTCGACACCGCATTGACGGGCAGGGCATCGAGCTTCGAGATTTGCTGCTCGGCGGCGGCGGCGCTGGTATCGCCCTTGAGTGTGCCGCTGATGATGCGATGCCTGATGATATCGCTATGCGGCGTTCCCGCGCGCAGCAGCTCCGGCGGCAGACGGTACAAATTGGCGTAACGCTCGTTGCAGATCACGAGCCGCTTCGCGGCATCGAACATGCAAAGGCCCTCGACCATATGGTTGATCGCCGTATCCAGCCTCAGCGTCTGCTCCCGCAATTCGTGCTGCGAATCCTCGAGCTGCTGCCGGGCGTCCGAGAGCTGGCTGATGATCCCCTCGAACTTGGCGGTTCTGCTTGCCAGGCGCCGGTCGGCCAGCACGCCGATCAGGCTCATGCCGAGCACCGACAGCGCGACACCGGCGATCGAAAGCGCGAGCACGGCCGGGGACAACGACAAGGCGCCCGTCGCACGCGTCGGATCCGGCGTGATGTGCACGGCACCCATCGCAGTGAAATGATGCGAGATGATGGCTAGCGTCAGCAGGACTGCCGCCGCGAGCGTTCCCTGGTAGTGCCGATACTTGATCGCGACGGCCAGGGCGGCATAGCCGAAGCACACGCCGAGTGTGATCGAGACCAGCACGAGATCCAGCGACCACGCGACGCGGCCCGGCACTTCAAGGGCCCACATGCCGAGATAGTGCATGCTGGCAATGCCGCCACCGATGATGACGCCGCCTGTCTCCGGGCGCCACCGGCCGGAATCGCCGGCCGCAACGCCGAAGCCCACCGACGTCAGCAGCATTGCGGTCGCCAGCGAAAGCGATGTCAGCACGATGCCGTAGCCGGTCGCGACTCCGGGCTCGTAGGCGAGCATGGCGACGAAATGCGTCGCCCAGATTCCGTATCCGATCGCAGCGCCGGCGATCGCGATCCAGATCAGGCGCGTTCTTGCGCGCGCCGCGATCGCACGGTGGAAAATACTGACCGCGACGATGCTCGCGACGAAGCAGACCAGACCAGCGAGCAGGACCAGCCGCCAATCGTGCTCAACGGTAAGACAGGAGAAAATGCGGAACATCTAGTACCGCTCCATCGTCAATATGGTCGATCGTGGGCCGGCTAAGCGTCCTTTGCGTTAATCCCGTGCAATGTCCGGTTGCATGCTTACCGGCACGTTAATGCTTCGGATTCGATTCGAATTTGCCTGGCATTCCTATGCCTCCTGTCGCAATCCCGCCCAAACTGGGCGAAGGGCGTGCAACAATCGGCAACGAATATCTAGAGGCGATTGCGAATGCGCTTGCGTCCCGTGATCATCGCGCGGATCAGATTCTCGCGCTGGAGAATCCCCATCAGCAGCACGCCGAGCACATGCAGCACGACCAGGACGATGGCCGCGTCCGATGAATAATGGTGGGTGTCTTCGACCCACCAGACGCCGAAGAAGGTGACGGTGACCGACATCGCGCCGGTGACCGCCGAGACGGTGAGCGAGACCAACAGCGCCACCAGCATCAACGTGCCGGCGGGATTGAGTCCGATATAGCGGCCGGTGATGCCGCGGCGCAGATTCCAGAGATAGCCCGGCGCGGCGCGGAGCCGGGCCCTGATCATGCGGAAGCGCGAATAGCGGCTTCCCCAGAAGCCCCAGACGAAGCGGAAGGCGAGAAGGCCGAGCACCGTATAGCCGACGATGCGGTGCAGCCGATCATAGACGGTGGGCGTGAACCACGCGGCCAGGACGCAGGCCGCGAAAGCCCAGTGCCAGAGGCGCAGTGGGAGGTCCCAGACTGCGACCGTCCGCGAAGCGGTTCGATCCGCGGGGGTCCTGTCGGACGCCCCGCGCGCTTCTGGCATCGCTTCTTCAATCAAGCAAAGACCATCCTCGAGCCCTGCTTTGCGCAGATCAATTCGCGCAGCCGATTTACTTGGCTATTTGCTTGGCTATTTACTTGGCGATCGTGTGCTTCAGGCTGAGATCTTCGGGGCTGTAGAACAGCTCGTAAAGCTTGCCTTCCTTGACGCCATAGACCTCGTAGCACGAGCCTTCGATCTTGGAGCGGCGCACTTCATAGCCGAGCGCCTTGGCCTTGGCTTCGGCCTCGCTGGCCGGCTTCCACGACGCCTTGTCGAGCTTGGTGCAGTCCTTGAAACCATCGGCCATGGCCGCCGACCCCATGCCGATCCCGACCGTCAGTGCAATGGCAACAACACGAATGACCTTCACGAACATCTCCTCCTCTGTCGTGCGCGCTACGCGAGGTGCGAAGCGGAAGTGAAGGAAGCAAAGGGGATGATGAAGTCAATCCGGTACGGGCACGCCGCGCTTTAGATAAGTTCTATTGTTGAGTTTAGACTGGTTCTAACATGGACGAAAACGTGAGCGCGCTCTGAGGAGAATGCGGATTCGGCCGACCAGTGCGGCCTTACGCCTCACGGTCCGGATAAACGGCCGGCCTCACCAGCCGCGTTACGCCGCGCTTCGCATTCCCGGATAATTGTGCTGCAGCCAGTCCGTCCAACGGAGACGTCCGCGCACACCCTGGCTGACGACGAAGCCCATGTCGCGCGCCTTCGCCTCGGACAGGCCGATTGGCAGGATTTTCCGGTGCAGTTGCCTTGCATCCCGGTATTGGCGGGCGAAGGCAACGAGATCGAGAGCTTCGGGGCCACCAATCTCCGCACGTACGCCGCGCTTCCCGTCGAACGCGCAGGTCACGACGTGATCGGCGACATCCGATGTATCGACAGGATTGAACAGCGTGGTCGGCACCGGCCATACCGGGAGCCAAGCGAGGCTCGAGAGCAATTTGTCGAGCAGGTAATAGAACGGCATCGCGCGAACGACGGACCAGGACAAAGCCGAGGCACGCACCAGCTGTTCGCCGGCGAGCTTGACCCGAGCGTAGGGCAGGGTTGCCTGCTCGAGCCCGACGATCGAAACATGCAGGACGTGTTGCACCTCGGTTTGCCCGCAGAGCGACAGCAGCCGCTCCGTTCCCTCGACGTCCACGGCGGAAGGCGATCGGAAGAAATCGATCGGACGAACGCCGCCGCGCCGTGCGATCGGCGAATAGGTCGCCGCATTGATCACCGTATCGACGTCATGCAGGGCGTGCCGCAACCCCGCGCCTGTGGCGAGATCGCCTGTGGCCCATTCGACGTCCGTCCGTAGGCCGGGAGAACGTGCAAACACCCGGACGCGACGTCCGTCGCGAACCAGGCGATCGACGATATCCCGACCGAGGTGCCCTGTACCTCCGGTGACGAGCGTCAGCGCCATGATTCAACTCCCGTCGATCTTGCGCGACGGCTCGCCAGTGGGGACGAGCACGGTCTCGCCTGTCGCTACGAGGGTCAACGCATCTTGCTCATCGGCCGCGAACAGCTCGGCGCGGGCGAACACCTGCCTGCGCCCTGCGCGGAGCGTCGTTCCCTTGGCGAGGAAGGAACGACCGATGGCCGGCCTCAGGCAGCTCATCGAGAAATGCGATGCGGTGACCGCGCCCACGAGCGTTGCTGCGGCGAACCCGCAGGCCGTGTCGAGCAGGGCCGCGATCAGGCCGGCGTGGAGATGCCCGGAATACTGGGTGAGCTCGTCGCGCCAATTCATGCGAATGGTCGCCTCGCCCTTGCCGGCCGCAACAACGTCGAAGCCCGCGGCGCGGTTGAACGCCGCGGACGCGTTGACCGCCTCAAGCGCTGGCAGGTCGAATCCGTGCGGCATGCTCATGCGCGGCTCCATCGTGGGGTGCGGCCTTCGAGGTTGCTCCTGACCGCTTCGACATGATTGACGGAGCCGAGCAGCGCCGCCTGTTCGGCAGTCTCCGCGGCGAGACCGGTTGCCACCTGGCAAGTTGCGGACAGTTTGAGCAGCCGCTTGGCGGCACGGATCGCATCAGGGCTGCGGCCAGCAATCTCACGCGCCGTTGCCAGTGCGGCGGCCACGGGATCATCGACGAGCCGCGTTGCAAAGCCGTAGGTAACCGCTTCGTCGGCCGAAAAAACGCGCCCGGTATAGGTCAGCTCACGCACAATATCCTCGCGCGCGAGATGGCGCATCAATTGCGTGCCGCACATATCCGGCACCAGACCCCATTTCGTCTCGATCACCGCGAGCTTCGTATCGGGCGCGAGGTAGCGCAGGTCGGCGCCGAGCGCGAGCTGGAATCCGCCGCCGAAGGCAATGCCGTGCACCGCTGCGATCACGGGCACCGGCAGCTCGCGCCACAGCCAGACGAGGTGCTGGGCATAATTCGCGACGCCGTGGGTTCGCTGCGTGAGGTCCACGGGCGGAAGCAGCGGCTCGCCTCGCGTCGTCGCGACAAGGCGCTCCAGGTCGAGGCCCGCGCAGAATGCGCGTCCCTCGCCGGAGAGCACGACGGCCCGAATCTCCGGGCTGTCGCGCAGGTCTGCGCCGGCTTCGATGAGCGCCGCGAACATCGCTGGATCGAGCGCATTCATCTTGTCCGGGCGGTTCAGGCGGACGTGGGCCACGTCATCCACGACAGTCACACGGACGCGATCAGTCATCGTGCTACTCCTTTGGCGCGGACCGGCAGCCTCAATATCCGGCGACCGCCAGCGCGACCACGGCCGCGAGAGCCTTCCAGCCGAAGCCGCGTCCGCGCGACCACCACGCGTTGGCGACGGCCGCAAAGCCGTAGACGGCGACGATGGTCGCAACGATCCAGTGCCGTGCGCTGTCCGATCCCAACATCGGCGCCGCAAGCAGCAGCACGCCGCCGCCGATCCAGGCGACCGTCCCGGCCTGCCAGACCAGGCGGATCAGCATGCGCAGGCTTTCCGGGGTGATGGTCGCCCTGGCGAACACCTTGGTTTCGCCCAGCACGCCATGGATCAGGGCGACCACGATCCCCGCGACGCCGGCACATTGCAGCAGCAGATCACGCATCGGCAGACCTCGCCTCCTCCGTCCATACAGTGCTGTATGGAGAGATAGGCGCTGGTCTGCGTCCTGTCAATACACTAGTGTATGGTCAAATCCCGGGAACCCGACATGACCGACCAGCTTTCCGCCGACGACTGGATCAAGGCAGGCCTCAAGGCGCTCGCCAGCAGCGGCTTCACCGCGCTCAAGGCCGATCCCCTGGCAAAGGCCATGGGGGTGTCGCGCGGCAGCTTCTACTGGCATTTCGCCGATCTCGGCGCGTTCCACGCCGCCGTGCTGAAGCGCTGGCGCGAGATTGCAGCGGAGCAGATCATCGCCGACGTCGAGGCCGCCGGCGACGAGCCGTTGAAGGCGCTGCTGCGCAGGACGTTCGGCGCGCGGCTCGATCTCGAACGCGCGGTGCGCAACTGGGCGGCCTTCGATGCGGCGGCACAGGGTGCCGTGCGCGCGATCGACCGCCGCAGGCTCGACTATATCGAAGGGCTGCTGACGAAACGCGGGCTCGGGGCGGCGACGGCGCAGGCCCGCGCACAGATTCTCTATTGGACGTTTCTCGGCTTCGCGCTTTCGGGCGCGCCGGTGCCGGCGGCACGGCTGCAGCCCATGCTCGACGAGGTCTTGACGATGGTCTCCGCTTGAGCCCGCGATGGGCGGTGGCGAATTTCTGTGCTAGAGGCAGCCGAACGCCGGAGACCAAAATGAATACGCCCACCGAACGTCCCGAAGCCAGCGTCGATCCCAAATTGCTGGAGATTCTCGTCTGCCCGCTGACCAAGGGCCCGCTGGAGTTCGATTCCGCCAAGCAGGAGCTGATCTCGCGCGGCGCCAAGCTCGCCTATCCGATCCGCGACGGCATCCCGATCATGCTGCCGGAAGAGGCGCGGAAGATCGATTGAGTTTCTCGTAGCCCGGATGGAGCGCAGCGCAATCCGGGAATCCTTGCGCTGACGGTGCAGCGACCCCGGATTACGCTGCGCTCCATCCGGGCTACGAAAATCCTACAACGCTTCGCCCTTCAACAGCCGTGGCACCTCGCCCGTGAGCCCGGCGGCCTGGCGGATGAAGAGGTTCTTCAGCGGCGGGGCGCGGTCGACGAGTCCGAGGCCGATGTCGCGGACGGTGCGCAGCAGCGTCGACTGGTTGGAAAACAGGAAGTTCAGCGAGTTGGTGGCAACGCCCATCGCCATGGTGTCGAAGCGGCGCCAGCGCTGGTAGCGCTCGAGCACGTCGGTCCCGCCGAGATCCATGCCGAGCCGCGCGGCATCGACGACGACTTCGGCCAAGGCTGCGACATCCTTCAAGCCCATGTTGAGGCCCTGGCCCGCAATGGGGTGGATGACATGGGCGGCATCGCCGACCAGCGCGAGCCGGGTGGCGATGAAGGAGCGCGCGACGAAATAGGACAGCGGAAACGCGCGCGGCTTGTCGAGCGCCTTGACCTCGCCGAGATGCAGGCCAAACCGCTGCTCGAGCTCGGCGTGAAATTCATCATCGCTGAGCGCAACGATGCGCGCGGCCTCGGCCCGGCGCTCGGTCCACACCAGCGAGGAGCGCTTGCCCGAGAGCGGCAGGATCGCGAAGGGACCAGCCGGCAGGAAATGCTCCTCGGCGCGGCCCTCATGATCGCGCTCGTGGCCGACCGTGACGACGATGCCGGATTGGTCGTACTCCCAGCCGTGGGTCGCGATGCCCGCGCGCTCGCGCAGCTTTGACCGCGCGCCATCGGCGGCGACCAGAAGACTGGCGGCGATCACGCTGCCGTCGCCCAGCGTCACGTCGATGCCTTCGGGCCGCGCGTCGTAGGACGCCACGGTGGTGGCACGGAGATCAATGCCCTCGGCTTCCGCACGCGCCGTCAGCGCATCGATCAGGCGGCGGTTCTCGACCATATGCGCAAAGGGCTCGCCCGGCGCGACGTCGCCCGCGAAGTTCAGGAAGACCGGACGGGTAGCGTCCTCCAGCTTGGAATCAGTGACGACCATGTCGAGGATCGGCTGCGCCTCGGCCCTGACGTCGTCCCAGGCGCCGATCACCTCGAACAGGCGGCGGCAGGCGGCCACGATCGCGGTCGCGCGGGGGTCGCGGCTGGGACGTGTCGCGAGCGCGGGATCGGCGACGATGACGGGGATCTCGGGGCCGAGCCCCTGGCGTAACGCCAAGGCCAGCGCTAGGCCGGCAAACGCGCCGCCGCCAATGACAATGCTTCCCTGTACCGACATACCCAAATTCCCGGTCAATTCTCGGTCTTGCTAGCAGACTTGAGCTGGGCGAAACAGTGCGGTGAAACAAGGGCGGCGAGCCCTTCGTTCCCGTCATTCCGGGGCGCGCAATGCGCGAGCCCGGAATATCGAGGTTATCAGCTCGGGATTCCGGGTTCATCGCTGGCGCGATGTTCCGGAATGACGAGACAATTGAAAGCACCCGATGTCCAAGAGCCTGATCGACCTCATTTCGATCCTCGACCTCGAACAGCTCGAGGTGAACCTGTTCCGCGGCAACAGCCCGAAGACGAGCTGGCAGCGCGTGTTCGGCGGCCAGGTGATCGGGCAGGCGATGGTCGCGGCCTGCCGCACCGTCGAGGGGCGGCTGCCGCATTCGCTGCATTGCTATTTCATCCTGCCCGGCGATCCGCAGATCCCGATCATCTACCAGGTCGAACGTCTGCGCGACGGCAAGAGCTATTCGACCCGCCGGGTCACCGCGATCCAGCACGGCAACGCCATCTTCTCGATCATGGTCTCGTTCCATGCCGAGGAGGAAAGCGCCTTCGATCACCAGGACAAGATGCCCGACGTGCCGCCGCCGGAGAAGCTCACGGCAGAGGAGGTGGCGAAGCAGCCGATGTTCAAGGAGATGCCGGAGTTCATCCGCCGCTATTATGAATCGGACCGGCCGATCGAGCTGCGTCCGGTCGAGCTCGGCCGCTATTTCGGCCAGAAGATCGACGACGGCCGCATCCATGTCTGGATCAAGACCGCCGCGAAGCTGCCTGACGACCCGGCGCTGCACATGTGCGCGCTCGCCTATGCCTCGGACTTCTCGCTGCTGGATGCGATCATGGCGCGCTATGGCCGCACGCTGTTCGACAAGCGCATGATGCCGGCGAGCCTCGATCACGCCATGTGGTTTCACCGCCCGTTCCGCGCCGACGAATGGCTGCTCTACGCCCAGGATTCGCCGAATGCGCGCGGCGGCCGCGGCTTGACCCGCGGCTCGATCTTCAAGCCCGACGGCACGTTGGTCGCCTCCGTCGCGCAGGAAGGCTCCGTGCGCGAGCGGAAGGGATGATCACCTCGAACGCGAGGTCTCGCGTTCGAGGTCTTTAAGCTCATGCACCAAGAGACCCGCGCGGAGCGAGCTCGGTCTGCGACGCGAACCAGTTCATGATCCAGCGATACACCCACGGAATCGGGATGATCAGGCTGCTCAGGATCGCAGCGACGATGCCGCGCCAGAGGATGTCGAGACCGGAGCCCTTGAACACGATCTCGCGCCGCGTGCCCTCGATGCTGCGGCAGAACCAGCGCATCTGGGCTGCGGCGACCCAGGCCCAGCCGATAATGGTGATGATGGAAATCGCAAACAGCAAATTCCAGCCGATATAGGCCCAGACCGAGCCGGTGAAGCTCAAGCCCAGCGGCTGCCCGTTGGAGGCGAGGTTGGCGATCATCCATTTGACCAGCAGCCAGTAGAGCACGATCTGGACGATGAACAGCAGATTGCTCAGCAGCTGGCTGCCGACGAAACCGATCGCGATCGCCAGAACGATGAAGCCGAAGAACCATGGCACCAGCGTCATCGCAGTGCCGGTGAAGCTGAGATTCGGCCGTCCGGGGACCTTCACGCAGGGCACGATCCAGTTCAGGTACCAGACGAACAGCCACGGCACCGGGATGATGAAGCACGAGCCGATCACGAAGACGAGCGTGCGCCAGGTGAACTCGAGGATGCCGAAATCGACGGCCAGCGATCCGCCGCCGGCGTCACCAGCATAACCACGGGAGCCCATCATCGGCGGGCCGCCGGCCGGGATCATCGGCGGCGCGCCGCCGCCCCCGACCAGGCCGGGGATTTCGGCGGCCTTTTGCCAGCCGGCCATGCCCTGGGTCCACACCAGCGTATCCGGGCGCACCACACCCTGGGCAACGAGGTCGCGGAATTGCCCTTCCGGAAAGGGCCCCTGCTGCTTGCCCTCGGATGCGTAGAACCAACTCGCCATGAAGCGTCCCCTCAAAATACTTATGTACCGCTCGGCCGGCCCGGGTTCACCGTATCCATGCCAAAAATGCATTGTGAAGGATGAACGGTTGCCCTGTACAGAGGCGGCCGTTCACATGACCGCCCTTGGCCAAACGTTTTTGCGCTTCAATCTGCAAGTTTTTTGTGCCATTTGCCCGGAAAGATGCCAGA
Source organism: Bradyrhizobium sp. 62B (assembly GCF_030272265.2). NCBI lineage: Bacteria > Pseudomonadati > Pseudomonadota > Alphaproteobacteria > Hyphomicrobiales > Nitrobacteraceae > Bradyrhizobium > Bradyrhizobium sp. 62B. The sequence goes on along the minus strand of NZ_CP092841.2, from coordinate 235,871 downwards.
TTGACGCAGCGCCGGGGACATACGGCGCGGCGCATCCCGGGGAATAGGCCTGACCATGAAACTCGTCGTCGCGATCATCAAACCCTTCAAGCTCGATGAGGTCCGCCAGGCCCTGACGGCGATCGGCGTCCACGGCATGACTGTGACCGAGGTGAAGGGTTATGGCCGGCAGAAGGGCCATACCGAGATCTATCGCGGCGCCGAATATGTCGTGAACTTCCTGCCCAAGCTGCGCATCGAGATCGCGGTGGCCTCCGACATCGCCGACAAGGCCGTCGGTGTGATCACGGCCTCCGCCCGCACCGGGCAGATCGGCGACGGCAAGATCTTCGTCACGCCGATCGACCACGCGCTGCGCATCCGCACCGGCGAAACCGACAGCGACGCGCTCTAACAAAAACTCATTTTTCGATCGCACCAGCAACGACGCTAGCTTGTGCGACGCCAATTGATGCCGGGGGGAACGATATGGCGGGATTGTTGCGCCGCGCAGCTGCCATGGCTGCGCCGATCGGAATTGCGTTGGTCATGGCCGCGCCGGCGCAAGCCGCGACAAGTGAGATCAACGCCGCCGATACCGCCTGGATGATCGTCGCCTCCGCGCTGGTGCTGATGATGACGATCCCGGGCCTCGCCCTGTTCTATTCCGGCATGGTGCGCAAGAAGAACGTGCTCGCCACCATGGCGCAGAGCCTCGCCGCGGTCGCGCTGATCTCCATCCTCTGGGTCGCGTTCGGCTATTCGCTGTGCTTCGTCGGCGATGGCCCGTGGATCGGCACGCTCGACCGCTGGTTTCTCGCCGGCATGACCATGGACAGCGTCAATCCGGCGGCGAAGACCATCCCCGAAGCGCTGTTCATGCTGTACCAGATGACGTTTGCCATCATCACGGTGGCGCTGGTCGCGGGCTCGGTCGCCGACCGGATGCGGTTCTCCGCCTATCTCCTGTTCTCCGTGGCCTGGTTCATCTTCGTCTACATTCCGCTGGCGCATTGGGTGTGGGGCGGCGGCTTTCTCAACAGCATGGGCGTGCTGGATTTCGCCGGCGGCCTCGTGGTGCACCTGTCGGCCGGCACCTCCGGCCTCATTGCGGCGAAGGTGATGGGGCGTCGCCAAGGCTACGGCTCCGAAAATCTCTCGCCGTTCGATCTGTCGCTCGCGGTGATGGGCACCGGCCTGCTGTGGGTCGGCTGGTTCGGCTTCAACGGCGGCTCGGCCGGCGCGGCCAATTCACGCGCGGTGATGGCGATCATCGCCACGCATCTTGCGGCCTGCTCAGGCGCGTTGACCTGGGGCGCGATCGAATGGTCGACGCGGCGCAAGCCCTCCGTGCTCGGCATGATCTCCGGCGCGGTGGCCGGGCTTGGCACCATCACGCCGGCTTCCGGCTTCGTGGCGCCCTGGCACGGCATCGTCATCGGCATCGTCGCCGGTGCGGTCTGCTATTGGGCCTGCACCTGGCTGAAGCACCGCTTCAACTATGACGATTCGCTCGACGTGTTCGGCGTCCACGGCATCGGCGGCCTGACCGGGACCCTGCTCGCCGGCGTGTTCGCAACCAGCGCCATCGGCGGCACCGCCGGCCTGTTCGAGGGCCATCCGCAGCAGATGCTGATCCAGTTGTACGGGATCGCCGTCACCTTCGTCTGGTCGGCCGGCGTGAGCTTCGTCCTGCTCAAGCTGGTCGGCCTGTTCGTGCCGCTGCGCGTATCCCGTGAGCACGAGCTCGAAGGGCTGGATATTTCGCAGCACGGCGAAGCCCTGCAATAACGCTGACGCTACGTAATTACCTTTTTGCTGCCCGACACATGAGCAACATTGTGTCGGCAGCCTGTCGTGCACTCCTTTTGAGCAGGAATGACCACGTTTTGAGCGCGACGGAATAGCGCACCGCACTGCAATACCCGCCAAGCGCGAAAACTCCCGCTTTCATAGTCCATTAGGCAACGCGCCCGATCTGGCACGGCATTTGATTCTATGGGTCCGGCTGTGCCCGCGTAGTGAACTTCTCCCTCGTGGCGAACCAGTCGAGAACGCCCGGCCATGTCCGGACCGGGCCCAAGCGGGGATAGGACCCATGAAAATTGTTATGGCGATTATCAAGCCATTCAAGCTGGAAGAAGTCCGTGACGCCCTGACCGCCATCGGCGTTCACGGTCTCACGGTGACGGAAGTCAAGGGATATGGCCGCCAGAAGGGCCATACGGAAATCTATCGCGGTGCCGAATATGCCGTGAGCTTCCTGCCCAAGATCAAGATCGAGGTCGCTGTCGCCTCCGACCAGGTCGACAAGACCATCGACGCCATCACGTCCGCCGCCAAGACCGGACAGATCGGCGACGGCAAGATCTTCGTCATCAACCTCGACCACGCGGTGCGCATCCGCACCGGCGAGGCCGATGCCGCGGCCCTTTGATTTCGCGCTCAACCATTATCCAATCAGGAGTGAATAATATGACGTTCAAGCGTCCCTATGGCGCGGGATTGGCGGCTCTCGCAGTCGGCCTGTTCGCTGCGACCGCAGCCTACGCCGAGCCAACGGTCAACAAGGGAGACAACGCCTGGATGCTGACATCGACAGTGCTCGTGCTGTTGATGACGATCCCCGGCCTCGCGCTGTTCTACGGCGGTCTCGTCCGTTCCAAGAACATGCTCTCCGTCCTGATGCAGGTGTTCTACACCGTCTGCGTCGTCACCGTGATCTGGGCCGTATACGGCTACAGCCTGGCCTTCACCGGCGGCTCCGACTTCATCGGCGGCTTCTCCAAGGCCTTCATGATGGGCGTCACCACCGACTCGAAGGCCGCGACCTTCTCGGTCGACGCCAACATCTCGGAGCTCATCTACATGTGCTTCCAGATGACCTTCGCGGCGATCACGCCCGCCCTCATCGTCGGCGCCTTCGCCGAGCGCATGAAGTTCTCGGCGATCGCGCTGTTCATCCCGCTCTGGGTCACGCTGATCTACTTCCCGATCGCGCACATGGTCTGGTACTGGCCGGGCCCGGACATGATCCAGGACGCTGCCAAGGCTCTTGCCGCGGCGACTGACGCGGCGGCGAAGACGGCGGCGCAGGCCAAGCTCGACGAGATCAACGCCGACGCCGGCTGGATCTTCAAGAAGGGCGCGATCGACTTCGCGGGCGGCACCGTGGTGCACATCAACGCCGGCATCGCAGGCCTCGTCGGCGCTCTCCTGATCGGCAAGCGCGTCGGTTACGGCAAGGAGCTGATGGCTCCGCACTCGCTGACCATGTCGATGATCGGCGCCTCGCTGCTCTGGGTCGGCTGGTTCGGCTTCAACGCCGGCTCCAACCTCGAAGCCAACGGTGGCGCAGCGCTTGCCATGACCAACTCCTTCGTCGCCACCGCGGCCGCCGCGCTGTCGTGGATGTTCGCGGAGTGGATCATCAAGGGCCATCCGTCGGTGCTCGGCGTCATCTCCGGCGCTGTCGCGGGTCTCGTGGCTGTCACCCCCGCCGCCGGCTTCTCCGGCGTGATGGGCGCGATCGTCCTCGGCCTCATCGTCGGCGTGGTCTGCCTGTTCTTCTGCACCGTCGTGAAGAACGCGCTCGGCTATGACGACTCCCTCGATGTGTTCGGCGTGCACTGCGTCGGCGGCATCGTCGGCGCCCTCGGCACCGGCATTCTCGTCAACCCCGCCCTCGGCGGCGCCGGCATCATCGACTACACCGCGATCCCGCCGAAGGTCGCCGACTACGACTTCGCGGCGCAGATGATGTCCCAGATCTGGGGCGTCGGCACCACGCTGGTGTGGTCGGGCGTCGGTTCGGCGATCCTATACAAGGTCGTCGACGTGATCGTCGGTCTGCGCACCAATGTCGAGAGCGAGCGTGAAGGCCTCGACATCACCGAGCACACCGAGCGCGCCTACAACATGTAAGACTCCTCCCGGGCGCGGTCTCCCCGGAGACCGCGTCCACAACTACGGTCCGGGCACATACCCGGCAATGCCCTGACCGTTGAGGGGCTCCAGCGCAAGCTGGAGCCCCTTTCTTTTTGCGCGGCTCTTTTTGATTTCGCAGCGAAGAAAGGGATTGCCATTCCGCACCGGCGGCGCAGAAATGTCGCCCATAAGAAACAACAAGCGGGAGGTCGTCATGCGTTTGGAAGGCGGATGCTATTGCGGCGAAGTGCGCTACAAGGCCGAGGGCGACCCGATGATGCAGGCCCAGTGTCATTGCCGCGAGTGCCAGTACATCTCGGGCGGCGCGCCCAACACCTTCATCGCGATGCCGGTGGCCGGCTTCAGCTACACCAAGGGACAGCCCAAGCAGTTCACCCGCAAGGACCTGGAGCGCGCCGTCACGCGTGAGTTCTGCGCCGAATGCGGCACCCATCTGGTGACCAAGGTTCCGGGCCTGCCCGCCGTGGTGGTGAAGGTCGGCACGCTGGACGACCCCACCCAGTTCCATCCGCAGATGGCGATCTACACCTGCGACATCCAGGAATTCCATGCGATCCCCGCGGGCATGAAGACGTTCGAGAAACTGCCGGGGCGCTGAGGCCGGGAGGCTTGCCAAGCTCGTCATGCCGGGCTTGTCCTGGGCATCCACGTTCTTGAGTGCTGCCCGAAAGGCGTGGATGGCCGGGACAAGCCCGGCCATGACGCAGCCCCCGAACACGCCCGCATCCCGTTGTTATCCGGCCTCAATATTCCAGCTCTGGACGCACCTGCCGACCGATGGTTAATCGCGTCTTAACCTCGCCCTATCTATGGTGAACTGAACCGCTTCCCGCCGGCGCCGTGCTGCGACCGGCTGTTCCAAGAGTACTGGCGCCCAGAATGGTCATGACCGCTTCATCCCGTGCGCCGCAGGCCGGTGGAAGCTCCAACAACGAACGCTCGCCCTTCGTGCGGCTGAACGAGCTGCTGGCGCCACATCAGCCTGGCAAGCCCTTGATTTCGCTCGCGGTCGGCGAACCGCAGCATCCCGTACCCGATTTCGTCGGCCCGGTGCTGGCCAAGCACATCGCCGATTTCGGGCGTTACCCGATGAACCAGGGCACCGACCCGTTCCGCCAGGCCGCAAGCGCCTGGATGTCGTCGCGCTTCAAGCTGCCGCGGGCGCTCGACCCCAAGGGCGAGATTCTCGTCCTCAATGGCAGCCGGGAGGGCCTCTTCCTCGCCGCGATCGCAGCGGCGCGCTATGTCGGCCCGCGCCCCGGCAAGCCCGCCATCCTGATGCCGAACCCGTTCTATCCGGTCTATGGCGCCGGCGCTCTCGCTGCCGCCTGCGAGCCGGTCTATCTGCCGACCACGGTCGAAAACGGCTTCCTGCCTGATCTCGACGCCATCGACGAGGCGACGCTGGCGCGCACCGTGGCGTTCTATCTGGCCTCGCCTGCCAACCCGCAAGGCTCGGTCGCCTCGCGCGATTACTTCACGCGCCTGAAGCGCCTCGCCGATCGCTACGGCTTCATGATCCTCAGCGACGAATGCTATTCGGAGATCTACACCCGCGAAGCGCCGGGCAGCGCGCTCGAATGCGCGGGCGGGGATTTCACCCGCGTGGCCGCGTTCCAGTCGCTGTCGAAGCGCTCGAACCTGCCGGGCCTGCGCGTCGGCTTCGCCGCCGGCGACAAGACATTCATCGGCATGTTCCTGGAGCTGCGCAACATCGCAGCGCCCCAGGTGCCGGTGCCGCTGCAGCATGTCGCGACCTTCGCCTATGGCGACGAAGCGCATGTCGAGGAGAACCGCAGGCTCTACCGGATCAAGTTCGACCTCGCCGACCAGATCATCGGCAACCGTTACGGCTATCGCCGGCCCGATGCCGGCTTCTGCGTCTGGCTCAATACGTCGGGGATCGGCGACGACGTGTCCGTAACGCTCAAGCTCTTCAGGGAAGCAGGCGTGCGCGTGGTGCCCGGCAGCTTCCTGGCGCGGCAGCAACCTGACGGATTCAATCCCGGCGCGGGCTACATTCGTCTCGCGCTGGTGCAGGATGGTGAGACCACGGCGCAGGCATTGCATCGCCTGGTCGAGACTCTGGGTTAGGCGGGCCCGTGAGCATGTCGGCAATCGAACGTGTCATTCCACTGGTCGGCCATCTGCCGCCATCGATCCGTGAGGGTCTGGCGCGGCGCATGCGCGAGCTCTCCGGCCTCGGCCTGATCGGGCTGGCGGGCGTCGCCTCGGCCGCGCTGATGACCTGGTCGGTGCAGGATCCCAGCCTCAGCCACGCCACCTCGCGGCCGATCCGCAATATCCTCGGCTATGCCGGCGCGATCGGCGCCGATCTTGCGATGCAGATCCTCGGGCTCGGCGCGATCATGCTGGTCCTGACCGTCGCGGTCTGGGGCTGGCGCATGATGACGCATCGCCCGTTCGACCGCGAAGCGCTGCGGCTCGGCTCCTGGATTCTCTGCACGGTCATCGCGGCGGGCTTCGTCAGCTGCTGGCCGCATGGCGGCGCATGGCCACTGCCAACCGGCCTCGGCGGCGTCGTCGGCGATGCCCTGGTGCGCGCGCCCGCGGTGATTTTCGGACCGCCGGGCACGATCTATCGCATCGTGCTCGGCACGATCCTGTTCGCCGCAATGGCCGCGACCTTCCTGATCGCCTGCGGCCTTGGCGCCCGCGAGCATGACGACGAGCTCGCGGAGATCGAGGATGACGACAAGCCGCTCGACGAAGACGATGAGAGCGATCGCGGGTCGGTGTCGCTGGGCTGGCTGTTCCATGCGCTGATGAGCACGAAGGCGCGGCTGATCTGGCTGTGTGGCGCCGCCTACCGTTCGCTGGTCTCGAGCGGACCGAAGACCAAGGCCGTGGCGTTCAGCCGGCAGGAGCCGAATCTCGGGGGCGGGCGCTCCGCGCCGTCGATCTCGCCGCAGTCGGAAGACGAAGACGACGAGGATCAGCACGAGGAAGAGGAAGACGAGGAGGAAGAAGAGGAGGAGCCCGTCGCGCGCGCACCGCGCAAGAAGGCTTCGCCGAAGGCCCCCGCCAAGAAATCCTCCGACAAATTCGAGCTTCCGTCCGTGTCCGTGCTGGCCGCGCCCAAGGCCGGCGATCGCCAGCCGCTCAGCAAGGCCGAGCTGGAAGCCAATTCGCGCTCGCTCGAAGGCGTGTTGCAGGATTTCGGCGTCCGCGGCGAGATCGTGAAGGCCAATCCAGGCCCCGTGGTCACGCTGTACGAGCTGGAGCCTGCGCCCGGCATCAAATCCTCGCGCGTGATCGGGCTTGCAGACGACATCGCCCGCTCGATGAGCGCGCTGTCGGCGCGCGTCGCCGTCGTGCCGGGCCGCAACGCCATCGGCATCGAGCTGCCGAACGCGCATCGCGAAAAGGTCTATTTGCGCGAATTGCTGATCGCCAAGGAAGCAACCGACACGGTGGCCAAGCTGCCGCTCTGCCTCGGCAAGACCATCGGCGGCGACCCCGTCATCATCGACCTCGCGCGCACGCCGCACATGCTGATCGCCGGCACCACCGGCTCCGGCAAATCGGTCGCCATCAACACCATGATCCTCAGCCTGGTCTACCGGCTGCGCCCGGACCAGTGCCGCCTGATCATGGTCGATCCGAAGATGCTCGAACTCTCCGTCTATGACGGCATTCCCCATCTGCTCACGCCCGTCGTGACCGACCCGAAGAAGGCGGTGGTCGCGCTGAAATGGGCCGTGCGCGAGATGGAAGAGCGCTACAAGAACATGGCCAAGCTCGGTGTGCGCAACATCGACGGCTACAACACGCGCCTGCTCGAATTGAAGGCCAAGGGCGAGGAGCCGACGCGCACGGTGCATACCGGCTTCGACAAGGAGACCGGCAAGGCGATCTACGAGGAAGAGAAGCTCTCGCTCGACCCGCTGCCCTACATCGTCATCATCGTCGACGAAATGGCCGACCTGATGATGGTCGCCGGCAAGGACATCGAAGGCGCGGTGCAGCGCCTCGCGCAGATGGCGCGCGCCGCCGGCCTGCATGTGATCCTGGCGACGCAGCGTCCGTCGGTCGACGTCATCACCGGCACCATCAAGGCGAACTTCCCGACCCGCATCGCCTTCCAGGTGACGTCCAAGATCGACAGCCGCACCATTCTCGGCGAGATGGGCGCCGAGCAATTGCTCGGCCAGGGCGACATGCTCTACATGGCCGGCGGCGGCCGCATCAGCCGCGTGCACGGGCCCTTTGCGTCCGACGACGAAGTCGAGAAGGTGGTGCGTCACCTCAAGACGCAGGGACAGCCGGAATATCTCGAGGCGGTGACCGCCGAAGAGCCGACCGAGGACGAGGATGGCGGCGCCGTGTTCGACGCCAGCGGCATGGGCGCGGACGGCGGCGGCGATCTCTTCCAGCAGGCCGTTGCGATCGTCAAACGCGACCGCAAGGCTTCGACCAGCTATATCCAGCGCCGCCTGCAAATCGGCTATAACCGCGCCGCATCGCTGATGGAACGCATGGAACTGGAAGGCATCGTCGGACCCGCCAACCACGCCGGCAAGCGCGAGATTCTGGTCGAGGAAGAAGACAGCCATATGTGAGGCGAGGAGCCTCGACGAGACATCATTTCACGCAAAATCGATATCTGCTTTTGCCCGAAATCACGCTAAAAGGCGCCTAGACATACAGGACGACGCGTTGATCAGACATCCGGACATTCGATTCGCTGCCAATATTGCTGCGCGAAGCGCGCGCGTGGCCGGCGTGCTGCTCGTCACTGCCGCGATGGTGACCGCGACGTCGTTCGCGCAGACCGTGCCGGTGCCGAAGCCCGCGCCGAAGGGCCGTGACGGTGCTCAATCCGGAGGCGGTGGACCCGCTGTCACCGGCGCGACGCAGACGCCGCCGAATCCGGTGATCCCCGATCCACGCCGCAACGTGCCGAGCAGCATCTTCCAGACCTTCGATGCCAACCAGAAGGCGCAGGCGGCCAAGGTCAGCGCCTATCTCTCGTCGCTTTCGACGCTGGTCGGAAACTTCGTCCAGGTCGGCCCCGACGGCAGCAAGACGCAGGGCGATTTCTACATCCAGAAGCCGGGCAAGGTGCGCTTCGAATATGACGCGCCGAGCCCGATCGACATCGTCGCAGATGGATCGTCCCTGGTGGTGCGCGACCGCAAGCTCGCGACCCAGGATGTCTATCCGCTGTCGCAGACGCCGCTGCGCTTCCTGTTGTCCGACCGCATCGACCTGATGAAGGACACCAATGTCGTTGGCGTCTCGGCCGACGACGTCTTCGTCAGCGTCACCATCGAGGAGAAGCAGGCGCTGGTCGGCACCAGCCGCCTGCTCTTGATGTTCGGCGCCAAGGACGGCCAGCTCAAGCAGTGGACCGTCACCGATCCGCAGGGCTACGACACCACGATCGCGGTCTACAATCTGGATTCGAGCAAGAAGCTCGATCCCGGGATGTTCAAGATCGATTTCACCAATTACGGCCCGGCGCCGGGCTAGTCCCGTCTCGTGTCCCCGGACGCGACGCAGCGCGTAGCGGTGCGGCGCACAGCCGGGACCCAGAATGCAGCGCAGTGGGCCGGCTCGGCAGCGCGTCACTTCGTGCCGCGCAGCGTCCGGGGCACGAGAGATTGTCGTGGATGGCCATAATCGGTCTATCGCGCACGGGTGCTTTCCCCGCGCCAATCCATGCTAAGACGCATTTCCCATGCGTTTTTCCCTGACAACCTGGAACATCAATTCGGTGCGGCTGCGCATCGATCTGGTCGCGAAATTCCTCAAGAGCGCGCGGCCGGACGTGCTGTGCCTGCAGGAGACCAAGTGCATCGACGACGCCTTCCCGCTGAAGCGCTTCAAGCGGCTCGGCTATGAGCACGTCGCGCTGAACGGGCAGAAGGGCTATCACGGCGTCGCCATCGTCTCGAAGATTCCGTTCGAGTCAAAGGACATCCGTACCTTCTGCGACAAGGTGGATTCGCGCCACATCTCCGTGTCGTTCGGCGAGAAGGCCAACATCGCAAAGCCGCTGGTGCTGCATAATTTCTACGTGCCCGCCGGCGGCGACATTCCTGATCCCGCGGTGAACGAGAAGTTCGACCACAAGCTTCGCTTCCTCGACGAGATGAAGGCGTGCGAGCCGCTGCATCCGCGCGGAGAGGATCGCCACATCCTGGTCGGCGATCTCAACGTCGCCCCGCACGAGAACGACGTGTGGTCGCACAAGCAGCTGCTGAAGGTCGTCTCGCACACGCCTGTCGAAACGGAAAAGCTGCAAGCCGCGCTCGAGGCCGGCGAATGGGTCGACGTCGCACGCGACCGCATTCCGATGTCCGAGAAGGTCTACACGTGGTGGAGCTACCGCTCCGCCGACTGGACCGTGGGCGACCGCGGCCGCAGGCTCGACCACATCTGGGTGTCGCGCGCATTGAAGGATGCCGTCAGCGATTTCAAAATCCTGCGCGATGCGCGGAGCTGGGAGCGGCCGTCGGACCATGTGCCCGTGACGGTGACGCTGGACGTATAAGTTCGTAGCCCGGATGGAGCGGTAATCAGGACGTCAGCTTCGCGCCCGCCATCAAGATGTCGCTCGCGATCTGGCTCGAGCGCACCGCGAATTCGTCACGAAGACGGACCGCGGCGGCAGGGTCGCTTTCGAGCACGCGCTGGAACAGGCTGCGGGCGACGCGGATGACGGAGGAGTGCTCCAGAGCGATCGCGCTCGACGGACGCTTCATCGGCACCACCAGCGCGAGCTCGCCGATCAGCGCGCCGGGACCGGCGATCATTTCGGCGCCGGCGCCGTCGTCGACCCGGAAGGCGCCGCGCTGGACCACGAAGCCGGCATCGGCGTCGTCGCCGAGATTGAACAGGGTGTCGCCGCGGACGAAGTCGCGCTGCTCAGACCCGATCGCCAGCATGCGCAACGAGGCGTCGCCCAACAGGCGCAGTGTCGGGACTCGCTCGAGAAGCGCTACGTCGTCGTCGATTGACATTCAGATCCGAGGCTCAAGGGCATGCGATCTAAAACGATTCGCACGCCCTTCAAGCGTATCACGGCACCAGCTTGTAGCCACCGGCTTCCGTGACCAGGATTTCCGGGTTGGCGGCGTCCTTCTCGATCTTCTGGCGCAGGCGGTAGATGTGGGTTTCCAGCGTGTGGGTGGTGACCCCGGAATTATAGCCCCAGACCTCCTGGAGCAGGGTCTCGCGCGAGACCGGCATCTGGCCGGCGCGGTAGAGGAAGCGGAGGATGGCGGTTTCCTTCTCCGTCAGGCGCACCTTGCGGGCATTGGCCGCGGTGAGCATTTTCGAGCCGGGACGGAAGGAGTAGGGGCCGACCGAGAACACCGCGTCCTCGCTGGCCTCGTGCTGGCGGAGCTGGGCGCGGATGCGGGCCAGCAGGACGGCGAAGCGGAAGGGCTTTGCCACATAGTCGTTGGCGCCGGATTCCAGCCCCAAAATCGTATCGGAATCGGTGTCGTGACCGGTCAGCATGATGATCGGAGCCTTGAAGCCACCCTTGCGCAGGGAGCGGACCACCTCACGGCCGTCTGTGTCGGGCAGGCCGACATCCATCAGAACGAGATCGGGGGCATTGGCCTTGGCGGCGCTCGCGCCCTTGGCGCCGGTATCGACGGCGGAGGCCTCAAATTCTTCGTGTAGCGATAATTGCTCCACCAACGTATCGCGCAGATCGGTATCGTCATCCACGATCAGGATCTTGCGGGCATTGGCCATAGGGGGTCATCCTTTTGGGGTCCGGCTCGGCGCGCATCCAATGCCGCACCCAGCCGTGAGGGGAAGTTTAGGGGTCGCTGTTGTTATTGTTGTTCGTGTTGAAGTAGTGGGCTGTCACCGATTCACAAGCCAGAACCACTCTAACTCAGAATAGCAGGGCGTTTCGATGAATGTCCTGTAATGAATTCGACATTGCACGTTCACATGAAAAATAGAGCTGCTTCAATCGGTTACACCATGAATCGAAGTGCCGGACCGCTTCGAACGATCCGCGTTAAGCCTGCCGCCGGCAATCCGCGGCGAGGCTGGCTGATCGCGGGCTCGCTGACCATTCCGGTCGCGCTGGGGCGGGGCGGCATCCTGGCCAACAAGCGCGAGGGCGACGGCGGCACCCCCCGAGGCAGCTTCCGTCCCCGGCGATTGTGGTGGCGGGGCGACCGGCACAGCCGTCCGCAGAGCTTCTTGCCGGCCCGGACCATCACCGCAGCCGACGCCTGGTGCGAGGATCCCAAGGACCGCCATTACAACCAGGGAATCCGGCTGAGCGAGGGGCAGGGGGGCGACCGCCTCAAGCGCACAGATCATCTCTATGACTTCATCATCGAGATCGACCACAATACCAGGCCGCGGATTGCCGGCCGCGGCAGCGCGGTATTTTTGCACCTGGCCCGCGACAATTTCGGCCCGACCGCGGGCTGCGTCTCGATGACGAAATCTGCCATGCTGCAATTGCTGCGTCGCCTGGGCCCACGAACAAGAATCATCATCGGGTGAGATCAATGCTCGACAAGGATCAGATCGCGGCCGCATCGCGCGTGCTCGTTCAACATTGGCGCGACGGCTCCAAGCTTGACACGCTGGAGGCTCCGGTGCGGCCGCAGAGCCGCATCGAGGGCTACGCCATCCAGGCTGCGCTCGAAACCCAGTCTCTGGGAGAATTGTTCGGCTGGAAGATCGCAGCCACCAGCGTGTCAGGACAGCAGCACATCAATGTCACCGGACCGCTGGCCGGTCGCATCATGAGCGACACGGTCATCGCCAACGGAGGAACTGCGTCGATGAAGGGCAACGAGATGCGCGTGGGCGAGCCTGAATTCGCCTTCCGCATGGGACGCGACCTGCCGCCGCGCGCAGCGTCGTACACCATCGACGAGGTGCTGTCCGCCGTCGACAGCTTCCATCCCGCGATCGAGATTCCCGATTCGCGCTTTCGCGATTTTGCCAGCGCCGGCGAGGCGCAGCTCATCGCCGACAATGCCTGCGCGCATCTGTTCGTGCTGGGCGAGGCGACGGCTGCGAACTGGCGTGCGATGGATCTCGTCGAGGAGCGGCCGCAGATCACGCTGCGCGGCGAGCGTTATGTCGGCCACGGCAAGAACGTGCTCGGCGATCCCCGCGTCGCGCTCGCCTGGCTTGCCAATGAGCTCTCCGGGCTCGGCATCACCTTGCGGGCAGGGCAGGTGGTGACGACAGGCACGTGCCATCCACCGCTGCCGATTGCGGCCGGCGATCACATGACGGTGGACTTTGGGGTGTTGGGGACGGTGGCGGTGGGGTTCGTGTAGGCAATTCACGCTCTCCTGTCGTCCCTGCCTTCGCAGGGACGACAGCAATCACCTGTGCCCGAAGATCGCACTGCCCACGCGTACATGGGTGGCACCCAGCATGATTGCGGTGGCGAAATCCGCGCTCATGCCCATCGAGAGATTGGTCAATCCATTGCGCGCGGCGATCTTGGCGGTCAGCGCGAAATGCGCCGCCGGCGGTTCGTCCACCGGCGGGATGCACATCAAGCCCGATATCGTCAGCCCATAGGTGTCGCGGCAGCTGGCGAGGAAGGCGTCCGCCTCTCCGGGCGCGATGCCGGCCTTCTGCGGCTCTTCGCCGGTGTTGATCTGGACGAAGAGCTGCGGGTGCTTGTTCTGGGATTCGATTTCCTTGGCTAACGCTTGGCAAATGCTCGGACGGTCCACCGAGTGGATGGCATCGAACAGCGCGACCGCCTCTTTCGCCTTGTTGGATTGCAACGGTCCGATCAGATGCAGCGCGATGCCGGGGTAAACAGACGTTAACGCGGGCCACTTGCCTTTGGCCTCCTGCACCCGATTCTCGCCGAATACGCGCTGTCCGGCGTCGATGATCGGGATAATGGCGTCCGCGGCGAACGTCTTGGACACCGCGATCAGCGTCACGGAGGCGCGATCGCGCCGCGCATCCTTGCAGGCGCGTGCAATTTCGGCTTCGACCGCGGCAAGCGCGTTTGGTGAATGGCCGGTTACCGGCGCGGCGTTTTCATCTGTCATGACGTCGACTAATTAAGGACGTAACTGGGGTAAGTCCAATTTTACCGAGTTCAAGAAAGAGTTTTTGAACCCTTCGCTTTACCTTGGCCCATCGGGGTGGGTAGCGAAGATGGCAAGCATCAGTCTCAACCGCAAGCGAGCGAAACTCAAGCAGGTTCTCGGGATCCGGGCGCGGCTTGCGTTGCTCGCGGTGATCCTGGTGGCGCCCTTGATGCTCGAGCGCATTCGTTCGCTCGAAGACACCCGCGCCCGGCAGATCGCGCAGGCCACGATTGAATTCACCACCGTCGCAAGGCACAGCGCCGATGCGCAGCGCGAGGTGATCTCCTCGGTCGAGACCATCCTGAAGTCGGAAGCCTTCATCCGCGCCTCCGCCGGCGGCGTCAGCAAGAGCTGCGACGTGCTGCGCGCGAGCCTGCCGTCGAACCTGCCCTGGATCCGTACGCTTCTGATCGCAGGCCAGGACGGACGCATCCAATGCGCCACCAACAACATGTATGTCGGCCTCGACCTCAGCGACCGGCCGTATTTTCGGCAGGCCCAGGAAACCGGCCGCTTCGTGCTGAGCGATTTCATCCTGTCGCGCCCGGTGCAGACGCCGACCGTCATGGCGGTCTACCCGGTATCCGCCTTCAGCGGCGTCGCCGATGCCGTCGTGCTCGCCACGGTCAACCTCGATTGGATGTCGAAGGTGATGAGCAATCTGGGCGGCCGCGCCGGCATCACCGCCGTGCTGGTCGACAGCGCAGGCACCGTGCTGGCCGCGCCGGCCGACCAGCACAGCGCGGTCGGCCGTCCGCTCGACAACATGCCGCTGATGTCGGCCATCGCCGACCGGGCGCTGCGCTCCGACCAGGACGAGGGCGCGCTGTCTTTCCTCGCCGCCGACGGCTCGCGCCGCGCGGTCAGCTACATCCGCATCGCGGGCACCAATGCCCGCCTGATCGCCAGCATCGACGAGGACAAGGTGTCCGCGGCGGTCAGCCGCGACATCCGCACCGCCTATCTCCAGCTCGCTTTCGTCGTGGTGTTCGTCCTGCTCGGCGCGCTGATCGCTGCCGAGAAGCTCGTCATCAAGCCGATCGAGATGCTGGTCGACATGGCCAAGCGCCTCGGCGAGGGCGATCTGTCGGCCCGCGCGGCGCGCAATCGCCTGCCGGCAGAGTTCGTGCCGCTGGCCCGCGCGTTCAATGCGATGGCCGCGCAACTGAGCCAGCGCGAACGCGAGCTGATCGCGAGCAACGACCGGCTGACGGTGATGGCCTCGATCGACATGCTCTCGGGCCTTGCCAACCGCCGCGGCTTCCAGAGCCGGCTCGACTTCGAATGGATGCGCGCGCAGCAATATGGCAGCGACCTCGCGCTGCTGATGATCGACGTCGACCATTTCAAGCTGTTCAACGACACCTATGGTCATCTCGAAGGCGATTCCTGCCTGACCAGGCTCGGCGAATCGCTGTCCGGCATCGCCGCCGACACGATGGGCTTTGCGGCGCGCTATGGCGGTGAGGAGTTCTGCCTGCTGCTGCCGAACACCGATGTGAACAGCGCCGTGAAAATCGGCGAACAGGTGCGCGCGGCGGTGCTGAAGCTGTGCCTGCCGCACATCACCTCGGCCCATATGATCGTCACCGTCTCGATCGGCGTTGCCGCGACGAAGCCCAACGAGGCCTTACGTCCCGGCGATTTGATCGAAGCCGCCGACGCCGCGCTCTACGCCGCCAAGCACCGCGGCCGCAACAATGTCGTCGAGCACGGCATCCAGGCGATCGAGAGCGGCGCGGCTGATATGATGATGGCGGCCAGCGCCTAGTCAGGAGCCGCTGCCTTTCCCTCTTCCCGCGCGAAACTTAGTCCGCAGCCCTGCCACGATCGAGCTCGATCTCCGTCACCACGCGATTGCGGCCGCTGCCCTTGGCGAGATAGAGCGCGCGATCGCAGCGCTCGATGAGATCGGTGATCGCTTCGCCGGGCCGGTACTGTGCCACGCCGATCGACACGCTGATATTAGGCAGGGTCTCGCCGGTCGAGCGGCGCGTGATCGTGCATTCGGCGAGCGCACGCCTGATGCGTTCGGCAATCTCGGCGCAAGTGGCGAGATCGGCGTCCGGCAGCACCGCGATCAGCTCCTCCCCGCCATAGCGGGCCGGCAGATCCTGCGTCCGGACCTTTTCCCGCAGCACCTTCGCCATCAGGCGCAGCACCTGGTCGCCGACGCCGTGGCCGAAATTGTCGTTGAAGGTCTTGAAGTGATCGATGTCGAGCATCAGCACGCTGAGCGGCTCGCCCCAATCCGCAGTCCCCTGCGCCTTGCGCAGGAATTCGTCGAGCGCCCGCCGGTTTGCAAGGCCCGTCAGGGTGTCGGTCCGCGCGCGCTCCTCGGACCGCGAGAGCGAATCCCTGATGACATCCAGCTCGCGGGTCTTTTCCGCAAAGCCCGCTTCCAGCCGCGTCGCGCGTGTGGCGGCCCGGGCCAGCTCGTTCATGAGCTGGGCGACCAGCGCCTTCGGATCGACGCCGGCCTTGCTCTGGTCGGCCACCTGGCTGATGGCCTGCATCTGCGAATGGTTGTCAGCGATCGCGGTCGCCAGAAATTCCTTGGCCGCACCCATCAGGGCCTGCAGCCGCTCGGACGTGTCGACCACGATGGCGCTGACCTGGGGCGCGACATAGGTCTCGAACAGATCCTGATTGGTACGGGCGTCGAACGGACGATTGTGGTCGATCAAGAGATCGATCGCGTTGCGCAAATCGTCGTGGCTGCCCGCGAAATATTGGTACCAGACCGCGAAATTGGCCGGCGTCGGCGCAATCCGCTGTTCGGCCATGCTGCGCATCGCCCGTCCGGCGATGGAGGCGGCATAATCATAATCGGGATCGTCGAAGCTGGAATCCATTGCGCTCATGCGGTCTTATTGGGCCGCAAATTGGCATCGACCCCTTAATCACACGCCAACGCAGGCCCTCGTAGTTATGCGGAGCCGCGCGCAAAGTTCCAAATCGCGGCAACCCATTGACCCCTTGAGGACTTCTATGGCCTAGTCCGCCGTCTTGAGACGGCCGAACCCATGAAAACCCCAACGATTCCATGACCTCCGAACGCTATAACGCCCGCGACGCCGAACCGCGGTGGCAACGCCTCTGGGACGAACAGGCGATCTTCGTCTCCAAGAACAACGATTCGCGGCCGAAATACTATGTACTCGAGATGTTCCCCTATCCGTCCGGGCGCATCCATATCGGTCACGTCAGGAATTACACGCTCGGCGACGTGCTGGCCCGCTTCATGCGCGCCAAGGGGTTCAACGTGCTGCACCCGATGGGCTGGGACGCGTTCGGCCTGCCGGCCGAGAATGCCGCGATCGAGCGCAAGGTCGCGCCGAAGGCCTGGACCTACGACAACATCGCCGCGATGAAGAAGCAGCTCCGCTCGATCGGGCTGTCGCTGGACTGGAGCCGCGAATTCGCGACCTGCGATCCCAGCTACTACAAGCACCAGCAGAAGATGTTCCTGGACATGCTCGCCGCAGGTCTCGCCGAGCGCGAGAAGCGCAAGCTGAACTGGGACCCGGTCGACATGACCGTGCTCGCCAACGAGCAGGTCATCGACGGCCGCGGCTGGCGCTCCGGCGCAATTGTCGAACAACGGGAAATGAGCCAGTGGGTCTTCAAGATCACGAAGTACTCGCAGGAATTGCTGTCGGCGCTGGATGGTCTGGACCGCTGGCCCGACAAGGTGCGCCTGATGCAGCGCAACTGGATCGGGCGCTCCGAGGGCCTGTTGATCCGTTTCGCGCTGGATGCGGCGACGACGCCGGCTGGCGAGAACGAGCTGAAGATCTTCACGACGCGCCCCGACACGTTGTTCGGCGCGAAGTTCATGGCGATCTCGGCGGATCATCCGCTGGCGCAGGCAGCAGCCGCGAAGAACCCGAAGCTCGCGGAATTCATCGCCGACATCAAGAAGATCGGCACCGCACAGTCGATCATCGACACCGCGGAGAAGCAGGGTTTCGACACCGGCATCCGCGCGGTGCATCCGTTCGACCCGAGCTGGAAGCTGCCGGTCTATGTCGCCAATTTCGTGCTGATGGAATACGGCACCGGCGCCATCTTCGGCTGTCCGGCACACGACCAGCGCGACCTCGACTTCGTCAACAAGTACAATCTCGGCAATACGCCCGTCGTGTGCCCGGAGGGCCAGGATCCGAAGACGTTCGTGATCACCGACACCGCCTACGATGGTGACGGCCGCATGATCAATTCGCGTTTCCTCGACGGCATGACGATCGATCAGGCCAAGGACGAGGTCGCAAAGCGGCTGGAGACCGAGCTGCGCGGCAACGCGCCGGTCGGCGAGCGGCAGGTCAATTTCCGCCTGCGCGATTGGGGCATTTCGCGCCAGCGCTATTGGGGCTGCCCGATCCCGGTCATCCATTGTCCGAAATGCGACGTGGTCCCGGTGCCGGATGCCGACCTGCCGGTGGTGCTGCCGGAGGATGTGAGCTTCGACAAGCCGGGCAACGCGCTGGACCATCATCCGACGTGGAAGCACGTCACCTGCCCGAAATGCGGTGGCAGCGCCAACCGCGAAACCGACACCATGGACACCTTCGTGGATTCGTCCTGGTATTTTGCGCGCTTCACCGATCCCTGGAATGAGACCGCACCGACGACGCCCGCGGTCGCCAACCGGATGCTGCCGGTCGACCAGTATATCGGCGGCGTCGAGCACGCGATCCTGCATCTGCTCTACAGCCGCTTCTTCACCCGCGCGATGAAGGCGACCGGGCACATTGCGCTGGACGAGCCGTTCGCCGGCATGTTCACGCAAGGCATGGTGGTACACGAGACCTACCAGCGGGCCGACGGTACCTATGTGCAGCCGGCCGAGGTCAAGGTTGAGGTTGGCGGCAACGGGCGCCGCGCGACGCTGCTCAGCACGGGCGAAGACATCCAGATCGGCCCGATCGAGAAGATGTCGAAGTCGAAGAAGAACACGGTCGACCCCGACGACATCATCGAGACCTACGGCGCCGACGTCGCCCGCTGGTTCATGCTGTCGGACTCCCCGCCCGACCGCGACGTGATCTGGAGCGACGAGCGCGTCCAGGGCGCCTCGCGCTTCGTGCAGCGGCTGTGGCGGCTGGTGAACGATTCCGTGGAGCTCGGCAAGGCAGCGCCCGCGGCCCGGCCGGCCAGCTTCGGCCCCGACGCCACCGCCCTGCGCAAGGCCGCCCATGGCGCGCTGGACAAGGTGACCACCGGGATCGAGCGGCTGCACTTCAACGTCTGCCTCGCCCATATCCGCGAATTCGCCAACAGCTTCTCGGAAATCCTGCAGCGCCCCGGCCAGCCGTCGTCCGATCTCGCTCCAGATTTGGCTTGGGCGATCCGGGAGGCCAGCCAGATCCTGGTCCAGCTGTTCTCCCCGATGATGCCGCACCTCGCCGAGGAGTGCTGGCAGGCTATGGGCCAGAGCGGGCTGGTTTCCGAGGCCAATTGGCCCCAAATCGAACGCGATCTGCTGATTGAAGACAGCGTGACCCTGGTGGTCCAGGTCAATGGCAAGAAGCGGGGTGAGGTCACAGTTGCAACAGCGGCCCAGAATCCGGAAATCGAGGCTGCCGTTTTGGCCCTCGATGCGGTAAAGCTGGCCCTGGACGGCAAGCCCGTCCGCAAGGTGATCATCGTCCCCAAGAGGATCGTAAATGTTGTCGGCTAGGATCCGCATCGCAGCCCGCTTGCTGGCGGTCGCCGCCCTGGCCGCGTTGACCGCCGGCTGCTTCCAGCCGATGTATGCCGAGCGAAACGACGGCACCCCCGGCCTGCGCGAGAAGCTGATGGGGGTCGAGCTGCCCCCGATCAGCAAGCCCAACGCCTCCCGCGAGGCTCGCGTCGGCGTCGAGATCCGCAACGCCCTCGCCTTCAAGCTTTACGGCTCGGCGACGGGCATGCCGCCGACCCACCGGCTGGACATCCGCTTCACCACCAACCGTTCCTCGTTGATCGTCAGCACCGCGACGGGACTGCCGACCAACGAAAATCTCGGCATCGACGCCCAGTACAATCTGATCGACGTCGCGACCGGCAAATCCGTCATGTCCGGCTCGACCTTCTCGCGCGTGTCCTACGACATGCCGGGGTCCTATCAGCGCTTCTCCCGCAACCGCGCCGTGCGCGACGCGGAGGATCGTGCCGCCAGCGAGATTGCCGACAACATCACGACCCGGCTCGCCTCGTTCTTTACCGCGGGGACCTGAACTACTCCCGTCATTCCGGGGCACGCACAGCGTGAACCCGGAATCGCGATCAACAATCTCTGGATTATCAGGTGCGCAATGCGCACCGTAGTTGGCGCTTCGCGCGCACCGGAATGACGATCTAGGCCATGGTCGCGCTGCGTGGAAAAGAGATCGACAGCTTCCTCGCCCGCCCCGATGCGGGCCGTCCGATCATCCTGCTTTACGGTCCCGACGCCGGTCTCGTGCGCGAGCGCGCCGATGCGTTGATCGCCTCGGCCGTCGATGATCCCAACGATCCCTTTGCAATGGTGAAGCTCGACGGCGACGAGTTGTCCGCCGAGCCATCGCGGCTGGTCGACGAAGCCATGACGGTGCCGCTGTTCGGCGGCCGCCGCGCCATCCGCATCCGCGCAGGCTCGCGCAGCTTTGCCAGCGGGATCGACACCCTGGCCGAGATGAACGTCAGGGATTGCCGCATCGTGATCGAGGCCGGCGAGCTCCGCCCGGAATCGCCGCTGCGCAAGGCGTGCGAGAAAGCCAAGACGGCTGTGGCGATCGGCTGCTATCCCGACACCGAGCGCGATCTCGCCAAGCTGATGGACGACGAGCTGCGTATCGCGAATCTGCGTATCGCACAGGACGCCCGTGCCGCGCTGATGTCGTTCCTCGGCGGTGACCGCCAGGCCTCGCGCAACGAGCTGCGCAAGCTGACGCTCTATTCCCACGGCAAGGGCGAGGTCACGCTGGACGACGTGATGGCGGTGGTCGCGGACGCGTCCGAGCTGAAGCTGGACCCGATCGTCGACGGCGCCTTTGCCGGGCGGCCCGATATCGTCGAGACCGAATTCGCAAAAGCCATGATCGCCGGCACCTATCCCGGCGTGATCATCTCCGCCGCGCAGCGCCAGGCGGCGTGGCTGCACAAATCCGCGCTCGCCATCGCCGACGGCCAGCCTGCCTCCGCCGTGCTCGACGGCGGCTATCCGCGCCTGCATTTTTCCCGGAAGCCCGCGGTCGAAACCGCACTGCGCAATTTCAGCGTGGCGAAGCTCGCCGCCGTGATCGAGCAGCTCGCGGCCGCGGCGCTCGACACCCGCAAGCAATCCACCCTCGCCGCCGCCATCGCCCAGCGCACGCTGATGGCGATCGCCGCAAATGCGAAGCGGCGGGGCTGAGCCCGAACTCTCTCCGCGTCATTGCGAGCGCGGCGAAGCAATCCAGAATCCCTCCGCGGAAAGATTCTGGATTGCTTCGTCGCAAGTGCTCCTCGCGATGACGATGTTGAAGCACACGGCCTCCCCAACATCGTCCTGGCGAACGCCAGGACGACACTGAAGGTGTGGCCAATCGCCCGGCTCACAACGCCAGGGCAGGTCGTGGCCTACAGCGCACCCTTGGCCAGACGCTTCATGACCTCGTCGAGCTGATCGAGGTTGCGGTAGTTGATCTGCACCGAGCCGCCGGGGTCGCGGTGATTGACGGTGACCTTGAGGCCGAGCGCATCGCTGACGCGCTTCTCCAGATCGATCGTGTCGGGGTCCTTTTCCTTGCCCCCCGTGCTGCGCGCCTTTTGCGGCTTGCGCTCCGGCACGCCCTCTTCATGCGCGAGCGCTTCGGCCTGCCGGACGTTGAGTCCCTCCTCGACGATGCGCTTGGCGGCGGCGAGCGGATCCGGCACGCCGATCAGTGCGCGGGCGTGACCGGCCGTCAGCTCGCCGGTTGCGATGAAGGCCTGCACCTCCGCCGGCAGCTTGGTCAGCCGCATCATGTTCGCGACGTGGCTGCGGCTCTTGCCGACGACCTTCGCGATGTCGTCCTGGCTGCGTTTGAACTCGTTGGCCAGCGCGTGATAGCCCTGCGCCTCTTCCATCGGGTTGAGATCTTCGCGCTGCACGTTCTCGACGATCGCGAACTCCAGCGCATCGCTGTCGCTGATGTCGACCGGCACGATCGGCACTTCGTGCAGGCCGGCCATTTGCGAAGCGCGCCAGCGCCGCTCGCCGGCGATGATCTCGAAGCGATCCTGCGCGCCCTTCACGGGACGCACCACGATCGGCTGGATCACGCCATGCTGCTTGATTGACTCGCTGAGCTCCTTCAGCTCGGTGTCGGAAAAGGTGCGGCGCGGATTGCGCGGGTTGGCCTTGATGAATTCGATCGGCACCTTGCGCTGCGCGCGCGGACGATCGACGTGCTGAGCCTCGCCGCCGACATCACCGATCAGACTTGCAAGTCCCCGGCCCAGTCGCGAACGCGCTTCATCGGCCATCGCCAGCTCCCTTGGATTCACGGTGCAGCACTCCAGAACTGAATTTCAAATCGTAGGTCGTAGGGCGGATCAGCGCAGCGTAATCCGCAACAGGTTCGTTCGCGGCGAGAGATCGGCGGGTTGCGCTGCGCCAACCCGCCCTGCGGATCTCACGTCAATGCGTAACGCGCAGCTCGCGCTCGCGCTGGATCACCTCGGTGGCGAGCCGCAAATAGGCTTCGCTGCCGACGCATTTGAGATCGTAGACCAGCACCGGCTTGCCGTAGGACGGCGCCTCCGAGATGCGCACGTTGCGCGGGATCATGGTCTTGTAGACCTTCTCGCCCATGAACTGCCGGACGTCCGCGACGACCTGGTTCGACAGGTTGTTGCGCGAGTCGAACATGGTCAGCACGATGCCGTGGATCGACAGGTTCGGATTGAGCGTCGAACGCACCTGCTCCACCGTCTGCAGCAATTGCGACAGACCTTCGAGCGCGAAGAACTCGCACTGCAACGGGACCAGGATCGCGTCGGAAGCCGCCATCGCGTTCACCGTCAGCAGGTTGAGCGAGGGCGGACAGTCGATCAGCACATAGGTGTAGTCGGCATCCGGCGAGACGTTGTTGTTGAGCGCACCGATGGCGTCGCGCAGCTTGAAGGCGCGGCCGGGCGTGGTGCCGAGCTCGAGCTCGAGACCGGAGAGATCCATGGTCGACGGCGCGATGTGCAGCCGCGGCACCGCGGTCGAGACCACGGCTTCGCGCAGGGGCGCTTCACCGATCAGCACGTCATAGGTCGAGCAGGAGCGGCTGCGGCGGTCGATGCCGAGGCCGGTCGAGGCGTTGCCCTGGGGATCGAGATCGACGATCAGGACACGTTCGCCAATCGCGGCGAGCGCCGTGCCGAGATTGATCGCTGTGGTTGTTTTTCCCACACCGCCCTTTTGATTCGCCAGCGCCAGGATGCGCGGGTGACCGTGCGGGACCTCGCTGGTCGGTTCTTGCGTCTGCTGCGGCTCGTCAATCACGGTCATCGAAAATTCCCCAGTCCCCTGAACGCCTCACCCGCGCCGTTCGGCCGCATTCAGCTCCACGATCCAGCCGTCACCCGTGCGGCTGTGGTGGAGCTGAGGCGCAATATTCCAATATTTAGCGGCTTCGGTCAATTCAGCCTCTACATCTTGACCCTTGAGAAACAACGCCTTTGCGCCCTGGCGCATCAGCGGCTCCGCAAAGCCGATGAGTTGATGTAGCGGAGCCAGCGCACGCGCGGTGACGCAATCGACGGGGCCGGTGATTCTATCCACATTATCCCCGATCTCAGCGAGATGTACGACTCCCGGAGATGTGGTGACGCGGATCGCTTCGCGCAAAAAGGCGGCCTTCTTGGCGATTCGCTCGACGAGATGAACCCTCGCATCCGGCGTGCCGGCCATGGCGCAGGCGAGCACCACGCCGGGAAAGCCGCCGCCGCTGCCGAGGTCGGCCCAGCGTTTTGCCGTAGGCGCGAGCTCGACCAGCTGGAGCGAGTCGGCAATGTGCCGGGTCCAAAGCTGTGGCAGGGTCGAAGGTGCGACCAGATTGGTCTTGGCCTGCCACTCCCGGAGCAGCGCGATGTAGCGATCAAGCCGGTCCTCGGTTTCACGTGAAACGGGCGCGAGCTTCAACGCCGCCCGCTTGTCCGCGGCGATGATGGAATCGAGTGCGGGATCGTTCGCGCTGGCTTTGTCGATCTTCGGCTTGGCGGGCCCCGGATCAGATCGATGACCCGCGCCCTCACCTGTGCCGGGTCGTCGCGATAGCGGTCTGTCTCCGCCCGGTCCGCGCTGTTTCACGTGAAACGCCTATTGCAATTGGCTTATGCGATTGCCTTGGAAGTCTTCCGTGCCTCGCGACGAAGATAGGCCGCGAGGATGCCGAGCGCCGCTGGTGTCATGCCGTCGATCCGGCCGGCCTGGCCGACCGTGAACGGCCGCGCCTTCTCCAGCTTGGCGCGGACCTCGTTGGAGAGACCGGGCACGAGGCTGTAGTCGACCTCCGACAGCACCATCCCCTCGTCGCGCCGAAAAGCCTCGACGTCTGCACTCTGGCGCTCGAGATAGACATCGTACTTGGCGTCGATCTCGAGATGGGTCGCGATGACGGGATCGATGGCTGATAGCTCCGGCCAGATCGCCCGGACCTGGCTCCAACCGATCTCCGGATAAGCGATCAGCTCAAAGGCCGACCGGCGCTGGCCATCGCGGTTCAGGGACAATCCGTGCTTGATCGCCTCGTTCGGGGTGACGGTCAGCGACTTCGAGAGCGTCCGGGCTGCGTTCAGGGCGTCCATCTTGGCGCGATGGTGCAGGGTTCGGGCGCTTCCAACACACCCCAGGGCGATGCCCTTCTCCGTCAGACGCTGATCGGCATTGTCCGCCCGCAGCGTCAGCCGGTACTCGGCCCGCGAGGTGAACATCCGATAGGGTTCGCTGATGCCGCGGGTGACGAGGTCGTCGATCATCACCCCGAGATAGCCATCAGCACGATCGAACACCGTCAGTGCTGCTCCGCTCGCGGCAAGCGCCGCATTCAGACCGGCCACGATGCCCTGCCCGGCCGCTTCTTCGTACCCGGTGGTGCCATTGATCTGCCCGGCCAGGAACAGCCCGCGCAGACGCTTGGTCTGCAGGGTCGGATCGAGCTCCCGGGGATCGATATGGTCGTATTCGATGGCGTAGCCGGGACGGACCATCTTCACCCGCTCCAGACCCGGGATGCTGGCGAGGATCGCGAGCTGGACCTCCTCGGGCAGCGACGTCGAGATGCCGTTGGGATAGATCGTGCTGTCGTCGAGCCCTTCCGGCTCCAGGAAGATCTGGTGACCGTCACGGTCGCCGAAGCGGACGATCTTGTCCTCGATCGAGGGACAATAGCGCGGTCCGGAGCTCTTGATCTGGCCGGAGTACATCGGGGAGCGATGGACATTGACCCGGATCACTTCATGCGTTGCCGCGGTGGTCCGGGTGATCCCGCACTGGATCTGCGGTGTCGTGATCCGCTCGGTCATGACCGAGAAGGGCTCCGGCGGCTCGTCACCGGGCTGCATCTCGACCGCGGACCAGTCGATCGTGGTGCCATCCAAACGCGGCGGAGTGCCGGTCTTGAGCCGTCCCAAGGTGAAGCCGGCTCGCTCGAAGGAGGCCGACAGACCCATCGCGGGGGCCTCGCCGACCCGGCCGGCCGGCCAATTCTTCTCACCGAGATGGATCAAACCACGGAGAAAGGTGCCGGTGGTGACGACAACGGCCCCTGCCCGGAGCTCCCGGCCGTCAGCCAGGCGCAATCCAGTCACTCGGCCATCGGTCACGATCAGCTCGTCGGCTTCGCCTTCAATGATGAAAAGGCCCTCGGTCTCCTGGATCGCGGCCTGCATCGCAGCGGCATAGAGCTTCCGGTCCGCCTGGGCCCGGGGACCGCGGACAGCAGGACCCTTGCGGCGATTGAGGACGCGAAACTGGATCCCGCCGGCATCGCCGACCCGACCCATCAGACCATCGAGAGCGTCGACTTCTCGGACGAGATGGCCCTTGCCGAGACCCCCGATAGCGGGATTGCAGGACATCGCGCCGACGGTCGAGAAACGGTGCGTGACCAGGGCGGTCGCGGCGCCCATCCGGGCAGACGCAGCCGCGGCTTCACAGCCGGCGTGGCCGCCGCCAATCACGATGACGTCGAAGCTCTCTCGCTCTGTTCGCATGGGCGGACTTCTAGCTCAGGGGCGGGAAAGCCGGAAGCGGAAACTGGGGCGCACGGTGTTTCACGTGAAACATGTGCCGAGCGGGACGGTAAAAACGATTTTGCGAAAACAACCCCATGCAAAGTAGGAAACCTTGGGAGGGATGCTGTTTCACGTGAAACGGAATGCCCATGCCTGAAGCGCCGGGGCCAAAGCCCGGCGGCGACGGGCCCGGTCGTTGGGAGCGCAGCGAAGCAAGCTAGCCCCTGTCTCCCCTGATGGCGGTCTGGATTGCTTCGTTTTAGGAGCGCCTCTTAATGACGGGATCGGGAGCACACCAATCATCTCGACAGTTGCGCTTTCCGGCTGGCTAGCGGCAATGGGGAGACGAGACCAGCCCGGCGGTCGCCTGTTTCACGTGAAACGACCGGAACCCGGCCGGATGAAGCGCCCGGGGAAACTCACTGGCCCGGCTATGACCGCCCCGGATTGCGCTACGCTCCATCCGGGCTACGAGGCCTGAAAGATGGAGCGCGTTTCACGTGAAACACAAGAAATGGAACAAGCGCTAGTTCTACAATGAAGAACTAGCGCTACTTTCCGATGCAGAATTTCTGAAAAATGGCACCCAGGACGTCCTCGACGTCCACCCGACCCAGCAACCGGCCCAAGGCATAAGCGGCGGCACGCAATTCCTCGGCGGCCAGCTCTTCGCCTTCTTCTACAAGCTCGAGGCTCCGGCGCAAGCTGTCCGACGCACGGCTCAACAAGTCGCGTTGGCGCGCCCGGGTCACAACGGCGCCCTCGCTGGCTCCGAAGAACTCGGCTGCGAATTTGACGAGCGCCTCGACCAGCTCGGGGACGCCATCGCCTTTTCGCGCCGAGATCGCAAACTCGCCCGGCGCGGCGGAACCTCCGGCTCTACGCAGGTCAATCTTGTTTCGGACGATCCACACCGGGCCGCCGGACCGATCGCTCTCCGTGCCGGAATTTTGAAGCGACTGCAACGGCACCGGATCAACGGCTTGCTCGGGTTCGACCAGCCATAACACGAGGTCGGCGTCTTCGGCCCGCGCGCGGGCGCGGCGCACGCCCTCCTGCTCGACCGGATCGTCGGTCTCGCGAATGCCGGCGGTGTCGATCACCGTGACCGGATAACCGTCGAGGTCGAGCTGCACCTCGATCACGTCGCGCGTCGTACCGGCATGCGGCGAGACGATCGCGACCTCGCGGCGCGCGAGCTGATTCATCAGCGTCGACTTGCCGACATTCGGCTCGCCGGCGATCGCAACCACCAGCCCGTCGCGCAGACGTTCAGAATGTGCCTGTGTCGCAAGGACTTTTGCAATTTCGTCATGCAGCGCCTTGATGGCGCTGATCGCCGGCGCCATCAATTCCGCGGGCACGTCGCCTTCATCGGAAAAATCGATGCCGGCTTCGATCAGCGCCGACGCCTCAATGATGCGCTCGCGCCAGTCGCGCGCGCGGTCGCCGAGCAGGCCCTGCAACTGGCGCAGCGCCTGGCGCCGCTGCCGGTCGGTATCGGCGTGAATGAGATCGTCGAGACCCTCGGCCTCGGTCAGGTCGAGCTTGCCGTTCTCGAATGCCCGCCGCGTGAACTCACCCGGTTCGGCCGCCCGTGTATTCGGAATAAAAGAAACAGAGGTGAGCAGCGTCGCCAGCACCGCGCGGCCGCCATGAGTGTGGAACTCGGCGACGTCCTCGCCGGTCGCACTGGCAGGTCCTGGAAACCAGAGCACCATCGCATCATCGATCGGCTCCCCGGCCCTATCCCGGAGCACGCGGCGGCTGGCCTGCCGCGGGGCCGGCAGCTTGCCGGCAAGCATCGTCAGCACCTTGCCGGCCTGCGAGCCCGACACGCGCACCACCGCGATCGCGCTGGGCGCCCGGCCGGATGACAGCGCAAAAATGGTCTGGTCTCGCGGATGCATGGCCCATTTGTCCGGCTGCCGGCGAAAAAGCAAATGTCGGCTTCAGCTCCGTCCGCGGCACATTTTGCTGCACAAATCCCGCAGCAATTTTCTATTGCACTGCAGTATATCCGCCAGATTTTGCTGCAGAAACACCTTCTCAGGCAGCAGTTCGGCCGAGCCGAATTCAAGCATTTTCTAGATATATCAACAGATTAATCGAAGGCAGGAATTGGTCGTCCCGACATCGGTTATGCTGCAGCTCTTCCGCAGCAACAGCGCACAACAAAAGGGCGCCCGAAGGCGCCCTCTGATCTTATGCTGCACTGCACTCAAGTATTCATGGAGTCGAAGAACTCCGAATTGCTCTTGGTCGAACGCAGCTTGTCGAGCAGGAAGTCGATCGCGTCCATCGTCCCCATCGGATTGAGGATGCGGCGGAGCACGTACATCTTCTTGAGCACCTGCGGGTCGGTGATGAGCTCTTCCTTGCGGGTGCCGGAGCGCGAGATGTCGATCGCCGGGAAGGTGCGCTTGTCCGAGACCTTGCGGTCTAGGATCAGTTCCGAGTTACCGGTGCCCTTGAACTCTTCGAAGATGACTTCGTCCATGCGGCTGCCGGTATCGACCAGTGCGGTCGCGATGATGGTCAGCGAGCCGCCCTCCTCGATGTTGCGGGCGGCACCGAAGAAGCGCTTCGGGCGCTGCAGCGCGTTGGCGTCGACACCGCCGGTCAGCACCTTGCCGGATGACGGCACGACGGTGTTGTAGGCGCGGCCGAGGCGCGTGATCGAATCGAGCAGGATGACGACGTCGCGGCCATGCTCGACGAGACGCTTGGCCTTCTCGATCACCATCTCGGCGACCTGGACGTGACGCACCGCCGGCTCGTCGAAGGTCGAGGAGACGACCTCGCCCTTCACCGAACGCTGCATGTCCGTGACTTCTTCCGGACGCTCGTCGATCAAGAGCACAATCAGGTAGCATTCGGGATGATTGTGCGTGATCGAGTGCGCGATGTTCTGCATCAGCACGGTCTTACCCGTGCGCGGCGGCGCAACGATCAATGCGCGCTGGCCCTTGCCGATGGGAGCGACGATGTCGATCACGCGTGCAGACAGGTCTTTCCGCGTCGGATCGTCGATTTCCATGCGGAAGCGCTGATTCGGAAACAGCGGCGTGAGGTTGTCGAAATTGACCTTGTGCTTGGCCTTTTCCGGATCCTCGAAGTTGAGCGTGTTGACCTTCAGCAGCGCGAAATAGCGCTCGCCCTCTTTCGGGCTGCGGATGTGGCCTTCGATGGTGTCGCCGGTGCGCAGGCCGAAACGGCGGATCTGCGACGGCGAAACGTAGATGTCGTCGGGGCCCGGCAGATAATTCGCATCGGGCGAACGGAGGAAGCCGAAGCCATCGGAAAGCACTTCGACGACGCCCTGGCCGACGATGTCGGTCTCAGCGAGTGCGAGCTGCTTGAGGATGGCGAACAGCAGCTCCTGCTTGCGCATCGTGCTGGCGTTCTCGACCCCATTCTCCTCCGCAAACGAGACGAGCTCGGCCGGCGTTTTGGACTTGAGGTCTTCGAGTTTAATTTCCCGCATTGGGGTGGTCCTGTGGGGTAACCTGGGGAGGGGGGGTGCGAGGAGGCTCTGAAATGCGGACGTGAGAAGAGAAGGTCCGCAGGTCTGGCAAGGTTAAGTGCCGATGAGGCTTCAAACCTGATGCGGTGTCCGGCCTCTGGAAAGCTCAGACACAACCACATCCGCCTGCGTTGGGTGGGATGTCGACAATATAGAAAATCGCTTCCAGCTCCGCAAGAAGAAGCGCTGAGCTATTCGCGAGGGGCCTTGCCTAGAACGGCTTCACGATCACCATGATGACGATGAAAATCATCAGGACAGTCGGCACCTCGTTGATAATGCGATAGAATTTCTGGGTGCGCGGGCGCCGGTCGGCAGCGAAATCCTTCAGCCAGCGGGAAAAAAAGCCGTGGACCGCCGACATCGCCAGGACCAGTGCCAGTTTTACGTGCAGCCAGCCGAACGAGAACCAATGGCCGGACCAGGCGAGATAGAGCCCGGCGAGCCAGGTGACCATCATGGCGGGATTGATGATGGCCTTGAGCAGCCGACGCTCCATCACCTTGAACGTTTCCGACTGCTTCGAGCCGATCTCGGCCTCGGAATGATAGACGAACAGCCGCGGCAGATAGAGCATGCCCGCCATCCAGGCGATGACGGCGATCACGTGCAGGGCCTTGATCCAGAGATAGACGTCTTCGAACATTTTCGGCCCCGGATTGCTGCCCAGCGAATGGAACTGGGGATAGTAAGAACTCGTTAAGGTCTCACCGTGCACACATATCCGTCCGGTGTGCCTTCCTCAAATCTAGAATCTTAGATTCTTAAGGTTTGAGTCTATGTGACCGTGGATTGGACTCATGCAATTCCATCCGCGGGTTCGCGCGCGCTTGTTCACACCCATCAACATATCCCCTATCGTTCCTGGCGCTCCGCGATAAGTCGGCCAGCCTCAAAGGCTTGCGCCTTTCTGTCGGCAGCTTATCAAGGGGGTTGTCCGCATAATCCCGTTTCCCGCCCGGCAGGCCGGCGAACTTGTTCAGACGGGCAGCGGTGTGAAGAAAATTGGCACTTGTCCCGCCCCTGGTGTCGCGCAACCCTTTCCGAGGGGTTAAGGTCCACAGAAATCCACAAACCACACCGCCCTCATACAAAGAGTTTTTGTGCCGACCTCGAACAATTATTTCCATCTGCACCTCGTCTCCGACTCCACCGGCGAGACGCTGATCACCGTGGCTCGCGCGGTTGCGGCTCAATACGCCAACGTGACGCCGGTCGAGCACGTCTATCCGCTGGTGCGCAGCCAGAAGCAGCTCGATCGGGTCCTCGACGAGATCGAGGAGGCGCCGGGAATCGTGCTGTTCACGCTGCTCGAGAAGGATCTCGTCTCCAGGCTTGAGGACAAGTGCAAGGGGATCAACGTTCCGAGCCTGTCGATCATCGGCCCGGTGATGCAGCTGTTCGAAGCCTATCTTGGCGCGGCAACCACCGGCCGCGTCGGCGCCCAGCACGTCCTCAACGCGGAATATTTCAAGCGCATCGACGCGCTGAACTACACGATGATCCACGACGACGGCCAGCATGTCGAAGGCCTCGACGATGCCGACGTCGTCCTGGTCGGCGTGTCCCGCACCTCGAAAACACCGACGTCGATTTATCTCGCGAACCGCGGCATCCGGACCGCCAACGTGCCGTTGGTTCCGGGCATTCCGGTGCCCTCGCAATTGGAGACGCTGACGCGGCCATTGGTGGTCAGCCTGCACGCGACGCCGGAACGGCTGATCCAGATCCGTCAGAATCGCCTGCTCTCCATGGGAGCCGAGTCCGGCAGCGACACTTACACCGACAAGCAATCGGTCACCGAGGAGGTCGCGTTTGCGCGCAAGCTCAGCGCCAAGCACGATTGGCCGCTGCTCGACGTCACGCGCCGCTCGATCGAGGAAACCGCGGCGGCGATCATGAAGCTCTACAGCGATCGCCAACGCAACCGGCCTTCCGAATAGTTTTCGCGATGGGTCTGTGGCTCGGCACATCTCCGTTGATCCTGGCGTCGCAGAGCAGCGCGCGAAAAATGCTGCTGGCCAATGCCGGGCTGGAGTTCAGGGCTGTGACCGCTGATATCGACGAACGCGGTATTCAAGGCGCTTCACAGCTTTCAAATCCGCGCGAGATCGCTTTGCTGCTGGCGCGCGAAAAGGCCAAGGCGGTCTGCGCCCGTTATCCCGGGAGCTACGTGATCGGCGCCGATCAGACGCTGGCTCTTGGCAACCGTCTCTTCAACAAGCCCGCGGGCCGCCCGCAGGCCTTGGCGCAATTGCGCGAGCTCGCCGGCAACAGCCATGAGCTGAACTCCGCAGTCGCCGTGGCGCATGACGGCAAGATTGTTTTCGAAGACGTCTCGATCGCCCGCATGACGATGCGTGAGATGACCGAGGGCGAGCTTTCAGCGTATCTGGATGTTGCCGGCGACGCCGTTACGACCAGCGTCGGCGCCTATCAGCTGGAGGGGTTGGGCATCCATCTGTTCGAGCGCATCGAGGGCGATCATTTCACCATTCTCGGTCTGCCGTTGCTGCCGCTGCTTGCGTTCCTGCGAAGCGAACGGCTAGTTGCCGTGTGAATGACAGACATGGCTGTAGGCTGATGCGGATCCTCGGACTGACCGGCTCGATCGGGATGGGCAAATCGACCACCGCAAAGCTGTTCGCGGAGGCCGGCGTGCCCGTCTACGACGCCGATGCAGCCGTGCATCAGCTCTATGAAGGTGAAGCGGCGCCGGCGATCGAGGCCGCCTTTCCCGGCACCACCGTGAACGGCAAGGTGGACCGGCCAAAATTGTCGGCGCGCGTGGTACACGATCCCGCCGCCATCAAGCAGCTCGAGCAGATCGTGCATCCGATGCTCGGCGCCTCCCGGCAAAAGTTCTTTGCCGAGGCCGAGGCTGCCAAGGCGCCGGTCGTGGTGCTGGATATCCCGCTGCTGTTCGAGACCGGCGGCGAGAAGCGGGTCGATGCGGTGGTCGTGGTCTCGACCTCGCCGGAACTCCAGCGCGAGCGGGTGCTGGCGCGCGGCACGATGGACGAGGCCAAGCTGGACGCCATCATCGCCAAGCAGACGCCCGATGCCGAGAAGCGCAAGCGGGCCGATTTCGTGGTGGATACCTCGCACGGACTCGAGCCGGTGCGGGCGCAAATCGCGCACATCCTCGCCGAGGTCGTTAAGATGCCGCAGCGGCGAGCCTGATTCGCCGCCTCGCCGGCGTTCAGCACTCCGATCTCAACTTACTGATCTCTAGTCATGCGCGAAATCGTCCTCGACACCGAAACCACCGGCTTCGATCCGCTCCGCGGCGATCGTCTGGTCGAAATCGGCTGCGTCGAGGTCTTCAACCGCATGCCGACTGGCCAGACCTATCACGTCTATATCAATCCTGAGCGGGACATGCCGGCGGAAGCCTTCGCGGTGCACGGGCTGTCGGCGGAATTCCTGTCGACCAAGCCGCTGTTCCACGAAGTCGCCGATGCGTTTCTGGAGTTCATCGGCGATGCGCCGCTGGTGATCCACAATGCCTCGTTCGACATCGGCTTCATCAACGCCGAGCTCGACAGGATCAAGCGCGCAGCGATCCCGCGTGAGCGGCTGGTCGACACGCTGCTGCTGGCGCGACGCAAGCATCCCGGCGTGTCGAACCGGCTCGACGATCTCTGCTCGCGCTATGCGATCGACAATTCACACCGCACCAAGCACGGCGCGCTGCTGGATGCCGAGCTGCTGGCCGAGGTCTATGTCGATCTGGTCGGGGCACGGCAGTCGCAGCTGCTTCTGGCGTCGGAGAGCGAAGAGATTCGCATCAATGCTGCGGGTGATACGCCGCGGCGGCAGCGCCTGGTGCCGCTTGCGCCGCGGGTTTCTGATGCCGAGCGGGAGGCCCACCGGGCCTTCATCGCAACGATGGGCGAAAAGGCGATCTGGAACGAGTATCTCGTTGCTCCAGTCGCCTCTCCGGCTGGTTAAGGTTGAGTTAGGCCTGACCGGTCTGGCCGCCGCCCTGGGAGGCCATTTGCCGCTCCATGTTCTGGCGATAGAGACCGACGAAGTCGACCGGATCCAGCATCAAGGGCGGGAACCCGCCGTCGCGCACTGCGGTGGCAATGATCTCGCGTGCGAACGGGAACAGCAGGCGCGGGCACTCGATCATGACCAGCGGATGCAGATTCTCCTTCGGCACGTTGGCGATGCGGAACACGCCGGCATAGGCGAGCTCGAACGAGAACATGATCTTGCCCGCGGTCTCGGCCTTGCCCTCGACCGACAGCGTCACCTCGAACTCCTGTTCGCTGAGATTGTTGGCGCTGACGTTGATCTGGATGTTGATCTGGGGCGGCTGGCTCTGCTGCTGGAGCGAGCTGGGCGCGTTCGGATTTTCGAACGACAGGTCCTTGGTATATTGCGCCAGCACGTTGAGCTGGGGAGCCTGGGCCGCCTCGGGAGGGGTGCCGTTACCGTTGGTCATGAGAGTCTCTCCTTACCCGATTTGGGCTGAATTTCGCGGCGGTTGGCTAACATAGGGCTGCCTCGTTCCACAAGGACGAACGGTCCCGGGGTGGGATTTCCGGCCGCGCCAAGCCTTGCGGCGGTCATCCGGCCTTTTCCGCAAAATAGCGCCTTAAACGATTGAAGATGCGCGATTTCCGGGCAGGATCGGGTTTCCCCTTAAGCATAAAACGCGCTACACTCGGTGCTGTGCCAAAAGGCGCCATTGGCCGGGCAAGATTTCGTGCCTACATCCCCAGGACCTGACGTGGACCTAAAATGGTGATGTAGACTTGCCGTTCCCGTGTGGAACGGTCTACTGGCCGGATTGATTTTCCCGGCGACGACCCCAAAAGCGAAGACCCAGGCATCGGCCAGAAAGCGAATACGACGTGGACATCTACACCATCATCTTCCTGGCGCTGGCGGTCTTCATCTTTCTGCGGCTGCGCAGCGTGCTGGGGCAGCGCACCGGCAACGAACGGCCGCCTTTCGATCGGACCGCCGCCCGCAATGCGCTGGGGGGTGCCCAGGACAACAACGTCGTGACCATGCCGGGCAAGGTGATCGACCAGGCCCCGCTGGCGCCGACCGCCGACCCAACCCCGCCCTCCGACCGCTGGAAGGGCCTCGCCGAACCCGGGACCACGCTGGCGCAGGGCCTGGATGCCATCGTCGAGAAGGATTCCACCTTTGACCCGCGTCATTTCATCTCGGGCGCCCGCGGCGCCTATGAGATGATCGTGCTGGCCTTCGCCAACGGCGACCGCCGCGCGCTGCGCGACCTGTTGTCGCCGGACGTCTATGACAGCTTCGACGCGGCGATCAAGGAACGCGAGAAGAACGAGCAGAAGACCGAGACCCGCTTCGTCTCGATCGACAAGGCCGAGCTGGTCGGCGCCGAGCTGCGCGACCGGACCGCCCAGCTCACGATCCGTTTCGTCTCGCAGATGATCTCGGCCACCCGGGACAAGGCCGGCAACATCGTCGACGGCAGTGCCGACACGGTTGCCGACATCACCGACATCTGGACTTTCGCCCGCGACATCACCTCTCGCGATCCGAACTGGAAGCTGGTTGGCACCGGAAGCGCGAATTAAGATCCTATTGAAGAACAGCGCGACCGCGCTTTGCGCAGGCGTCGTCGTGCTGTCGTCGTTTTCGCTCGGCGCCGAGGCGGCGCGGCGCCACTACCGCAACCATCACCATCATCTCCCGCACTTGCCCGCTGCTCCGCCGCGGGCCTTGCCCTATCCGCAACTCCCCCTGCCGCTCGAAATATCAGGCGCGCAATACATGCCGCTGGCCTGGGCGGACGTGAAGGGCTGGGGCGACGACAATCATCTCGCCGCGTTCAAGACGTTCCGTGCGAGCTGCAAGTCGATCAATGCGCAGACCGGCGCGACTGAACCGAAAGCGCTGGCAGGTTCGCTGAACGAGCCTTGCAAGGTCGCGAAGACGCTCGAGCTCAGCGACGACGCGAAAGCAAAGACCTTCTTCGAGGAGAATTTTGCGCCGCTGCGCATCTCGCGGCTCGGCGAGCCCGATGGTTTCGTCACCGGCTATTACGAGCCGGTGCTGGAGGGATCGCGCACACAGACCGACATCTACAACGTTCCTGTCTACCGCCGCCCTTCGAATCTGTTCGTGCGCGGCTACAAGCAGGATTCGGTGAGCCTGCCCAACAAGGGCCCGGTCTATCGCAAGATCGGCCGCCGCAAGCTGGTGCCCTATTACGACCGCGGCGAGATCGAGGACGGCAAGATCGCCGGCCGCGGACTGGAGATCGCCTGGCTGAAGGATCCCACGGATCTGTTGTTCGCGCAGATCCAGGGTTCGGCGCGCATCAAGTTCGACGACGGCAGCTCGGTCCGCCTCAACTACGACGCCTATAACGGCTATCCCTACACCGCCGTCGGGCGCATCCTGATCGAGCGCGGCATCATCCCCAGGGAAGAGATGTCGATGCAGAAGATCAGGGAGTGGATGACGCAAAACCCTGACGGCGCCAAGGAGCTGCGCCGCGCGAACCGGGCCTACATCTTCTTTCGCGAGGTCAATTTGTCCGACAAGGACGAGGCGGTGGGTGCGCAAGGCATTCCGCTGACGGCGGGACGCTCGATCGCGGTCGACAAATCGCTGCATGTCTACGGCACGCCGTTCTTCATCGAGGGCGAGCTGCCGATCGAATCCGACCGCGCGAAGACACCATTCCATCGGCTGATGATCGCGCAGGACACCGGCTCGGCCATCATTGGACCGGCCCGCGCCGATCTGTTTTTCGGCGCCGGGCAGGAAGCCGGCCGCGTCTCCGGCCGGCTGCGCCATCCCATGCACTTTGTCATGTTGGTGCCGAAGGGCCTCGATCCCTCGGTTCGTGCCGCGCGCCTGCCGGTGCCTGATCCGCGTCCCTCGGAGAAGATCGCAAAGCTGTTTCCGCAGACCGATCAGGGCAAGGGGACGACGAAGCCGGCAGCGGCGGCCGCTTCAGCGGACAACAAGACCGAAACAATTGCCACCGCAGGTCCGGTCCCGCTACCGGTGCCGCGCCCCGCGATCGAGCCCGCTCCCGAACCGCAGCGGCCGGTGAAGAAGCGTCCCCATCGGCAGCAATGAAGCGATCGTCCCGTCCGCCCGTGCTGGAGCCTCGCCCCTCGCCGCGTCGTCGCGCGCTGAGCGAGGAGGAGCGCGAGCTGTGGGAGACGGTCGCCAAACAGGTCAAGCCGCTGCGGAAGCACCGCGTGGCCAAGGCGGTAGTCAAGGCGGGGGTCAAGGCGCACGCCGCGCCGATCGCTGGACCTTCACTGGTAGGCCCGGCGCTGCGGACCTCGCCACCGCCGCGGCCGGTGGCTGAGGCCCCGGCGCCGCGAATCGCGAAGCCGCAAGTCCCGCCCTTGGCCCCGCTTGGCAAGCGCGAGCGCACAAAGCTGTCGCGTGGCCGCAGCGAGATCGAGGCGCGGCTCGACCTGCACGGCATGACCCAGACGCGCGCCCATCGCGCGCTGACCGGCTTCCTGCACCGTGCCCATCATGACGGACTGACCTTCGTGCTCGTCATCACCGGCAAGGGCCGCAGTGGCGGCGAAAGCGGCGTGCTGCGCCGCCAGGTGCCGGAATGGCTGAGCCTGCCGGAATTCCGCGCCTTCGTCGTGGGATTCGAGACGGCGCATATCGGCCATGGCGGCGAGGGCGCGCTGTATGTGCGGATCAGGCGGGCCAGACTCTAGAACGGCCGGATGATTCCGACGCGCGGGATCAGGGTGATGATCAGGCCGAAGATGTTTGTCTTCCGGTCGTCAGGCGGAATCAGCGCAGTCTCGTGCGCCGCCGGCAGCATCTTCACCGCATGCAGGATCAGGAACATGCACACCGCCCAGTTCGAGATCCAGCGCGAATAGTCGAACACCATCGCGAACATCACGAGATAGGCGAGGCTGATGCCGATCAGCGCCGCGATGACGAGGCGGCGGTGCATCTCGCTCGCGAGCGTGCCGATCAGCTTCGCGAGGAAACGCCATAGCGGCGTGTGCAGCCAGATCAGCAACACGAATACGGGTATGCCGAGGCTGTTGTGCGGCAGGCGGCCCCAGGTGTCGGAAACTTCCTTCGCCAGCGGCTGGTACCAGATATAGGCGAATTGCAAGAGATCGGTGCGCGAGGGATCGGCCATGCGCGTTTTCAGATAGGCGACGAAGTCCGCCTCCGGGATCGGCATCGTTCCCCAGAATTGCGCGGCGAAGAACAGCGCGGAGACGATCGCGAGGGCGACGATACCGAACGCGACATTGCCGCGATCAAGCCCGTAAGCGAGATAGTGCCTGATCACGACGATGGTGACGATCGTCGGCACATACATCAAGAGATGAATGTGGTGGATCAGCACGAGGATGACCGAGAACAGCGCTGCCGTGGCGACGAACAGCAGCGAGCGCGCGGGCATCAGCAGCAGAATCATGGCCAGCGCACAGCCATAGATGTCGAAATGGCCGAGCGTGTGCATGAAATTCTTCAGGAAGAACGGCGAGCCCGCGATGAAGACGAACAGCGGCAGCGTCTTCGCGGTGAAGCCGAAGGTCCTTTGGAAAACTCTGGCATAGAGCCCCAGCGTCGCCAGCCACGTCACCCCGCCCAGCGCGAATACCAGCCAGACCGGCACCTTGTCGGTGAAAAGCGCGACGGCTGCCCCGATCAGCGCGCGCTTGATGAAGCCGAAATGGTAATCGACCAGGAGGTGGATGTAGGGGACGTAAGGCGGCAGCTGGATCTTGTGCACGAACACGCCGACGATCACCGCCGCGTTGATCGCGAGCAGCAGGCGCCAGGGATTTTGCAGGATGCGTACGGTCACGCCGCATCCATAGCGTGACCGCCCCGAATTACAAAATAAACCGGCTCAGATCCGCGTTCTTGGCGAGATCACCGACGTGCTTCTGCACGAAATCGGCGTCGACCTTGACGGTCTCGCCGCTGCGGTCGGGGGCGGTGAAGGAGATCTCGTCCAGCACCCGCTCCATCACGGTCTGCAGCCGCCGCGCGCCGATGTTCTCGACGGTCGAGTTCACGGCGACCGCGACGTCGGCGAGCGCGTCGATGGCGCTGTCGGTGATGTCGAGCGTCACGCCCTCGGTCTGCATCAAGGCGACATATTGCTTGATCAGCGAGGCCTCGGGCTCGGTCAGGATGCGGCGCATGTCGTCGCGGGTCAGCGCCTGCAATTCGACGCGGATCGGCAGGCGGCCCTGCAATTCCGGCAACAGGTCGGACGGCTTTGCGACGTGGAACGCGCCGGACGCGATGAACAGGATGTGGTCGGTCTTGACCGCGCCATGCTTGGTCGAGACCGTGGTGCCTTCGATCAGCGGCAAGAGATCGCGCTGCACGCCCTCGCGCGAGACGTCGCCGCCGACGCGGCCGTCACGGGCGCAGATCTTGTCGATCTCGTCGAGGAACACGATGCCGTTGTTCTCGACCGCGCTGATCGCCTCCAGCGTCAGCTGATCATTATCCAGCAGCTTGTCGGATTCCTCGTTGACGAGGATCTCGTGCGAGCCTTCCACGGTCAGGCGCCGCGTCTTGCTGCGGCCCCCTAACTTGCCGAAAATGTCGCCGATCGAGATCGCGCCCATCTGCGCGCCCGGCATTCCCGGGATCTCGAACATCGGCATGCCGCCGCCGGAGGATTGCGTCTCGACCTCGATTTCCTTGTCGTTGAGCTCGCCGGCGCGCAGCTTCTTGCGGAAGGATTCCCGCGTTGTGGAAGAGGCATTGGCGCCGACCAGCGCATCGAGCACGCGCTCCTCGGCGGCGAGCTGGGCCCGGGCGTGCACGTCCTTGCGCTTCTTCTCGCGGACCTGGGCGATCGCGACCTCGACGAGGTCGCGCACGATCTGCTCGACGTCGCGGCCGACATATCCGACCTCGGTGAATTTGGTCGCCTCCACCTTCAGGAAGGGCGCGTTCGCGAGTTTTGCCAATCGCCGCGCGATTTCGGTCTTGCCGACGCCGGTGGGGCCGATCATCAGGATGTTCTTCGGCAGCACCTCCTCGCGCAAGGAGCCTTCGAGCTGCTGTCGCCGCCAGCGATTGCGCAGCGCGATCGAGACGGCGCGCTTGGCATCGGCCTGGCCGACGATGAAACGGTCGAGTTCGGAAACGATTTCACGCGGAGAGAAGTCTGTCATGGGACCTTAGCTAGGGTCAGTTGCGGAGGAGGACAAGCCGCTTTTTTCGGCCGTCAGATGATCGGCGGGCCGGATTGCCATTGCTTCACCGCCTCGATCGGATGGATCAGCATCAGGATGTTGAGCGTCAGATTGTCGCGAATGTGCAGCGCCAGCATGATCTCGAAGGCGAGGCCGATCAGGACGGTCATCGAGACCGGCAGTGCGCGCGCGACGAGGAACCCGAGCACCATGGCCAGATTGTCGGAGACCGAGTTGACGATGCTGTCGCCGAAATAATCCAGCGAGATCGTGCCGGCGCGGTAGCGCTCTATGATGAAGGGCGAGTTCTCGACGATCTCCCAGGCACCTTCGATCAGCATCGCGATGATCAGCCGAGCAGGCCAGGACAAGCTGAGGAACGGCAGGCGCGCGAACAGCAGCCAGGTCAGGCCATAGAACAGGAAGCCGTGCAGGACGTGCGAGAAGGTGTACCAGTCGGCGATGTGCTGGGAATTCTCCGAGCTGTTCACCACGCCGTGCCACAGCTTGACAGTGCCGCAGGTGCAGATCGGCACCCGCCCCATCGCAAGCAGGATCGCGGCCTGCAGAGCCAACAGCGATAGCGCGATGCCGGCCCAGGCAAGTGGTGAAAACGCGGTCTTGCTTGCGCGCGCGTGAACCAGCGTCATGCTTCGCGCACCATCAGCAGCGCCGCTCCGTCCGGCGTCTCGACCATGCGGTCGCGGACGAAGCCTGCCTTCTCATAGGCGCGCAGGGCGCGCGCATTGAGCGGATCGGGATCGGTGACAATGCGCGGCAGGCCGCTGCGAAACTGCTCATCGACAAACTGCCGGATCAACGCCGAGCCGTGACCGCGTCCGATCATGTCGCTTTCGCCGATGAACTGGTCGATCCCACGCGTGCCCTCCGGTTGCGGCCCGAAGCCCGTATTCCAGGCGGTCAGGCGGTAGCACTGAAGATAGCCGAAGGGCTTGTCGTCGGCCAACACGATGAACTGGTCCATCGCGGGCTCGTCGAGGTCGCCGCTGACAAGCGCAAGCTGCTCGTCCGGATCGCCCCACCATTCCCCCACATGGGCCTCGCCCAGCCACCGCCGGATCAGCGGCAGGTCGGCCGCTGTCATTGGGCGGAAGGTGTAGGTGGGCGTCATCGCGCGCCGATGGCGGTGCGCTCCCTCTCCCGCTTGCGGGAGAGGGCTGGGGGGAGGGTATCTCCGCAATGGGATAGCCCCCAAGGGGAGAAAGCCCCCACCCGGCGCTTCGCGACGACCTCCTCCGCAAGCGGGAGAGGTTGCACCGTGCATGTGGATAGGCTTTCGGACAAATGACCCTCCGCCCTACCCTGTCGCCAGGCTCTCGATGGTCAGATTGCGGTTGGTGTAGACGCAAATATCCGCGGCGATGTCCATGGAGCGGCGGACGATGGTTTCGGCGTCCTTGTCGGTGTCGAGCAGGGCCCGTGCCGCCGCCAGCGCGTAATTGCCGCCGGAGCCGATCGCCATCACGCCGGCTTCGGGCTCCAGCACGTCGCCGGTGCCTGTGAGCACCAGGGAGACGTCCTTGTCGGCCACGATCATCATGGCCTCCAGCCGCCGCAAATAGCGGTCGGTGCGCCAGTCCTTGGCCAGCTCCACCGCGGCCCGGGTCAGCTGCCCCGGATATTGCTCGAGCTTGGCCTCCAGCCGCTCGAACAGGGTGAAGGCGTCGGCGGTCGCGCCG
The DNA here is from genome assembly GCF_030272265.2 of Bradyrhizobium sp. 62B. NCBI lineage: Bacteria > Pseudomonadati > Pseudomonadota > Alphaproteobacteria > Hyphomicrobiales > Nitrobacteraceae > Bradyrhizobium > Bradyrhizobium sp. 62B. The sequence goes on along the minus strand of NZ_CP092841.2, from coordinate 194,251 downwards.
GCAAAGCCGCCGATCACGTCGCCCTTGCCGAGCTTTCGGACCTTCTTGGCGTTGGACTTGATCACGGTCTGGCCGATCGAGACCTGGCCGTCGCCGCCGACCACCACCTTGCCGCGCTTGCGGACCGTCAAAATCGTGGTGCCGTGCCAGCCCGGGGAGCTGTTCTGGGAATCCTGCATGAATGATCCTCGTTGTCCGGCCTGATTTAGGCGGTCGACAACCGGGGCACAACGGCCCGTTCCGGGCCGAATTTCGCTCACCATAGGCAGAAGTAGAGGGCCGGCCGGCCGTTCCCGCAGTAGCGAAGGGGGCATTTGGCTGTTAATAGACTGGCGTTTTCGGCTCCCTAGCTAGGATGAAAGCCAGTTTTCAATGCGCACCGCGACGATCAAGCGCAAGACCAAGGAAACCGACATCGAGGTCACCGTGAACCTCGATGGCACCGGCGTGGCCAATATCGCGACCGGCATCGGCTTTTTCGACCATATGCTCGATCTCCTCGCCCGCCATTCCCGCATCGACCTCACGGTCAAGGCGGTGGGCGACCTGCACATTGATTATCACCATACCACCGAAGACACCGGCATCGCGCTCGGCCAGGCGGTCAGGCAAGCGCTCGGCAACATGGCGGGCATCACCCGCTATGCCGGCGTGCACATGCCCATGGACGAGACGCTGTCGCGCGTGGTCATCGACATCTCGGGCCGCCCGTTCCTGGTGTTCAAGGCCGACTTCCCCCGCGACAAGATCGGTGAGTTCGACACCGAGCTGGTGCGCGAGTGGTTCCAGGCCTTCGCCATGAACGCCGGCGTGACTCTCCACGTCGAGACCCTATATGGCGATAACAGCCACCATATCGCCGAGTCCTGCTTCAAGGGTCTGGCGCGGGCGCTGCGCACGGCGGTCGCGATCGATCCGAAGGCTGTGGGCGAGATCCCGTCCACCAAGGGCTCGCTCGGCGGCTGACATTCGGCCGGCGGCACACGCCGCCTATCACTGAATTCCGAGGAACGGGGCATCACCATGCCTGTCTACACAGTTCACGCTCCCTCTCCTGCCGGAGCCGATCTGCGCGCGACCGACAAATTCGTGTTCGTGCGCGACGGCTTTCATTTCTGGGCGATGATCTTCGGACCGCTCTGGCTGCTGTGGAACAGGCTGTGGCTGGCGCTGATCGGCTATCTGATCTTCGTCGCCGCGTTCAATGCGGGGCTGTCGAGCCTCGGCGTCGGACGCCCGTCGATCTTCTTCGCCGACCTCATCGTCGCCCTCTTGATGGGTCTCGAGGCTGCGAGCCTGCGCCGCTGGACGCTGTCGCGCGGCAATTGGCGGCAACTCGACGTGGTGGTTGCCGACGACGAGGACACGGCCGAGCGCCGCTTCTTCGAGCGCTGGAGCAAGTCCCAGCACGGCATCGTCAATGATCAATGGGCCGTCGATCGCGGCGGCCCGCCGCCGACCCGCAGCGTGCCGGGTCAGCCATTCTCGAACCCGCCGCCGATTCCGGCCGGCGGCATCATTGGATTGTTTCCAGAACCGGGAGGGTCAAGATGAGCGTCGCCATCATCGATTACGGTTCCGGCAATCTGCATTCCGCCGCGAAGGCCTTCGAGCGCGCCGCGCGCAGCCTGGAGAACCCGCAAAAGGTCTTTGTTACCAGCGATCCGGACCAAGCTTACGAAGCCGACCGCCTGGTGCTGCCCGGGGTCGGCGCCTTCGCCGATTGCCGGCGCGGGCTCGACGCCGTCAACGGCATGGTCGAGGCGATCACCGAAGCGGTGCGCGTGAAGGCGCGGCCGTTCTTCGGCATCTGCGTCGGCATGCAGCTGATGGCGAGCCGCGGCAAGGAGCATGTCATCACCGAAGGCCTGAACTGGATCGGCGGCGACGTCGAGAAGATCACGCCGCGCGACGAGAGCCTGAAGATCCCGCACATGGGCTGGAATACGCTGGAGGTGCTCAGGGAGCATCCGGTGCTGAACAAGCTGCCGCTCGGCCCCAAGGGCCAGCACGCTTACTTCGTACACTCCTATCACCTCAACGCCGCCAACGAGGCGGACGTGCTCGCGCGCGCCGATTACGGCGGGCCTGTCACCGCGATCGTCGGCAAGGATACCGCCATCGGCACGCAGTTTCACCCCGAGAAGAGCCAGCGCTTCGGCCTTGCTCTGATCTCGAACTTCTTGCGATGGAAACCGTGATTCTCTTCCCCGCGATCGACCTCAAGAACGGCCAATGCGTGCGCCTCGAGCAAGGCGACATGGCGCGCGCGACCGTGTTCAACCTCAATCCGGCCGCGCAGGCGCAGAGCTTTGTCGAGCAGGGCTTTGAATATCTGCACGTCGTCGACCTCGACGGCGCCTTCGCCGGCAAGCCGGTGAATGCCGAGGCCGTCGAGGCGATGCTGAAGACGATCAAGATTCCGGTGCAGCTCGGCGGCGGCATTCGCGATCTCAAGACCGTCGAAGCCTGGCTCGACAAGGGCATCACCCGCGTCATCATCGGTACTGCCGCGGTGCGTGATCCGGAGTTGGTGAAATCTGCCGCGAAGACATTCCCCGGCCGCGTCGCGGTCGGGCTCGATGCGCGCGACGGCAAGGTCGCGGTCGAAGGCTGGGCCGAGACTTCGCAGGTCACGGTGCTCGAAATCGCCAAGCGTTTCGAAGATGCCGGCGTCGCCGCGATCATCTTCACCGACATCGCGCGCGACGGCCTGCTCAAGGGCTTGAACCTCGACGCGACCATTGCGCTCGCCGATGCCATCTCGATTCCCGTGATCGCCTCGGGCGGCCTCGCCTCGATCGAGGACGTCAAGGCGATGCTGACGCCGCGCGCGAAAAAGCTCGCCGGCGCGATTGCGGGCCGCGCGCTTTACGACGGCCGGCTCGATCCCGCGGCTGCCCTCACCTTGATCCGCAACGCGCGCACCGCCTAGGAGCCGACACATGTTCAAGGTGCGCGTGATCCCCTGCCTCGACGTCAAGGACGGCCGCGTCGTCAAGGGCGTCAACTTCGTTGACCTACGCGATGCCGGCGATCCCGTCGAGGCCGCCATTGCCTATGACGCCGCCGGCGCCGACGAGCTCACCTTCCTCGACATCACCGCCACTCATGAAAACCGCGGCATCATGCTCGACGTGGTCCGCCGCACCGCGGAAGCCTGTTTCATGCCTGTCACCGTCGGTGGCGGCGTGCGTGAGGTCAACGACATCAAGACGCTGCTGCGCGCGGGGGCCGACAAGGTCTCGATCAACAGCGCCGCGGTGTCGCGGCGCGAGTTCGTCAAGGAAGCGGCCGAGAAATTCGGCGAGCAGTGCGTCGTGGTCGCGATCGACGCCAAGCGGGTCAAGCGCCCGGGCGGTGACCGCTGGGAGATCTTTACCCATGGCGGCCGCAACTCGACCGGCATCGATGCGATCGAATATGCCCAGGAAGTGGTCTCGCTCGGCGCCGGCGAAATCCTGCTCACCTCGATGGACCGCGATGGCACGAGGCAAGGATTCGACATCCCGCTGACCCGGGCGATCGCCGACAGCGTGCCCGTCCCGGTGATCGCCTCGGGCGGCGTCGGCAATCTCGACCATCTCGTCGACGGCATCCGCGATGGACACGCCACGGCTGTGCTGGCGGCCTCGATCTTCCATTTCGGGGAATTCACCATCCGCGAAGCCAAGGAGCACATGGCCCGCCGCGGACTGGCGATGCGCCTCGATGCCTGACGACTCCCGTTCGTAAAAGTGCTACATGAGGTAGCGGGGATGGCCTCCGTAGCCAAGTCCGCTGCCTAGCGTGTTTCCGAGTAAGTCCGATGCCGCGTTTCACGATCCATGATCTGGCCGAGACCATCGACGCCCGCGCGGCGGCCGGCGGCGAGGCGTCCTATACCCGCAAGCTCCTCGACAAGGGCGCCGAGCATTGCGCAAAGAAGTTCGGTGAGGAAGCAGTCGAAACCGTAATCGCAGCAGTCGAAAACGATCGCGCGCATCTGATCGCTGAAAGTGCCGACCTGCTCTATCACTTCCTTGTCTTGCTCAAGGCCCGCGGCGTAAAGCTGGAGGAGGTCGAGGCGGCGCTGGACAAGCGGACGAACATGTCCGGGTTGGAAGAGAAAGCGTCACGCAAGAGCGGCAGCTAGTCAGGCTCTCAACGGAAAGGTCGCGTCATGGATATCCGCGCACCCGAGCAGCAGTATAATCCGTACCGCGTTTATACGCGCGAAGAGTGGTCGCGACTGCGCGACGACACGCCGATGACGCTGGAGCCGGGCGAGTTCGACCGGCTGCGCTCACTGCACGACCGCCTCGACCTTCAGGAGGTCGAGGACATCTACCTTCCACTGTCGCGCCTGCTCTCGATCTACGTCGATGCGATGCAGCGCCTGTATTACGCCGAGCGCCAGTTCCTCAACATCCGCGACCGCAAGGTGCCCTACATCATCGGCGTCGCCGGATCGGTCGCCGTCGGGAAATCCACCACGGCCCGCGTGCTCCAGGCGCTGCTGGCGCGCTGGTCGCCGCGTCCGAAGGTCGAGCTGATCACCACCGACGGATTCCTCTATCCCAACGCGGTGCTCGATCGGCAGGGCATCATGCAGAAGAAGGGTTTCCCTGAAAGCTACGACCTGCCGCTGCTGCTCAGCTTCCTCTCCGATATCAAGTCCGGCCGGCGTCATGTGCGCGCGCCGGTCTATTCGCATCTGACCTACGACATCGTGCCGAACCAGTGGGCCGAGATAGACCAGCCCGACATCCTGATCGTCGAGGGCGTCAACGTGCTGCAGACCGGCAAGCTGCCGCGGGACGGCAAGGCGGTGCCCGTGGTCTCCGACTTCTTCGATTTCTCGGTCTATATCGACGCCGACGAGGCGGCGCTGCGGCAATGGTACATCAAGCGCTTCCTGGCGCTGCGCGACACCGCGTTCACCAATCCCAAATCCTACTTCAACCGCTATGCGCTGCTGTCGGACGATGAAGCCACCGCCACCGCGATCGCGATCTGGGAGCGCACCAACCTCGCCAATCTCGAGGACAACATCCTGCCGACCCGCCCCCGCGCGACGCTGATCCTGAAAAAGGGCGCCGACCACACGGTGGAGAGCGTGGCGCTCAGGCGGCTGTGATCGCATCGGTTGAGCAGGCGCTGGTCTGTTCGGGCAAAAAGTGTCTTTTGTTGCAGACCGGCAAGCGGTATTCGGCTATGACCTTCGAAATGCGAGGGCTCCATGGTTGATCGTCTCAGAAGCGCCGCCGAGCATCTGGAAGCACCGACCTGCCCGGATTGCCATATCGAGATGAGATGGTGGCGATCCGAATTGCTCGCGGACGAGCCGGTTCCGATCATCGCGCACCTCTTCGTCTGCCCACATTGCAAGCGCGCCGCGCAGGCGGACACCATCTTCAAGGGAACTCCGGGGCCGCCCGAGAGGCTCTCCGCGCCGCGTTTTATGGCGCACGCCGCCTAACGGGTCACTTGCGGATCTGCTGCCGCTCTTTTGAACCGATGAAGATTTGCCATGCCGTCAGGAACATCGCGGCGACAAGCGGGCCGATGACGAAGCCGTTCGCGCCAAAGGTCGCAAGGCCGCCGAGCGTGGCCAGCAGCACGACGTAGCTGGGCATCCGGATCGACTGGCCGACCAGGACAGGACGCAGAAAATTGTCGGCAAGACCGATCACGAAGGTTCCGAAAGCGAGCAGGATGAGCCCCTTCGTGACCGAGCCGGCCACAAGCAAATAGAGTCCGGCTGGCGCCCAGACCAGGGCGGAGCCGAGCACGGGCAGAAGCGAAAGCAGTGCCATGATGGCGCCCGCCAGCAGCGGCGCGGTCAGGCCGAGCAGCCAGAAGATCAGCCCGCCAAGCGCACCCTGGATCATCGCAACCAGGATGATGCCCTTGATCGTCCCGCGAACCGCCAGCGTGAACGCGTCCAGGATCTCGGCGGTTTGGCTCGCGCGCAGCGGCAGCGCGTCGCGAATGCGCAGGTTCAGCTCGTCGCCGTCGCGCAGGAAGAAGAACAGCAGGTACAGCATCACGAGCAGGCTCGCGACGAACTCCAGCGTCAATTGGCCGAGGTTGATCGCATGCCCGGCGAGCTGCTGGCCGGCCGGGACCACCAGGCTCGACAGGCGTTCCTTCAGTGCGGTCAGATCGATGCCGGCCAGGCGATCCGATATGGAGGCGGCCCAATCCGGCAGCGCGGCTTTCAGCTGCTGCAGGGGATGAGCCAGATTGATCTCGCCGGTCTGAACGCGCTGGTAGAGCTCGCCGCCCTGGTCGATGAGCGACGCGATCACGATCCCGACGGGGATCAGGACCATGACGACCACCACGATGACGGTGGAGAGCGCAGCAAGGTTGCGCCATTCCGGAAACATTTCCAGGCAGCGTCGATAGACCGGCGCGAAGATGATCGCCAGCAGCGTGGCCCACAACACCGCGCCGGAGAACGGCCAAAGCAGCCAGCCGAACACGAGGGTGATCGCGCCGAGCCAGACGAGGAATGAGCGGTCTTCCGATGTTCTCACGTGTCGCCGGCCTCCAGTCGCACCTTACCGGACTTTGCTAGCACAGGACCGAGGCGGAGCGGCAAGTCACGGTCGCAAGTCACGCCCCGCCTCCGTCGCGCCGCCGGCCGGATGGATGCGGCCTGTCACTTGCGGGTCTTCGCGGTCCAATCCGCGATCTTGATGCGCCCCGCAAAGGTGGCGGGGCCGGAGCCACCGGCCTTGTAAACGAAGGCTTCGCCTTCCTGCACGTCGCCGGCCTCCTTGCCGAAGGCATCGGCGATGTTTGTCTTGTGGGTAATGAGGAACGTGTTGGTGCCGGCTTTCGGCGGCGTATCGACGAGTTGACGCACGGCCTGTCCCGCCTTGGCATTGGCGCCGGTCGGGTTTGCCATTCCCGACGCGCTGGCATTGCTGCTGTCCGTCAGCGCATCGACCGGCTTGACCTCGTGGCCGGAGATCAGCTTGCCGGCCTCGATCGCGCGGTTCAGCCGGCTGGTGTAGACATCGCCGATCGGGATCGCGAGCTCCTTGATTGCCGCCCCGATCTGGCGCGCCATGTCCCTGCCCTTGTCGCTGAGCTGGCGCTGCGCGCTCATATCGTCGAACTTGAAGGGATAGACGTCCTTTTGGCTGTCGTCGGTGGCGGTGTGCCGGAAGATCAGCACGTAGCCGCCTTGCTTGAGCGAGGCGATGAGATCAGGCGTATCGGCCGCGGCGTGTCGGGAGAAGCCGGCGAGCAGGACAATCAATGTGAGGCGGCAAAGCACGTTCATGCGCAAAATCCTCGATTGCAAATGCCCCCCGAGGATGGTGACGCGCAAACCGCTCGACTTCAATTATGGAATGCTGACCGGCCCGGGTTCCCGCGAAGTTCCCGATCAGACGGCCAGCCGCCGCGCGGCCGCGAGCCCCGCCAGCGCTTCGTCGAGCTTGTCGCGATCGAGCGGCTTGATCAGAAAGCCAGTCATGCCGGCTTCGAAGCAGGCATAGCGATCCTCCACCAGCGTATTGGCGGTGAGCGCGAGGATCGGCGTGTGGTGGCTGCCCGTGGCGGCCTCATGCGCGCGGATCCGCTTCGTCGCCTCGATGCCGTCGAGCTGCGGCATCTGGATATCCATCAGCACGAGATCATAGGGCGTACCGGCCGATGACGCTGCGAGCCAGGATTCCAGCGCGGCCTCGCCGTGCACGGCGATCACGACGCGATGGCCGAGCTTCGTCAGCAGCGAGCGCATCAACAGCGCGTTGATCTCGTTGTCCTCTGCGACGAGGATCGACAGGCCCTTTGCTTGTGGCCCGCCCTTAGCTTCAGCCGGTGGTTCCGGCGCGAGATCGGGCGAGGCGACCTCCGGCGTCAGCGAAAGGCGCGCGGCGAGCGAGGCCGCCCGCAGCGGCTTCACCAGAAAGCCGGTGAAGGCCGGCGACAACTTTTCATGGCGCGAGCTCGACGTCAGCAGGACGAGGCGCTGCGGCGCATGCGCGCGGGCCATGTCGCCCAGCTGGTCGGCCAATTCAGGGCCGATCGCGCGATCGATCAGCACGACGTGCCATGAGCGCTCGGGCAGCAGCGCTTCGGCGACGGCGGCGTCCGCAACCATGCAGGTCTGGCCGCCCCAGCGCTCCAGGCGCCGCGCAATCAGCGAGGCTTCGATGCCGTCGGCGACAAGGAGGATCGACTTGCCGGCGAGGTCGGGGCTCGGAAAGGCCGTCTGTCCCGCGCTGGCTTGCGACGACGGAAGCGGCACCGCGATCTCGAAGGTCGAGCCCTTGCCCGGCTCGCTTTCGAGCGTAATCCGGCCGCCCATGCGCCTGACGATGCGTTCGCTGATGGCAAGCCCGAGCCCGGTGCCGCCATAGGTGCGGGCGATGCGCTCGTCGGCCTGCTCGAATTCGCGGAAGATGCGCTGCTGCGCTGCCGGCGCAATGCCGATGCCGGTGTCGCGGACCAGGAAGCTGATCTCGTTCGGCCAGATGCCGGGCTCGACGATCAGCGCGACGCCGCCGCTGCCCGTGAACTTGATGGCGTTGCCGGCGAGGTTGAGCAGCACCTGGCGCAGCCGCGCGGCGTCGCCGACCACTTCCAGCGGCAGCCGCTCGTCGACATAGGCCGCGATCTCGAGCGACTTTGCCTGCGCGCGCGGCGCCAGCAGCTCGGTGATCTCCTCGACCAGAACCGAGAGCGCGAAGGGACGCTGCTCGAGATCGAGCTTGCCCGCTTCGATCTTGGAATAGTCGAGCAATTCCTCGATCAGCGCCATCAAGGCCTCGCCCGAGGTCTTGACCGCTTTGGCATAGGTCGCCTGCTCCGGCGTCAGATTGGTGTCGAGCAGGAGCCCGCCCATGCCGATGATGCCGTTGAGCGGCGTGCGGATCTCGTGCGAGGCCATCGCGAGGAAGCGCGATTTGGCGCGGTTGGCGGCGTCGGCCTGGTCGCGCGCGTCGGACAAGGCGCGCTCGGTTTCGGTGCGGTCGGTGACGTCGCGCCCCACGCTCTGCAATTCGGCGGGCTGGCCGGCATCGAGGCGGACATAACCCTCGCGCCAGGCGATCCAGCGCGCGCCGAGCGGGGTTGCGATCTTCTGGTCATGGATGCGCGTGCCGTTGCTCTCGCGCGCGCTGTCGCCCTGCTCCAGCACGTCGAAATTAAAACGCGTGCCGACCAGCGCGCTGCGCTTTTGTCCCGCGAGCGCGCAATAGGCCTCGTTGGCAAAGGTGATGCGGCCGTCGGTCGCGCGCAGCACGATGAGATCGCCCTGCTGCTCGAACAGGCTGCGGGCGCGTTCTTCCGCTTCCTTCAGCTCCCAATTGCGGTCGATTAGGGTTTCGTTGTGGGCGGCGAGCGTCCGCAGCCGTTTGGCCACGAAGCGCAGGCGCATGCTGAGCGTCGCAAGGCCGAGGCAGGCGATCGCGAACAGCAGGCTCGCGCCGATCGCAAAGGCATGGGGATCGTAGCCGGAGTTTTCCGACCGGCTGCCGGAGACGAAACCATAGGCGCCGCCGAAGGTCGCCGAGAAGATCATGAAGGAGCGGATCGCGAAGGCGATGCGGGGGTGCTGCCGCCTGAAACGGCGCATGCGCACCTTGATCCGGAACGTCCGACCCATCGCCAACCGACCTTTGTCTCAAACCCGCCGCCGCGTGCGACGATGTCGCCTCGACCTTGCGAACAGTTTGAGGCTTTGGTGCTGCCTCCAAACAGGGTTGATGGGGTGTTAACCCCTCAGAGCGAGGCGGCCTGGAGATGGCGATGGCTGCCGCGGGCGCCGACGATCAGCGCCGCCGCCTCGCGCTGCGAGAACGACTTCGAACGCACATAGATGCGGTAGTCCGCCGGCCCTTCGCTGGAGAGATAGATCACCTGGCCGCCATCGACGGGCTGCGCGGCAATCGAGACCAGGCGCGTGGAGGGATTGGCCTGGCAGGAATCCGGCTCGGAACCGAGGCCGTCGTCCACCACGGTGAAGTCCGCCGCGTCGGCATCGTCGGTGACTTGCACCCGCACCGTGGCCCGTTCCGGATCATCGGTGAAGGCGACATGCACGCCGGCGGTCCAGAACAGCGACGTCAGCTCGACCGAGGTGTCGCCGAGGGCGATGCAGGGATGCGAGACCGATCCGATCTCGGCGCGGGCAAACACCGCCGCCGCCAACAGGGGAACAACCGAGGCCAGGATCTTGAAACGCAACATGACACTCTACTCGCCGGGCCCTCGGGAACTCATTGGGCCTTATGGTTTGCAGAGCGTAAAGGAAACTCGTTACCGCCGGGTTGATGCGCGGAATGATCAAGCCAGCTGCCGCACATCCTCCGCGAGTGCGCGATAGGACAGCGCTTCGGCGAGATGCAGTCGGCCGATCTTGTCGGCATGATCGAGGTCGGCCAGCGTGCGCGCCACCCGCAGCACGCGGTGATAGCCGCGCGCCGACAGCCGCATCGTCTCGGCGGCGTCGCGTAGCAGTTTTGCGCCTTGCGCATCCGGCTTGGCGATCTCCTCCAGCACCGAGGCGGGCGCCTCGGCGTTGGTGCGAACATGGGGCAGGCCGGCATCCGCGTAACGCGCGAGCTGGATGTCGCGCGCCGCCGCCACGCGCGCCGCGACCTCGGCGGAGCCCTCCGCCGGCGGCGGCAGGATCAGATCGGCCGCGGTCACGGCCGGCACTTCGATGCGCAGGTCGATGCGGTCCATCAGCGGGCCCGAGATGCGCGCCTGGTAGTCGCCGGTGCAGCGGTCGATGCGGCCGCGCTTGCAGGCATAGCCGGGCTCGAACGCGTTGCCGCAGCGGCACGGATTCATCGCCGCGACCAGCATGAAGCGGGCAGGGTAGGTGACGCGGTGATTGGCGCGCGACACCGCGACCTCGCCGTTCTCCAGCGGCTGGCGCAGCGAATCCAGCACGCGCGGATCGAATTCGGGCAGCTCGTCGAGGAACAGCACGCCCTGATGCGCCAGCGAGATCTCGCCGGGCTTGGCGCGCATGCCGCCGCCGGTAAGCGCGGCCATGCTGGCGGAATGATGCGGCGAGCGGAACGGCCGCCGCGCCGTCAGCGCGCCGCCTTCGATCTCGCCGGCAACGGAGGCGATCATCGAGACCTCGAGCAGCTCGCCCGGCGACAGCGGCGGCAGGATCGAGGGCAGGCGCGCGGCCAGCATCGACTTGCCGGCGCCGGGCGCGCCGATCATGAGCAGGTGATGCCCGCCGGCCGCCGCGATCTCCAGCGCCCGCTTGGCGCTTTCCTGACCCTTGATGTCGCGCAGGTCGAGCGTGGACGCAGCAGGCTCGTGCACCTTCGGCAAGGGCCGCGACAGCACCTGCGTGCCCTTGAAATGGTTGGCGATCTGGATCAGCGAGTGGGCTGCGATGATCTGGATGTCCGGGCTCGCCCACGCCGCTTCGGAGCCGCAGGAGGCCGGACAGATCAGCCCTTCCTCGCGCATATTGGCGCCGATCGCGGCGGGCAGAACGCCGGCCACGGGTGCGATCGAGCCGTCGAGGCCGAGCTCGCCGAGCACGGTGAAGCCCGTCAGCGCATCCGGCGGGATCGCCCCGATCGCCGCCATCAGGCCGAGCGCGATCGGAAGGTCGTAATGGCTGCCTTCCTTGGGAAGGTCGGCCGGCGCCAGATTGACGATGATCCGCCGCGCCGGCAGCGCCAGCCCCGAGGCGATCAGCGCCGAGCGCACCCGCTCGCGCGCCTCCGATACCGCCTTGTCCGGCAGACCGACGATGGCGAAGGCCGGCAATCCAGGCGCGACCTGGACCTGCACGTCGACCGCGCGGGCCTCGATCCCCTCAAAGGCGACGGTGGAAACCCGCTGAACCATGCTCAAACCAGCCTGCCCCTCTCGCACAATTAGGGGTAGCAGAGCTTGGTCCTCTCCGCAAGAACAATACAGGAACATTCGCGGAGGGCGAGCAACCCCTAACCGATCGTAAACGCCAAGCCGACACACCACCTCAAATGCGAGCTTCTCCCCTCAGCACATTCCAACGAATGTCCGTTACTCCTAGGGCTGCGGGATGGGCCGTGGTCTAACGGGTGAACAATTCAAATGCTTGCAAATCGCCGGAGAAGCGAACGTCGGGTGTGCAGCCGGCTCGCCAAGATCCATTTTGGCGCGGGCTCGCTGCCGCGGGACTGCACGATCACGGATATCTCGGATGGCGGCGTGAAGGTCGTGGCGGAGTTTCTGGAAGTGCCGCCGCAATTCACCATCATCTTCGCGCCCGACTATTCCCGGCAGTGCCGCCTGCGCTGGCGCATCGGTTGCGAGTTCGGCGCTGAATTCACCGATTGAGACGCAAGGGCCCTTCGTCCTTAACGGGACTTTAGCGTTAATCGGTAAGCATCTCTGATCAGTTGCCGAGTGATCAGAGTATGTCCAAGCGTTCGTCCCTCGCCTTCCCCCCGGCGAGATTGCTGCTTCCCGCCCTCCTGGTGCTCGGCCTCGGCGGCTGTCAGACCACTGGCATCGAGGATGTCACCGGGGCGCTCGGCGGCAAGCAGGAGTCCGCCGCCAAAGCCGACGCCAGGCCGGAGATGGACGCGCTTCGCGAGCGTTACCGCGCCAAGCCCAGCGATCCCGCCATTGCGCTCGAATACGGCAAGGCGCTGCGCGATACCGGCCAGCGCGCGCAGGCGGTCGCGGTGCTGGAGCAGGCCGTGCTCGCCCATCCCAGCAACAAGGCGCTGCTTGCCGGCTATGGCCGTGCGCTTGCCGACAGCGGCAATTTTCAGCAGGCCTTCGACGTGCTCAGCCGCGCGCATACGCCTGAAGATCCCGACTGGCGGATATTATCGGCGCAGGGCGCCGCGCTCGATCAGCTCGGCCGCAATGAAGAGGCGCAGCAATATTACGCAAGCGCGCTGAAGATCGTGCCTGATGAGCCGCAGGTTCTGTCCAATCTCGGCCTGTCCTACATGCTGCAGAACAAGTTGCCGCGGGCCGAACAGGTGCTCGGCCGCGCCCATCAGCGCAATCAGAAAGACGTGCGGATCCGTGCCAACCTCGCCCTCGTGCTGGGATTGCAGGGACGCCAGGCCGAGGCCGAAATCCTCGTCAAGGCGGATTTGCCGCCGGATCAGGCGGCGGAAAAGGTCACGGCGCTGCGCCAGCTGCTGGCGAAGAAGCAGCAGCAGCGGGCCGAGAAGTAGCCCGGCCTTCTTGCCTACGAGGCCTTGCGATGCGGGGCCGATGGGCGGCCCGACCGGCCCTTCAGCTTCTTCAGCAGCGGCTCGAGCAACGAGCGCTTCGGCTTCTTCACCTCGCCGCGGCCGGCGAGGCGGTTCGCCATGTTCTGAAACAGCTCGGTGGTGCGGTGGTTCTTGGAGACTTCCGCGATCATCTGGCCGTTATTGGCCGCGGTCGAGAACAGCTTCGAATCGAACGGGATCACCGCGATCGGCTGGCTCTCCATGGTCTTGGCGAAGGCCTTGACGTCGATCTCCGCGCGCTTGTGCATGCCGACCTGGTTGAGGCAGTACAGCGGCGGCCGGTCGTTCGGTCGCGCCGCTTTCAGCACGCTCAGCATGTTCTTGGTGTTGCGCAGGTTCGCAAGATCGGGCTCGGCCACGATCACGATGTCGTCGGCGTTCACCAGCGCGCGCCGCGTCCAGCCGGACCATTGATGGGGAACGTCGAGCACGATGCAGGGCGTGGTCATGCGCAGCGTGTCGAACACGGCGTCGAAGGCTTCGGCGCCGAAATCGTAGACGCGGTCGAGGGTGGCGGGCGCAGCGAGCAGGCTGAGGCGCTCGGTGCATTTGGCGAGCAGGCGCTCCATCAGCGCCGTATCCGGCCGGTCCTGCGACAGCACCGCATTGGCGATGCCCTGCACCGGATCCTGGTTGTAATCGAGGCCCGCGGTGCCAAAGGCGAGATCGAGGTCGATCACGACCGAATCGAGCGACAGGTCACGGGCGATGGTCCAGGCCACGTTATGCGCAACGGTGGAGGCGCCGACGCCGCCCTTGGCGCCGACCACTGCGATGACGCGGCCGGTGATGATGGTCTCGGAGGCCGAGAACAGGCTGCAGATCGAGCGGACGACGTCGAGGGTCTCGACCGGTCCGACCACATAGTCGTTGACGCCGCGGCGCACCAGCTCGCGATAGGGCGCCGTGTCGTTGGGATTGCCGATCACCACCACGCGGGTGCCGGGGTCGCAGACGCCGGCGAGGTCGTCCAATCCCTCGAGAATGTCGCGCGTGCCGTCGGATTCGATCACGATCACGTTCGGCGTCGGCATCGACTCATAGACTTCGATGGCCGCGGCAAGGCCGCCGTCCTTGGCGGTGAGATGCGCCTTGGCAAGCCGGCGGTCCTGACCGGCCGCGGTCACCGCTTTGAGCGTCTGCTCGGTCTCGCAAAAGGCCTGCACCGAGATGCGAGGAACCGGCGCGATGTGTTCCTCGGGATGTAGCGAATCGTCCGCTTCTTCGTCGTGGATGCCCGTCATTTGCCTGTGTCGCTCAGCTTGGCCTTGTCGGCGTCGGGATTGGGAGTCGAGATCGCCGTGCCCTTGCGATAGCGCTCGAACGCGATGTCGCGCCGCGCGGTATAGGCCGGCGTCTCGGATCGTGGCTGCTCGAGATCGGCGGGGTTGTCGATCATTGCCGCGAGGTTGCGCTGGCTGGCGCAGCCGAGATTGAAAAAGGGCCGGTTCTCGTTGTAGCCGGGGTCGAGGATGTTGGGCCCGACGTCTTCCGGCCACAGACCGCAGGGACCGGCCACCGCGGCCATCCTGGAATAGCTCAGGCGAATCGTGGGCAGCAGCCCGGGATCTTCAGGGCGATAGGGATGCTGCACGATGGCACGCGACGGCACGCCGCCGGATGCGAGCACAGAGCGGATCTCCTGATAGGTCGCGGCCGCCGCGCGCGAATTCGCGCTGTCGACGGGAACGTCGACGACGACGGAGCCGGTGCCTTCCCGCACCCAGTCCCGCGCAACGCCCGCGACATCCGAATGCTGCGCAGCAGAGAGGCCGCCCCGCGCCTTGCCGACGAAGATCACGATCGACTTCTTGCCCTCCTGCACCGCGATCGGGTGACGCTGGCGGTAATCGGTCGGGACCGTCTGGGTGACGATGTCGCCGGTGGTGTTGCAGGCACCGAGCATGACGGACAGGCCCGTCAGTGCCAGCGCGATCCCAAAGCCGCGACGTCGATCGGCTGATGTTGTCGTCATCGCCTGGTCCCCTCTTGCCCCGTTCCTTGCCCCGATCCCCAGACCGTTCGTCTCAGTCGATGATGAACCCGAAATCTCCGGGCGTGCCGGCGACCGGATCGACAGGGCCCGCGACGCCGTAGAGGCGATTGACCCGGCCGAGCAGCGCCCTTTGTGCGTCCGAGGCAGGCGCAAAGCCGTCGTCGGGCCGTGACAATTCCTTCTGGGCGACGGCGCGCACCACATAGGGCGTCACGATCACCATCAGCTCGGTCTCGTTGTTGACGAAGTCCTGGCTGCGGAACAGCGCGCCGATGATCGGTACCTGGTCGACGCCAGGCAGTCCGTTGATTGCCTGCTTGGTCTGCTGCTGGATCAGGCCGGCCATCGCCATCGAGCCGCCCGAGGGAATTTCCAGGGTGGTCTCGGCGCGGCGGGTCTGGATCGAGGGAATGGTGATCGAGTTGCTCGAGGTCGAGGACACCGCCTGGGTCAAGGTGATCGAGTTGGTGTTCGACAGCTCCGAGACCTCGGTCATCACGCGCAGGCTGATACGGCCTTCGCTGAGCACGACCGGGGTGAAGTTCAGCGAGATGCCGAACTTCTTGTAGGTGACCTGGGTGGTGCAGACGTGAGTGACCGGATCGCAGGCATAGCCTCCGGGAATCGGGAATTCGCCGCCGGCAACGAAAGTGGCGGATTCGCCCGAGATCGCCGTCAGGCTCGGTTCGGCCAGCGTGCGCATGACACCGGCACTTTCCATCGCGCGCATGGTGGCGCTGACGGTGGCGATGCCCTTGGCGAGCCCGGCGACGCCAAGCCCGTTGCTGCCGACGATCGGCCCGCCCGAGACCGAGAACGGGTTGGAATTGTTGAAGTTCACCACCGCGGTGCCGGCGTTCAGGCTGGCGCTGAGATCGACGCCGAGCTGCTTGACGATGTCGCGGCGCACTTCGCCGACGACGACCTTGAGCATCACCTGGTCGCGGCCGCGCACGACGATGTTGTTGACGACCTTGTCCGATCCGCCGACCAGCTTTGCGGCGACGTCGCCGGCCTGCTGCGCCTCGACCGGGCTCGACACCGAACCGGTCAGCATCACGCTGTCGCCGACGCCTTCGATCTGCACGCCCGGCAGCGACTGGCGCAGGGCCGCGCGCATGCCGTTGAGATCGCGTTTCACCGCGATGTCGTAGGAGGCGACCTGCTGGCCGTCGGCGGCGAAGAACACGACGTTGGTCTGGCCGACCTGACCGCCGATGATATAGGCGCGCTGAGCCGAGCGGATGACCGCGTTGGCGATCTTGGGATCGGCAACCAGCACGTCCTTGACCTCGCGGGGCAGGTCGATGACGACGGATTTGCCGATACCGAGCGAGAGAAAACGCGTCCGCGCCGACGCCATCGTCGCGACCGGCGACACGCCGAGATCCGGCGCCTGCATCGGCGCCTGGTCGCCGACCGGCGCGTCCGCTGCCCTGACGCAGTCGGAGGCTGCGAGCAGCCCCAGCACCAGCATCGCCCCCGTCCAGAACGAGCGTGCGCGCTTCCCCCGAATGCGCGCGCCCGTCCGATTGTCCCCGTACTTCATCATGTCCCCATCACTTCTGTGACGTCAGTTGCCGCGTCTGCACGCCGTAGCGGATGACGTTGACGCCTCCGGAGCGCTTGGCTCCCTGGTCCTCGACCGTGACTTCCGTCGCGTTGGCATCGACGATGCTCCGCAGCGCAAGCTGCAGCGTGCCGCCCTGGCGCGCGGCCGACAGCGTGGCGACCTGGTCGGGCTTGAGCTCGAGCGTGACGGTCTTGCCGACCACGGCGTTCTGACCGTCCTTCTCCTTCGGCGCCTGGTCGATCGCGAGCACGCGGATATTGGTCAGGATGACCTCGGACAGGATGAGGTCGTTGCCGCCGGTCGGGCCGTTGGTATCGGGATTCTTCAGGCGGCGGGTCAGCACGATGTCGACGCGGTCGTTCGGCAGGATGAAGCCGCCGGCGCCGGTTTCGGCTGAAATCTCGGTTGAAACGGCGCGCATGCCGGAGGGCAGGATCGCGGCCATGAAGCCGGAGCCTTCGGCCTTGACCAGCTTCTGCTCGCGGATCGGCTCGCCCTGCATCAGCGGGACGCGCGCGATCGAGCCGGCGATCTGGCTCGCGGCCTCGGGCCTGCTGTCACGGCGGATGAAGGCGCTGCTCGCAGTCGCCGCCGGCCAGGTCTGCCATTGCAGATCGTCGGGCTTGAGTGCCTGGCCGAGCTGGATGTCGTTCTTGGCGATGAGGACTTCGACCGTCGGCAGTTTCTCGGCGACGGCCACAACGGGCGCGGGGGCATTCTGATAGCCGCTCGCCAGATAGGCAGCGACGCCGCCGGCAGCCAACGCGATGACGAGAACGACAATGCGTGCGGTGTTCATACGCTTTACTCATACGCGGGGCACTCGAACCGCACCTGGCGGGTCCCCCCGTGTCGATGAGTAGGGAGTAAAAGTATAAGGGGTCTTGCGAGGCCGAACGCGCCCGCCGGTCACGCCGGGGTCTTTCGGCAGATGGTGAACGTCCCGTTAGCCGGTCGGCCGGCGGCCCCGTAGATTCACGTAAGCGCGCTCGTGCGTTCGCACGAGCCCGAGCGCGTCATGGTGAACGGGTGGTTAGTGAGGGGACGGCGTGGAGAGAGAGTGCGGGCTCTCCAGTAAGAATCACTTCTTCCGCTTCTCTTCGATCACGTCCCAGATCTTCGCCGCGACATCCGGGCCGCCGAGCCGTGCAATCGCGCGGATACCCGTCGGCGAAGTCACGTTGATCTCGGTGAGGTTGCCATTGATGACGTCGATGCCGACGAACAACAGGCCGCGCTCGCGCAAGGCCGGGCCGACCGTGGCGCAGATCTCGCGTTCGCGCGGGGTGAGCTCGGTCTCCTGCGCCGCGCCGCCGCGCACCATGTTGGAGCGGAGGTCATCGGCGGCCGGCACGCGGTTCACCGCGCCCGCGAATTCACCATTGACCAGGATGATGCGCTTGTCGCCGTGCTTCACCTCGGGGATGAACTGCTGGATCACCCACGGCTCCCTGAACGTCACCGAGAACATGTCGAACAGCGAGCCGAAATTCATGTCCTGCGGCATCACGCGGAACACCGCCGCGCCGCCATGGCCGTGCAGCGGCTTCATCACGACGGCACCATGCTTGTCGCGAAACGCGTTGATCTCATCTAAGTCGCGCGAGATCAGCGTCGGCGGCATCAGCTGCGGGAAGTTCATCACGAACAGCTTTTCCGGCGCGTTGCGCACCGAGGCGGGATCGTTGACGACAAGCGTCTTCGGATGGATGCGCTCGAGCATGTGCGTGGAGGTGATGTAGGCGAGGTCGAACGGCGGATCCTGGCGCAGCAGTACCACGTCGAAACCGTTGAGCGCTTCGCGCCGGGGCTCGCCGAGGGTGAAATGATCGCCGGGCTCGTCGCGCACGGTCAGGAGCTGAACCGGCGCGACGATCTCCTCGCCGACCATCGAGAGCTTGTCCGGCGTGTAATAGGACAGGCCATGGCCGCGCTTCTGCGCCTCCAGGAGCAGCGCGAAGGTGGAATCGCCCTTGATGTTGATGCGGGCGATGGGGTCCATCTGGACGGCGACGTTCAGTTTCATGGTCTGCCTTTCAGGTCGAGGCGTCGAATGCCGCCAACACATGGCGCGGAAGTGAGCGCGGTGCAATCAGCATGGCGTCGAATCGCAATTCGAATTCGGCATGCTCGGGATGCGCCACGAGCCAGCCTTGCGCGGCGTCGATGATGCGCTGCTGCTGGCGCGGCGTCACGGCGAAGGCGGCATCGTCCAGCGTGGCGCGTGCCTTGACCTCGACGAAAGCGATCAAGTTGCGGCGGCGCGCGACGATGTCGATCTCGCCATGCGGCGTGCGGTAGCGCTTGGCGAGGATGCGGTAGCCCTTGGCCATGAGATAGGCGGCGGCGCGGCTTTCCGCGGAGATGCCGGTGCGGAACGCGGCGACGCGCTCGGGCGAGGCGACCTTGGGTTCCCTCGGCGTCTCAGCCTTCGCCATCGCCGCCCCGCAAATCTTTTGCGAGCTCGAGCGCGCGGGCATAGACCTCGCGGCGCGGCCGGCCCGAGAGCGCGACCGCATGCGCGACGGCATCCTTGACGCTGTGCGCGGCCAGCTGCTCGCGCAGGAGCTCGTCGAGCGCATCCGGTGTCAGCACCCCGGCGTCATCAGCCGGCGGCGCGATCACCAGCACGAACTCGCCGCGCGTCTCCAGCCCATCGGCATCGCGGACCAACTCGGTCAGCTTTCCCCGCGAGACCTCCTCATGCAGCTTGGTCAGCTCGCGGCAGATCGCGGCCTCGCGCGTGCCCATGATCTCGGCGAGCTCGGCGAGCGTGTCCTGCACCCGGTTGCCGGAGTCGAACATCACCAGCGTCGCGTCGATGCGGGCGAGCTCGGTCAGGCGCGCGCGGCGCGCGGCGGATTTCGCCGGCAGAAAACCCTCGAAGAAGAACCGATCGGTCGGCAGCGCCGCGACCGACAGCGCCGCCAGCACCGAGGACGGCCCGGGCAGCGCATAGACGGCGTGGCCCGCGGCGCAGACCTCGCGCACCAGCTTGAAGCCGGGATCCGAAATCAGTGGCGTGCCGGCGTCCGAGACCAGTGCGACCGAGCCGCCGGCCGCAAGCGCCTCCAGGATTTTGGGACGGGCGGCCTCGGCGTTGTGCTCGTGATATTGCTTGAGCTGCGCGGTGATGGCGTAGCGCTCGGTGAGGCGCCGGGTGATGCGGGTGTCCTCGCAGGCGATGACATCGACGCCGGCCAGCGTCTGCAGCGCCCGCAGCGTGATGTCGCCGAGATTGCCGATCGGGGTTGCGACCAGATGGAGGCCCGGTGCGGCCTTCGGCGCCGGGAGCCGATGGGCGTCAATGGAGAAGCCGCGCGAGGCGGCGTCTTGGGCTTCAGGCGTATTTATCGGGGCCGGCTTTGCGCGCATAATGAAGTCAACTTAGGCACGATCCGCAGGGCTTGGAACCAGCTCCTGGAAAAAGATCGTGCCGAGGTGAGGGGTGAGGAAGGACTGGAATGTGATCCGACAAGCATCACATTCGAAGGGAATGAAGCATCAGCGTCATATTCACGGCGAAAACGCCGCCTTGATGCTGGATGACGGACGGTGGACAGCTAGCCAGGACTTTGGGGTGCGGCCGCGTTAAGCGATCATTATCCTTTTGTTTTAGTTAACTATTTGCCGACAATATGCCTGAATCCGCGGCCTTAGTCGCGGGACGAGTGTTGTGACCGGCTGGCGATCGCTGGTCAGAAGAGAAGCTGCCATGGTGGGCCCGCGCGATTTGAAGTCTCCCGTCCAGGGGCCCCCGATGTCAGGGGCGACCCGCCGGAGCGCGCTCGGCCTGTTGCTTGGCGCGCCCCTGCTGTCGGCCTGCGCCGGCGTGCAGCAGAGTCTCAGCCAGTTCTCCAACCCGTTCTCGAGCTCGGCACCGCCGGCCCAGCCGGCAGGTCCCCCGCAGCAGGCGACCACCGCCGGCACCGGCGGCGTGAAGGTCGCCGTGATCCTGCCGCTGTCGGCGGCCGGCAATGCGGGCCTTGCCGCGCAATCCATGCGCAACGCCGCCGAGATGGCGCTGGCCGAGTTCCAGAACCCGAACATCCAGCTCCTGATCAAGGACGACAATGGCAGCCCGCAAGGCGCACAGGCGAGTGCGCAGCAGGCCGTCGACGAGGGCGCCGAGATCATCCTCGGACCGCTGTTCGCGCAGTCGGTGCCGGCGGTGGCGCAGATCGCGCGCACGCGCGGCATCTCGGTGATCGCGTTCTCGACCGATTCCAGCATCGCCGGCCGCGGCGTCTATCTGCTCTCCTTCCTGCCGGAATCCGACGTCAACCGCATCGTTGAATATTCCGCCGGCATCGGAAAGCGCTCCGTCGCCGTGCTGGTGCCCGACAACGCCTATGGCAATGTCGTCGAGGCCGCGGTGAAGGCGGCGGTGCCGCGCCGCGGCGGGCGCATCGTCGCGTTCGAGAAATACGGCGCCGATCGCGCCACGCCGGCGCGCACCGTGGCGCAGCAGCTCGGCAGTGCGGACGCGCTGTTCATCGCCGATGACGGCGATGCCGTGGTGACGGTCGCCGATGCGATGACCGCCGCGGGCGCGAACCTGCGCAACATCCAGCTGCTCGGCACCGGCCTGTGGGACAATCCGCGGGTCTATGCCAATGCGAGCCTGCAAGGCGGCCTCTACGCCGCGCCCGATCCGGCCGGTTTTCGCGCCTTCTCGGGCCGCTACCGCACCAAATACGGCGCCGAGCCGATCCGCACCGCGACGCTGGCCTATGACGCCGTCGCCCTCGTTGCCGCGCTCGCGCGCACGCAGGGCACCACGCGCTTCTCGCCCGACGTGCTCACCAACCCCTCGGGTTTCGCCGGCATCGACGGCCTGTTCCGTTTCCGCGCCGACGGCACCAATGAGCGCGGGCTCGCGGTAATGAAGGTGACGCAAGGCGGCGGCGTTGCTGTCGCGGGTTCGCCGAAGAGCTTTGGAGCGTAGCTCGCTACGCCGCGAGATCCGCGACCACCGCATCCAGCACCGGAAATCCGCTGCTGGTCACGCGCAGCCGTCCCGTCGGATCCACAATGATCGCGCCTTCCTCGCGCAGCAGCGCGATGCGTTTGGGATCGAGCTGGCGGCCGGAAAGTGTTCTGTAGCGCTCGGGATCGATGCCTTCGGCAAGCCGCAATCCCATCAGCAAAAATTCGTCGGCGCGCTCCTCGCTGTTGAGGAGATCGTCGGTGACGACGCCATGGCCGTTGGTCTCGACCCGCATCAGCCAGGCTTCGGGACGCTTCTCGGTGGCGGTCGCATGCCTGACACCGTCGATGTCGAGGCGGCCGTGCGCGCCGGGGCCGATGCCGGCATATTCCTCGCCGCGCCAATACACGAGATTGTGCCGGCACTCGGCGCCGCGCCGCGCGTGATTTGAAATCTCGTAGGCGGGCAGGCCGAGCTTGTCGCAGGTTTCCTGCGTGACGTCGTAGAGCGCGCGCGCGACCGCTTCATCCGGCGTCTTCAATTTGCCGGCCTGGTGCAGGCCGAAGAACGGCGTGCCTTCCTCGATCGTCAGTTGATAGAGCGACAGATGCTCGGCCGCTTCATCGATGGCGAGACGCAGTTCATCGGCCCACATCGCCGGCGTCTGGTCGGGGCGGGCATAGATCAGGTCGAATGAGTAACGGTCAAACGAGCGTCGCGCGATGGCGACGGCATCGAGCGCCTCGCGCGCGCTGTGCAGGCGGCCCAGCGCCTTGAGCGAGGCATCGTCGAGCGCCTGCACGCCGAGCGAAACACGGTTCACGCCGGCGGTGCGATAGCCGGCAAAGCGCGTGGCTTCGACGCTGGTGGGATTGGCTTCGAGCGTGACTTCGACGTCGCCTGCCACGCTCCAGTGCTTGCCGATCGCGTCGAGCACCGCGCCGACGGTCGCGGGCTGCATCAGCGACGGTGTGCCGCCGCCAAGGAAGATCGAGGTGACCTCGCGGCCAGGCGCGCGCTCGGCGGTCGCTGCGATTTCGCGCGCGAAGGCGGAAGCGAAGCGCGCTTCGTCGATCGGGGCGTGGCGGACATGACTGTTGAAGTCGCAATAAGGACATTTCGACAGGCAGAACGGCCAGTGCACGTAGACGCCAAAAGCTTCTTTAGCGCGGCTCAAGGCAGATCTCCGCCAGTTTCACGAAAGCGCGGGCACGGTGCGACAGGCCGAGACCGAGCGGCGGCAGGCCGTGCTTCTCGATGCTCTCCATCTCGCCGAAGGTGCGGTCGTGGCCGTCGGGCAAGAACATCGGATCGTAGCCGAAGCCGGCGGTGCCCCGCGGCGGCCAGACCAGCGTGCCGTCGACGCGCGCCTCGACCTCTTCGAGATGATCGTCCGGCCAGGCCACGCAGAGTGCCGAGACGAAATGTGCCTTGCGCGTGTCCGGTGTGGTGGCGCCGCGCTCCTGCAGCAGGCGCTCGATCTGCGCCATCGCGGCGTTGAAGTCCTTGGAGGGACCGGCCCAGCGCGCGCTGTAGATGCCGGGCGCACCGTCGAGCGCGTCGACCACGATGCCGGAATCGTCGGCGAAAGCGGGAAGCCTGGTCGCCTGCGCCGCCGCGATCGCCTTGATCGCGGCATTGCTGCGGAAATCGTTGCCGGTCTCCTCCGGCTCGGCGAGGCCGAGCTCACCGGCCGACACCGCCTCGACGCCGTGGGGCGCGAGCAGCTCCCGCATCTCGGCAAGCTTGCCGGGATTGTGGGTGGCGATGACCAGCTTTCCGGTGATTCGGCGGTGCATGGCTTATTGACTACGCCACGGCCAGTTTCTGCAAGTCCACCAGACGCGCGATGCCTTTCTGCGCCAGGGCCATCAGCTTCAGGAACTCGTCCTGCGTGAACGGTTCGCGTTCCGCGGTGCCCTGCACCTCGATGATGCGGCCATCGCCGGTCATGACGAAATTGGCGTCGGTCTGGGCTTCCGAATCCTCGGCATAGTCGAGATCAAGCACCGGCGTGCCGTTATAGATACCGCAGGAGATCGCGGCGACGTTGTCGCGCATGACATTGGCCTTGATCATGTTGCGCGCCTTCATCCAGTTGATGCAATCGGCGAGGGCGACCCAGGCGCCGGTGATCGAGGCGGTGCGCGTGCCGCCGTCGGCCTGCAGCACGTCGCAATCGACCGTGATCTGGCGCTCGCCGAGTGCTTCGAGGTCGACGATGGTGCGGAGCGAGCGGCCGATCAGGCGCTGGATCTCGACGGTACGGCCGCTCTGCTTGCCGGCGGCGGCCTCGCGGCGGGTGCGTTCGGAGGTTGCGCGCGGCAGCATGCCGTATTCGGCGGTGACCCAGCCGCGGCCCTGGCCCTTCAGCCACGGCGGCAGGCGGTCTTCCAGCGTGGCGGTGACGAGCACATGGGTGTCGCCGAACTTCACCAGGCACGAGCCTTCCGCATATTTGACCACGCCGCGCTCCAGCGTCACGGGGCGCAATTCGTCGGGCGCACGGCGGCTTGGCCGCATGGGAAATCCTCCAAAACTCACGGGATAAGGCTGTTGGCGGTGCTTGTAGGTGGGGTGAGGGTGGGCGGCAAGGGCTTATTCATCCCCCGATTTCTCCCTCGATTCCTCTCTCGATTCCTGCCCTGATTCCGGGTCCGCAAACGCCACGCTTGTCAGACGCCTCGGGGATAGACAAATTATGAGTATCTGAGAGGAGTTACCGTCTGTGGCCCATCACGATCCGATCCATCTGATCGCGCCGCGCGCAGGCCTTGCCCAGCTCAACGAGCGTTCCCGCGACATTTTTCGTCAAATTGTCGAAAGTTATCTCGCGACCGGTGAGCCCGTGGGCTCGCGCAATATCTCGCGCCTGATCGCGATGCCGCTGTCGCCGGCCTCGGTCCGCAACGTCATGGCCGACCTGGAACAGCTCGGCCTGATCTATGCGCCGCACACCTCCGCCGGCCGGCTGCCGACGGAACTCGGCCTGCGTTTCTTCGTCGACGCCCTGATGCAGGTCGGCGACCTCAACGAGGCCGAACGGCAGTCGATCCAGAGCCAGCTCACATCCGTCGGCCAGGCCCACTCGGTCGAGGCCGCGCT
The DNA here is from genome assembly GCF_030272265.2 of Bradyrhizobium sp. 62B. Taxonomy (NCBI): domain Bacteria; kingdom Pseudomonadati; phylum Pseudomonadota; class Alphaproteobacteria; order Hyphomicrobiales; family Nitrobacteraceae; genus Bradyrhizobium; species Bradyrhizobium sp. 62B. Next base: position 169,427 of record NZ_CP092841.2, on the reverse strand, counting down.
GGACCAGGCGCTGACGCGGCTGTCCGGCTTGACCCGGGCCGCCGCGGTGGTGCTGACGCCAAAATCCAATGCGCGGCTGAAGCACATCGAATTCGTCCGTCTGGAACCGGAGAAAGCGCTGGTCATCCTCGTCGGTGAGGACGGCCAGGTCGAGAACCGCGTGCTGACGCTGCCGCCCGGAGTTCCCTCCTCGGCGATCACCGAAGCCGGCAATTTCCTCAATGCGCGAATCCGCGGCCGGACCCTGGCGGAAGCGCGGCTTGAGCTCGAGACGGCCTTGGGCGAGGCCCGCGCCGAGCTCGATCAGCTGGCACAGAAGGTGATTTCCGCCGGGATCGCCAGCTGGTCCGGCGGCGAGAACGAGGACCGCCAGCTCATCGTGCGCGGCCACGCCAATCTGCTGGAGGATTTGCACGCGCTGGAGGATCTGGAGCGGGTCCGCCTGCTGTTCGACGACCTCGAGACCAAGCGCGGCGTGATCGATCTGCTCGGCCGGGCCGAGACGGCCGAGGGCGTGCGCATCTTCATCGGCAGCGAGAACAAGCTGTTTTCGCTGTCGGGGTCTTCCACCATCATCTCGCCCTATCGGGATGCCGCCGGCCACATCGTCGGTGTCCTGGGCGTGATCGGGCCGACGCGGCTGAATTATGCCCGCGTGATCCCGACCGTGGACTACGCCGCTCGCATCGTCAGCCGCCTATTGGGGGGCTGATCGGGTTCGATCCGATCACGGCCGCTTGATTTTCGCGGCTCAAAGCACGATATCCGGGCCAACAATCCCTGGAAACGAGTTCGAGATAAGAGCCGATGACCGATCGAGACCGGCAACCCGAAGACGCGGCCGCGCCGACTGGCGAGCCCGTGGTGTCGAAGCCCTACATCATGCCCGACGATCCCGAGCCAGGCTCGGTCGAGACCTTGCAGAAGGAAGTCGCCGAGGCGCGCGATCGCACGCTGCGGACGCTGGCCGAGATGGAGAATTTGCGCAAGCGCACCACCAAGGAAGTCGCCGACGCCCGCCTCTACGGCATTACCGGCTTTGCCCGCGATGTGCTCGACATCGCCGACAATCTCCAGCGCGCGCTCGATGCCGTTCCACCCGAGGCTCGCGCCGCCGCCGATCCCGGCCTGATCTCGCTGATCGAGGGCGTCGAGCTCACCGAGCGGTCGCTGCTCAACGCGCTGGAAAAGCACGGCGTGAAGAAGCTCGATCCGCAGGGCCAGAAGTTCGACCCGAATTTCCACCAGGCGATGTACGAAGTGCCCGATCCGTCGGTGCCCTCTGGCACCGTGGTCCAGATCATGCAGGCCGGCTACACCATCGGCGATCGCGTGCTGCGTCCGGCCTTGGTCGGCGTCGCCAAAGGCGGTGCGAAGCCCGCGCCCGCCGCGAACAACAACGAATCGAGCGGCGCGCCGAACTGAGTTGGGTTGTCATTCCGGGGCGATGCGCAGCATCGAACTCCGGTGCGCACTGCGCACCGGAGGATCTCGAGATTCCGGGTTCGGCTCTTCGAGCCGCCCCGGAATGACGACGCGAAACGCCTACGCTCCCATCGCGATATCCGCAGACTGAATCCGCTTCACGCCGGCCTTGGCCATGTCGGCCCAGGCCTTCGCGAGCGAGCCCTGCGTGTCGATGCCGCGGCAGGCATCTTCAACCACATAGACCTCGAAGCCCGCCTTGCGCGCGTCGAGCGCCGTCCAGGCCACGCAGAAATCCGTCGCCAGGCCAGCGACGAAGACGCGCTTGATCTTGCGCCCCTTCAAATATCCGGCGAGGCCGGTCGAGGTCTTGCCGTCGGCTTCGAGGAAGGCCGAATAGCTGTCGACGTCCTTGTGAAAGCCCTTGCGGATGATGAGCTCGGCGTGCGGGATCGCAAGGTCCTTGGACAGCGCCGCGCCGTCGGTGCCCTGCACGCAATGATCAGGCCACAGCACCTGCTTGCCGTAGGGAAGGTCGACGGTCTCGAACGGCTTCTTGCCGGAGTGGACTGAGGCAAACGAGACGTGGCCCGGCGTGTGCCAGTCCTGCGTCATCACCACGTTCGCAAACGCCTTCGAGATCTTGTTGATGACGGGCACCACCTGCTCGCCCTCCTTCACGGCGAGGCTGCCGCCCGGCAGGAAGCAGTTCTGCACGTCGATCACGAGCAGCGCGGAGCCATCGTCCGGTTTGATCGATGCCGCTGCAAGCAGTGCGGTCGGCGCGAGAGTCGCCAGCGCCGTCGTTCCAAGCATTGCCAAAACTTGTCGTCGATCCAGCATTGTTCGCCTCCCCTCAGGATGATCCAACGGAGCGAAGCCTAGTTCTGCGCGGCAGCGAACAGAAGCCCGAAAATGCAGCCGGTGTTGGTGAGGGGTTGGGCTGCCAGCCCCAACCTCGCTGTCGACCCTGCGAATGCGGGGGATGACAGCGAGTGTTTTGCGCGGCCTTCGCGCTTCAGCCCTTCGGCTGGATCCCGTCGCGCACGGCGCGGAAGCGGGTGAAGGCAGCTTGCCACTGGTCGCGGGGAGCGCTGGCGATGATGCGCAGCGAAGCGCCGCCGCTCGAGAAGCGGATCCACTGCACCACGGTCACCTGCGTCTTGTCCTTGCCGCTGACGCCGTCGATCCGGGTCTCGAAGCCCTGCTGGCCGTTGATGCGGATCGGCTCCGACATCGTGACCCGGGATTCGCGCACGCCGGGGATCTGGAGCGCAGCCTCCTGGGCGAAGCGGGCGCGATCGTCGGCGGCTTGCGGGGTGGCGCCGATCACGCCGAGGATCATGAACGGCTTCGACTCATAGCCGGTGCTCTCGTCGCCGTCGGCCAGGATGATGCTGCTGCCCGGCGCCAGCGTGCGGATGTCCTTGAAGTCGGCGAGATCGGTGATCTTGAACGGCATCAGCGCGATCTGCTCTTCGGCCGAGACCTGTTTGCGCGTGGTGGCGCTCGCGAACATCTGGCGCACCGCCTCGTCGGTGTAGATCTTGGTCGCGTTCTCGGGGACCTGCACCGCGACATAACCGGAGAAGCCGGCGCCCGGCACGATCATCGAATAGCGCTTAACCGGGGTGTCGCCGGCCTTGCCGCTTTCGGTGGTGAAATAGGCCAGACCCGCGGGGGTCTCGACCTTGTCCTGCTTGACGCCGTTCGTGCCGGCCGGATTGGCATTGAAGGCGCTCACGACCTCGCCATAGGCCGCCGGCGGCAGCTCGGTGATCAGCACCTTGACGCTGCCATCCTCGCTCTCGAAGCCCGGAAAGGTCTTTGCGGTGTTGAGGCCGACCAGCGGCACCATGCCGAGGCGCAGGCCGGGTGGAAACACGGCGTCGGCGGCGAGGGCCGGAAGCGCGGAGGCGGCGAGAAGGGCGAGCGCGGCGAGGGGGCGGATCAGCTTCATGGGCACTCTGATTGGTTCACATTGAGGCCGTTCGATGGTCGGCCACCGGGCCGCTTTGTCGCGCGGAGCAGCTGTGGCGGCTGCCCGGCCGGCCCGCCTTTTACCGGGTTTGGGCCCGAGGCAACAGGGCGGGCGGGGCTCGCGGTAGCGGGGGCTTGCTGATGCCTGAACCTGTTAATAATTCCTCACCCGCAAGGGCGGTGGAGCCCGGATATGATCTTCCAAAACGCAATGTTTTCACGGCTCAAACTTGCGTTCGGTCCTTGCGGGCCCCTCCCCCCCTCCTATATGAGCCTCAACCATCGCAATATCGCGAATGTTTGATCTTAGGGGGTTTCGGTTCGGGTGCCTTCTGGGCCCAGCCAACCTGCCGCAAAAAGAAGGATATCAGGACCATGGGAAAGGTCATTGGGATCGACCTCGGCACCACGAATTCGTGCGTCGCCGTGATGGATGGCAAAAACGCCAAAGTCATCGAGAATTCCGAAGGCATGCGCACGACGCCTTCGATCGTCGCCGTCACGGACGACGGTGAGCGCCTCGTCGGCCAGCCGGCCAAGCGCCAGGCCGTCACCAATCCCGAGCGCACCTTCTTCGCAGTGAAGCGCCTCATCGGCCGCCGCTACGACGACCCGATGGTCGAGAAGGACAAGAAGCTCGTCCCCTACAAGATCGTGAAGGCGTCCAACGGCGATGCCTGGGTCGAGGCCGACGGCCAGACCTACTCGCCCTCACAGGTCTCGGCGTTCATCTTGCAGAAGATGAAGGAGACCGCGGAAGCCCATCTCGGCCAGAAGGTCGATCAGGCCGTCATCACCGTTCCCGCCTACTTCAACGACGCCCAGCGTCAGGCGACCAAGGACGCCGGCAAGATCGCGGGCCTCGAAGTGCTGCGCATCATCAACGAGCCGACTGCGGCCGCGCTCGCCTACGGTCTCGACAAGACCAAGACCGGCACGATCGCGGTGTACGATCTCGGCGGCGGCACGTTCGATATCTCGATCCTCGAGATCGGCGACGGCGTGTTCGAGGTGAAGTCGACCAACGGCGACACCTTCCTCGGCGGCGAAGACTTCGACATGCGCCTGGTCGGCTATCTCGCCGACGAATTCCAGAAGGAGCAGGGCATCAACCTGCGCAACGACAAGCTCGCGTTGCAGCGCCTGAAGGAAGCCGCTGAAAAGGCCAAGATCGAGCTGTCCTCGACGACGCAGACCGAGATCAACCTGCCGTTCATCACCGCAGACCAGACCGGTCCGAAGCATCTGACGATGAAGCTCACCCGCGCCAAGTTCGAGGCGCTGGTCGACGACCTCGTCCAGAAGACGGTCGAGCCCTGCCGCAAGGCGCTGAAGGATGCCGGCGTCACTGCCGGTGAGATCGGCGAAGTCGTTCTGGTCGGCGGCATGTCGCGCATGCCGAAGGTCCAGGAAGTCGTCAAGCAGCTGTTCGGCAAGGAGCCGCACAAGGGCGTCAACCCGGACGAAGTCGTGGCGATCGGCGCTGCGATCCAGGCCGGCGTGCTTCAGGGCGACGTCAAGGACGTGCTGCTGCTCGACGTGACCCCGCTGTCCCTGGGCATCGAGACGCTGGGTGGCGTGTTCACCCGCATCATCGACCGCAACACCACGATCCCGACCAAGAAGAGCCAGGTGTTCTCGACCGCCGAGGACAACCAGAACGCGGTCACCATCCGCGTCTTCCAGGGCGAGCGTGAAATGGCGGCCGACAACAAGATGCTCGGTCAGTTCGATCTGATGGGCATTCCGCCGGCTCCGCGCGGCATGCCGCAGATCGAGGTGACCTTCGACATCGACGCCAACGGCATCGTCAACGTGTCGGCCAAGGACAAGGCCACCGGCAAGGAGCAGCAGATCCGCATCCAGGCCTCCGGCGGCCTGTCGGAAGCCGACATCGAGAAGATGGTCAAGGACGCCGAGGCCAATGCCGAGGCGGACAAGAAGCGCCGCGAGGCCGTCACTGCCAAGAACGAGGCGGATGGTCTGGTGCATTCGACCGAGAAGGCTTTGGCCGAGCACGGCTCGAAGGTCGGCGAGACCGAGCGCCGCGCGATCGAGGACGCCGTCGGCGACCTCAAGGAAGCGCTGAAGGGCGACGATGCCGAGGCGATCAAGGCCAAGACCCAGACGCTGGCCCAGGCTTCGATGAAGCTCGGCGAGGCCATGTACAAGCAGCAGGCCGAGGCCGACGCCAAGAAGGACGCGGCCAAGGACGACGTCGTCGACGCGGAATTCACCGAGGTCGACGACGACAAGAACAACAAGAAGTCCGCTTAAGCCCCAAGAGGGTGATGATGCGGACGGCTTGGACCCCACACGCACCAAAGGCCTCCTCCCTCGCGGGGGAGGCCACGGTGTCGGGCTCAGCGGGACCGATACCCGCAACGATCGATCAATTCCCAGCTGTTATGCTGAACGCCGCCGTGCCGGCTTCCGTCGCGAGGCGGAAGGGCGCTTATGTCGTCGCGCAGCGGCATCGTTTCGCTCCGACTTGATTCGCGATTGGATAGACCGAGCTCATCATGTCCACGTCCACCAAGCGCTGTTACTACGAGACTCTCGAAGTCGAACGTGATGCCGACGAAGGCAAGCTGAAATCGTCGTTTCGCAAGCTGGCGATGAAGTTCCACCCCGACCGTAATCCCGGGGACGACACCAGCGAAGTCAAGTTCAAGGAAATCAACGAGGCCTACGAGGTCCTGAAAGACAAGGACAAGCGCGCCGCCTATGACCGCTACGGTCATGCCGCTTTCGAGCAGGGCGGTGGCGGCGCCGGGTTCGGTGCGGGCTTCGCGTCGTCCTTCTCCGACATTTTCGAAGATTTGTTCGGCATGGCCGGGCAGCGCGGCCGCGGTGGCCGCGAGCGCGGCGCCGACCTGCGCTACAACATGGAAATCACGCTCGAGGAAGCCTTTGGCGGCAAGACCGCGCAGATCGAGATTCCGGTCTCGGTCACCTGCGAGGCCTGCTCGGGCATCGGCGCCAAGGCCGGAACCAAGCCGAAGACCTGCTCGACCTGCGGCGGCGCCGGCCGCGTGCGGCAGTCGCAGGGCTTCTTCACGCTGGAGCGGACCTGTCCGGGCTGCCAGGGCCGCGGCCAGATGATCGAGGATGCCTGCCCGTCCTGCTCGGGCCAGGGCCGCGTCACCCGCGAGCGCAATCTGTCGGTCAACATTCCTCCCGGTGTCGAGGACGGCACCAGGATCAGGCTCGCCGGCGAAGGCGAAGCGGGAGTCCGCGGCGGTCCGCCCGGCGACCTCTACATCTTCCTGTCGCTGGCCCAGCACCAGTTCTTCCAGCGCGACGGCGCCGATCTGCATTGCCGTGTGCCGATCTCGATGGTGACGGCCGCCCTCGGCGGCGAATTCGAGGTGCCGACCATCGAGAACAGCAAGGCCAAGGTGAAGGTGCCGGCCGGGACCCAGTCCAACCGCCGATTCCGCATTGCATCAAAAGGCATGCCGGTGCTGCGGTCGCGCCAGATGGGCGACATGTATGTTCAGGTCGTGGTCGAGACCCCGCAGAACCTCACCAAGAAGCAGCAGGAATTGCTGGCCGAGTTCGAAAAGCTGTCAAGCGGCAACACCCAGCCGGAATCCGAGGGTTTCTTCGCCAAGGTCAAGGATTTCTTCGGTAATCGGGCGAGTTGACTCGGCTTGACCGTACCGCCTTCGGCCTATACGTCTTTATGACCATTTTCTGACACGCCGCGGTCCTGCGGTCCCGTCCGGTCCAGACATGCCATTGCCATCGTCCGCGCGTGCGTTGAAGAAGCCTCGTCTTGACGACGAGGTGCGCTTTCTCAGATCGTGGATCGAAAAGCCGCTGCACATGGGTGCGGTGATGCCGTCGGGCAAGCTGTTGGCCCGGACCATGGCCCATTACGTCGATGTCGATTCGGACGCGCCCGTGGTCGAGCTCGGGCCCGGCACCGGTGCCATCACATCCGCGCTGGTCGAGCGCGGCGTCGACCAGAAGCGCCTCGTTCTCGTCGAATACAATCCCGGCTTCTGCGCGCTGCTGCGCGACCGCTATCCGCAGGCCAAGGTGGTGCAGGGCGATGCCTATCGCCTGCGCGACACGCTCTGGAACGTGCTGAGCGCGCCAGCCAGCGCGGTCGTCTCCGGCCTGCCGCTCGTGACAAAGCCGATGCTGACGCGGCTGCGGCTGATCCGCGATGCCTTCACGGCGCTGGCGCCCGGCGCGCCCTTCGTCCAGTTCACCTATGCGGTGGTGCCGCCGATCCCGAAATCGCTGCCCGGCGTGTCCACAGAGGCTTCGGAACGGATCTGGATGAACCTTCCGCCGGCCCGCGTCTGGGTGTATCGCAAGGACTAATTCCGCCGGCTTCCTTCTATGCGCGGCGGGCTCGTTTCGCCGAACGTATGGAAGTGGATGTCTGCACCGAAAATCCTGGTCATTCCCGGCTCGCTGCGCACCGGCTCGCACAATGCGAAGCTGGCGGCGGTCATCGCCTATGAATTTGCCCGGGCCGGCGTCGACGTCACCCGCATCTCGCTCGCCGATTTTCCGCTGCCGATCTATGACGGCGATCTCCAGGCCAAATCCGGCGTGCCCAAGCACGCGATCAACCTCAAACGCATGATCGGCGCTCATCATGGCGTGCTGTTCGTCACGCCCGAATACAACGCCTCGGTGCCGCCGCTGCTCAAGAACGCGATCGACTGGGTCAGCCGCGTGCACGAGCTGAATGAGGCGCGCGGCGACGTGTTTCGCAACCGCGCCTTCGCGCTTGCCGGGGCGTCACAGAGCCGGCTCGGCGCGGCGCGCGCACTGCAGGCGCTGCGGCTGATCCTGACCTCCTGCCACGCCAATGTGATTGCCAGTCAGCTCACGCTCGGCTTTGCCGACCAGGCCTATGACGATATGGACAGGCTCAAGAACGAGGGCGACATCGCCGCGTTGAAGGAGCTCGTCGCGCAATTGATCGACATTTCCCAACGCATGATGTGAGGTGACATGACGCCAGCCGAGATCGCTCCAAAAGACCGCCTGATCGTCGCGCTCGATCTGCCCAGCGTCGATGCCGCGGAGGCGACGATCAACCGTCTCGGCGACAGCGTCACCTTCTACAAGATCGGCTATCGCCTCGCTTATGCCGGCGGATTGCCGCTGGTCGGCAAGCTCACCGACAAGGGCAAGAAGGTCTTTCTCGATCTCAAGCTGCACGACATCGGGAACACCGTGACGCAAGGCGTCGAGAGCATCACCAGGCTCGGCGCCACCTTCCTGACCGTGCACGCCTATCCGCAGACCATGAAGGGCGCGGTCGAAGGCCGCGGCAATTCGAGCCTGAAGATCCTCGCGGTCACGGTGCTGACCTCCTACAACGACGACGATCTGCATGCGGCAGGTTTCCGGCTCGGCGTGTCCGAGCTGGTCGAGGCGCGCGCGCAGCAGGCGCAGGTGCTTGGCGTCGACGGGCTGGTGTCCTCGCCGGAGGAAGCTGCAGCGCTCCGCAAGATCGTCGGCCACCAGATGTGCCTCGTCACACCGGGCATCCGGCCCGCCGGCTCGTCGACCGGCGACCAGAAGCGCATCATGACGCCGGGCCGCGCGATCGCCGCCGGCGCCGATTATCTCGTCGTCGGGCGTCCGGTCGTGGAAGCCGCTGATCCCAGGGCCGTCGCAGACGCCATTCAGGCCGAGATCGCGCAGGCGCTGGGCTGATCAACAACACAGGGAGAAGAACAATGGCAAAGGGCTACTGGATCGGGCGCGTCGACGTGAGCAGTGACGAGGGCTACAAGCCCTACGCCGTCGCCAACGGTCCGATCTTCAAGAAATGGGGCGGCCGCTTCGTCGTCCGCGGCGGCAAGTTCACCACCGTCGAAGGCGCCAGCCGCACCCGCAACGTCGTGATCGAATTCCCGGACTACGAGACCGCGATCGCCTGCTACAATTCGCCGGAATACCAGGCCAACATCAAGGTGCGCCAGCCGCACTCGGTCGCCGATCTCATCATCATCGAGGGCTATGACGGCCCGCAGCCGCAGGACGGCTGAGGCGCGATCTCACTTACCCTCCCCTCCAGGGGAGGGTAAGCGAGCGCGTGCCTCCCAAGCCCCTCGGTTGCCGGAACTGCCTCCCCCCGCTACAACGGCGGCGAAGAGGATCACACCATGTCCGACATGCGCTTGATTGTTGCTGGAGCCGGCGGCCGGATGGGCCGCGCGCTGGTGCGGGCGATTGCCGAGAGCAAAGGCGCGGTGCTGGCCGGCGCGCTGGAGGCCCCGGGCTCGGAGCTGCTCGGCAAGGATGCCGGGGTGCTCGCAGGGCTGCCCGCTAACGGCATCAAGCTCTCGGCCGATCTCTGGGCAATGTCGAAGGAGGCCGACGGTATCCTCGATTTTACCGTCCCTGCCGCCACCATCGCCAATGTCGCAATCGCCGCCGAGCGCGGCATCGTCCATGTCGTCGGCACCACCGGGCTGTCGGGCTCCGACAACGCCGTGATCAAGAGCGTCACCAACCGTGCCGTCGTGGTGCAGTCGGGCAATATGAGCCTTGGCGTCAACCTGCTCGCCGCCGTGGTCAAGCGCGTCGCCAAGGCGCTCGACCAGGGTTTCGACATCGAGATCGTCGAGACCCATCACCGCATGAAGGTCGATGCACCCTCCGGCACGGCGCTGATGCTGGGCCAGGCCGCCGCCAGCGGCCGCGGCGTCACGCTCGATGAGCATTCCGAGCGTGGCCGCGACGGCATCACCGGCGCGCGCAGGCCTGGCAATATCGGTTTCGCCTCATTACGCGGCGGCACCGTCGCCGGCGACCACAGCGTGACCTTCCTCGGTCCGTTCGAGCGACTGACGCTGACGCATCAGGCCGAGGACCGCATGCTGTTCGCCCATGGCGCGCTGAAGGCGGCGCTGTGGGCGCATGGCAAGGCGCCGGGGCATTACTCCATGGCCGACGTGCTCGGCCTTGCCGATATCTAGTCGACAATCAGCAACGGAAAGCAGTCAATGAGCGAACGTCTTCTCGTGCTCGTGCGCCACGGCCAGAGCGAATGGAATCTGAAGAACCTGTTCACCGGCTGGAAGGATCCTGACCTCACCGAGCTCGGCGTGAAGGAAGCCACCGAAGCCGGCCGCAAGCTGAAGGCGCAGGGTCTCGTGTTCGACGTGGCCTTCACCTCGGTGCTGACGCGCGCGCAACACACGCTCGATATCATCCTCGGCGAGCTCGGCCAGAAGGGCTTGCCGACTTCGAAGAACCTCGCGCTGAACGAGCGCGACTACGGCGATCTCTCCGGCCTCAACAAGGACGACGCCCGCAAGAAATGGGGTGAGGATCAGGTGCTGATCTGGCGCCGCTCCTACGACGTGCCGCCGCCCGGCGGCGAAAGCCTGAAGGACACGCTCGCGCGCGCGCTGCCCTATTACGTGCAGGAGATCCTGCCCGGCGTGCTCAACGGCAAGCGCACCCTGGTCGCCGCCCACGGCAATTCGCTGCGCGCGCTGATCATGGTGCTGGAGAAGCTCTCGCCCGAAGGCATCTTGAAGCGTGAGCTCGCGACCGGCGTGCCGATCATCTATCGGCTCAACGCGGATTCGACCGTGGCGTCGAAGCTGGATCTGGCGGGCTGAGAACAGTCCCGTAGGGTGGGTTAGACAGTGGCTGCGCGAAGCGCAGTCGCTGGCGTAACCGACCATCTCTGCCGCCGCGGAAGCATAAGAGGTGGGTTACGCCTACGGCTAACCCACCCTACGAATTCCGCTACTGCATCCCGAGCTGCCCGGCTTCCCAGCCCAGCATCGCCTGCTTGCGCGTGATGCCCCAATGATAGCCGGTGAGCGTGCCGCTCTTGCCGAGCGCGCGGTGGCAGGGCACGACGAACGAGACCGGGTTCTTGCCGACCGCAGCACCAACGGCGCGCGAGGCCTTGGGGCTGTTGATGTTGCACGCGATGTCCGAATAGGACACCGCGCGGCCCATCGGGATCTTCAAGAGCGTCTCCCATACCCGCACCTCGAAGTCGGTGCCGATCATCACCACGCGCAGCGGCTGGTCCGGCCGCCACAGCCTGGTGTCGAAGATGCGTGCCGCAAGCGGCGCGGTGCCTTCGTGGTCTTCGACATAGGTGGCATTCGGCCAGCGCCGCGTCATGTCGGCGAGCGCGATCTTCTCGTCGCCGTGGTCGGCGAAGGCAAGGCCCGACAGGCCGCGATCGGTGGCGATCACGATCGCCGTGCCGAACGGCGAGGGATGGAAGCCGTAGCGCAGGGTGAGGCCGGCGCCGCCGTTCTTCCACTCGCCCGGCGACATCGCTTCGTGCGTGACGAAGAGATCGTGCAGCCGGCCCGGGCCCGACAGGCCGGAATCGAGCGCGGCGTCGAGAATGCTCGCGGAGTCCCGCAGCAGGCCCTTGGCGTGGTCGAGCGTCAGCGCCTGCATGAAGGCCTTTGGTGTGATCGAGGCCCAGCGGCGGAACAGATGGTGCAGCTCATCCGGCGTGACGCCGGCCGCATCGGCCATCGCCTCGATGGTCGGCTGTGCGCGCCAGTTCTCCGAGATGAAGGCGATCGCCCGGCGCACCGAATCATAGTCGCGCAACGCGGCGTGCTGGGGGCCCGGCTTGGTCAGGCGCTGGTCATGTATGGCGAGTGTCATCATGGCCGGAAATGTAGGAGAGGGACGGGTCGGAAACCACCCGATTTCTGACTGCGCTTCAGGTCACCGGATTGTAGGTCGGGCCGCGTCGGGCGGCATTCAGGGCGCCGACCAAGGCATTGTAAAAACTTGCCTTTTCCTCCGGCCCGAGAAAGCCGGCGATGCGCAGCCGGCTGCCGCGAGAGATCAGATAGAGGTGCTCGATGCCGTATTCCTCGTCGATCTCCTGGTCGAGCCGGACCCAGAGCGGGTTGAACGTCCATTCGGCAACCTGACCGCGGTGACTGACGCGGCGCACGCGCAGCTCCGAGGGCGTGATCACGATCTGCTCGCTGGCCCGCGCGGCGCGGAAATTGGCCTTGAAGGCCCACCAGATCACGAGAACGTCGAGGCCGAAGAAACCGAACACCGGCCAGGCGCCCATCATCAGGAAGACGAGGCCGGTGACGAAGCTGACCGCGCTCACGAACAGCATTACGGCGAGGAAGCCGGTGCGGTTCAGCGAGCGGTGCGGCGTCAGCAGCGCGGAGAAGATCTGCACGTCGCGCGGATCAGGATCGCTGCGCTCAATTTCGTTGCCTGTGCTCATCGTCCGTCAGTATATCCCGATCATGGCGAAAATCACCCGCAAGCCGGTCCCGCGCAAGGCCGCCGCGCCGAAAAAGGCAAAGGCCGCCGTCGCGAAGCCCAAGCCCGCCGAGAGATCGGCTCCAGCGAAAAAATCACTCAAAGCGATCAGACCCTGGACGCCCGCCGAGGTCCGCGAGGTCTTCAGCCGTTTCCGCAAGGCCAACCCGGAACCGAAGGGCGAGCTCGAGCACGTCAATCCGTTCACGCTGCTGGTCGCCGTGGTGCTGTCGGCGCAGGCGACCGATGCCGGCGTCAACAAGGCGACGCGCGCCTTGTTCGAAATCGCCGACACTCCGCAGAAGATGCTCGATCTCGGCGAGGAACGCCTGCGCGACTACATCAAGACCATCGGCCTCTACCGCACCAAGGCGAAAAACGTGATCGCGCTGTCGGCAAAGCTGCTCAGCGAGTTCGGCGGCGAAGTGCCGCGCACCCGCGCCGAGATCGAGTCGCTGCCCGGCGCCGGCCGCAAGACCGCCAACGTCGTGCTCAACATGGCCTTCGGCGAGCACACCATGGCGGTCGACACGCATGTCTTCCGCGTCGGCAACCGCACGGCGCTGGCGCCCGGCAAGACGCCGCTGGAGGTCGAGCTCGGTCTCCAGAAGGTCATCCCGGCCGAGTTCATGCTGCATGCCCATCATTGGCTGATCCTGCACGGCCGCTATACCTGCCTCGCGCGCAAGCCGCGCTGCGAGGTCTGCCTGATCAACGATCTGTGCCGGTGGCCGGAGAAGACGGTGTGAGACGGCGCCGTTAGCGCATCTGCCGCGCCGGTTCGATCAGCTCCGGCCGCGGGCCTGACAGCCGCTTGTGCATGTGGACCATGAAGGCCATGCCGAAGATCGGCGTCGCCAGATTGACGATCGGGATCGAGACGAAGGCGGCGATGAACAGGCCGGCGGTGAAGATGGTCGCGGCATTGTCGCGCCGCATCGCCTTGGCTTCCTCCGGCGAGCGGAAGCGCATCGCCGCGAGCTCGAAATATTCGCGGCCGAGCAGCCAGGCCGCGGCGAGGAAGAAGATCAGAAAGCCGGCGCCGGCGAACAGCACCAGCGGCAGCGCGATCAGGTAGACCAAGATCGTCAGCAGCGCGGTCTTGATGCCTTCGAAGATCGCCTGGTTGAAGGGTAGCGCGAGGCCCGGCTGCTCGGCCGGATAATGCTCGCGCTCCACGACATCGGCGACGTCGTCGACGAACAGGCTCGCCACCAGCGAGGTGATCGCGGGCATCAGGAAGATGCCGCCGAACACGACGCCGAGGCCCGCCGCGATCGAGACGATCCAGGACAGGACGTCGAGTGACGTATGCCAGCCCGGCCCGAGCAGGCCTTCCAGCCAGGCCTCGCCGGAGGTCGCGAACCAGCTGAGCAGCCGCTGCAGGCCGATCGCCAGCACGATGATCAGCACCAGCGCGAGCCCAATCGACCGCCACAGGATCGAGCGCATCGGCGGCGACATCATTTGCGACAGCGCCTTCACGGCGGCATCCAGCATGGGAGACCCTTTCACGAAATCACCCGCGAGAGGTAGACACCGATTGCGGCTTCGGCAAGGGAGAGCGGCTGTCTTCCCTTCTCCCACAAGGGGGAGAGGGTTTGCACTGCCCGCACACTCGTTCCGGCCTATTCATGCCGGTGCCCGTGTTTCCGCGCCTTCGCCGGCTTCCGCTCCCCGGTCGGGATCATCACGACGCGGCCGTAGCGCACGCCGCGTTCGGCGATGATGTGGTCGGCGAAATGCTTGACCTCGTCGGCAGCGCCCTTCAGCGCCGTCATCTCCATGCAATTGTTGTCGTCGAGATGGACGTGCAGGGTCGCCAGCGCGAGGTCGTGATGGCCGTGGAATTCCTGCACCAGACGTTTCGACAGATCGCGGGCGGCGTGGTCGTAGACATAGACGAGGCCGGCGACGCATTGGCCTGTTTGCGCGGTGTCCTCGGTGCTCTGCTGCAGGCCGGCGCGGGCGAGGTCGCGGATGATCTCGGAGCGATTCTGGTAGCCGCGCGCCTCCGCCGCCGCGTCGATCTCCGCCAGCAGATCGTCCTCGATCGTGATCGTAATTCGCTGCATCAGATGCTGCTCCCGCCTGTGTCCCCTGAACCGTAGCCCGGATGGAGCGAAGCGCAATCCGGGGCGGTGCCAATATGAGGGCAGGCCCCCGGATTTCGCTTGCGCTCCATCCAGGCTACGCAGCCATCCCTACAGCCGCGTCGCACGCAGGCGCAGCGCATTGCCGACCACGCTCACCGAGGACAGCGCCATCGCCGCCGCGGCGATGATCGGCGAGAGCAACAGGCCGAAGGCGGGATAGAGGATGCCGGCCGCGATCGGGATGCCGGCGGCATTGTAGATGAAGGCGAAGAACAGGTTTTGCCGGATGTTGCTCATGGTCGCCTGCGACAGTTTTCGCGCGCGGACGATGCCGGTGAGATCGCCCTTGAGCAGTGTGACGCCGGCGCTCTCCATCGCGACATCCGTGCCGGTGCCCATGGCGATGCCGACTTCAGCGGCGGCCAGCGCCGGCGCGTCGTTGACGCCGTCGCCGGCCATCGCGACGACGCGGCCGGCCTTTTGCAGCTTGGTCACCACGGCGCTCTTCTGGTCGGGCAGCACCTCGGCCTCGACCTCGGCGATGCCGAGCCGGCGCGCCACCGCTTCCGCCGTGGTGCGGTTGTCGCCGGTCAGCATGATCACCTTGATGCCTTCGGCCGCCAGCGCCTTCAGCGCCTCCGGGGTCGAGGCCTTGACCGGATCAGCGATCGCGAACAGGCCGGCAAGCGCACCGTCGACGGCCATGTTGATCACGGTCGCGCCGTCCTGCCGCAGCCGCTCGGCCTCGGCGTCGAGCGCTGTCGTGTCGATTCCGATCGAGGCGAGATATCTGGCGTTGCCGAGCGCGATGGTCTTGCCGTCGACCTTGCCGGTGGCGCCCTTGCCGGTCGGCGAGTCGAAGTGCTCGACCTGGCCGAGCGCGAGCTGCTTCTCCTTGGCCGCGCGCATGATCGCGTCAGCCAAAGGATGCTCGCTGGCGCGCTCGACGCTAGCCGCGAGCCGCACGATGTCATCTTCCGCAAAGCCGGCGGCCGGCACGATCGCGACAACCTTGGGCTTGCCCTCGGTCAGCGTGCCCGTCTTGTCGACCACCAGCGTGTCGATCTTCTCCATCCGCTCCAGTGCCTCGGCGTTCTTGATCAGCACGCCGCCCTGCGCACCGCGGCCGACCCCGACCATGATCGACATCGGGGTCGCGAGCCCCAGCGCGCAGGGGCAGGCGATGATCAGCACGCTGACGGCGGCAACGAGGCCGAAGGCCAGCCGCGGCTCCGGTCCGAACCAGGCCCATGCGCCGAACGCGACGAGAGCGACGACGATCACGGTGGGCACGAACCAGCCGGCGACCTGATCGGCGAGGCGCTGGATCGGCGCGCGCGAGCGCTGCGCGTCCGCGACCATCTGCACGATCTGCGACAGCAGCGTCTCGCGGCCGACCTTGTCGGCGCGCATCACGAAGCTGCCCGACTGGTTCAGCGTGCCTGCAATGACCTTGGCGCCGGCTTCCTTGGTGACCGGCATGGACTCGCCCGTCACCAGGGATTCGTCGAGCGAGGAGCGCCCCTCCAGGATGATGCCGTCGACCGGCACCTTCTCGCCGGGACGAACGCGCAAGCGGTCGCCGGCATGAAGCGTATCGATCTCGACCTCGTGCTCGCTGCCATCGGCATCGACGCGGCGCGCGGTCTTCGGCGCGAGCTGCAGCAGCGCCTTGATCGCGCCCGAGGTCGCGTCACGCGCGCGCAGCTCCAGCACCTGGCCGAGCAGCACCAGCACGGTGATGACGGCGGCCGCCTCGAAATAGACGGCAACCGCGCCTTCATGGCCACGGAACGTCGCAGGGAAGATCTGCGGCGTGACGGTGCCGAG
This sequence comes from Bradyrhizobium sp. 62B, assembly GCF_030272265.2. Lineage (NCBI taxonomy): Bacteria > Pseudomonadati > Pseudomonadota > Alphaproteobacteria > Hyphomicrobiales > Nitrobacteraceae > Bradyrhizobium > Bradyrhizobium sp. 62B. Next base: position 152,835 of record NZ_CP092841.2, on the reverse strand, counting down.
GACGCTGTAGACATAGGCAACGCCCGTGCCCATCGCGATCAGCGTGAACATGTTGAGGTTGCGCGTCAGCAGCGATTGCCAGCCGCGGACGAAGAACGGCCAGCCGGCCCACAGCACCACCGGCGTGGCGAAGACGAGCTGAATCCAGTTCGAGAGCGTCGCGTCGATCCAGTTGTGGGGACCCGCGAGATGGCCTCCCATCTCCAGCACCACGGCCGGCAGCGCCAGCGCGCCGCCGATCCAGAACCGCCGTGTCATGTCGGCGAGCTCGGGGTTGGGTCCGCTCTCCAGGCTCGCGACTTCCGGCTCCAGCGCCATGCCGCAGATCGGGCAACTGCCGGGACCGACCTGGCGGATCTCGGGGTGCATCGGGCAGGTGTAGATCGTGCCCGCGGGCATCTCGGGTTCGGGCGCCTTCTCCTTGGCGAGATATTTGGCGGGATCGGCGGCGAACTTGGTGCGGCAGCCGGCCGAGCAGAAATGAAAGGTCTCGCCGTGATGGTCAAAGCGGTGCTTCGAGGTCGCGGGATCGACGCTCATGCCGCAGACGGGGTCCTTGACTCCAGTCAAGGCGTCACCGCGGTCATGGGTGTGATGATGGGCATGGCCGGAATGATCGCCGTGACCCCCGCAGCACGAGGAGGTCGCGGGCTTGGCGGCCGGCGCCGCCTTGCTCGAACAACCGCATCCGGAAGGCTTGTCCGTGTCGTGATGATGCCCGTGCTCGTTGTTGTTCATTGCCATGCTCCGGCCCTTGTGCCTGGTTTGTATCGGGCCTTGCAACCCATACCCGGTAGGGGTATATAGACCTCATGCGCAAGGACATCAAGGCATCTGTCGGAAAACGCCTGGGCCGGATCGAGGGCCAGGTTCGCGGTCTCTCGAAAATGGTAGAGAAGGACCGCTACTGCATCGACATCGTGACGCAGATTTCGGCGGTGCGTGCCGCGCTGCGCCGGGTCGAGGAGGAAGTCCTGAAGGATCACGTCGCCCATTGCGTCGAGCACGCCATCGCGAGCGGCGACAAGGCCGACCAGCGCGAGAAGATCGCGGAGCTGATGGCGGTGATCGGACGGGCGGAGCGGTAGGTTTTCACCGCTGTCGCGAGCGCAGCTTCGTCGCTACGCCCATCGCAATGACGGTTCGTGAGGAGAAGTCCCGCAACACACTCGGTGTCGTGCCTGCGAACGGAGGGACCGCAGTGGTTATGCCGCTTTCTCTCTTGCGCGGCCACGCCGACGCGGGCGGTACATCGTCAGCTTCTTCAGCAGCGGGACATGCTCGGAAGCAGTGATGCTTCCGGCCACTGCAACATCCGCACTCACTTGCTCAGCCGGAATCTCATCCGGCGCCTCTTGGTCAACCGCTTCAGGAACGAGCGGCGGCGCACTGATCGTTTCTGGAAACACACTGAATGTGCCCGCTACCTCCTCGAGCGGCTTCTGCTTGTCGGCCCAGTGCAGAGCGGTGTAGTCGAACCCGTGCACGATGGTGGGTTTGACGACTTCGAAATAGGGCGAGATGTCGAAGTCGCGGGGCATGTAGAGCGAGGAATCGCGGATGTGCAGGATCTCGCGGCGGGCGGCGCGGCTTCCGGCCTTGGTGATCTTCGGCAGGATCGGGTAGCGCACGGCGTCGAAGGCCTGCGCGATCAGCGCCGAACAGATGATCTTGGTCGGATCGCCCGAGCCGATCGCGATCATGCGTCGCCGCCAGCGCTGCGGCACCGGCAGCGGAAACAGGAAGCGCATGAGGTCGACGATGTTCTTGGTGTCGTAGCCGAAGCCGATGCGGTTGATCGCATAGCGGCAGACCGTGGTGCGATCCTCATAGGACAGCCCGACCGGGCGGCAGACGCGGGTATGATACGGGAAATATTTCGACAGCGGCGCCGAGGTGACGCCTTCGCCGATATTGGCCTCGATCAGCACGTGCGGCTCGCCATCGGGCTCCGCGGCGCCTTCGACCGGACCGACATAGAGCGCGGCATGCGACCAGGTCGACTGGGTCAGATATTTGATGATGCCGGAGATGCGGTTGTTGCCCTCGACCAGCAGCACGTCGCCGGGCTCGATGACGCCGCGCAGGTGCTCGGGGTCGCTTGGCGTGAACGGCTCGTAGCCGGGCACCTCCTTGGAGAGGTACGCGGCAATCAACTTGCCGACTGAATCTAGGACCGTCCCCATTTCAAACTCCCCCCACGGCCTTTTCCGACCGTCTTTTTCCCTTCTCTATCATGGTCGAAACGTGTTGCCATTCGGTTCATCAAACCGTGAGGTCAAGCACGATTGATTCACCATGATGGTTGCCGTGCAACATCAGATGCGGCAAGGTTCGCTGACTGTTCCCGTTTGCCGCAAGTCCTCGGAAACCATGACATGACAATCACGCGCCGCGGTTTCCTTGTCGCGTCGGCGGGCCTTGCCGCGATGCCGGTCCTGCGCGCAAGCGCCGCGCCCTTGCCGCGCGAGGCCGACATCGTCGTGGTCGGGGCGGGGGCTGCGGGCATCGCCGCGGCGCGGCGCATCATGGCGACGGGCCGCAAGGTCGTCGTGGTGGAAGCGGCATCGCAAATTGGCGGCCGCTGTATCACCGACAGCACGACCTTCGACACGCCGTTCGACCGCGGTGCGCGCTGGATGCACAATCCCGACACCAATCCGATGATCCGGCTGGCGCGCAGCGCCGGGCTCGACGTGCTGCCGGCGCCGTCCGGCCAGAAGATGCGTATCGGCCGCCGCAACGCGCGTGCGGGCGAGACCGAGCAGTTCCTGGCGGCGCTGGTGCGCGCCAACCGCGCCATCGACGAGGCGGCGCGGGGCAAGCTCGATACTTCCTGCGCGTCCGTGCTGCCGAAGGATCTCGGCGACTGGGCGGGCGCGGCCGAGTTCATGCTGGGCGCGAGCTTCGCCGGCAAGGATCTGAAGGAACTGTCCGCGATCGACAAGGGCCGCGCGCAGGACCGCAACGCGGCGATCGCCTGCCGTCAGGGCTTGGGCACGCTGATCACCAAGCTCGGCGAGCAGGCGCCAGTGGTGCTGTCGAGCCCGGTGAGCCGCATAGCCTGGAGCAGCCGCGACGTCGGTGTGGAGACGCAAGCGGGCAAGATCGCCGCGCGTGCCGTCATCGTCACGGTCTCGACCAACGTGCTGACATCTGGCGCGATCAAGTTCACGCCCGACATTCCCAAGCGCACGCTGGACGCGGCGTCGAAACTCGGCCTCGGCAGCTACGATCGCATCATGCTGCAATTGCCGGGCAATCCGCTCGGCCTGTCGCGCGACGACAGCCTGATCGAGCAGAGCAATTCGACGCGCACGGCGCTGATGTTCGCCAATATCGGGGGATCCTCGCTCTGCTCCATCGATGTCGGCGGCGCGTTCGGCCGCGAGCTGTCCGAGCAGGGCGAGAAGGCCATGGTCGCCTTTGCCAGGGAATGGATCACAAAGCTGTTCGGCAGCGAGGCGGCGGCCGCCGTGCAGAAGACCAGCGTCACGCGCTGGAACGCCTCGCCCTACGTGATGGGCGCGATGTCGGCGGCGTCACCCGGCGGTCAGCTCTCGCGAAAGATTCTGACCGAGCCGATCGGCAATGTGTTCCTCGCCGGCGAAGCCACCCATGAGACGCTGTGGGGCACCGTCGACGGCGCCTGGGAAAGCGGCGAGCGGGCCGCGGATGCCGCCCTGCGCAAGATCGGCGCGCTCAAGGACGACCCGGCGGATGTGCCGACGCAATCGACCAAGAAGCGGCGCGTGCCGCGGCAGTAGGGCACTCCGCCTCAAAACAGCGGAGATTATCGGCGCAACACCCCGTCCAGCGCCGGTAATCCAAAAATCACCGCCAACGCAATCAGTCCGTAGCAAATCCCGCGAAACACCTTTTCGCTCGCGCGTCCGAACAGCGAGGCGCCGAAGGCGACGCCGATCGCATAGACCGGTCCAACGATCAGCGACAGCACCAGCGATTCGCGGCTGATCAGGCCCGTGGTCGCGTAACTGATCATCGAGAAGAAATCAGAGGCGCCGAAGAACAGCACGATGTTGGCGCGCGCGACGATCGGCGCGATCGGTCGGCCGAGCCAATAGCCGACGATCGGCGGGCCGCCGGTCTGCGCGAGGCCGCTGCAGAAGCCGGAGAGCCCGCCGATGCCGACCGAGAGCCAGGAATGGTCCTTGCCGCGATAGCGCCAGCCCGACAGCAGCAGAAGCAGGAGCGCGGTGACGAAGCAGGAGATGATCCAGCGCGTGGTGACGGGCTCGAGCACGCTGAGGAAATAGGTGCCGACGGGGACGCCGACCAGCGCGCCCAGCACGATCACGGCGGTGGCCTTGCGGTCAGCCTTCCGCCACGCGTCCGGCAGCAGCGGCGCCGCCGAGACGAAATCGATGACGAGCAGGAGCGCCGCAACGAGTCGCGGCGCCGCGATGCTGCTCGCGAGCGGCATGAAGATCAGGGCCGAACCGAAGCCGGAGAAGCCGCGGGCGGTGCCCGAAACGAAAGCGACGGCGCAGAGCGCCATCGCGATGGTGAGGCTGACGTCCTTGGGGAGGAAATCAGCGAGCGTCATCCGCGGAGCGTGCCGCCGGTCTTCTTCGTGACCTCGGCGACGATCTTCGCCGCCACGGCGTCGATCTCCTGATCGGTCAGGGTCTTCTCGCGCGGCTGGAGCGTCACCGCGATCGCGATCGATTTCTTGGCCTCGTCGATGCCCTTGCCCTCATAGACGTCGAAGACGTTGACGCCGGTGATGAGCTTCTTGTCGACACCTTGCGCGGCGCGCACGATGTCGCCCGTCTTCACGGTGCGATCGACGATGAACGCGAAGTCGCGCGACACGGGCTGGAACGCCGAGAGTTCGATCAGCGGCTTGGCGCGGGTCGGCTTCTTCTTCGCCTCCGGGATACGGTCCAGGATCACCTCGAATACGACAAGCGGGCCGTCGGCGCCGAGTGCTTCAAGCGCGCGCGGATGCACCTCGCCGAAGTAACCGAGCACGTTCTGCGGTCCGATCTGGATCGTGCCGGAGCGGCCCGGATGCAGCCAGGACGGTCCACCGGACACGATCTGCAGCGCCTGCATCGGCGCGCCGCTTGCTGCCAGCACCGCCAGCGCATCAGCCTTGGCGTCGAAAACATCGGCCTGCGCCGAGCCGGTCCAGTGCCGTCCCAGGCCTTCGGACGAAGCAATGCCGTGGCGGACGCCGCTCGCGGCCATGAACTGGTCCTGCGGGCGATCGCCCTTGAACACCTGGCCAACCTCGAACAGCGCGACATCGTTCACGCCGCGGTTGGCGTTCGCCTGAGCCGCCGCGATCAGGCCCGCAAGCAGCGTCGGGCGCATGTCGGAGAGATCTGACGCGATCGGGTTGGCGACTTCGAGTTCGCGCTGGCCGCCGCCGAACAACTGTGCCGCGCTCTTGGTGATGAAGGACCAGGTCACCGCCTCCACCATGCCGCGGCCCGCGAGCGCGCGCTTGGCCCGGCGCGTGCGCAGCTGGAGCGGCGTCAGCACCGGCTTGCGCGCGTCCTCGCCGCGCTCGAACGGCGTCATCGGAACCTTGTCGACGCCGAAGATGCGGACGATCTCCTCGACGATGTCGGCCTTGCCGTGCACGTCGGAGCGCCAGGACGGCACAGCGACCTTCACGACCGGCCCCGGGCCGGCCATCATGAAGCCGAGATGGGTCAGGATGCGCTTCATCTCTGCTTGCGGCACGTCGATGCCGGACAGGCGCTTCACTTCGGTGACCGGGAAATCGATCACGCGGTCGTCGCCGAAGGATTTGCCGACCACGACGGTCTCGGACGGCGCGCCGCCGCACATCTCCATCACGAGTTTCGTCGCAAGCTCCAGGCCGGGCACCATGAAGGCCGGATCGACGCCGCGCTCGAAACGGTAGCGCGCATCGGAATTGATGCCGAGCTTGCGGCCGGTCTGCGCGATGTTGATCTCGTTCCACAGCGCCGATTCGATCAGCACGTCGGTGGTGGTCTCGTCGCAGCCCGAGGCCTCGCCGCCCATGATGCCGGCGAGCGATTCGACGCCATGCTCGTCCGCGATCACGCAAATCGCGGGATCGAGATTGTAGGTGCGGCCGTCGAGCGCCAGCAGGCTCTCGCCGTCGCGCGCGCGGCGTACGACGAGATCGCCCTTCACCATCTTGGCGTCGAACACGTGCAGCGGACGCGCGCGGTCGTAGGTCATGAAGTTGGTGATGTCGACCAGCGCGTTGATCGGGCGCAGGCCGATCGCGGTCAGCCGCTTCTGCAGCCATTCCGGCGACGGCCCGTTCTTGACCCCGCGCACGAGGCGAAGCGCGAAGCCCGGACAGAGCGAGGTGTCCTCGACCGTGACCTTCACCGGGCAGGGGAATTCGCCCTTGATCGGCTTGATGGTCGGGTCCTTGAACTTGCCCATGTCGGCGGCGGCGAGGTCGCGCGCGATGCCGTGCACGCCGGTGCAGTCCTGCCGGTTCGGCGTCAAATTGATCTCGACAACGGGATCGCCGAGCGCGGCCCATTCGGCGTAGCCAGCGCCAATGGGCGCGTCCGCCGGCAATTCCATGATGCCGTCATGATCGTTGGAGATCTGCAGCTCGGCCGCCGAGCACAGCATGCCGCGGCTCTCGACGCCTCTGATGGTGCCGACGCCCAGCGTGATGTCCTTGCCGGGGATGTAGGTGCCGGGCGGCGAGAACACGCTGACCAGACCCGCACGCGCATTCGGCGCGCCGCACACGACCTGCACCGGCGCGCCACCGTCGCCGGTGTCGACCATGCAGACGCGCAAACGATCCGCATTCGGATGCTGCTCGGCGGAAATCACCTTCGCAATGGTGAAGGGCTTGAGCGCCTTCGCCTTGTCCTCGATGCTCTCGACCTCGAGCCCGATCATGGTGAGCTTCTCGGCGAGCCTGTCGAGCGGCTCGTCAGTCTCGAGATGATCCTTCAGCCAGGAGAGGGTGAATTTCATGGCTGCTTCTTCTCCACGGAGACGGTCTGCTCCCTCTCCCGCTTGCGGGGGAGGGCTGGGGTGGGGGCTCTCTCCGCGACGGTAGTCGCGATTGTTTCGAGAACGCCGCCACGATTGGTCATGACATCGATATTGCTGAAGCGAAGTATTTTGAAGCCCTTTGCTTCGATGGCGGCAGAGCGGCGTGCGTCGGCGCGCTCGCCTTCATCAGAAAAATGCTGGCCGCCATCGAGCTCGACGACGAGCTTGGCAGCGTGGCAGATGAAATCAGCAACGTAGCGTTCGATCGGCACTTGGCGGCGGAAGCTCGCGCCGTTCAATAGATGGCCGCGCAGTTCCGACCAGAGGATCCGCTCTGCATCAGTTGAGTCGCGCCTGAGTGCGCGAGCATTGCCTCGCAGCTTGCTCGAGACCTTCCAGTCTGGATGTTCAGGATCGACCATTGGCAACCCCATCGCGGAGAGACCCCCACCCCAACCCTCCCCCGCAAGCGGGAGAGGGAGTCCGAACGTGCTTGCGGCTGGAGCGATAGTATCCCAGCCGGCCATCACGAGCTCAGCCCTCCGGCAAGCGTTGGTATTTCGAGCGGCTTGAAGCCGTAATGGCTCAGCCAGCGGACGTCGCTGTCGAACAGCTGGCGCAAATCGGCGATGCCGTATTTCAGCATGGCGATGCGGTCGATGCCCATGCCCCAGGCGAAGCCCTGGTACTCGTCGGGATCGATGCCGCAGGCGCGCAGCACGTTCGGATGCACCATGCCGCAGCCGAGGATCTCGAGCCAGTCCTCGCCCTCGCCGAAGCGGATTTCGCCCTTGTCGCGGCGGCACTGGATGTCGACTTCCAGCGACGGCTCGGTGAATGGGAAGAACGAGGGCCGGAAGCGCATGTTGATGTGGTCGACCTCGAAGAACGCCTTGCAGAACTCGTGCAGGATCCATTTGAGGTGGCCGAGATGCGAGGTCTTGTCGATGACGAGGCCTTCGACCTGGTGGAATTGCGGCGTGTGGGTCGCGTCCGAATCGATGCGGTAGGTACGGCCCGGGCAGATCACGCGGATCGGCGGCTTCTGGCTCAGCATGGTGCGCACCTGCACCGGCGAGGTGTGGGTCCGCAGCAGCATGCGCGAGCCGTCCTCCTTCGGATGGAAGAAGAACGTGTCGTGCATCTCGCGCGCGGGATGGCCTTCCGGGAAGTTCAGCTTGGTGAAGTTGTAATCGTCGGTCTCGATGTCGGGACCTTCGGCCACCGAGAATCCCATGTCGGCGAAGATCGTGGTCAGCTCGTCCCAGACCTGGCTCAGCGGATGGATGCGGCCGGCTTCGGCCTGAGCCTCGCGCAGCGGCAGCGTGACGTCGACGGTCTCGGACGCCAGCCGCGCATCGAGCGCCGCCGATTTCAGGACGTCGCGCCTTGCCGCGAGCGCCTGGGTGACTTCGTCCTTGGCCTGGTTGATCGCGGCGCCTTGCGACTTGCGCTCGTCCGGCGACATCTTGCCGAGCGTTGCGAGCAGCGCGGAGATCGAGCCCTTCTTGCCGAGGGCTGCGACGCGCACGGCTTCGAGCGCGCCCTCGTCGGCGGCGGCGGCGATGTCGGCGATGATCTGGGCTTGGAGCTGGGCAAGATCGGTCATGGCAATCCCTTTTGGCCAGGATGCTGAGCCGATGATCCTAGCCCGTTACGCCCGGCCCAGAAGCGCGAAGCGCGTCTTCGCGTAAATGCGCCGGGCTTCCACGTCGGAGAAGTGTTTGCGCGAGAGACGGCCGGGGCATCAAGGCGCAAGAAGCGCCGCTGCCCGGGGCCATCACAAGCTGAATGCTGCGCAGAGCACAGTGGAGGACGGCTTGCGCCGGTATCAGGCCGCCAGCGCGGCTTTGGCCTTCTCGGCGATCGCCTGGAACGCGGCGGGCTCGTTGACCGCCAGATCCGACAGCACCTTGCGGTCCACGGTGATCCCGGACTTGGCCATGCCGTCGATAAACCGGCTGTAGGTCATGCCGAACGGACGGACGGCAGCGTTGATGCGCTGGATCCAGAGCGCGCGGAACGTCCGCTTCTTGCGCTTGCGGTCACGGAAGGCGTACTGCATCGCCTTCTCGACGGCCGGCTTGGCGGCGCGGATGGTGTTCTTGCGGCGGCCGTAGAAGCCCTTGGCGGCCTTGTAGACTTTCTTGTGCTTGGCGTGGGCGGTCACACCGCGTTTGACGCGAGACATGACGAAATCCTTCAGAGATGACTTTGGTTATCGGATTGCCGCGCAACACGCGGCACGGTTGGCAATGATCGGGGACGCGATCAGGCGTTCGGCAAGAAGTACTTCTTGACGTTGTCGCCGTCGGTCTTGAACAGCACGCGGGTGCCGCGGAGCTGACGGATCTGCTTCTTCGTCCGCTTGATCATGCCGTGACGCTTGCCGCGCTGGGCGTGCATCACTTTGCCGGTGGCAGTCACCTTGAAGCGCTTTTTAGCGCCCGATTTGGTCTTCAGCTTGGGCATTTGGCTCTCCTAATGGCCACAGAGTTCCGCCCGCGAAGGCGGCTGGCCGTCAAAAATGCTCGTTAGAGCGTTGATTGTGCTCAGGTTTTACGAACAAGCGCGAAACCCGCACGAAACACCGCCACGGCAGCCCTTAATCAGCCGGGCGATGAAGGCTGGGCTTATGGCAGAGGACAAGCCAATTGGCAACGATGAACCACCGGAACCCGCCCCGCGACTATCCGGAAATGCTGCCCTCATGTCCAAGTTTGTCGCCTGGAGCAGGACCACAATGGCCGATTTTTCCCAATTGCTTTCGTCTCTGACCGGTTTCGCCCGCCCGCGCCATCTGGCGCTGTTCGCCGTGCTGGCCACGGCCGCGCTGCCATCGACCGCCGATGCCCGTGCCGGCGGCTATGACGGCATCTGGAATGTCACCTTCGCCACCACAAGGGGCAATTGCAGCTCGGGCTACAGCGTGCCCTTCACCGTCACGGGTAGCCGGGTCTCGTCCGCCGGCGGCGGCCGGGTCTCCGGCACGGTCAGGCGCGGCGGCGCGGTCGCGGTCCAGGTCTCGGTCGGCGCGTCCCATGCCAACGGTGGCGGCCGGCTCGCTGGGGTCAACGGCGCCGGCTCGTGGAAGGGCGTCATTTCCGGCGACGCCTGCAGCGGCACCTGGCAGGCGACACGGACGTAACTGTCGCCAGGCGCTCGGTGCGCTCTCTCTCCCGCAAGCGGGCGAGTTGCAGCAGCGCTTGCGGGTTGCACCTTTGCTAAAACAAAACGGCCCGCCGGAAATCCGGACGGGCCGTTGAACCTCTTAACGTCCTAACGTGCTGGAATCAGCGCGGCGCCAGCACCATGACGACCTGGCGGCCCTCGAAGCGCGCGTCCTGCTCGACCTTGGCGAGTTCGGCCACGTCGGTCTTGATCTTGTCCAGCAACTTGGTGCCGATCTCCTGGTGCGCCATTTCGCGGCCGCGATAGCGCAGCGTGATCTTGACCTTGTCGCCCTCTTCGAAGAACCGCTGCATCGCGCGCATCTTCACGTCGTAATCGTGATCGTCGATCATCGGGCGGAGCTTGATCTCCTTGATCTCGACGGTCTTCTGCCGCTTGCGGGCTTCGGCGGCTTTCTTCTGTGCCGAATACTTGTACTTCCCGTAGTCCATAATTTTGCAGACGGGAGGGCTGACGTTCGGCGAGATCTCGACAAGATCCATGCCGGCTTCCTGAGCCATGCGGATTGCCATAACTGTCTCGACGGTGCCTTTGTTGTCACCGGCCGCGTCGATCAGCTGGATCTGCGCATTGCGGATATCATCATTGATGCGCGGCCCGTCTTTGCTGGCAGCGGGCGGAGCTTTATTAGGACGGCGAATGGGTGGTTCTCCAAAGTTGTGAAAGAAGCGGCTATCTTGAAGGAAGTTGCGGTTGCCGGCAAGCAAGTCGCTCGTGCGGGACGCGAAAAACCCTCAAATGCGAGGTATTTTGGCCACGCCCGGGCACGCTGACCGACATAGACACCTTGCGTCTGTTCCGCAAGCGTCCCAAAGGGCGCAGCCGCATCCCGGTCGCGTCGCAGGAGGCACCCCGGACAGCTCAAACCGCACATCCAGAGTAAACGTTCCATGACTTCAGCAATTCCCGATGCCGTGCCCGACTTCATCAACGTTGGCGAGGGGCCGTCCGCACGCAGGATCGCGGTGCGCCGCCGTGCCGGGAAGGACCATGTCTCGGGGCCTGGCCTGGTCTGGCTGGGCGGATTCAAGTCGGACATGCAGGGCGGCAAGGCCTTGGCGCTGGACGCCTGGGCCCGGGATCACGGCCGCGCCATCGTCCGGTTCGATTATTCCGGTCACGGCGAATCCGGCGGCGATTTCGCCGATGGAACCATCGGCAGCTGGCTCGAGGATAGCGTCGCGGTGTTCGAGCGCTTTTGCGAGGGGCCGCAGGTTCTGATCGGCTCCTCCATGGGCGGCTGGATGGCGCTGTTGCTCGCGCGCGAGATCAAGAAGCGGCAAGAGAAACAACAAGCCAAGGCCTCGCTTGCTGGGCTCGTGCTGATCGCGCCGGCGCCCGATTTCACCGAAGAGCTGATGTGGAAGAATTTTTCGCCTGCTGTGAAGCAGGAGATCGAGACCAAGGGCGTCTGGATGCGGCCGTCGGACTATGGCGACGGCTCGCCCTATCCGATCACGCGGAAGCTGATCGAGGAGGGGCGCAACCATCTCGTGCTCGGCAGCGCCATCGATCTCGGCTGCCCGGTTCGCATCCTGCAGGGCGCCCAGGACCCGGATGTGCCCTGGCAGCACGCCTTCGCGCTGACGCACCGTCTGCCGGCCGACGACGTCGTGCTGACCATGATCCAGGACGGCGACCACCGCCTCTCCCGCCCGCAAGACATCGCGCGGATTCTTGCCGCGGTGGCCGAGATCGGGTGAAACTGTTCCCCCTGTCCCACAAGGGGAGAGGGAAAGAAGAGCGCCGGGAGGATAACACGATGACCACCATCGCCATGCTGCGCGCTTTCTGCGACGCCGTCGAGCAACGCAACGGCCGCGCCTTTGCCGAGCTCTTCACCGAGGACGGCGTCTATCACGACGTCTTCTACGGCGCCTTCGCAGGCCGCGAAAAGATCGCCGCGATGATCGACGACTGGTTCTATCGCACGGCGACCGATTTTCGCTGGGACATGCATGACCCCGTCACCGACGGCACCACGCTCTATGCGCGCTACACTTTCAGCTATCGCTCGACGCTGCCGGAGGCGAATGGTGCGCGTGCGATGTTCGAGGGCGTGGCGATCATGACGCTTCGTGAGGGGCAGATCGTCAGCTATCACGAGGTCGCCAACACGGCGCCGGCGTTCGTCGATCTGAAGTTCGCGCCGGCAAGAATCGCGAAGATCGTCGCCAAGCAGGGCATGGAATTGAAGCAGCGGCCGGAGATGCAGCGGCATCTTGCCTGACCGTCATTCCGGGGCGCGCGAAGCGCGAACCCGGAATGACAAGCGGAGAAAGGCGCGCGCTCCCTACCGCTTCGACGGATTCGCCATCGGCTTGCGCTGCGCCAGCGCTGCGACCGTTGCGGTGCCGATCGGGCCCGCTTCGTCATAGAGCCAGCATTCGCCGATCGCGACGCCATCCGTGGCGTGGTGGTTCACCACCTCGAAACCGATCCACTGCGTCACCGGCAGGCGATGCAGATAGATCGTCACGTCGCTGTTGATGTAGCCGAGACCTTTGTCGCCGGCATTGGCAAAGGGGCTGGCGAAATCGGCGCCGGTGGCGACGTGGACGAACGGCGTCATCGGCACGCCGGCGACGAGCTCGCGCACCTCGCTCATCCAGAGCCGGCGCGGTCCGAGTGAGCCCATGTGGCCGACGATCGGGCGCGTCGTCCATTTGCCGTTCATGCCGAGCCTGGGATCGGCAGGTTTTGGAATGTCTGACGGCTTCGGCACGTCCCAGTTCGGCGGCGACCAGACATTGCCGTCCGGATTTTGCGTCTTGCGCAGCAGCTGGCAGGAGGCGCGCGCCATGCTGACTCCGCCGGAGACGAATTCCGCCTCGACCACGCGGATGCGCAGCCCGTCGCGCACCAGGCGCGTCGTCACCTCGATCGGCTTGTCGATGGTCGGCAGCCGAAACATGTCGACGGTGAGCCGCGCCGGCACCAAGTCGGGACCGGAATGGCGCTCCTCGATGGCGAAGCCCAGCAGGCCGACGATGACGCGACCATGCAGCGATTTCGGATCCCATGGACCGTTTGCGACTTCCGTCGGATGAAATGTGTCGCCGTCGCGCGTGAAGAAAGGCATGTTTGTCATGCGCGCGAGATTGCGGGAATGAGCGGAGAAATCAAGGGTGGGAGGCGCACACATTGGCCTCAACAACGGTGTCATCGCCCGCCTTGTGCGCAATTGCGACTGGGGCGGGCGATCCAGTACTCCGTGACGGCCGTGATGAATCGAGAAGCTGCGGCGTACTGGATTCCTCGCTTCCGCGGGGAATGACAGCGGAGAGCTAGGAAGCGGCTTGCCACTCCTCACGAACGCTCTCGTCGGGCTCGCGATCGAGAGCATGCAGGCTCAGCGCCGCAAACGCCTCCCGCTCCACCAGCTGCCCCAACGCCCACACCGCAGCCCCACGCACCAGCGGACTGGCATCATCCAGCAATCGCCGCGCCTCGCCCGCCAGCGCGACCTCCCCGGAGTTGCCGATCGCAATCAGCACGTTGCGCAAGAAGCGGTCGCGGCCGATGCGTTTCACCGGGGATTTTGTGAACAGCGCGCGAAACGCGGCGTCGTCGAGCCGCGCCAGCTCGGAAAGTGACGGCGCGCGCAACTCATCGCGCGCCGCGAGCTTCGCTTCGCGTCCCTCCTGCGCGAACTTGTTCCAGGGACAGGCGGCGAGACAGTCGTCGCAGCCATAGATGCGATTGCCGATGGCTTTACGGAATTCGCGCGGGATCGGCCCCTTGTTCTCGATGGTGAGATAGGAGATGCAGCGCCGCGCATCGAGCTTGTAGGGCGCGGGGAATGCCGCGGTCGGGCAGATGTCGAGGCAGGCCTGGCACGAGCCGCAATGATCGATCTCCGCGGCGTCGCTCGGCAACTCCAGCGTTGTGTAGATCGCCCCGAGAAACAGCCATGAGCCGAACCCGCGCGAGACGAGGTTGGTGTGCTTGCCCTGCCAGCCGAGACCCGCGGTCTGCGCCAGCGGCTTCTCCATCACCGCCGCGGTGTCGACGAACACTTTCACGTCCGACGGCGCGGTCGCAACCAGCCAGCGCGCCAGCGCCTTCAGCCGTTTCTTGATGAGGTCGTGATAATCGTCGCCTTGCGCATAGACCGAGATCGCTGCGCGCGTGCGCTGCGTGAGAACCGCGAGCGGATCGGAGTCGGGGCCGTAATTGACGCCGAGCATGATCACGCTGCGCACGTCGCTCCACAGCCCGCGTGGATCGACGCGGCGCTCCGGCTGTGCCGCCAGCCAGTCCATGTCGCCATGGCCGCCGGATGCGATGAACTCGAGGAAGTATCTTCCGGCGTTCTCGATCGTGCCGGGTGCGGTAACGCCGATGCAGTCGAAGCCGAGCGCACGCGCTTCGCGTGCGAGCGCCGTTTTCAGTTCAGTCGGATCGGAACTCAGAAATCCAGGTCCACGTAGGTCCGCGATGCCGGCACGCCGGCCAGCCATTCGCTCAGCAGCGGACGGAACGACGGGCGGGACTTCACCCGCGCGTACCACGCCTTTGCTGAATCGTCCTCGCTCCATGGCACGTCGCCCAGATAGTCGATCGCCGAAAGATGCGCCGCGGCGGCGAGGTCCGCGTAAGTGAGCCGGTCGCCGGCGAGGAAATTGCGCGTCTGCGCCAGCCAGCCTATATAGGCCAGATGATAGCGCACATTGGCCTTGGCGGCGCGCATCACGTCGGCGGAAGGCGCACCGCCGCCGTTCTCCTCGCTCATGAAGCGCTTGTAGATGCGCTCGGTGACGAGGGGATGCGAGACCTCCTCGAAGAACTTCTCGTTGAACCAGGCCATCAGCCGGCGCACCTCGACGCGCTCGGAAATCGTCTCCGGCATCAGGCGCTTGGGTCCCATCTCGGCGCCATAGGCTTCGTCGACATATTCCGCGATGATCGCCGCGCCCGGGACGGGTGGCTGCTCGTCGTCGACCATGACGGGCGTCGTCCCCGCCGCGTTGAGCAGCAGAAATGCCTCGCGCCGTTCCCAGCTGCGCTCTTCGACCAGCTTCAGGTCGAGCCCGTACTCGCCCGCGATCAAGCGGATGAAGCGCGAATGCGGACAGAACGGATGATGAAACAGCGTAAACATGAAGCCTTTGACTATTTGATGGTGCTTAAGAATCCATCAATGTTTGTGCGGTGCCACACTAGTCCTTCAAAACCGCGAGGCAAGGGCGTGATGTCGCATTTTGCGATTGCGGCATAGGGGCGAATAGGCGAGAAGAGCCCCGCTTTTCAAGCCGAAATGGACCGTAAATATGTCAGACGCAATACGGGCAGTGATCCTCGGCATCATCGAGGGCGTGACCGAGTTCCTTCCCGTATCCTCGACCGGCCATCTGCTGCTCGCGGAGCGCTTCTTCCATCTCGGCGAAGGCGCGTTCTGGGATTCGTTTACGGTTCTGATCCAGCTCGGCGCGATCCTCGCCATCGTCGGCCTCTATTTCAAGAAGCTCTGGGACGTCGTGATCGGCTTCTTCACGGGCGACACCTATTCGCGCCGCTTCGTGATCGGCGTGCTGGTGGCATTCCTGCCCGCTGTGATCGTCGGCCTCGTCGCCGGCAAATACATCAAGAGCGTGCTGTTCAATCCCTGGGTCGTCTGCTTCACGCTGATCGTCGGCGGCGCCATCCTGCTCTGGGTCGACAAGCTCGATCTCAAGCCGCGCGAGCATGACGCCACGAGGTTTCCACTGCTGATGTATCTCTATATCGGCATCGCGCAGTGTGTGGCGATGATCCCGGGCGTGTCGCGATCCGGCGCCAGCATCGTCGCCGCGATGTTTTTGGGCGCCGACAAGCGCGCGGCGGCGGAGTTCTCGTTCTTCCTCGCCATCCCCACCATGATCGGCGCGTTCGCCTACGACTTCTACAAGAACCGCTCCGAGATGACGATGGACCATATGGGCATCGTCGCGATCGGTTTCGTGGTGTCGTTCATCACCGCGATCATCGTGGTCAAGACGTTCCTGGAATACGTCACCCGGCACGGCTTCGTGGTGTTCGCCTGGTGGCGCGTCATCGTCGGCACGCTCGGCCTGATCGCGCTGGCGCTCGGCCGGTAGGCGCGAAGTTCAGGTAACAGCAGTCGCGACGTCGAAGCTCGTCATGCCCGGCCTTGTGCCGGGCAACCACGTTCTTGGCGGCTCCTCACGCGCTCTTGCGCTGGAACTGGCCGGCGGCGCGGAAACGCCAGAGATATTGCGGGGCGATCGCTTCCAGCGAATCGGCTTGGATGCCGAGCCCTTCGAGCGTCAGGCCGGCGGCCTTCGCCGCGTCCGACACGACATTGTCGCGCTCGAGCAGCGTGACCTGGTCCGGCGTCAGCTTGAACGCGCCCGGCGCGAATTGCAGGAAGGCGGCCTTGAAGCGGGCGAGGCCGAACGGCAGCGGCACCAGCATCCGCTCGCGATCGGTGATGGCGAGGATGGCCTCGATGATCTCGCGCATGGTCAGCACTTCAGGCCCGCCGAGCTCGTAGGTGGCGCCCGCCTTGGCCTTACCGTCGACGGCGTCCGCGATCGCGGTGGCGACGTCGCCGACATAGGCCGGCTGCATCTTCGTCTCGCCGCCGATCAGTGGCAGCACCGGCGAGATCCGGGCCAGCGCGGCGAAGCGGTTGGTGAACTGGTCCTCGGGGCCGAACATCATGGACGGGCGGAAGATCGTGGCCGAGGGCACCGCCGCCAAGACCGCGGCTTCGCCGGCCGCCTTGGCCCTGGCGTAGCGCGAGGGCGATTCGGCGTCGGCCCCGATCGCGGAGACATGCACCAGCCGGGCCCCTGCCGCGGCCGCGGCCTTGGCGACCGTCTCGGCACCCCTGGCCTGGACCGCGTCGAAGGTCTGCTCGCCGGCTTCAGTGAGGACGCCGACCAGATTGATCACGACATGCGAATCACGCAGCGCCGCCTCGACCGAGGCCGGATAGCGCAGATTGGCCTGCACGGTGTGGACCTGCCCGACCCTGCCGGAGGGCTGGAGGAAGCCCGCCAGTTCCGGCCGCCGCACCGCGACCCGGACCCGATAATCGCGCTTGCACAGGGCACGGACGACATTCCGGCCCAAAAACCCCGATCCGCCGAAAACCGTGACGAGAGTTTCCAGATTCGATGCCATGGGAGCCAATCCTGCGGAAAAGAGTGCGTCTTGTCAGGCTTGTATCGGGCCGGTTTGCGATGCGCAATCGGCATCCCGACCGGGCCGCAAGCATGAATTGACAACGGCGTCACCGAACCGTAGTAACCGCCTCCGTGCCCCAAACGGCATGCCCAGGTGGTGGAATTGGTAGACGCGCTGGCTTCAGGTGCCAGTGGCTTAACGGCCGTGAAGGTTCGAGTCCTTTCCTGGGCACCATTTTGTGCTTGTGCGAGCTGCACATAGCGGTCGATCGTGACACCCTAGTCCTCCGGGAAGAGTAGCGGCTCGTAGTCACGTGCGCGGTGGAGGATGTGGATCACCTCGATCGCATCGATTCCGACACGGTAGAAAATCAAAAAGCTTCCGAACGGTCGCCGTCGAATACCGTTGTGCTCGTAGCGCGGGACCAAGGGTAGCCGCGTGGTGCGTCAGCAAGGGATTCGCACTTTTCGCGCAGTGCGCGGATAAGCGTGAGCGCGCTCCGCGGGCTCTGCCCAGCGACATATCACGCAATCTCTTCGAGGTCGGCTTCCGCTTCCGCGGTGATGACGACGATCACGCGGGGTCGGCCTTGGCGGCCAATCTCACCTCCAGCCGGTCAAACACCTCAGAGCTCGATTTGACCCGCCCTGCACTGGCGTCCTCAAGCCCACGCGCGATTGCACCGTCCAACGCGGCCAGACGGGCTTCACGCTCCTGGATAAGCCGCACGCCCTCCCGCAGCACCTCGCTCTTGGAGTGATAACGACCCGACGCGACTAGATTTTTTACAAATTTTTCAAGGGCTTCGCCAAGATCCGCGCTCACAGCCATGATAATTCGCTCCACCAATGCCGCTCCCAATAACTATTATTGGACAGGCGCGGCATAGTCGCCAACCGGGCAATCCGTCCTCACACCACCCGCTTTCCCGCCCGCTCCGCCACCGCCTTCTGCACGAAATACATCATCACCAGCGTGATGATCGTCGTGGCGACGACGACGTAGCCGATCCGGTCGAAATGAAGCAGCGCCCCGTCGGGCGCCTGCGCGATGATCGTGCCGGCGAGCACCGAGCCGAGGCCGCCGGAGAGCTGCTGCAGCGAGGCGCTGACCGCGCTGAACGAGCCGCGCTGGGTCGGATCGGGGATCGCCGACATCAGCGCCTGCGATGGGATCATGCGCGAGAAGATGCCGATGAACATCAGCACGTTGACGACGATCGCAGTCACCAGCGAGACGTGGCCGAGATGGGTGTAGATCAGCACCATGATCACGGTCATCACGCAGCCGAACACGAAGGTCGGGTATTTGCCGAACGCGTCGCTGGCTCGGCCGACCAGCGGCCCCGTGACTATACTGAACAGGCCGGAGACGAGATAGATCGTCGGCAGATGCGTGATGTCGATGCCGAGATTGTGCACGGTGAAGGCGCTGGAGAACGGCATCAGCATGTAGCCGCCGGTCGCCAGCAGCGTCGTGACCGCGAAGGCCAGCGTGTAGCGCGGCTGCGCGAGCGTCGCGATCAGATGGTGGAACGGGTTTCTGTCCTGCCTCAGCTTCAGATGCGCATCGACCGGCTCCATGGCGAAGGCGATGATGGCGATCGCGGCGATCGACACCACGACGATCGCGATGAAGCAGACATGCCAGCTCCAGTGATTGGCGAGAAACAGCCCGGCGGGAATGCCGAGCACCTGGCTCGCCGCGAACGCCGTCTGGATGATCCCCATCACGCGGCCGCGCATCTGCAGCGGGAACAGGTCGGTGATGATGGCGAGCACCACCGAGCCGATCACGCCGCCGAACAATCCGGTCACGATCCGGCCCATCAGCAGCACGTGGTAGTTCGGCGCCGCCGCGCAGAGCGCGGTGCCGAGCGTGAAGCCGACATAGAAGAACAGCAGCAGGCGCTTGCGGTCGAAGCGATCGGCAAAGCCGGCGGCCAGCACGCCCGAAATGCCCGCACTGAACGCGTAGGCCGACACCGCGACGCCGAATTGGGTGGCCGTGATGTCGAGCGCGGGCATCAGGATGGCGCCGAGCGGTGACATGATGATGAAGTCGAGGATGATGGTGAACTGCGTGAACGCGAGCAGCGCGATGAGGAGCGCCTGGTAGCGCGAAAAGCCGCGCGGCTGTTCCGATGGGGCGTCGATAGGCGCAGCGAGCGTCTGTTCGGTCATGGATCTCGATTTCGTCGGGGGGCGGGGAGAGAAAGCGGAAGATGGGGTGGGCCCGCATGATTTTCACGGGCGCACGGCCCTCATTCCTGACGGAATCCGAAGCTCGCGCCGGGTTGTGGGATCCGTGCAACAGCCCGCGATCCGACCAACCGTTCGGCGGCTTCGCGAAAGGCGTGCGCGGGCTGAGAAGCCGGGCGCCGGCCCCGCACCCCATGAATATGGGAGGACGCAATGCCGCGCGGTCCCTCGCGCATCCGGCGTCTTCCAAAGCCATGGACTGCGTGCTTTGAGTGTCGCCGTGCCACGCAAGCGTCAATCGTTTTGACGCGGCGGCGGCCTGGGGCTGGAAGTGACGGCGGTCTTCGTTCTTCGTGCGCCATTTGCCGGTCGCATGGTTGGAGGACGGGGTGGGGACCAACATGATGATTTCATCGCGCGCGCGAATCGCTGCCTGTCTCGCGACGGCATTGCTTGCCGCGATCGCGGCCTGTGCCGGCGCGCCGCAAGCCCGGGCCCAGTTCATCTGCGTGGATGGTACCTTGTCCGATCAAGGCGCCAGTGCGGCCGGCTCAGGGGGCAATTTTGCCTGCGGGCCCTCCGCCTCCGCTCCGGGTGCGGGCAGCAACAACTCCGCGATCGGGAGCGGCGCTTACGCTGACGGAAATGCCAGCAGCAATATTGCCGTCGGTTCCGCCAATGCCAGCGGCCACACCAGCTCCAATATTGCGACCGGAAACAATGCCAACGCCAGCGGCAACAACAGCTTCAACAGCGCGACCGGAGCGGGAGCCATCGCCAGCGGTGACGGCAGCAAAAACATGGCGTCCGGAAACAACGCGCAGGCCAGCGGTGACAACAGCAACAATATCGCGGCCGGCGCCGGAGCCAACGCCAGCGGCAACAACAGCGGTAATCTCGCGTCCGGGCTCACCGCCCTGGCCAACGGCGACAACAGCAGGAACGTTGCGACCGGGCGCAGTTCCAATGCCTCCGGCAACAACAGCAGAAATGTTGCGACCGGGTTTGTCGCCAGGGCTTACGGGGACGGCAGCGCCAACACCGCGACGGGGACCAACGCCAACGCCTACGGCAACGGCAGCGGCAACATCGCGACAGGCCCCAACTCCAACGCGACCGGCGACAACAGCTTCAATATCGCGACCGGCGTGAACACCAACGCGAGCGGGTCCGGAAGCAACAACGTCGCCACCGGCAACGCCGCCGTCGCCTACGGCAGCAACAGCTTCAACACGGCGACCGGCTATCTGGCGCATGCCCATGGCACCAATTCGGGGAACGTCGCGAACGGTGCGCAATCTGATGCCAGCGGCACCGGCAGCTTCAACACCGCCATCGGAAACGGCGCCAATGCGAGCGGAAACGGTGTCGCAAACACCGCCGTAGGCAACGGCGCCAATGCCACCGGCGCAAACTCGTCGGCCTTCGGCAATGGCACATCGGCAACCTTCGCGAACTCGACCGCGATCGGCAATGGCGCCACCGCGACGCGCGCGAACCAGCAGGTTTACGGGACGGCGAGCAATACCTACACGATGTCAGGCGTCACCTCGGCCGCGAGCACGGCCGCGCAATCAGGGCCCGTGCAGCTCGTCACCACTGACGCTGCCGGCAATCTCGCCGCCACCTCGCTCAGCGCGCTCGGGTTTGCGAGCCCCGCGGATATCGCAGGCATTAACAGCCAGCTCGCAGGCATCAATGCCCGGCTCAACGACCTCGACGGCAGGACCGGCAAGGCGGTCAACGGTGTCGCGATGGCCTTCGCGATGTCCGGCTCGCCCTGGCTGATGCCGTCCGAGAAGATCGCGATGAGCATGAACTGGGGCACGTTCCAGAACACCAATGCGCTCTCCATGAGTGCGGCGCTGCGTGTCAGCGAGCACGTGCAGGCCAGCGGCGGGCTGACCTATGGCACGAACGGCGGCGGCTTGGGCGGTCGCGTCGGCATGCGCGTCGGCTGGTGAAGGCCGCAGGGCCATTGCATGCAAAGGGCCGTGCCATGCGATTGATCGTGCGAGCCGTGATTGCACTGGCGCTGCTGCTGTCCTGCGGCAGCGGGGCGATGGCGCAGCAGAAGACGCCCGGACCGGCCCCGGCGCAGCCGTCGCTGCCCGTCACGCTCGAGAAGGCGCTCTATCTGATCCGCTCGACGCTGCTCACGCTCAATGATGCCAACCGCACCGGCAATTACACGGTGTTGCGCGACCTCGCGGCGCCCGACTTCCAGGCGCGCAACACCGCCGCAGACCTCGCCCTGAATTTTCTCGACCTGCGGCGCCGCAATTTCGATCTCTATGCTGCGGCATTGCTGGCGCCGCAATTCAGCGAAGCGCCCGCGCTCGATCAGCGCGGGATGCTGCGCCTCGCAGGTTACATTCCGACCCGGCCGCAGCAGATCCAGTTCGATCTGACGTTTCAGATCGTGGCCGGGCAATGGCGCCTGTTCGCGATCGCGATCGCGACGCCGGAAGCTGCATCGGCACAGCCGCATGCCCAGGCGACGCCTGCCAAGCCGGCCGCGCCTGCGCAGAAGAAGACGCCCTGAGGGGGGTTGCACGGGCGCGGCGCATCACGGTCGCGGCGATGATCTGCATCATGCTGGCGGCGATCTGACCGAACCGCGTGCTTGCGCGGCCCGCCGGCAATGGCTACATCGCGGGCAATCCGAATTAGCTATTGTGCCCGACGCAACCGATTCGACCCGAGGTTTTGAAACGCCATGACCGTACGCCTGCATCGCGGTGACCTGCCCGACCTCACGCGCTACACCACAGCGGTGGCGATCGACACCGAGACCATGGGGCTCAACCCGCACCGCGACCGGCTCTGCGTGGTGCAGCTCTCGCCCGGCGACGGCAGCGCCGACGTGGTGCAGATCCCGAAGGGGCACACCGACGCGCCGAACCTGAAGGCCCTGCTGGCCAATCCCGCCATCACGAAGATCTTCCACTTCGCGCGGTTCGACGTCGCGGTGCTGTACCAGACCTTCGGCGTCATGACCGGGCCGATTTATTGCACCAAGATTGCCTCGCGCCTGACCCGTACCTACACCGACCGCCACGGCCTGAAAGACCTCGTCCGCGAGGTGCTCAATGTCGACCTCTCCAAGCAGCAGCAGTCCAGCGATTGGGGTTCCGACAGCCTGACCGAGCCGCAGCTCGCCTACGCTGCCTCGGACGTGCTGCATCTGCATGGCTTGCGCGAACGGCTCGATGCCATGCTGGTCCGGGAAGGCCGCACGGCGCTCGCCAAGGCCTGTTTCGACTTCCTGCCGACCCGTGCCCTGCTCGACCTCCAGGGCTGGGCGGAGGAGGACATTTTCGCGCATTCCTGAGCCCCCGGTCCCCGGTTAGACTCTGGACCGCGCCCCGTTTCGGACACTTTCGCGCGGTCTGTCCAGGCCACGCCAAGCCTGCAACGCCAGCCAGCGACGTCCAAGGCTGCATATTGGGGCGGTGAGGGGTACAATGGGACGACCCTCGATCCGGCTTGGCGAGCGACACCTCAGGAGCTCAGGTGAATTCGGCCCATAATCCCACCTACGACGCCGCGCTTGCGGCGAAGTTTGCCAGCGCGGCGCGCCACAGCCGCCTGGTGCGGATTCTCAGGGTTTGGGTCCCCGCGACGGTGGTCGTGGCCATGGCCGTGATCATCTACATCGCGTTCTTCAACAAATTCCGGATTCCCGAGCTGCCGCTCACCGTCGAGAACATGGTGGTGTCGGGCACCAAGATCACGATGGAATCGCCGCATCTGTCCGGCTTCACGCCGGATCAGCGGCCCTACGAGCTCTGGGCCAAGACCGCGACGCAGGACATCACCGATCCTGATCATGTCGATCTCAACGACCTCCGTGCGAAAGTGCTGATGGAGGATCAATCCACCCTGTTCCTCGATGCCCGCACCGGCCGCTTCGACAACAAGCAGCAGCAGCTCGATCTGCACAAGGACATTTTCCTGCGCACCTCCACCGGCTACGAGGCGCGGCTGAACTCCGCCTTCGTCGACATGAACAAGGGCACGGTCTCCTCGGACGAGCGTGTCGACGTCAAGCTGACCAACGGCACGCTGACCGCGGATCGCCTGCGAATTACGGAAGGCGGCAACGTCATCCGATTCGAAGGCAATGTGGTGATGCATCTGGACAAGCTGGATGACCCCGCCGCCGCACAGCCTGCGCCGGTCGAGCCCGCGCCGCCGGCAAAGACACGTCCGCCTCAGAACAAGTCTGCCAACTCAAGATGATTTTCATGACCAAGATCTTTTCGCGCAGCGACGACCAGCGGCGCGCCATCATCAGCGCGGCTGCACTTGCGGTCGGCATCGTTCTGGTCGCCACAGGTGCGGCCATCGCGCAGAACACCATGCAGGGCGTGCCCAACGCGATGCAGGGCTTCTCGCAGAACCGCGATCAGCCGATTCAGATCGAGGCCGCTTCGCTCGAGATGCGCGACAAGAAGAAGGAGGCGACCTTCGCCGGAAATGTGAAGGTCATCCAGGGCGACACCACCATGACCTCGAAGACGCTGGTGGTGTTTTACGAATCGGGCGGCGGCGACAAGCCGGCCACGCCGCCGCAGCCCGCGAAGGGCGCGAAGTCGACGGCGCCGATGCAGTCGGCGCAGCCAGGCCCGGGCGGCAGTTCCTCGATCAAGCGGCTGGAGGCGCACGGCAATGTCGTCGTCACCCAGAAAGACCAGGTGGTGACGGGCGAGACCGCCATATTCGACACCAAGACCAATCTCATCACCATGTTCGGCGGCGGCGCTGGGCAGGTGGTCATGACGCAGTGCAAGAACGTGATGCGTGGCGATCGGCTGAAGGTCGACATGACGACCGGCGTGTCGCGGGTGGAATCTGATAGCGGGAGGGTTCAGGTCTTGCTGCCCCAGGGCGCCGGCAATGATTGCGGTTCGGGCAAGGGCGGCGGAGCAGCGCCTCTGCAATTGCCTGGCGCAAGTAAACCGAAATAAATTCAAAGACTTGGTTCGGATGCAGCCGAACCGAGGTTGAAGCTTGGCGGGCGAGACTGTATCTAGCGCCCAGGGCTTTCGAAGCGGGGTCCGCCGCTTTTCGGGCGTGTTTCACTGGGCATGAGACATCCCTTCACTCATGCTGCATCGGCGAATCGAAAGCCCGATGCGGCAGATCGCGCAACTTCGCGCGGGATCGTCGCGCAGGATCGTCGCGAAAGGCTTAGAAGGCGGGGATGGTCGATCTCTTCAGCATGTTCCGTCGGGGCCCCGCCAAGCGCGGCCGGCCAGGATTTGCGCGCCAGGACATCACCGCGCTCGGTGACAGTGTCGGCGGGCTCGTGGCCAGCCCGATCCGCGATGCGCCGCCGCTCGCCCGCGACCCGGCGCGTGCGCCCGATCAGTTCCAGGCTGACTATCAGGACGGCTACGAAGCCGATTATCAAGCCGAGCCTAGCCCACAGGCGGTTCACCCGGTCAGGGCTGCCGGCAGGTCCAATGGCGCGACCGCGCCTCAGCTCCTGAAGCGGCCGGGTTTCCTGGCTGTGCATAGCGTGGAAAAGGCCTTCGGCAGCCGCCAGGTGGTGCGCGGCGTCAGCATCTATGTGCGCCGCGGCGAAGCCGTCGGCCTGCTCGGTCCGAACGGCGCCGGCAAGACCACCGTGTTCTACATGATCACGGGCCTGATCAAGGCCGATCGCGGCGCGATCGAGCTGGACGGCCACGACGTCACGAAACTGCCGATGTATCAGCGCGCGCGGCTCGGCATCGGCTATCTGCCGCAGGAAGCCTCGATCTTCCGCGGCCTCACCGTCGAGCAGAACATCCGCGCCGTGCTCGAAGTGGTCGAGCCCTCGCGCAAGAAGCGCGAGCAGCAGCTCGACTCGCTGCTCGACGAATTCAACATCACGCGGCTGCGCAAATCGCCGTCGATCGCGCTGTCCGGCGGCGAGCGCCGCCGCGTCGAGATCGCGCGCGCGCTGGCGACGCGGCCGAACTACATGCTGCTCGACGAGCCGTTCGCCGGCATCGACCCGATCGCGGTCGGCGACATCCAGGACCTCGTCCGCCATCTCACCAATCGCGGCATCGGCGTGCTCATCACAGACCACAATGTGCGCGAGACGCTCGGCCTCACCGATCGCGCCTATATCGTCTATGCCGGGGAAATCCTGACCGAGGGGAGCCCGGATGAGATCGTGGCCGATCCGGACGTGCGCCGCCTTTACCTTGGCGAGGAATTCCGCCTCTAGCCCGTTTTTGCGTTTCGTCAAGACGTGTACATCGGGCCCGGACTAGGATAAGCAAAAATCGGACCAACTTTTTGGGATCGGTTCTAGCTTCATGGCGCTCACGCAGAGATTAGAGTTCCGGCAGTCGCAGTCGCTGGTCATGACGCCGCAGCTGATGCAGGCGATCAAGCTGCTGCAATTGTCCAATCTCGATCTCACGACCTTCGTGGAAGAGGAACTCGAGCGGAATCCCCTGCTGGAACGGGCCAATGACGAGGCCCCCGCGGGTGAGACCCCCACGGATGCGGGCCAGTTCAGCGACAACGACGATTTCGGCGGCGGCAACGCGGACGAGCCCGGCGGCGGTCCGGGCGAGGCGTTCGAGCCGGGCCAGGAAGAGTGGATGAGCAAGGATCTCGGCACCCGCGCCGAGATCGAGCAGACCCTGGACACGGGCCTGGACAACGTCTTCTCCGAGGAGCCGGCCGAGGCCGCGGCACGCAACGCCCAGGACGCCGCGCCGACCACCTACACCGAATGGGGCGGCGGCGCCTCCGGTGACGAGGACTACAATCTCGAAGCTTTCGTCGCGGCCGAGATGACACTCGGCGACCACCTCGCCGAACAGCTCTCGGTGGCTTTCACCGCGCCCGCGCAGCGCATGATCGGCCAATACCTGATCGACCTCGTCGACGAGGCTGGCTATCTGCCGCCCGATCTCGGCCAGGCCGCGGAGCGCCTCGGCGCATCGCAAGCCGACGTCGAGGGCGTCCTTGCCGTGCTGCAAAAGTTCGATCCGCCCGGCGTCTGTGCGCGCAATTTGAGCGAATGCCTGGCGATCCAACTCCGCGAGCTCGACCGCTACGACCCCGCGATGCAGGCCCTGGTCGAGCATCTCGACCTCCTCGCCAAACGCGACATCGCCGCCTTGCGCAAGCTCTGCGGCGTCGACGACGAGGACATCGCCGACATGATCGGCGAGATCCGCCGCCTCAATCCCAAGCCCGGCATGAAGTTCGGTTCGGCGCGCCTGCAGACCATGGTGCCCGACGTCTATGTCCGCCCGGGTCCCGACGGCGGCTGGCATGTCGAGCTCAACAGCGACACCTTGCCGCGCGTGCTGGTCAACCAGACCTACTATTCGCAGCTGTCGAAGAAGATCGGCAAGGACGGCGACAAGTCCTATTTCACCGACGCGCTGCAGAACGCGACCTGGCTGGTGCGCGCGCTCGACCAGCGCGCCCGCACCATCCTGAAAGTAGCAACCGAGATCGTGCGCCAGCAGGACGGCTTCTTCACCCATGGCGTGGCGCATCTGCGGCCGCTGAATCTGAAGGCCGTCGCCGACGCCATCCAGATGCATGAATCCACGGTGTCCCGCGTCACCGCCAACAAATACATGGCGACCAACCGCGGCACGTTCGAGCTGAAATATTTCTTCACGGCCTCGATCGCCTCGGCCGACGGCGGCGAGGCGCATTCCGCCGAAGCGGTGCGCCATCACATCAAGCAGCTGATCGATTCGGAGGAGCCGAGCGCGATCCTGTCGGACGACACCATCGTGGAACGCTTGCGCGCTTCGGGCATTGATATTGCCCGCCGCACGGTCGCGAAGTACCGCGAAGCCATGCGCATTCCTTCCTCGGTGCAACGCCGCCGCGACAAGCAGAGCGCCCTTGGTAACGTCCTCTCCACCGCCTTGTCCGATCGCTCGCGCAATCCCGAACCGGCCTGATTGCACTGGCGCGAAATCGCGCTACTCTCGGCTCCCCTTTGCAACCGATCCAAGCACGCGCATGATTCGAAAAAGTGCACAGCGGTCTCCTCTCGCGACCAACGCGGAACGGGTTCGTGGGGAGATCATGCGCAGGGAACGACTTCAGCCGCGGTGACGCGTCGTCGCGGCTGATGAGCAAATCAAGCGAGGCATCCCATGACTCTTCGGATTTCGGGCAAGAGCATCAGCGTCGGCGAGGCCCTGCGCGGCCGCGTCGCCGACCGCACCGACGAGGTGCTGCGCAAATATTTCGACGGCAATTATTCCGGCCACATCACGCTCAGCAAGGACGGCTTCGGCTTCCGCACCGATTGCGCCCTGCACCTCGATTCGGGGATCACGCTCGAGGCCGATTCGAACGCGCCGGATGCCTATGCCAGTGCCGACCAGGCGCTGCTGATGATCGAGAAGCGGCTGCGCCGCTACAAGAACCGGCTCAAGGACCGCTCCGCCCGCAAGGCCCATGTCGCCTCCGAGGCCATGGCTGCGCTCGACGCGACAGCCTACGTGCTGGAGGCGCCCGGCGAGGGCGAGGAGGACGTCACCGGCTACAGTCCCGTGATCATCGCGGAGCAGACCACATCGTTGAAGCAGCTCTCGGTCAGCGAGGCGGTCATGGAACTCGACCTCAGCGGTGCCCCGTGCCTGGTCTTCCAGCATGGCTCTTCGGGCCGGGTGAACATCATTTACCGCCGGGCGGACGGCAATGTCGGCTGGATCGATCCGCCGGGGGCCAAGGTGGACGGCAAGGTCGATGGCAAGGCGGGCGGTTAGGCGGGGCGGGGCTCCGTACGATCCCGGCCCTTAACAATGACCGTGGCAAAGCCGCACGCGGGAGTTGGCACCGGGATTGCGTTGGAGTAGAAGCCCCCCACATCTGGACTTGGCAGGACTTTGGGCTAAGTCCCCTTCCTGCTTCACGTTATTGACGCTGGCTCGGCTTGGTCTATCAAGCTGGCCAATTCGGAACCTGACGGTTTAATTCACCTCGGAAAGCCTCCATGCCGATTACCGATCTGGTCGCACCCGAGGCGATTCTCCCGGCATTGAAGGTCAACAGCAAGAAGCAGGCCTTGCAGGAGCTCGCGGCCAAGGCCGCCGAGCTGACCGGGCAGAACGAGCGCTCGGTCTTCGAGGTTCTGCTGCAGCGTGAGAAGCTCGGCACCACCGCTGTCGGCTATGGCGTCGCCATTCCGCACGGCAAGCTGCCCAAGCTCGAAAAGATCTTTGGCCTGTTCGCGCGGCTCGACCGCCCGATCGATTTCGAGGCCATGGACGGCCAGCCGGTCGATCTGGTCTTCCTGCTGCTCGCGCCCGAAGGCGCCGGCGCCGATCACCTCAAGGCCCTCGCCCGCATCGCCCGCCTCCTGCGCGACCAGGACATCGCCAAGAAGCTCCGCGCCTCGCGCGATGCCCAGGCGATCTACTCGGTGCTGGCCCTGCCGCCGGCGACCGCGGCGTAAGTCTTCCGGTTCGAACCCGAGCCGCGCCGGCTGCGACCTAATGTCGAGGCCGGGCGCCATGACATGTCTCCGTCAGCTCTGATCGTTGTGCGTCCCGGCGCCGATTTGGCGCGGGAATTTTTAGAGATGATGTGCGGTTCGATCGGCCGGGTTTTTGGTCTGCTTTGCTCCGTGTCCGTGATCACCACGGCCGCAGCGCATGCTGACGAGGCCTCCAACGACCGCGTCATCGCGGAGAAGTCCGAGATCATCGCGGCCGACCCGTCCAACGCGGTCGCCTACGAACTGCGTGGCGAAGCCTACTACCTCAAGCACGATTGGAATCACGCCTTCGAGGATTGCAGCGCCGCGATCCGGATCGATCCGAATTTCGGGCGGGCCTATAATTGCCGCGGCCGCGCTTATTCCGCCAAAGGCGATCGTGATCACGCCATGGCCGACTACAACGAAGCCATTCGTCTCGATCCCGGCTATGGGCCATCCTACACCTCGCGTGCCCAGGAATATTTCAACAAGCGCGACTTCGAGGGTGCGATCGTCGGCTTCACCGAGGCGATCGAACGCAATCCCAAGCAGGCCTATTTTGCCACCGTCATGAGAGGTGAAGCCTACGCCGCGAAGGGCGACACCGACCACGCCGTCGCCGATTACAACGAGGCGATGCGGCGTAATCCCGCCGCCGCTTGGCCCTACGAGCTGCGCAGCACGATCCATGTCGGGAAGGGCGAAATCGACGCGGCGCTCGACGATTGCAACAGCGCCGTTCGCCTCGAGCCGGGCAAAGCCGGCGGCCATTATTGCCGGGCGGTCATCCTCCTGAAAAAGGACGATGCCGACGGGGCCATCCGGGAGTTTGACGAGGTCACGCGGATGACCCCGGCTTTCGCGAGAGCCTATCTCGCTCGTGCCCTCGCCTGGCACAGGAAGGGTGACGACAAGCGCGCCCTCGCCGATTGCGACGAAGCGGTTCGATTGGAGCCGGCAAATTCGGCGGCCTACAATAACCGTGCCGCCTTGCTTCGCGACATGGGAGAGCACACGCGTGCGCTCGCCGACTACAACGACGCAGTCCGGCTCGATCCGAAGAACCAGGCCGCCCTGGCCAATCGCGGCCTCCTCTACATGATGATGTCGGATCCAAAGCACGCGCGCGCCGATTTCAACAACGTGCTCGCGCTGCCGCCGAACGACAAATGGGCGGTCGACACCGCGCGCGAAGGGCTTGGTCTTCTGAAGTGAATGAGAGTGGCGCGTGTCCCGGACAAGCAGCAACGCTTAAGCGTTGCTGCGCAGAGCCGGGACCCAGCGCCTCACGGATTGCAGTCAACCGCATGGGCCCCGGCTCTGCAGCGCACCGTCGAAGGGACGCTGCGCTGCGTCCGGGGCACGAGAGCTGAGCGTGCGATACTTATACGCCGTCATTGCGAGCGCAGAAGCAATCCAGAGTCTTTCCGCGGAGGGATTCTGGATTGCTTCGTCGCAAGTGTTCTTTGCAATGACGAACGGAAAACTTCATGACTCAAAATAAAAACGGGCACGCCTTCGCAAAAAGGCATGCCCGCTCAAAATCCTAATCTTCGTGCGACGTTCGCGCGCTCAGTGCACGCTCACCGCTTGCAGCTCGTTGCTCCAGGCGTTGGCGACCGCGGCTTCGCGGCTGTCGGTCAGCATGATCGGCGTGCCGTCGGCGGCGTGGAGCGCGAAGAGCTTGAGGCCCGGCGCGATTTTCGGCGCTTCGGGAAACAGGCCCGGCACGTCTTCCGAGCGGATCTGCTTCACATAGGCGATATGGCCTTCGCCGAGGGTTGCCAGCGTCTCGGGCGAGACGTTCTTGGCTTCGTATTCGAACGCAACGTGACCTTCACTCATGGTCTCGACTCCTCTGCAACACTAAGCGGTCGAGTCCGCTACTCGTTCCATTATTCGTGCTCATTGATAGCGATTGTCTTAACGATCCTCTCCGGTTCAGGCCGGGCCAGATCGATCGACAACAGCCCGTTCTTCAGATCCGCACCCAGCACCAGCATCCCCTCCGCCAGCACGAAGGTGCGCTGGAAGTGGCGCGCGGCGATGCCGCGATGGATGTATTGCCGGGACTTGTCATCCTGCTGCCGTCCGCGGATCACGAGCTGGTTTTCCTCAATGGTTACATCGAGTTGGTCGCGCGTAAATCCGGCGACCGCCAGCGTGATGCGCAAGCGCTCGGGCTGGCCGTCCGATCGGTCGCACCTCTCGATATTGTAGGGAGGGTAGCCGTCGGCGCCTTTGACGACGCGATCGAGCACGCGCTCAATCTCGTCGAAGCCCAGAAGGAACGGACTGGATAACGTGGGAACACGAGACATAGTTTACAAAGTCCTCGCGGAAGCGACTTTGGTGTGTCGGGGCCCATAGAGGCGCCCCTTGAGACGCAATATGGGCACGTTCCCGTGTTGGTTCAAGCAGGTAGCCGGGATGCTGTGGATTGGGGGCATGTCGGCCGCCCGTCCATTCTGCTGTCACCCATGTGTCAGCCATGTCTCCGAACGCCTGTCCGCGATGTCGTACGGGCTGAGCCGACAAGCCCCGGCGTGATGGCTTTCCGTCGCGGATTTTTCCCAACGAAAACAAAGCCCCCTCTACTGTGCATGGGGTTGTTTTCGCGTTTTTGAGTTGGGAGGCCTCGGAACCCTCAGGCCTCGAGCCGCGTCCGGCCATCGCCGGTGAACAAATGCAGCTTGCTGCGTACTGCAGCGACTCGGATTTTCGCGCCGATGGCGGGGGCATCGGTTCCGGGAATGCGGACGATGATCTCGCCGGGCGGCAGCTCCCCGGGCGTGGCCGCGAGGTGCTGCTCTTCCTGCTCGCGGGAGCCATAGACGAAAGTTTCCGCGCCGACGCGCTCGATCGCTTCCACGGTCAGCGGCAAGGCGACGCCGCCGGCCGGGGTCTGGTCGGTAATGACGAAGTCTTCCGGACGGATGCCGAGAATGCCGGCATCGGCAGCACTGCTGCCGGCGAGCTGCGCGCGGATTTCCTCGGGCCGCGTCGACATCAGATTCATCGGCGGCGCGCCGATGAAGGAGGCGACGAAGGTGGTCGCCGGCTTCTCGTAGATCGCCAGGGGATTGCCGACCTGCTCGACCTGGCCGCCATTCATCACGACGAGAATGTCGGCGAGCGTCATCGCCTCCAGCTGGTCGTGGGTGACGTAGATCGACGTCGTGTTGAGCCGGCGCTGCAATTTGCGGATCTCCACCCGCATCGCGATGCGCAGTTTTGCGTCGAGATTCGACAGCGGCTCGTCGAACAGGAATACCTTCGGCTGGCGCACGATGGCGCGGCCCATGGCGACGCGCTGACGCTGGCCGCCGGAGAGCTGGCGCGGCTTGCGCTCCAGCATCGGCGACAGCTCGAGCACGCGCGCGGCTTCCTCGACGCGGGTCTTGATCTCGGCCTCCGCCATGCCGCGGTTGCGCAGGCCGTACGCCATGTTGTTGTAGACGCTCATATGCGGATAGAGCGCGTAGTTCTGGAACACCATCGCGATGTCGCGATCGGCGGGCTCGACCTGGTTGACGACCTTGCCGCCGATGTCGATCTCGCCGCCGGTGACGGTCTCCAGGCCTGCGACCATGCGCAGCAAGGTCGACTTGCCGCAGCCGCTCGGTCCGACCAGCACGCAGAACTGTCCGTCGCCGACATCGACGTTGACGCCCTTGATGGCCTCGAAGCCGCCGGGATAGGTCTTGCGGACGTTGCGCAGGGTGACGTTAGCCATGAAAACTCGCTTCTTACTTTTCCGTCTCGACCAGCCCGCGCACGAACAATTTTTGCATCACGACGACGACGAACACCGGCGGCAGCATGGCCAGCACGGCGGTCGCCATCACAATCGGCCATTCGGTCAGCGCGTCGGTGGTGGTGATCATCTTGCGGATGCCGACCTGGATGGTCTGCATGTCGTCGCGGGTGGTGATGAGCAGCGGCCAGAGATATTGATTCCAGCCGAGGATGAACAGGATCACGAACAGCGCCGCCATGTTGGTGCGCGACAGCGGCAGCAGCGTATCCCAGAAGAAGCGCAAGGGGCCGGCGCCGTCGATGCGCGAGGCCTCCAGGAGTTCGTCCGGCACGGTCATGAAGAACTGGCGGAACAGCAGCGTCGCCGTGGCCGAGGCGATCAGCGGCAGCGCGAGGCCCGCATAGCTGTCGAGCATGTGCAGGTCGGCGACGATCTTGTAGGTCGGATAGATGCGCACCTCGACCGGCAGCATCAGGGTGATGAAGATCAGCCAGAAGATCGGCATGCGGAGCGGAAAGCGGAAATACACGATCGCATAGGCCGAGATGATCGAAATCGCGATCTTGCCGACCGCGATCATCAGCGCCATCACCAGCGAGTTCAGCATCATGTGGCCGACCGGCTCGCGGGTCGAGCCGCTCGTGCCGACGAAGATGGTCTGGTAGTAGGTCTCGAAGAAATGGCCGCCCGGCAGCAGCGACATCTGGCCGTTCGCGATCAGCGCGTTCTCCTGCGTCGAGGCGATGATCGCGATGTAGACCGGGAACGCGACGATCGCGATCCCGATCCAGAGGATGACGTGGGCGACATAGCGCCGAAAGCCCTCTTCCTCGACCATCAGTACGTCACCTTGCGTTCGACGAAGCGGAACTGGATGCCGGTGAGCACGATGACCATGATCATCAGGACCACCGATTGCGCCGCGGAGCTGCCGAGATTGCCGCCGAGCAGGCCGTCGGAATAGACCTTGTAGACCAGCGTTTCAGTCGACTTGCCGGGGCCGCCGCGGGTCATGGTGTCGATGATGCCGAAGGTGTCGAAGAAGGCGTAGACGATGTTGACGACCAGGAGGAAGAAGATGGTCGGCGACAGCAGCGGGAAGGTCACGGTCCAGAACCTTCGCATCGGGCGGGCACCGTCGATCGCGGCGGCTTCGAGCACGCTGCGCGGGATGCTCTGCAGGCCGGCGAGGAAGAACAGGAAATTGTAGGAGATCTGCTTCCAGGCGGCGGCGAGGATGATCAGCGTTGCGGCCTGGTCGCCGTCGAGCAGCGGATTCCAGTCGATGCCCAGGGCGCGCAGATAACGCGCGATCACGCCGAGCGAGGGATGCAGCATGAAGATCCAGAGCACGCCGACGACCGGCGGCGCCACCGCATAGGGCCAGATCAGCAGCGTGCGGTACAGCATCGAGCCGCGCAGCGGCTTGTCGGCCATGACCGCGAGCAGCAGCGCGAACGACAGCGACGAGACCGCGATGGCGAACGAGAAGAAGAAGGTGCGGAGGATCGATTCGAAATAGGCGGAATCCCCGAACAGCTCGACGTAATTTTCGAACCAGACGAAGGTGGTCGACAGACCGAAGGCGTCCTGCTGCAGGAAGGACTGGATCACGGCCTGCAGGGCCGGCCAGTAGAAGAAAATCAGGACGATCGCGAGCTGCGGCGCAACGAGCGCATACGGCAACAGCTTTGATTGGAAAATGGCTTGCTTTTGCATGATGCCCGCAGGAGTGGCAGGCCGGGTTGCCCGGCCTGCCATCCGTGACCTTACTTGACGGCGGTCTTTTCGAACTGACGCAGCATGGTATTGCCGCGCTCGACGGCCGCGTCCAGCGCCTGCTTGGCGGTCTTCTTGCCGGCGAGCGCCTGCTCGATCTCTTCCGCCCAGACGTCACGCAGCTGAACCATGTTGCCGAGGCGAAGGCCGCGGGAGTTCTCGGTCGGCTCCTTGTTGGTCAGCTCGAGCAGCGGGGTCTCGAGATATGGCTGGTCCTTGTAGAACCCTTCCGCCTTGGCCTTCTCGTAAGCCGCCTTGGTGATCGGCAGGTAGCCCGAGGCCTTGTGGATATAGACCTGGCGATCGGTGTCCGAGAGGAACGTCAGGAATTTTGCAACGCCCTTGTACTCCTCGGCCGGCTTGCCGCCCATGACCCAGAGCGAAGCGCCGCCGATGATGGAGTTCTGCGGGGCGCCCTTCGCGTCGGGGTAATAAGGCATCGGCACCGCGGTGAAGGCGAACTTGGCCTGCGCCTTGACGTTGCCGAAGAATGCCGACGAGGTCAGATAGAGCGGACATTCGCCCGAGGTGAAGCGGCCCTCGCCGGTGTTGGTGCGGCCGGCATAATCGTAGGTCTTGTCCTTCTGCAGCTCGACCAGCTTCTCGAGATGCTTGACCTGGAGCGGACCATTGAACTCGAGCTTGGTGTCGAAGCCGTCGAGGCCGTTGGCCTTGCTCGCCAGCGGCACGTTGTGCCAGGCGGAGAGCTGCTCGAGATTGACCCAGGTGACCCAGGAATTGGAGAACCCGCAGGTCGCATGACCGTTGTCATGGAGCTTCTTGGCGGCCTCAAACGTTTCGGGCCAGGTCTTTGGGATCGCGACATTGGCCTTCTTCAGCTCGTCGAGATTGACCCACATGACGGTCGATGACGAGTTGAAGGGGAACGAGAGCATCTCGCCCTTCGAGGTGGAGTAGTAGCCGGTGATGGCGGGCAGGTAGATCTTGGGATCGAACTTTTCGCCGGCCTCGGCCATCAGCTTGTAGACGGGCTTCACGGCGCCGGTCGCGGCCATCATCGTGGCGGTGCCGACCTCGAACACCTGCATGATGTGCGGCGCGTTGCCGGCGCGGAACGCCGCGATGCCGGCATTCATCGTATCGGCGTAGTTGCCCTTGTAGGTCGGGATCACCTTGTAATCGCTCTGCGATGCGTTGAAGTCGTTGGCGAGCTTGACGATGACGTCGTTGTTGGCGCCGGTCATCGCGTGCCACCACTGGATTTCGGTCACGGCCAATGCCGGCGAGGCGCCGAGACCAACCGTGAGTGCAACAGCAGCAGCCGTGCCAAAATGTCGAAGAGCCATCAAGAAAACCTCCCTTGCCCGTCACTAAAGAAGCGCTTGCGCTAGCAGTGCCATATGACGTTCACATGACTGTGTAAGCGGGAGAAACGAAAGCAGCAAGCGCTGCTAAATGGGAAGTCGTCAAATAGGCGAAGACGCCACAGCCAGCCTCCTCCGTTCGCGGTGCACTATCGTGCCCGCGCCGCAGTGCGGCATCATTCGTTGGACGGAGGTGGCCTCTACCGCTTGCGCTCGGGGCCGCAGACCGTGCCCTTTTCGACCATCGCGTCGATCTCCGCCCTGGAGTAGCCGAACTCGCCCAGCACCTCGGCTGCGTGCTGGCTGAATTTCGGCGGCAGCCGGCGCAGGCTCGGCTTGCTGCGGTCGAGCCGGATCGGGGAGGCGACGCCCTTGTACCAGTCCTTCTCGATGATATCGCCGCGCGCGATCGTGTGCGGATTGGTCAGAGCCTGGTCGATCTTCTGCACGGGCCCCGCGGGCAGGCCCGCGGCGAGCAGGCGATTGCACAGCGGCTCGGCCTCGTGCTGGCGGAACACGGCAGCAAGCTCGGCGCGCAGCGCCTCGCGGTTGGCGATGCGGTCCTTGTTGCGGGCAAAGCGCGGATCGGTGCCCAGCTCGGGCTTGCCGATCTCCTTGGCGAGCTTGCGGAAGGTGCCGTCATTGCCGACGCCGATGAAGATGTTGTCGGTTTTCGTCGGGAAGATCGCGTAAGGCACGAGGTTCGGGTGCTCGTTGCCGGTGAGCGAGGGCGGCTTGCCATGCATGAAATAATTCGCGGTGTGCGGATGCATGATGGCAAGGCCGGTCTCGTACAGCGTGGTCTCGAGGAATTGGCCCTGGCCCGAACGCTGCCGCTCCGACAGCGCCATCAGGATGCCGATCGCCGCATAAAGGCCGGTGGTGATGTCGACCAAGGGCACGCCGATCCGCATCGGCCCGCTCTCGGGCGAGCCGGTCGCAGCGATCATGCCGGTCATGGCCTGGATGATGGCGTCATAGCCGGGATTGCCGCCGCGCGGACCGTCGGCGCCGAAGCCGCAGATCCGGCAATGCACGAGACGCGGGAATTTCCTACTGAGGACGTCGTTGCCGATGCCCCATTTCTCCAGCGTGCCCGGCTTGAAATTCTCGATCAGGACGTCGGCCGTCTCCAGCATCTTGAGCAGCACGATGCGGCCGCCCTCGGAGGCGAGGTCGAGGCCGATCGAGCGCTTGTTGCGGTTGATGCCGACGAAATAAGCCGCGTCCTCCTCGTGGAAAGGAGGGCCCCATTCGCGCACCTCGTCGCCGGCGGGCGGCTCGACCTTGATCACGTCGGCGCCATGGTCGGCGAGGATCTGGGTGCAATAGGGACCGCCGAGCACGCGCGTGAGATCGATGACGCGCAGTCCGCTCATGGCACCTGTGGCGGCTTCAGAACTCATTGCCTTCGCTTCCCCTGTGTCGACCTTTGGTCACAGGCCTAGCGAGGTTTGTTTGCGCCAGCAATGGGCCCTCGCGTAGGGCCGTATGCGCCGCCGAGCGTCAGTCCCGCGGCGTGGCAAATCAACGCAAGTGGCCGGCCCGAGGGGGATCTCGGGCCGGCCAATCCGCCGTTCCGATCAGACGACCGTCAGGCGAACGTCGACATTGCCGCGCGTGGCGTTGGAATAGGGGCACACCTGGTGGGCCTTTTCGACCAGCGCTTCGGCCTCCGCGCGGGCGAGGCCCGGCAGCGAGACCGCGAGGTCGATATCGAGGCCGAAGCCGCCCTCGGAGCGCGGGCCGATACCGACGGTCGAGGTGACGGAGGCGTCGGCGGGAACCTTCGGGCCGCCCTGCGAGGCCACGAACTTCATCGCGCCGATGAAGCAGGCGGCATAGCCGGCCGCAAACAGCTGCTCGGGATTGTTGCCGGCGCCGCCGCCGCCGCCGAGCTCCTTCGGCGTGGTGAGTTTGACGTCGAGCGCGCCGTCGAGGGTTGCAGCATGGCCGTCGCGGCCGCCGGTGGCCTTGGCGCTGGTCTTGTAGAGGACGTTCACGGACATTGTCGTCTTCCTGGTGTCTTGGGGTGGGGGTGTGATCTATATCGCAGACAATTAGATTGTGCGCAATTGAAATTTCGCCGTCTCACATTTAATTGTTCGCAATTGAATGTGCCGGCGCGCGGCGCCAGAATGAGACAAGTCCCAAAGAGATTCCCATGCCCCGAAAATCATCGGCAGCGGACGCGCCGCTGCGGCTCGACAACCAGATCTGCTTCGCGGTCTATTCGGCCGCGCACGCCTTCAACCGCGTCTACAAGCCGCTGCTGGACCGGCTCGGCCTGACCTATCCGCAATATCTTGTGATGCTTGTGCTGTGGGAGCGCGACGACGTGCCGGTCAAGGACATCGGCGAGCGGCTGTTCTTGGATTCGGGCACGCTGACCCCGCTGCTGAAACGGCTGGAAGCGGCGCATCTCGTGAAGCGCACCCGCTCCAGCGAGGACGAGCGCCAGGTCCTGATCGCGCTGACGGCGCAAGGCCATGCCCTGAAGGAGAAGGCGCGTGCCGTGCCGCAATCGATCCTGGCGGCGTCGGATTGCTCGGTGTCGGAGCTGGTGGCGATGAAGGACGAGATCGTGGCGCTCAGGGATCGGCTGAATGCGGTGATCGGGGAGTAGCGTTTCGCCAGAGCCGGCTTTGCCCTTCGAAGCGAGCGAAGGGCTGGTGGAGCCAGGCGGGATCGAACCGCCGACCTCTTGCATGCCATGCAAGCGCTCTCCCAGCTGAGCTATGGCCCCTTAGTCCTTAACGGGGTGAAATCTGGTGGATCACCCCAACCGGCGAGTCCTGGCGACTCGCGCGGTGCACCCTTTTTCACAGATCAGGACTGATCTCAAGTCTCTTCATCACCTCCGACATCACCAATGATGTCGGTTACGTCCTCATCGCCCTCTTCTTCGTCGGCAATAAAGGTCGAATCATCGTCATCGTCGTCGTCGAGGGTCTCGTCGACCTCGATATCGTCCTCGGATTCGGGCACCACGGCCTTGACCTTGCCGGTGTTCTCCTCGGCATCAGCCTCCTCGAGCGAGACCTCTTCGACCTCTGCGGGCTCGGGCGTAGCATCCGCCGTCGCCGCGTGTCGGGCTTCGGCGCCACGGGGCATACGCGCCGGCGCCACCGGGGCGATCGGCACGACTTCGCCGGTATAGGGCGAGATCACCGGATTCTTGTTGAGGTCATAGAACTTCTTGCCCGTGGTCGGGCAAATACGTTTGGTTCCGAGTTCGGACTTGGCCACGGCAGGAATCCTGGGAATGTCTGAAAAGCGGTGTTTCACTTGGCTAGTTGGCGGCCCGCTGTCAATAGCGCATTACGGGAGAACGACATGCCCGTGACGGGGCGCGGACCATGTGGTACCTGCGCCGCAGTCCCCTCAGGGCTCATCCAAGGACACAATCTTGACTCATTCCGACCAACCGAGGCCGCTTCAGTCTCGCGCCAGCGGTCCCCTGACCGGGAAAGTACGGGTGCCCGGCGACAAGTCGATCTCCCACCGCGCGCTGATCCTGGGCGCGCTCGCGGTCGGCGAGACCAGGATTTCGGGCCTGCTCGAGGGTGAGGACGTCCTCAACACTGCCAAATCGATGCAGGCGCTGGGCGCCAGGGTCGAGCGCACCGGGGATTTTGCCTGGAAGGTCAACGGCGTGGGCGTCGCGGGCTTCGCCACGCCCAAGGCCCCCCTGGATTTCGGCAACTCCGGCACCGGTTGCCGGCTGGTCATGGGCGCCGTCGCCGGCTGCCCGATCTCGGCAGTTTTCGACGGCGATGCCTCGCTGCGCAGCCGCCCCATGCGCCGGATCCTCGATCCCTTGGAAAAGATGGGCGCGAAGGTCATCTCCGGTGGCGAGGGTGGTCGTCTGCCCCTGACCCTTCAGGGCGCGCGCGATCCGCTGCCGATCACCTACACGACCCCGGTCGCCTCGGCCCAGATCAAGTCGGCGGTGCTGCTGGCCGGCCTCGCCGCACCGGGCACCACGACCGTGATCGAGAGCGAGGCCAGCCGCGACCACACCGAGCTGATGCTCAAGCATTTTGGCGCCGACATCACCTCGGCGCAGGAAGGCCAGCACGGCCGCCGCATCACGCTCAAGGGCCAGCCCGAACTGCATGGCGCCACCGTCGTGGTGCCCGCCGATCCGTCCTCGGCGGCCTTCCCGGTCGTCGCAGCGCTGATCGTCGAGGGCTCGGATGTCGTCCTGTCCGATGTCATGACCAACCCGCTGCGCACCGGTCTTCTCACGACGCTGCGCGAAATGGGCGCCTCGATCGAGGAAAGCGA
The DNA here is from genome assembly GCF_030272265.2 of Bradyrhizobium sp. 62B. NCBI lineage: Bacteria > Pseudomonadati > Pseudomonadota > Alphaproteobacteria > Hyphomicrobiales > Nitrobacteraceae > Bradyrhizobium > Bradyrhizobium sp. 62B. The sequence continues at coordinate 112,692 of NZ_CP092841.2, read as the reverse complement.
GGTCCGATGTGACGCCGGCGAGCCGATGGCGCAATTGCGCGTGCGCGCCTCGAAACTGCGCGGGGTCGAGGTGCCGCCCGAACGCGCTCCATCGATGATCGACGAATATCTGGTGCTGGCCGTGGCGGCATCCTTCGCCGAAGGCACGACGATCATGCGCGGCCTCCAGGAGCTGCGCGTCAAGGAATCCGACCGGCTGGAGGCCACCGCCGCCATGCTGCGCGTCAACGGCGTGAAGGTCACCATTTCCGGCGACGATCTCATCGTCGAGGGGCGCGGCCACGTTCCCGGCGGCGGCACCGTCGCCACCCACATGGACCATCGCATCGCGATGTCGGCGCTGGTGATGGGCTGCGCCTCCGATCAGCCCGTGACCGTCGACGACACAGCCTTCATCGCCACGAGTTTCCCGGACTTCATTCCGATGATACGTTCTTTAGGGGCCGAGTTTTCATGATCATCGCCATCGACGGGCCCGCGGCCTCGGGCAAGGGGACGCTCGGCAAGCGTCTTGCGCACCATTACGGCTATCGTCATCTCGATACCGGCGTGATCTACCGCGCGGTGGCCTATGCCCTGATGCAATCAGGTCATGATCTCCGGGACGAGGCGGCCGCGGTGCAGGCCGCCCTGGAGCTCGATCCCGAAAAGTTCGGCAATCCCGCCCTGAAGACCCAGAAGGCCGGCGAGGGCGCCTCGATCGTCTCGGCGATCCCCAGGGTTCGCGAGGTCCTGGTCAATTTCCAGCGCCAATTCGCCGCCGATCCGCCCGGCGCCGTGCTTGATGGCCGGGACATTGGAACCGTGATCTGCCCCGATGCCGACGTGAAGATCTTCGTCGTCGCCGACCCCAAGGTCCGCGCCCGCCGCCGGACCATGGAAGCCAAGGCGAGGGGCGAGGAGGCGGACGAAGCCGCCGTGCTCGCCGATATCATCCAGCGCGACGAACGCGACAAGAACCGGCCGATCGCGCCTTTAAAGCCTGCCCCGGATGCTTACTTGCTAGATAACTCCCAACTGGATATAGAGGGCGGCGTCCGGGCCGCCATCGACATTATCGAGGCTGTCCGAGCGGGCCGGTCGCGGGGTTAAGCCGCCGCCGTCATTGGAGGAAGTGCCCGCTCCCGCTCTTTGAGGTCGATACGTCAGGTCCCTGTTTCGGGACCAGCGCGATCCAGGCTCCGGACACAAGATTTCCACGTATCGAACGCGCGGGCCTCAGCCGGCCCGCTTCCGCCGTTCCGGTGTCAAGCCGGGGCAGCGAGCGGTCGCTCGAAGGTTCTGCGGACCTTCCGACACTGCGCGTGCGATGCGCCCATGAACCCAACGGCCGGCACGACATCCGCAACTGGAGAACAAATGGCTTCGACTTCTGCTGATACCTATAGCCCGTCGCGCGACGATTTCGCCGCGATGCTCGACGAGTCCTTCGCAGGCGGCAACCTGCAGGAAAGCTCCGTCGTCAAGGGCAAGGTGGTTGCAATTGAAAAGGACATGGCCGTCATCGACGTCGGCCTGAAGACCGAGGGCCGCGTCGCCCTGCGCGAATTTTCCGGCCCCGGCCGTGACAGTGAACTGAAGGTCGGCGACGAGGTTGAAGTGTTCCTCGACCGCATCGAGAACGCCCTCGGCGAAGCCGTGCTGTCGCGCGACAAGGCGCGCCGCGAAGAGAGCTGGGGCAAGCTCGAGAAGGCGTTCCAGAACAACGAGAAGGTCAACGGCGTCATCTTCAACCAGGTCAAGGGCGGCTTCACCGTCGACCTCGACGGTGCCGTGGCCTTCCTGCCGCGCTCGCAGGTCGACATCCGTCCGATCCGCGACGTTGCGCCGCTGATGAACAACTCGCAGCCGTTCCAGATCCTCAAGATGGACCGCCGCCGCGGCAACATCGTGGTGTCCCGCCGCACGGTTCTCGAAGAGACCCGCGCCGAGCAGCGCCAGGAGCTGGTGCAGAACCTCGAAGAGGGTCAGGTCATCGACGGCGTGGTCAAGAACATCACCGATTACGGTGCGTTCGTTGACCTCGGCGGCATCGACGGCCTGCTGCACGTCACCGACATCGCGTGGCGCCGCGTCAACCACCCGACCGAGGTGCTCTCGATCGGCCAGACCGTGAAGGTCAAGATCATCAAGATCAACCACGAGACGCACCGCATCTCGCTGGGCATGAAGCAGCTGCTGGACGATCCGTGGCAGGGCATCGAGGCGAAGTACCCGCTGCAGGCTCGCTTCACCGGCCGCGTCACCAACATCACCGACTACGGTGCGTTCGTCGAGCTCGAGCCGGGCATCGAAGGCCTGATCCACGTCTCCGAGATGTCGTGGACCAAGAAGAACATGCACCCCGGCAAGATCGTTTCGACCTCGCAGGAAGTCGAAGTGCAGGTGCTGGAAGTCGATTCCGTCAAGCGCCGCATCTCGCTCGGCCTCAAGCAGACCATGCGCAATCCGTGGGAGGTCTTCGTCGAAGGTCACCCGACCGGTTCGGTGGTCGAGGGCGAAGTCAAGAACAAGACCGAGTTCGGTCTGTTCCTGGGCCTCGAGGGCGACGTCGACGGCATGGTCCATCTCTCCGACCTCGACTGGAAGCTTCCGGGCGAGCAGGTGATCGACAACTACAAGAAGGGCGACATGGTGAAGGCCGTGGTGCTCGATGTGGACGTCGAGAAGGAGCGCATCTCGCTCGGCATCAAGCAGCTCGAAGGCGACCCCTTCGCCGAGCCGGGCGATGTCAAGAAGGGCGCGGTCGTGACCTGCGAAGTGCTCGAAGTGAAGGAAAGCGGTATCGAGGTGAAGATCACCGGGACCGACTTCTCGACCTTCATCAAGCGCTCCGAGCTTGCCCGTGACCGCAACGATCAGCGCGCCGAACGCTTCGCCGTCGGCGAGAAGGTCGATGCCCGCGTGATCCAGTTCGACAAGAAGGCCCGCAAGGTCCAGGTGTCGATCAAGGCGCTCGAAGTCGCCGAAGAGAAGGAAGCCATCGCGCAGTACGGCTCCTCCGATTCGGGTGCGACGCTCGGCGACATCCTGGGCACCGCGCTCAAGAACCGCGACAGCAAGTAAGCGAAACGCAGCTTTCGCTGACATCGAAGCCCCGGCGCAAGCCGGGGCTTTTTTGTTGGCCTTGTTGCCCGTAGCCCGGATGGAGCGAAGCGCAATCCGGGAAGGTCCTTCGGCGCGGTGACGGCCCCGGATTACGCTTGCGCTCCATCCGGGCTACGCAGCTACCACTCACAGCCTTGTTTTCTTCAAATTGCGCCGCAATTGATGTATCGAGATAAGCCGTCGGTCATCTCGTGACGGCACAACGCGTCCAGTCTTTCATTTGGAGATATTCCGATGTCGCTCGATTCGGACATCATCGTCGACCGTCGGCGGATCCGTCGCAAGCTGACGTTCTGGCGCGTCATGGCCGCGCTGATCGCGATCGCGGCGATCGCAAGCGTCGCGTTGATTGCGACACCGGGCGCACGGAGGTCCTTCGCATCCGCCGGCTCGATCGCGCGGGTCCAGATCGAGGGATTGATCCGCAGCGATTCCGATCGCACGCAGGCGCTGGAGCGGCTCGAGAATTCGCAGGCCGCCGCCGTCATCGTTCACATCAATTCGCCGGGCGGCACCACCGCCGGCTCCGAGCAGCTCTACGATTCGCTGGTCCGGCTGAAGGCGAAGAAGCCGCTGGTGGTTGTGGTCGAGGGCCTGGCGGCCTCCGGCGGCTACATCACGGCGATCGCCAGCGATCACATCATCGCCCAGCAGAGCTCGCTGGTCGGTTCGATCGGCGTGCTGTTCCAATATCCCAACGTCTCCGAGCTCTTGAAGACGATCGGCGTCAAGGTCGAGGAGGTGAAGTCGTCGCCTCTGAAGGCCGCACCCAATGGTTTCGAGCCGACCAGTCCCGAGGCGCGCGCCGCCCTCGACGCGCTGGTGAAGGATTCCTACGCCTGGTTCAGGGGACTGGTGAAGGAACGGCGTGGCATGGATGACACGCAGCTCGAGAAAGTGGCCGACGGCCGCGTCTTCACCGGACGCCAGGCGATCGATCTCAAGCTGATCGACCAGATCGGCGACGAGAAGACGGCGGTGACCTGGCTCGTCGAGAACAAGAGCGTCAAGAAGGGTCTGCCGGTACGCAACTACAAGCTCGAGCCGCGCTTTGGCGATCTGCCGTTCCTCAAGACGGCGGCCGCCGTCACGCTGGAAGCGCTTGGTTTAGGCTCGATTGCGCATCAAATCGGGCAAACCGGCGTCGCGCAGGCGGTCGATCGGTTTGGAATGGATGGAATGCTGGCTCTGTGGCAACCGGCCGCCTCAAACTGAGGGGCCGGGCGAGCTTCCCAAGGTTTTCTCGTCTAACGGGCATCGGGACAGCCCGCTTTTTCGGCATTTGTCACGCATTTTCACGACGCTCAGCCTTCATTTAGCGTCTTGACAGATCAAGGTATTTTCACGGAAATGGTCATCCGCACGCTTCCGGGTCCTATCTCTCGATGATCAAATCCGAACTTGTTCAGCGTATCGCCGAGCACAACCCGCATCTGTACCAGCGGGATGTCGAGAACATTGTGAATGCGATTCTCGAAGAGATCGTAGCGGCCCTCGCACGCGGTGACCGCGTCGAGCTGCGCGGCTTCGGTGCCTTCTCGGTCAAGCACCGCCCTGCACGCGCAGGGCGCAATCCGCGGACTGGCGCGCATGTGCCCGTCGATCAGAAGAGCGTTCCGTTCTTCAAGACCGGCAAGGAAATGCGCGAGCGGCTGAACCGCGATCATCCGGATCCGGGCGCCCCAGACTGAGCTGGCATGGGGATTTGTCTTGCGGTCGTGCATGCGGCCGCAAGCTTGATTCAAGGCGAGCAAAGCGAGATGCGAAAGTTCCTGACCGCGCTGATCGTGATTCCGCTGGGCCTGATCCTGGTGACCTTCGCCGTCGCCAACCGGCATTTCGTCACGGTCTCGTTCGATCCCTTCATTGCGAACGACCCGTCCTTGTCGGTCACCTTGCCGCTGTTCCTGCTGCTGATCCTGGTGGCGGCTATCGGCGTCTTCGCCGGCGGCTGCGCCGTCTGGTTCGGCCAGCGGCACTGGCGGCGCTCCGCGCGCCGGCATGAGGCGGATGCCCGGGCCGCCAAGGGCGAACTGGCCGATCTGCGGGCCCAGGCGGCTGCAGCAAGGCCACAGCCCCAGCGCCTTCCCGTTCCCTCCGGGGTCGGGCTTTACGGGCCCATCGGGCGAGACAAGCAGCGCGCGACGTTGTAGAAGCGGCCGCAACCGAAAACCCCGTTTTCCGGCCGCGGACCCGCGGCCTCCATTTGCATTGAGATCATGTCCCTGCTCGTCAAGATCTGCGGCCTTTCCACGCCCGAGACGCTTCAAACGGCGCTTGAGGCGGGTGCGGATATGGTGGGGTTCGTGTTCTTTCCGCCGTCGCCGCGGCACCTGTCCCTGGAGCTCGGCCGCGACCTCGGCCGCCAGGTGAGGGGGCGCGCGCTCAAGGTGGCGCTCACCGTCGATGCCGACGATGCCACGTTCGACAACATCATGGACGCGCTGTCGCCGGACATCTTCCAGCTCCACGGCAAGGAAAGCGTCGCGCGGCTGCGCGACATCAAGCAGCGGTTCGGCCGCCCCGTGATGAAAGTGGTGCCGGTCGAGGTGGCTGCGGATCTTGCCGTGCTGCCTGGCTACACGGCGGTTGCCGACCGCATCCTGTTCGACGCGCGAGCACCGAAAGACGCGACGCGGCCCGGCGGCCTCGGTATGCCCTTCGACTGGCGCCTGCTCGGAAACCTTGAGCTCAAGCTGCCGTATATGGTTTCGGGCGGTCTGCATGCGGGGAACGTCGCCGAAGCCCTGCGCGTCACTCGCGCTGGCGGCGTCGATGTTTCCTCCGGTGTCGAGAGCGCTCCCGGCGTGAAGGACCCGGAGATGATCAAAGCCTTCATTCGCGCCGCGCGCGCCAGCCAAGAGTTGAGTGTTCGATGAACGTCGCCAAACCCAATTCCTACCGCAGCGGTCCCGACGATCGCGGCCATTTCGGCATTTTCGGCGGACGCTTCGTCGCCGAAACCCTGATGCCGCTGATCCTCGACCTGGAGAAGGCCTACACAGCGGCCAAGGCCGATCCGGCGTTCCAGGCCGAGATGAACGGCTATCTCAAGAACTATGTCGGCCGGCCCTCGCCGCTGTATTTCGCCGAACGCCTGACCGAGCATCTCGGCGGCGCAAAGATTTACCTCAAGCGCGAAGAGCTGAACCACACCGGCTCGCACAAGGTGAACAACGTGCTCGGCCAGATCATGCTGGCGCGGCGCATGGGCAAGAAGCGCATCATCGCCGAGACCGGCGCGGGCCAGCACGGTGTCGCCACCGCGACGCTGTGTGCGCGCTTCGGCCTGGAATGCGTGGTCTATATGGGCGCGGTCGACGTCGAGCGGCAGCAGCCCAACGTCATTCGCATGGAGATGCTGGGCGCGACGGTGGTCCCGGTGCAGTCGGGCACGCGCACGCTGAAGGACGCCATGAACGAGGCGCTGCGCGATTGGGTCACCAACGTGCACAATACTTTCTACTGCATCGGCACGGTGGCGGGCCCGCATCCCTATCCGATGCTGGTGCGCGACTTCCAGTCGATCATCGGCAACGAGACCAAGGCGCAGATGCAGGAGATCGAGGGCCGCCTGCCGGATTCGCTGGTTGCCTGCATCGGCGGCGGCTCCAACGCGATGGGCCTGTTCCACCCGTTCCTCGACGATCCCTCCGTGGAAATCTTTGGCGTCGAGGCCGCAGGCCACGGCCTGACGCAACTGCACGCGGCCTCGATCGCGGGCGGCCGCCCCGGCGTGCTCCACGGCAACCGCACCTATCTCCTGATGGACGCCGACGGGCAGATCCAGGACGCCCATTCGATCTCGGCTGGCCTCGACTATCCCGGCATCGGGCCCGAGCATTCCTGGCTGCACGAGGTCGGCCGCGTCAACTATCTCTCGGCGACCGATGACGAGGCGCTCGCCGCGTTCCAGCTGCTGTCGAAGCTCGAGGGCATCATCCCCGCGCTCGAGCCCGCGCACGCCATCGCCAAGGTGATGGAGCTGGCACCGAAGCGGCCGAAAGACCACCTGATGGTCGTCAATCTCTCCGGCCGCGGCGACAAGGACGTCCCGCAGGTCGGCGACATCCTGAGGGGCAAGAAGTGACCACGCGTATCGACACCCGTTTTGCCGAGCTGAAGAAGCAGGGCCGCGCGGCCTTCGTCACCTATGTGATGGCCGGCGACCCTGATCCGGCGACGTCGCTCGAGATCGTCAAGGCGCTCTCGAAATCAGGCGCCGACGTCATCGAACTCGGCATCCCCTTCACCGATCCGATGGCGGATGGTCCCTCGATTCAGGCTGCAGGTCTGCGCGCGCTCAAGGTCGGCATGACCTTGAAGAAGACGCTGGAATTGGTGCGCGACTTCCGCAAGGACGACAATGTCACGCCGCTGGTGCTGATGGGTTATTACAATCCGATCTACATTTACGGCGTCGACAAGTTCCTGGCCGATGCCAAGACGGTCGGTGTCGACGGCCTCATCATCGTCGATCTGCCGCCGGAGGAAGACGACGAGCTCTGCATTCCCGCGCTGAAGGCCGGCCTGAACTTCATTCGGCTGGCGACTCCGACCACCGACGACAAGCGTCTGCCCGCGGTGCTCGCGAACACGTCTGGCTTTGTCTATTACGTCTCGATCGCCGGCATCACCGGTGCAGCGGCGGCGGACGCGAATGTCGTCGGTGACGCTGTCGCGCGCATCAAGCGGCACACCAAGCTGCCGATATGCGTCGGTTTCGGCATCCGCACGCCGGAGGCGGCACGCGCCATTGCCGAGAAGGCCGATGGCTCGGTGGTCGGCACCGCGCTGGTGGATGCGCTCAAGAACAGCCTCGATGCGGAAGGGCGCGCGACGGCCAAGACCGTTAATGCCGTCGCCGAGTTGACGGCAGCCCTGGCCCAGGGCGTCAAGGGCGCGCAACAGGCGGCCGAATAGGCCCGAGACGACGGCTTGCCGGGGCTAGGTCCGGCGGCCATATATCCCTTCAGGCGAACCCCAGCGGGGGCTCGCACATCGGAGCAAACCATGAACTGGCTTACCAATGTGGTCCGGCCGAAAATCCGCAACATGCTGCGGCGGGAGACGCCGGAGAATCTGTGGATCAAGTGCCCGGATTCCGGACAGCTCGTGTTCTACAAGGACGTCGAGGCCAACCAGTTCGTCATCCCCGGCTCGAACTACCACATGCGCATGGGCGCGGTGGCGCGCTTGAAGTCGATCTTCGACAACGAGACCTGGTACGACGTGGCGCTGCCCGACGTGACGCCCGATCCGCTCAAGTTCCGCGACGAGAAGAAATACGTCGACCGCATCAAGGATGCCCGCGCGCGAACCAACCTCAATGACGCGATCAAGGTCGGCTACGGCAAGCTCGAAGGCGCCGCCGTCGTCGTCGCCGTGCAGGATTTCGACTTCATGGGCGGTTCGCTCGGCATGGCCGCAGGTGAAGCCATCGTGCGCGGGCTCGAGCTCGCGGTCGAGAAGAAGTCTCCGTTCATCGTGTTCGCCGCCTCCGGCGGCGCGCGCATGCAGGAAGGCATCCTGTCGCTGATGCAGATGCCGCGGACCACGGTCGCGGTGCAGATGCTGCGCGAGGCCAAGCTGCCCTACATCGTGGTGCTGACCAATCCGACCACCGGCGGCGTCACGGCGTCCTACGCGATGCTGGGCGACGTGCAGATCGCCGAGCCCGGCGCGCTGATCGGTTTTGCCGGCGCGCGCGTGATCGAGCAGACCATCCGCGAGAAGCTGCCTGAAGGCTTCCAGCGCGCCGAGTATCTCAAGGAGCACGGCATGGTCGACATGGTCGTGCATCGTCATGAGTTGCGCCCGACGCTGGCGCGGCTCTGCCGCCTGCTGACCAAGGCGCCGGCGCAGGAAGGCGTATCGAAGCCGACGCAGGCCGTCACGAGCCCGGCACAGATCGTATCGGCCGCTGAGACGGCGCCGGCTGCGCCCCACGCGTGAACGCGTCCCCTGACAGCACGAAGACGCCGCTCGGCGAATTGATCGGGCGGCTGTCGGCCCTGCATCAGAAGCGCATCGATCTCGGCCTCGAGCGGATGCACCGCCTGCTCGCGCGGCTCGGCCATCCCGAACGCAAGCTGCCGCCGGTGATCCACATCGCCGGCACCAACGGCAAGGGCTCGACGCTGGCTTATCTGCGCGCGACGCTGGAGGCTGCGGGCTTGCGCGTCCACGCCTATACCTCGCCCTACCTCGTCCGCATTAACGAATGCTTCCGGCTCGGCCGCGCCGGCGGCGGCGTGCTGGTCGGTGACGACGAATTGCGCGCGGCGCTGGAAGAGGTCGAGCGCGTCAATGCCGGCGAGGCCGCGACCTTGTTCGAGCTGAAGACGGCAGCCGCGTTCCTTCTGTTTGCACAGAATCCGGCTGACGTCGTGTTGCTCGAAGTCGGCCTCGGCGGCCGGCTCGACTCGACCAATGTGGTCGATACTCCTGCGGCCTGCGTGATCACCCCCGTCAGCATGGACCACATGGATTTCCTCGGGGATACCCTGACATCGATTGCCGGCGAGAAGGCGGCGATCATCAAGCGCGGCGTGCCCGTGATCTCTGCGGAGCAATCGCCGGACGCCATGGCGGTGATCGAAGCGCAGGCGAGGCGCATGCGTGCGCCGCTGTTTGCCGCGAACGAGAACTGGCACGTCAATGTCGAGCGCGGACGTCTGGTCTATTCCGACGATCGTGGCCTGATGGATCTGCCGGCACCGCGCCTGTTCGGCCGCCATCAGTTCGACAATGCCGGGCTCGCGATCGCGACACTGCGTGCGGTTCCGGATTTCAAGATCAATCAGGCCGCCTTCGAGGCCGGCATCGTGGGTGCCGAATGGCCGGCGCGGATGCAGCGCATCACCTCGGGCGAGCTGCTGTCCTGGGGTCCGCAGGGCTCGGAGATCTGGCTCGATGGCGGGCACAATGCCGAAGGCGGGCGTGTCGCGGCCGCGGCGCTGGGCGACCTCGAAGAGCGGGTGTCGCGGCCGCTGGTCGTCGTTGCGGGCATGATGGCCAACAAGGATGCGCAAGGCTTCCTTGCCAATTTCGCCGGCCTCACCCGCCACATCATCGCGGTGCCGATCCCCGACACCGAGAACGCGTTGCCGGCCGACCGCCTCGCCGACGCCGCGCGCAGCCTCGGCATGCGCGTGGAGCCCGCGCCCGACGTCGAGGCCGCGCTGCGGGCCCTGTCGAAGCTCGCTTATGAGGTGCCGCCGCGCATCCTGATCACGGGCTCGCTGTATCTGGCCGGTCACGTGCTGGCGATCAACGGCACGCCTCCTGCATGAGGTTGCGTGTCGCGGACGCGCGAAGCGCGAGCCGGGACTCGGAATACCGCACCATGGGCCTCGGCTCAGCAGCGCGCCACTGCGTGATGCGCCGCGTCCGGGGCACGAGAGTAGGGGATCACGACAATGCGCTTTGCGGCCATCGCCGACGTCCACGGAAACTACCTTGCGCTGGAGGCGGTGCTCGCCGACATCCGCGCGCTTGGCGTCACCGACATCGTCAATCTCGGCGACATGCTGAGCGGCCCGCTCGATGCCCGCCGCACGATCGAAATGCTGATGCCGCTCGACGCCGTGCACGTGCTCGGCAATCACGACCGCTATCTGCTCGACCGTCCGCCGGAGAAGATGGGCTCGTGGGACCGTCCCGCCCATGACGCGCTGAATGCCGCGCAACTCGACTGGCTGCGTGCGCAGCCGATGACGCGCGTGTATCGCGACCAGGTGTTCCTGTGCCACGCGACGCCGGACAACGATGAAGTCTATTGGCTTGATACCGTGCACCCCGACGGTACGGTCGCGCTATCACCGCTCGATCGGATCGAGCAGCTCGCGCAAGGTGTTACGCAACCGCTGATCCTCTGCGCCCACACCCATCTCGCCCGTGCCGTGCGACTGCGCGACGGCCGGCTGATCGTCAATCCCGGCAGCGTCGGCTGCCCCGGTTTTCGCGACAAGCATCCGTATCCGCATGTCGTCGAAGCCGGCACGCCGCACGCGCGCTATGCGATCCTCGAACTCGCTGGCGATGCGTGGCAGGTGACGTTTCGCCACGTGGCGTATGATCACGAGGCGATGGCCGCGCTGGCGCGCCGCAACAATCAGCCGGAGCTCGCGAATGCACTCGCGACGGGGTGGATCAAGTAGCTGTCCGGACTACGCTCACTTCAGCAGCTTCATCGGATCGGCGACCTTCTGCTTCAGCTGATCGAAGCTGCATTGCCGCGGGGCCTTGTCGGGGCGCCAGCGCAGGATCGAGGTGCCGTGGCGAAAGCGCTCGCCGCTGAAATGGTCGTAGCAGACTTCGATCACCAGCTTCGGCTTGAGCGGGCACCACTTTGCTGAGCGCTCGGTCGACCAGCGGCTCGGTCCGCCCGGTGCGTTGCCGGTAAAGCCGGGCTCGCCAATCAGCGCCTCCAGGTGGTCGGTCAGTTCGGGCTTCTCGTCCGCCTTGATCGCCGAGGTGAAGCCGACATGGTGCAATAGTCCCTTCGCGTCATAGAGCCCGAGCAGCAGCGAGCCCACCACCTTGCGGCCGGCGATCTTGTTGGTGGCATAGCGGAAGCCGCCGACCACGCAATCGGCGCTGCGGAATTTCTTGATCTTCTGCATGCCGTCGCGATTTCCGGCCTGATAGGGCAGGTCGATCCGCTTGGCGATGACGCCGTCCGAGCCGCCGCCGGATCGCGCCAGCCACTTTTTGGCCGTGGCATAGCTGGTCGTGGACGGCGAGAGACGAAAGATGCTGCCTTTCAGATTGGCTTTCGCAAATGCTTCCAGCGCCGGCCGCCGTTCGCTCAGCGGCTTTTCAGCAAGCTGCTTGTCTCTGGTGGTCGCGAGCAGATCGAAGGCGAGATAGAGCGCCGGGGTTTCTTCCGAGAGCTTCTTCACGCGGCTTGCGGCGGGATGGATCCGTTGCAGTAGCGCGTCGAAGGAAAAGCCCCTGCCGTGCGGCACGACGAGCTCGCCATCGAGCGTGAAACGATCCGCTTTGAGCTTCAGGGCAGCGGACACCACTTCCGGAAAATAGCGCGCGAGGTCCTCACCTGACTTCGAGCGCAGATCGACCCGGCTGCCGTCGCGCGAGAGGAGACAGCGAAAGCCGTCCCATTTCGGCTCGTACTGCCACTCCTTGCCGCGCGGGATCTCGTCGACCGAGCGCGCCTCCATCGCGACGAGCGAGGTCGATCTTCGGGCGCGCTTTCGGGGAGGGGCTGGCAAGGACGGGACTCGTCATACGCTGAACACGTCCCGTCAACGCAGAACGGCCGGCTTTCGCCGGCCGTTGTCGAAAATAATCTTGCGCGAAACTGATCAGACCGCGGAGGTGATCCACTGCTGCAGCTTCGCCTTCGGCGCGGCGCCGACCTGGCGGGAGGCCATCTCGCCGCCCTTGAAGATCATCAGGGTGGGGATCGACATCACGCCGTATTTCGAGGCGGTCTTCGGGCTCTCGTCGACGTTGAGCTTCACGATCTTGACCTTGTCGCCCATCGCGCCGGCGATCTCGTCGAGCGCGGGTGCGATCATGCGGCACGGGCCGCACCACTCGGCCCAGAAATCGACGACCACGGGGCCGTTCGCCTTGAGCACTTCGGCTTCGAAATCGGCGTCGGAAACCTTGCTAACGGCCATTGGGAGTACCTCACACGGGTTGAAAGAATCGGCGCGACCTGGAATCGCGCCCGGGATCATGGGGTGAACCTATGAACGGCTTCTTGCCGGGTCAAGGACGCTCACACCGAGATGAAGGGATGCCAGCGCCGCGTCCAGCGCGGGGGCTGAAATCTCCATATATTCAAGGGCCTCGGTCCAGAGCAGGACGGCCCGGATGGGCTTTTGGGGATAAAGCCGCGCCAGCACCGCCCGGTACAGCGCAAGTTGCCGGACATAGGCGACGGGCGCCTCAGCCGCGCTCGCAGGCGCCGCCTGATTGGTCTTGAAATCGACGATCAAAACCTCATCCGAACGCACGACCAGCCGATCGATCTGCCCCGACACCAAAGCCGGCGGGCGGCCCAGCCGCTCCAGCCGGCCGGCGATGGCGACTTCCGCCCGGCTGCCGGGGGCAAAGACAGGCGCAAAGCGCGGCTCGGTGATCAAAGCGAGCACCTTGCCGGTCAGTGCTGTGCGATCGGCGTCGGTCCAGTCCGCGGCATTGCGCGCCATGAAGCCGAGTGCCGCCTCGCGACGCCGCTCGACGGCGATGTTGGGGAGGGATTGCAACAGCCGATGCACCAGCGTGCCGCGTTGCAATGCGAGCGCGCGGGACTGCACCGATTCGCCGGACCGCACGCTGCGGCCTTCCTCGGCCGGCTGACCCGACGGGCGCACCATGTCATCGTCGGTGGTCTCGCGTGGCGCCGCCTCCCGCAGCCAATCGGGGAGGGCGACGGTCTGGTCCACGGACATGGCCGGCGTGCCGAGCGCCGCCACATCCTCCGGCCGGGCGAATCGGGTCACCTTGCCGAGCGGCGTCTCGATCACCTGCTTGTCCAGACCGGAGCCGGCGAGCCCGGTGTCGACCAAATCGTACCAACTGAGCTTGCGGACCGTCTTCATGTTGCCGGGCATGCAGCCACCGACAATCAGCCGGTCTGCCGCGCGCGTCATCGCGACATAGAGCAGGCGGCGATATTCGTCCTCGGTCTCGTCGATCATCGCCTTGCGCGCGTCCGCGACCGGCTTGGGATCATCCGCCTTGCGCCCGGCCCAGACCACGACCTCGCCGCCATTGCCGCGCGGCACGTGGATCAACCGGACCCGCTGCGAGTCCGCCGGCGATGACGTGGTGTCGACCATGAACACGACGGAGGCTTCGAGACCCTTGGCGCCGTGCACGGTCATCACCCGCACCTCGTCGCGCGAGATCTCCATGTCGCGCTTCACCTCGGTGTCGGCCGAGCGCAGCCACGCCATGAAGCCCTGCAGCGAGGCCGGCGCCTTGCGCTCGTAGTTCAGCGCCAGCTCCAGGAACTCGTCGAGCGCGTCGTTGGCTTCGTGGCCGAGCCGGCGCAGGATGCGGGCGCGGCCACCGTCGCCGCCGAGCAGCCAGGCATAGAAGGCGAACGGCGTCTCCTCGCGCGCCCACATCTCGCAGGCTTCCAGGCGACGCAGCACGGTCGCGAATTTCTCGTTGCCGACTGCGCGCTCGCCGAGCGCGCGGCGCAGCGACCCCTTGCGGTCATGGGCCAGCTGGAACAGGTCCTCGTCGTCGAGCCCGAACAACGGGCTCTTCAGCGCTACCGCCAGCGCGAGATCGTCCTGCGGCAGCAGCAGCGCGTCCGCGAGGTTCATCAAATCGATGATCGCGATATGCTCGGTGAGCTTGAGCCGGTCGGCGCCGGCGACGGGCACGCCCGCGTGCTTCAGCGCCTGGATCACCGCGTCGAACGCATTGCCGCGCCGACGAACCAGGATCAGCATGTCACCGTAACGCAGAGGCCGGCGCTCGCCTTCGTGCCCCGTCAGCGTGCCGCTCTCGACCAGCCGCTTGATCTCGGCTTGGATGCGGCGCGCCAGCTTGACCTCGGGGCTCGTGGCGGCAACGCCGTCGAACGGCGCGCGCCAGCCCTCGATCTCCTGCCGGTCGTCGGCCTCGGCAAGATCCCACAGCTCGATCACGCTGGGGCCGGCGTCAGCGAGTGCATTATGCAGGGGATGACCGATCTCGACCGAATGGATGCTCTTGTAGATCTGGGGATCGCGGAAGACGTGGTCGACCGAGTGCAGGATGGTGGCGCCCGAGCGGAACGAATAGGTGAAAGCAACGGGATCGAATTTCAGTCCGGCGGCGGTGAATTTGCGGTGCAGCTCGCGCCGGCGCGCGTCGAATTCGTGCGGCGCGGCGCCCTGGAACGAGAAGATCGACTGTTTCTCGTCGCCGACCGCGAAGATGGTGCGGTTCAGTCCCTCGCGCGCGCCTTCGCCGGCGGTGAACTCGGAGATGATGTGGGCCACGATGTCCCATTGCCGCGGGCTGGTGTCCTGGGCCTCGTCGATCAGGACGTGGTCGACACCGCGATCGAGCTTGTAATGCACCCAGCCCGAGGAGATGCGGTCAAGCATCGCCAGCGTCTTGTCGATGAGATCGTCGTAGTCGAGCAGGCCGCGCTCCTGCTTTTCGCGGCGATAGTTCGCGGCGGCCGCGGTCGCGATGTGCAACAGCGCCGCGGTGCGGTCGCGCATGGTCACGGCGCGGCGCTTCTCGACCAATTCGTTCACGCGCTGCGCCTCCGCCTCGAACAGGCGGGCGACGGAGGGATTATGATCACAAAATTTCTTGGTCAGCAGCGTCTTGCGCGGCAGCTTTTCGTCGGTGAGGAAGACCCCGAGATAGGCGTCAACCTGCGCGCTGCCGGAAAATATCTTGGCTTCGCGGAGCCGGCCAGCCTGGTCATTGTCGGACTTGCTGCCGTCCTCCAGCGCAAAGGCGATGTCGTCCCAGCGCGAGCGCGGCAAATAGGGCCCGTCGAGAATCTCCGTCTCGACATCCTCGATCCGGTCCCCGGCGTCGACGCCCAGCGCCGCCGCCATCTGCGCGGCAGCAGCTTCCACGTTGCCGGCCCCGTCGGTCCAGGCCATGAAGTGATCGCGGCTGAGACAGGCCTCGCGCACGACCTCCTTGAAGGTGACGTCGGCGGCGCTCGCCATCGCGGTCAGCAAGGCGCGGCCGGTGACGCTCTCGGGATCGCGCGCGGCCTCCAGCAGCACCTTCAGATTGGCGCGCTCCATCATGTCGTTCTGGTCGCGCTCGTCGATGACGGAGAAGCGCGCAGGCACGTTGGCCTCGAACGGGAATTGCTGCAGCAGGCGCGTGCACAGCGCGTGGATGGTCTGCACCTTCAAGCCGCCCGGCGTCTCCAGCGCGCAGGCGAACAGTTTTCGTGCGTCACGGCGCAGCTTCGCATTGGGATGCGGGATGCCGACCGCGCGGATCGCCGCGTCGAGCGCGGGGTCGTCCAGCGTCACCCAATGGCCGAGCGTGGTGAACACGCGCTCGGCCATGTTGGCGGCGGCGGCCTTGGTGAAGGTGATGCAGAGGATCTTTTCCGGCGGCACGCCCGACAGCAAGAGGCGGATCACGCGCTGCACCAGCACATGGGTCTTGCCCGAGCCGGCATTGGCCGACACGAAGGCCGAGGCGGTCGGATCCGACGCGCGCGCCTGCCGCGCACGTACCTCGTCGGGGATGGGGCGCGGTGCCTTCACCATTCCTCGATCCCCAATCCGCCGGCGGCCGACCATTCCTTGATCCGGGCGAGGTCGTCATAGGCGCCGTAGCGGTTCGTCCACATCGGCAGGTTCAGCGAGGTGTAGGGCTGGTTCTCGTCCTCAAAGGCCCGGATCAGCGCCTCCAGCTTGGCGCGCGCTTCCGCGGCCGCCGTGTCAGGCGGCTGCGGTGCGTCGCTCTGCCGATATCTGAGCTCGAGAATGCGCTCCTCGCCCGGCGGGTTGTTGCCGCTCACGCGCACATAGACGAGCTGGCTCACTGACGAGCCCGCGTCGATATCAGCGAAGCCGCCTTCGTGCAGGATCGCGGCCTCCAGCGTCAGCTGCGGCGACAGGCCCATGCGCACCTGCTTGCCGGTCGGCGGCTGCCCGGTCTTGTAGTCGAGGATGGCGTAGCTGCCGCCCTGGCGCCGCTCGATGCGGTCGGCGCGCGCGGAGAGATAGAACGTGCGCGCATTGTCGAGTGGGATCGAGATCTCGCCCCGGGTTTCTGCGGTGACCGCCTCGATCGCCTCGCGGCGAGCGGTCTCCCATTCACCGAACCAGCGCGCGATGCGCTGGAAGCGCGGCCACCACAACGCTCGCGCCTCGGGACGTTCCATCAAGGGTGCGAAGTGTTTTTCGCCGATCGCGCGCAGCACGCGGGCGGGATCGTCGGGCAGACGCGAAGCATAGGACTTGGTGAACTCACCAAGCGCTTCGTGGATCGCCGAGCCACGGTCGGCGGCCGACAACGGCATGTCGACGGGATCGAGCGCATCCAGCCGCAAGATGTGCTTTGCGTAGATCGTGTAGGGATCGCGCAGCCAGTCCTCGATCGCGGTGACCGACATTCTGAGCGGCCGCGTCGCGCGCGGCGGCCGCGGCTCGGGCTGCTTGATCGGCTCGACCTTGTCGGGCTGATCCAGCCTGTTTGCAAATCGCACATACGTCTCACCGGCGCGAATGGCGGCCTTCCAGAGCTCGTCGCCTGCGACCGCCTCGAGCCGGTGCAGGAAGCGGGAGGCCACCGCGGGTGCGCCGCCGGCCTTGGCGGAATGGGTGAGGATCACCTCGTCGCCGCCGAGCAGTTGCGCGAAGTCATGGGCGGAGAGGCCGATGCGGCGCTCCGGCAGATCGAGGCCGAGCTCGTGCCGCATCGGCCGGCTCAGCCAGGGATCGATGCGCGGCGCCGGCGGCCAGACGCCCTCGATCAGGCCGCCGACGATGATGCGGTCGGCCTGCATCAAGCGCGATTCCAGGGGGCCGTAGATCTGCAGCCTCGCGCCGGGCTTGTCGCGCCGTCGCACCGCGCGATCGCCGAACGCGGTCTGGAAGACGTCGGGATAGTCGGGCAGCTGCACCATCAATCCGCTGGTCGTGCCGCCGCGTAGGAGATCGTCGAAGGCGCTGGCGAGCGCGAGGCCCTCGCGGTCCTCGAAAGCGAGTGGGATGCCCTGCTCGTCGCGCGACAGCTCGATCATGATCTCGCGATGCCGGTGTGCCAGTTCGGCAAAGTCATATGGTTTCGATGAGGCCAGGCTCTCGATCGGCGCCAGCACCTTTTGCAAAACACCGATCAGCGTCTGGATGCCATCGAGATCCTCGGCCTTGAGACGCGCGCGGGGCTCGGATTTATGAAGTGCGGAAACCTCACGGCGCCCTAGTTTTGCAAGCTCCTCGCGAAAGCGGTTGAATTCGCGCAGCAGGCCGGCGGTGCCGGCAGGCGGACGCGTGCCACGCAAGACCGCGAGTTCGAGGTCTTCGATCGCCGCCTTCCATGCGCCGCCCGCGCGTCCGAGCCGGCACAGCGGATGCTTCAGCAGCGCCAGCAGCGTCGGTGGCTCCAACCCCTTCGTCGACGCCTCTGCCGCAAGGCGCGCGAAGATTCCGGCCGAGGTTTCCATCAGCACATCGCCGCCGGAATCGTCGAAACTGAGCCCCCACCGGGTCAGCGCCGCCATCACCCGTCGCGCCAGCGCGCGGTCGGGCGTCACCAGCGCGGCGGATTTGTCGAGATGTCGCGCCTCGCGCATCGCGATGGCAATGGCGAGCGCTTCCATTTCAGGATTGGGAGCCTCGACGACCGCAAGGTTGTTCATGCCGCCGGTGATTTTCGCCGCGACATCAGGCTGCTTCAGCCGGTCGTGCCAGACTTCCGTCTTGGCCGACGGCCGCATCGATTCCGATGCGAGCAGGTCGCGGCCGCCCTCAGTCGGCGGCTGCAGGATCTCGACGTCACTGCGCTTGATGCCGAAGCGCTGCAACAGCGCGTGCATGGCATATTGCGGATGGTTCGAGGCCGGGTGCTCCACGAATTTGCCGAGCGCATCGCGCACGCCACCGATGGTCCGCCAGGCGTCCTCGTCGAGATCGGTGTCGAGGCCCGGCAGCACCACGGCGCCATGGGCTAGCTGCGCGACCGCGTGCAGGAATTTCGCGGTGGCCGGCATCGAGCCGGTCGATCCTGCCGCGATCACCGGCCCGCTCGGATGCGCGGTCAGCCGTTTGGCTTCCGCCGCGATCAGGAGATCGCGCCGCGCCGCGGGCTCGATCCGGTTGATCTCGGCGAGATGAGCGGGCCAGGCGATGCGCGCGATGCGCAAGAATTCGAGCGAGTGCTGCCAATAGCGATCGAGGTTGTCAGGCACGAGGCCGTCGAGCGCGTTCCAGTCGACGCCGCGCGTGACCATGTCGTCGATCAGGCGTGCGAGGTCGCCGGCGAGCGCGAGCGTCGAGGCGGGTCCGCCGACCACCAACGGCGCCAGCACCGGGCCCTTGGCCCAGGCCGCGACGAGCTGCGCCAGCGTCAGCCGCCGTTCGAGCTCGCCGAGCCGCGGCGGAATCTCGAGCGGCGTCGTGCCGGAGAACTGCTCGCCCTCGTCAGCGAAAGCCAGCTCGTCCTCGTCGATGTCGCCGAGCGCGACGATGCGCGGCAGCACCACCGCATCCGCCTTCATCTCGTCGAGGAAGATCTCGCGCACGACGCGCATGGCGCGCCGGGTCGGCAAATACAGCGTCGCGTCCGCCAGCCGCGCCGGTTCCTTGCGCGCCTCGAATCCCTCGACCAGCCGCCCCTCGAGCAGGGCCGTGACGACCGTGCGCAGGAACGGAACTGAGAGGGGAACGCTGAAGACGCGCATGAGCTGCCTGATTCGGTGGATCAGGCGCCAATATAGGGAGGCGGGGTCAAATGGTCATGGGCGGAGGGGAGATAGTCCCCGTTGTTCGTGCGAGCCACCGCTCGTGCCCCGGACGCGCTTACGCCACGCTCTCCAGGAACGCTTCTTCCGCGGCATGGACCGCGTCGGGCGTGCCGACATGCATCCAGACGCCGTCGAGGCGGAGTCCGAACAGCCGCTCCTGCTCGTTGGCGCGGTCGAACATCTTGGTCAGCGAGAACTCACCCTGCGGCGCGCCTGCGAAGATCGCGGGCGACAGGATCGCCGCGCCGGCATAGACGAACGGGACGACCTCTTTTTCCTTGCGCTTGCGCAGGGCGCCGTCGGGCAGCATGCCGTAATCGCCGCGGCCGCTATAACCGATGCTGGTTGCGGTCGGCGCCATCAGCAGCAGGATGTCCATGCGCGCGGGGTCGAAATTTTCAGCGAGCCGCGTCAGATTGGAGCGCACGCCGTCGATCCAGAGCGTGTCGGAATTGACATGGTAGAACGGCGCATCACCGAGCAGCGGCAGCGCCTTGACCACGCCGCCTCCGGTGCCCAGCACCTGGTCGCGCTCGTCCGAGATGGTGACGCGCGGATGCTGGCGCGAGGCGGTGTGATCGATGATCTGATCCGGCAGGTAATGCACGTTGACCACGGCCTCGCTCACGCCGGCCTGGCCGAGCTTGTCGAGCACGTGGTCGAGCAGGGGCTGGCCGGCGACCGGCACCATCGGCTTCGGCATCTTGTCCGTCAGCGGACGCATGCGCAGGCCGAACCCTGCGGCGAGCACCATGGCTTTGGTCGGCTTGACGGACATCCTTCGCTTTCTCAAATCCCTTGATTTCGCTTTCGCGGCAATCCTAGCATGAGCCACGACTGGCCGCACCGCATCTCAACCGCCTTAGCCACCCGCCGTGACGGTTGTACGACGGGTGTTGCCGTCATGCCCCGACGGCTGTGGAACGCGCCTTTTTCTTCTTGTCGCCCACTTTGAGGAAATTGACGCCGATCTGGTCGCCATTGACCCAGGCAAGCTCGCAGCGCCGGTAGGCCAGTCCGGTGGACGACAGCAGCAGAAAGAACTCTTTCAGATGCAGGCCTTCGACCGAACCGTCGATGGTCAGCTTGGCGCCGCTATCGGAGACATCCTCCATGGTGCATTCGCGCCGCCAGGTCCCGTCGATACCCATCATCTGGGCCGGAATCCCACGCTCGAAAACGACCCTGCTATTTCCGCGCTGATCCGCTTTCGCCGCCATCTGCCCCGCTCCAGCCCCGTAATCATCCGGCTCCCTCGCCGTTAGAATAGCGACATCTTGGCTAACGGCCGGTAAATCGGACCATTAATCAGGCCTGAGGAGGCGGAACGTTGGCCAGATACCAGTCGCGCAAGGCACTCAGCGCGGGATGGGCCAGCGAGCGCTGCAGATAGGTCCAGATCCGCGGCTGGTGACGCAAATAATGCGGCTTGCCGTCGCGGCGGTTGAGGCGGGCGAAGGTGCCGAGCAGCCGCGTGTTCCGCTGCGCCGACATGATCGCGTAGAGCTCGGCGAAGCCGGCCGCCTCGAAGCCGGCATCGGCCGCGCGCCGCGCCTTGATGTAGCGCGACAGCAGCGTCAGCTCGATGTTTTCGGGCACGTCGATGCGGGCGTCCTGCAGCAGCGACACCACGTCGTAGGAGTGCGGACCGAGCACGGTGTCCTGGAAATCGATCACGCCGACGCGTTGGATGCCGTCGCGGTCAGCGAGCCAGATCAAGTTCGGCGAGTGGTAGTCGCGGATGATCCACGTCCGCGGTGCCGCCAGCGGCTTCTTCAAGAGCTCCCGCCACATCGCGAAGAATTCTGCGCGCGCTGCCTCGCTCAGCGGCGCGTTGCGGTCGGGCAGATACCATTCTGGCATCAAGCCGATTTCGATCAGCATCGCCTCGATGTCGAAGACGGGAATGGCATAGGTCTGCCCGTCCAGCGGCAACGTCTCCGGCAGCGTCTTGCCGTGCAGCGCGGCCAATAGATCGGTTGCGGCCTCGTAGCGCTCGGCGATCGGGCGCGGCGGATCGCCTTCGATGACGCCTGCGCTGCCAAAATCCTCGGAGATCAGGAAACCGTGGTCGAGATCGAAATGGTGGATCTTCGGCGCGGAGATTCCTGCCTCGCACAGGCCTTCGTCGAGGGCAACGAACGGCTTGATGTTTTCCGCGAGATGCACCGCCGCGCTGTAGGACTTGCCGTTGTAGAGCGCCGCGCCATCGGGGCGCTGCGGCGAGTTCATGAGGATGACGACCTCGTCGTCGCGGATCAGGCGCGCGTAGGACCGTGTCGAGGCATCGCCGGCCATCCGCTTGCGCGTCGCGTCGATGTATCCGGAGGCATCGAGGAATTCGCGCAGCGCCTGCAATCGCGCCACAGTCGCAGCACCCTTGCCATACCCGGTGATGTCGGCTGCGCGTGCATTCGACCCCAGCGCCGGGCGATGCGTCAGCGCGATGTCGATGCGGTCCTGCGGCATTGCCGACGGCGCGCGCTCCGGCCATTCGATCAGGACGAGCGTGGCATCGGGCAGTGGCGACAGCCCGATCTCCTCGAGCTCGCTCTCGTCCTCGACGCGGTAGAGATCGGCATGCAGCACCGGGAAGGGCGGCAGCTCGTAGCCCTGCACCAGCGTGAAGGTCGGGCTCGGCACCTCCAGCTCCTCGTCGCCGGCGAGATAGCGGATCAGGCTGCGTGCCGCTGCGGTCTTGCCGGCGCCGAGATCGCCGGTTAGGGTGATGACGTCGCCAGGGCCGACCAGCAGCGCGAGGTCGGCCATCAATTGCGCAGTGGCCGTCTCGTTGCGAAGCGCGACGGAGAGTTTGGTGGGTTCTGTCATTCGGCGGCGTCGCGATGCGCCGCCTGGTCGGTCGGGAAATCGCAGATCACGACCGTGCCGCGGCCGACGATCGAATCCACCCGCACCTTGCCGCCATGCAGCTCGACGAAGGAGCGCACCAGCGACAGGCCGAGCCCGGCGCCGCGGTGACGCGAGCCCTGCGAGCGGCTTTCGAACCAGTTGAACACCTTGTCCTTCATGTCGGCAGGTATTCCAGGCCCGGAATCTGTCACGGTGAAGACCACGCTGCGCTCGGTGCGCCGCGCGCTGATGCCGACGGTGGAATCCTGTGGAGAAAACCCGACGGCGTTGGCGAGGAGGTTATAGAGCACCTGCACCACGCGCTTCTCGTCGCCGACGAAGCTGCCGACATCCGGCGCGATCTCGACCTTGAGGCGGATGCGGTCGGTGGCGAGGCGGTCCTGGATGCCTTCGGCGGCGAGCTCGATGGTCTTGCTGACGTCGACCGGCCCGAGTTCCAGCTTCATCGCCCCGGCATCGATGGTGGCGAGATCGAGGATGTTGTTGGTCAGCGCCAGCAGCGCGTTGGTCGATTTGGTGACGTAGTCGAGATATTCGGCCTGTTTCGGCGTCAGCGGCCCGGTCGAGGGATCGCTGAGGAAATGCGCGAAGCCGATGATGGTGGTGAGCGGCGAGCGCAGCTCGTAGGAGACGTGGTGGACGAAATCCACCTTCATCTGGTCGGCCGTCTCCAGCGCCTCGTTGCGCTCGCGCAGCGCGCGCTCGACATTCTCGGTGTCGGTGATGTCCTGGAACGTGAGCATGGTTGCGCCGTCATGCAGCGGGCGGATCATGCCGTCGAGCACGCTGCCGTCCTTGCGTTCGAGCTTCAGCGGCACGTCGGCGCGGCTCTCGATCGAGGTGACGGCCTCGCGGATCTGGCGCCAGACCGCTGGGTCGTCGAACAGCTGATGGCACCAGCCCTCCACCGTCTGGATGTGCGGCTCGTCGCGCATGGCATCGCTCGACAGCTTCCACATCCGGACGAAAGCGGGGTTGAACAGCTGCGCCTTGCCGTTGCTGCCGAACACCGCGACGCCCTCGGCGAGGCTGTCCAGCGTCTCGCGCTGGACCCGGATCATGCCGTCGAAGCGGCGGGCGAGCTCGAGGCTTTCGGTGACGTCGTCGAACAGATAGGTGACGCCGCCTTCCGGGTTCGGCGTGGTGACGACGGAGAGCGCGCGGCCGTCGGGCAGATACCACGTGTCCTTCGCGGCCTCGACCGCGCGGTAGGCCTCGTGCAGTTTCGCTTTCCAGGCGCGGAAATCGGGCTGCTCCGGCAGCTTGCGCGCGGCGCGGAGCTGGTCGAGCACGCTGGAATCGTCGGGATGGGCGTCGAGGAAGCTGCGGTCGAGGTCCCACAGCCGGCGGTAGGAATCGTTATAGAAGGCGAGGCGGCGCTGGCCGTCGAACACGGCAACGCCGGAGGAGAGCTGGTCGAGGGTGCGGCGATGCGCCTCGGCCATGCGCACCAGCGCCGAGCTGAGGCCATCGGCCTCGCTGGCATCGATGGCGACGCCGACGCTGCCGCTGCCGACATTGACCGCGCGCACGTCGTAGATGCGGCGCTCGCCGCCGATCACGATCGGCAGCCGCGCGTTGAAACTGGCCGCGTCCTTCAGGCCCCGCTCCAGCGCGGTGCGGTCGGCACTGTCCAGCAGCTCGAGCTTGCGTTCCTGCGCGTCGGTGACGCTGTTCGCTTCGGTCGCGCGGACATAGGCCGGGTTGGCGTAGGTCAGCGCACCGTTCTCGCTCTTGGCCCAGATCGGCCAGGGTGCGGCGGCGGCAAAGCCGCGCAGCATCTCGGTCTCGTCGGAGAGCGCGTTGTAGCGCAGATGGGTCTCGGCCAGCTCGCGGCGCAGGCCCGAGAGTTCGCGAATCCGGACGATGGCCTGGCCGCCGATGGCGCGGCCGATCGCTTCCAGCGTATGGCCATGTGCGGTGCCCAGCGTCAGCTGGAACCCGTCGCCGCGGTCACGCAGTGCGTCGACCGCATGGTCCATCTGCAGCGCGGGTTCCGGCGGCAACCAGGTGCCGAAGGCGAGCACGCGCTGCGGCGAGGAGTCGCGCGGCAGCACCATGGAGACGTCGCCGGAGATCTGCGCGCGATTGTCGCCGGCCGGCCAGGAGATCAGGATCTGCGGCTCGGCGAACAGCAGCGCGCCGAAGCGGTCGGCCTGCAGCTGGAGTTCCCCGATCCGGGCGCGCAGCCGCGCCTCGCTGTTCGCCGTGCGCACGCGCGTGCGCATCAACAGGATCGCGGCCATTACCGAGAAGCCGAGCAGGGCCAGCGCGGTGGCGAGCACCGCGAGTTCCTGCCGGTTGAAATCCAGCATGATGGAGAGGGTGTCGATGAGGTCGGCGGCCTCGGCCGGCGCAGCCGGCAGCAGCGCTGCAAGAGCGCCTCCCAACAAGCCGTTGCGCGCAAGTGATGTGCACGACAGCAGCGTCCGACGCATCGACACGATCACGCCTGACATAGTTGCCCCAAGACCGCACGAATCTACGCGCGGCGACCCCCGTCGCGCGCGAATCAAAAGACAATACCCTCACCGTGACTCCGCCGGTAAGAGTCCAGATCGTGAACGCAAAGGCGGCCCCAAAAAAATGCGGGGCGCGGTGTTCCAGCTCACGTAGTTCTTCGGGAGGATTCGGCTGGATCTGCCGTGCGTTAGCGCCCGGTCGAGCCGAAGCCGCCGGCGCCGCGATCGGTCGTCGACAACGTCGCCACTGGAACCAGCGCCGCCTGCACCACGGGCGCGATCACCATCTGGGCGATGCGTTCGCCGCGCTTGATCACGAACGGGGCCGTGCCGTGATTGATCAGGATCACCTTGATCTCGCCGCGGTAGTCGGCGTCGATCGTGCCCGGCGAGTTCAGCACGGTGACGCCGTGCTTGGCCGCGAGTCCCGAGCGCGGCCGCACCTGGGCCTCAAAGCCGGGCGGCAAGGCGATCGCAAGCCCGGTCGGCACCAGCGCATATTGGCCGGGCGCGAGCGTCAGCGGCTCGCTGTCCGCAACCGCGGCCATCAAATCGAGCCCGGCGGCCTCACTGGTCTGATAGGCCGGCAATGGCAGGCCGTCGGCATGCGCCAGTTGCTGCAGTTCGACAGTGACTTTCGTGCTCAAGGCGCCGACTCCAGGGATTTGTCGGTCGCGCTCTTTGCGATGTGCGCGACCAGTTCGATGGCGACCTGTTCCTTGGTCATCACCGGCCAGGAATCAACTGCCATCTCGCCGTTCTTCTCACCATTCTTGCGGCTGATCAGATGCACGGTGTTGCGGTCGCCGCCCATCACGCCGGTGGCGGGGGAGACATCGTTGGCGACGATCCAGTCGCAGCCCTTGCGCTCCAGCTTGGACTTGGCGTTGTCGATGAGGTGCTCGGTCTCGGCGGCAAAGCCGATCACCAGCGGCGGGCGCTTGTCGGTCAGTTTTGAAATCGTGGCGAGGATGTCGGGATTCTCGACCAGCTGCAGCGGCGGCATGCCGGCGGACGTCTTCTTCAGCTTCTGCTCGCCTTCATTGGCGACGCGCCAATCGGCGACGGCGGCAGCGAAGATCGCGATGTCGGCGGGCAGCGCGGCCTGCACCTGCTCCAGCATCTGCCGGGCCGATTCGACATGCTTTACCGTCACGCCCGGGGGATCGCTGAGATCGACCGGACCGCTCACCAGGATCACCTCGGCACCGGCGGCCTGCGCGGCCGCGGCAATGGCAAAGCCCTGCTTCCCGGAGGAGCGGTTGGCGATGTAGCGCACCGGATCGATTGGCTCGTGCGTGGGGCCTGCGGTGATCAGCACGCGCTTGCCGGCGAGCGGCTTTGGCATCGGGGGCCGCAGCAGGCGCTCGGCGGCATTGGCGATCTCGATCGCCTCCGACATGCGGCCGACGCCGGCCTCGCCCGCCTCCGCCATCTCGCCGGAATTGGGCCCACACAGGACGACGCCGTCGCGCTGAAGCTGCGTGACGTTGCGGCGTGTCGCCGCATTGCTCCACATCAGCGGATTCATCGCCGGTGCCAGCAGCACCTTGCGGTTGGTTGCGAGCAGGATGGCGCTGGCGAGATCGTCGGCATGGCCGTTCGCCATCTTCGCCATCAGATCGGCGGTGGCCGGCGCCACCACGATGAGGTCGCAGTCGCGCGCGAGGCGGATATGGCCGGCGTCGAACTCGCTCTGGGGGTCGAACAGGTCGGTGTAGACGCGCTCATGCGACAGCGCGCTCACCGCCAGCGGCGTGACGAATTGCTGGGCCGCCTTGGTCAGCACGCAGCGGACCTCGATGCGGCGCTCCTTCAGCCTGCGGATCAGGTCGAGCGATTTGTAGGCCGCGATGCCGCCGCCGATGATCAGGGTGACGCTGGCCTCTGCGACCGCGCCGGTGCGCTGCGGCGTCGGGGTGGTGGATGCGGCCGGCGGTGCCGAAAACGGCGTCAGCGGCTCCTCGCGGCCCTCGATCAGCTCCCGCAGGATGACCCGGACCTCTTCCTCGACCGACCTGTGGTTTTTGGCCGAGCGCAGCCGCAGATAGGTTTTAACGTGTTCGTCGAGCTTGCGGATGGTGAGGCTTGCCACGGCGCCCTCCAGCACGAAATGATAGCGATGCTATCATTCGCATGATTGCAGTGCAATCATAAATTCCGGACGGCGATCAGGATTCCGATGAAGGTCGCGGCAATGATCCAGAGCGCGACGGTGCGCCAGCGGTTCTTGCGGCCTTCGCTCCGTCCCATCGCGGCGATGCTCTCCGGCGATAGCCTGATCCCTTCCCGCGTCATGGTTTCGAGCTGCTCGAGCACCTTCACCGACCGCTCGGCGATCTCTGGCAGCCGCATCAGCACCCGCGCGATGTCGCCGGTTCCGGCGAGCGCGCCCTGCACCCGGCCGATCGGACCGAGATTGCGCTCGATCCATTCGCGCACCACGGGGTCGGCGACCTTCCAGATGTCGAGCCGGGGATCGAAGCCGCGCGCCACGCCTTCGACCACGACCATGGTCTTCTGCAGCAGGATCAGCTCGGGCCGCGTCGTCATGTCGAACAGGCCGGTGACCTCGAGCAGCAGCGTCAAGAGCCGCGCCATCGAGATCTCTTCCGCCGTGCGATTGTGGATCGGCTCGCCGATGGCGCGGATGGCTTGCGCGAAATTCTCGACCGAGTGATGCGCGGGCACGTAGCCCGCCTCGAAATGCACCTCGGCGACGCGGCGATAGTCGCGGGTGATGAAGCCGAGCAGGATTTCGGCGAGGAAGCGCCGCTCCTTCATGCCAAGCCGGCCCATGATGCCGAAATCGACCGCGACGAGACGGCCGGCGTCGTCGAGGAACAGATTGCCCGGATGCATGTCGGCATGGAAGAAGCCGTCCCGCAGCGCGTGGCGCAGGAAGCTCTGGATCACCTTGCGGCCGAGATCTGGCAGGTCGACCTGCGCCTCTTCCAGGCGCTTGTGATCGTTCAGCGCGATGCCGTCGATCCACTCCATCGTCAGCACGTTGTGCGTGGTGCGGTCCCAGTCGACTGCAGGCACGCGGAAATCGGGGTCGTCGCGGGTGTTCTCCGCCATCTCCGACAGCGCAGCTGCCTCGAGACGCAGGTCCATCTCCATGGCGACCGAGCGCGACATGGTGTTGATGACTTCGATGAGGCGCAGCCGCCGCGCTTCCGCCGAGTAGGTCTCAGCCTTGTGTGCGACGAAGAAGAAGTCGGAGAGATCGCGGCGGAAACGCGCGGCGACGTTCGGCCGGAGCACCTTGACCGCGACCGACTTGCGGATCCCGTCGTGCAGGACTTCGCCGCGATGCACCTGCGCGATCGAGGCGGCTGCGACGGCCGGCCCGAAGCTCACGAACACGTCCTTCAGCGGCCGCTCCAGCGACGTCGCGATCGCGGCCTCGGCTTCGTCCTGCGGAAACGGCGGCAGGCGATCCTGCAGGCTTTCGAGGTCGCGGGCCATGATGACGCCGACAACGTCGGGGCGCGTCGCCAGGAACTGTCCGAGCTTGAGATAGGCGGGGCCCATCCGTGTCAGCGCGCGAGCGATCCGGGGACCGTGCTTGGTGCCGCGGCGTTCGACGAGGCGCGCCAGCTTCAGCGCGAGCTGTCCCGGCGGGGGCACCAGGCTCGGATCGACCGAGCCGAACACGCCCTCGCGCGCGAAGACGAACGCGGCGCGGATCAGGCGCGAAATGTGGTTGAAGGCAGAGATCACAAACGCCAGCCCGAATGCAGTGCGACGATGCCGCCGGACAATGTCTGCCAGCTGACGCGGGAAAAGCCGGCTTCGCGGATCATGTCGGCGAAGGCGTTGGGCTTCGGAAACTTGCGGATCGATTCGACGAGATATTGATAGGATTCGGCATCGCCCGTGATCATGCGGCCGAGCGGCGGGATCACCTTGAACGAGAACAGGTCATAAAGCCGATCGAGCCCGGGCATCTCGACGCTGGAGAATTCAAGGCAGAGGAAGCGGCTGCCGGGCCTCAGCACGCGATAGGCTTCGTGCAGCGCCAGATCGATCCGGGGCACGTTGCGAATGCCGAACGCGATCGTATAGGCGTCGAAGCTGCGGTCCGCGAAGCCGAGCGCTTCGGCATTGCCTTCGACGAAATCGACTTTGGCTTCGAGATGCCGCTTGGCCGCGCGCTCGCGGCCTACCGCCAGCATGTCGGTGTTGATGTCGCAGACGGTGGCATGGAAGCCCGCACCTGCGGCCTTGGCGGCGCGGAACGAGATGTCGCCGGTGCCGCCGGCCACGTCGAGCAAGGCGAACGGCCGATCGCTCCGGGGCGGATCCAGCGCCGTGATCATGATGTCCTTCCAGACCCGGTGCAGGCCGCCGGACATCAAATCGTTCATCAAATCATAGCGCGACGCCACGCTGTGAAACACGTCGTTCACCAGCGTCTGCTTGTCCCCGAGGGGCACGTCCCTGAAGCCAAAATGCGTGGTTTCGCCCGGCCGATCCATTACTCTACTCCACTGGGCGGACCATAGCGCGCCCGCCGCAATGGCGCTATCACACCGCCCTCATAAGGTGAATGCCTGACCATGCCTGAATTGCCCGAAGTCGAGACCGTCCGCCGCGGCCTTCAGCCCGTCATGGAGGGTGCGAAAATCCTCAAGGCGGAGGCTCGCCGGCCGGACCTGCGCTTTCCGTTCCAGCCGGACTTCGTGGCCCGGCTCCAGGGCCAGGTCGTCACGGGGCTGGGCCGGCGCGCAAAATATCTCATGGCCGATCTCGCCTCCGGTGACGTGCTCCTGATGCATCTGGGCATGTCGGGCTCGTTCCGCGTCATCAAGCCGGACAACGACGCCGCTCCGGGCGAGTTTCACTATCCGAAGGGCAAGGATTCGGCGCACGACCACGTGCTGTTTCGGATGTCCTCCGGCGCCGACATCGTCTTCAACGATCCGCGCCGCTTCGGTTACATGAAAGTGATCGCGCGCAGTGCGCTCGACGAGGAGCCGTTGTTGCGTGGGCTCGGCCCCGAGCCGCTCGGCAACGAATTCGATGCCGCGATGCTGGCGGGGGCCTGCGCGGGCAAGCTCACGAGCCTGAAGGCGGCGCTGCTCGACCAGCGCGTGGTCGCAGGCCTCGGCAACATCTATGTCTGCGAAGCCCTGCATCGCTCGCATCTGTCGCCACGCCGGATCGCGGCGACGCTCGCGAC
Organism: Bradyrhizobium sp. 62B; assembly: GCF_030272265.2. Taxonomy (NCBI): domain Bacteria; kingdom Pseudomonadati; phylum Pseudomonadota; class Alphaproteobacteria; order Hyphomicrobiales; family Nitrobacteraceae; genus Bradyrhizobium; species Bradyrhizobium sp. 62B. Next base: position 82,631 of record NZ_CP092841.2, on the reverse strand, counting down.
CAAGGGGCGCAAGGGCGTCGGCGCGGGCGAGCCGACCGATCATGCGAAGCGGCTGGTCGGTGCGATCCACACCGTGCTGAACGACGCCATCAAGGCCGGCGGCTCCAGCCTGCGCGATCATCGCCAGACCTCCGGCGAGCTCGGCTATTTCCAGCATTCGTTTAAAGTCTACGACCGCGAGGGCGAGAAATGCACCACGCCGCGCTGCGGCGGCACGATCAAGCGTTTCACCCAGAATGGCCGGTCGACCTTCTGGTGTCCGAAATGTCAGAAGTGATGATCGGGCACGAAGGCGTCTTCCCACAAACGCGAAGCGAAGCAATCCGGCCGGGCTGGTGGCCGGATTGCTTCGTCGCTTCGGCCCTTCCGGATGGCGAAGGGCCGACGGTCGTCTGAGCGATCGCCCCGCTCAGGACGCCAGAGTCGTGGTCTCGTCCGACGCGAGCTCGGCAGCGATGTGCAGCATGCCGTCTGCGGCCGACATCACCTGGTCGATCAGGACATTGGTCGTGGCTTCGAGCTCGAGCCGGGTCTCGATCCAGCGCCAGAGGCTGCGGATCTCGTCCGCGGACTTGCCGTTCGGCGCGAATTCGCTCACCGCAAGGCCGCTCGCGAGCGAGTCCTGGTGATCATTGCGCATCACGATCAGTGGGCGTGCCAGCACGTCAGCGAGATCGAGTGCGGCTTCCTCGGCGAGCGTGTTGGCCGCGTTGTCGATGCGCTGGCCGCGGATCGGGGTCTGGTTGAGCACGAAGCTGTAGGGCCGCTTCCAGGCGCGGGCAACGCTGAGGGTGGAGACGGTCGCCTCGATGTCGGCGACGCTCGGGCGGGCCGGGATCAGACAGAGGTCGGAATGACGGATCGCAGCGGTGGTGGCGGCGGAAAGACCGGCGGCGGTGTCGACGATCGCGAGCTGCAGGCCGCTGTCAGCCAGCATCTTCAGGCGCGGCTCGATGTCGGCGGCATGGTAGATCGGCTCGACGACGAGATCGTCGGCGGTGCGGCGACGCTGCCAGTTGGACAAGGTACCCTGCGGGTCGGTCTCGATCAGGCGGACGGTGAAGCCGGCCTGCTTGGCTGCGAGCGCGAGGCCGACGGCGAGCGTGCTCTTGCCGCTGCCACCCTTTTGGGTGGCCAGTACGATCGTGTGCATTTTGAAGGTCAATCCTTTGGAGTGCTTGGGTCAGGAATACGCCACGCGAACGTGCATCAATTGCGATGCTGAGCTCTTCTCGCTCAGGACGTGCCGGCCCGATCCAAAGGGGATCGCGGAGGTCCGAATCAGCAGTCATGATGATGGCGGAATAGGGAATGCCAGCTAATCCGTACCATTACTGGACCAGTACTCGTACGTGTGATGTGCTCGCTGCCGTGATGGAAAGGGCAGGCGATGAGCGGTAACTGGCGCGACCGGACAACAACCACCTTTGACTGCCAGAAGATGCCGGCGGTCTCGAGCCGCGGCATGGTGGTCAGCAACCATCCCCTGGCCTCCAGCGCCGGCGCCGAGATGCTGGCCGCCGGCGGCAACGCCATCGATGCCGCGATCGCGACCTTGTTCACGCTGACCGTGGTCGAGCCGATGATGGTGGGCATCATCGGCGGCGGCATGGCACACATCCGGCTGGCCGACGGTAGCCACCGCTTCATCGATGGCCAGAGCACCGTCCCGTCGGCCGTTCGCGACACGACCTATACGTCCAAGCCGGGCTCGGCCCACGACGTGTTCGACACCGTCGGCAACGAGAACCTCAACGGGCCGAAGGCCGTCGCGGTGCCGGGCTCGCTCAAGGCCTGGTGCGAGACCCTGCGTCGGTTTGGCACCATGAGCCTCGCCGACGTGATGCAGCCCGCGATCAAGCATGCGGCCCGCGGCTATGCGGCGACGCCCTACTTGCATGAATGCATCAGCGAGAGCGCCGTCGAGATGCGCAAGGACAAGCCGATTGCGGCGATCTATCTGCCCGATGGCGAGCCGCTGAAGGTCGGCGAGCGCGTGGTGCAGGCCGAATATGCCGAGACCTTGCGCTATATCGCCGATCATGGCGAAAAAGCTCTTTACGAAGGGCCGCTTGGCGATATCCTCGCCAACTACATGGAGAAGAACGGCGGCTTCATCCGCCGCAATGACCTCACGGCTTACAAGACCGTCGAGCGGCAGCCGGTCCTCGCCGATTATCGCGGCTGGACCATCCTTGGTCCTCCGCCGCCCGCCGCGTCCGGCGTGCACATTGCGCAGATGCTCAACATCCTGGAGGGTTATGACATCGGCGCCCTCGGCTTCGGCACGTCAGAGACGATCCATTATCTCGCCGAGGTGCTGAAGATCGCCTTTGCCGACCGCGCTGCGGCCAGCGGCGATCCCGATTATGTCGGCGTCCCCGTGGAGAAACTGACCTCCAAAGCCTATGCCGAAGAGCGCCGGCGCGCCATCGACCCCGTGCGGGCGCAGAATTGGGGCGCCGGCGTGTCGCAGCTCGAAGGTGCCCACACCACGCACATGACGGCGGCGGACGCTTTCGGAAACGTGGTCGCGACAACGCAGACCATCAACAATCTGTTCGGCGCCAAGATCATGATCCCGGGCTTAGGGGCCATTGCCAACAACTACATGAACCTGTTCGATCCGCGACCGGGCCACGCGCTCTCGCTGGCGCCGGGCAAGCGTGTCACGACCTCGATGTCGCCGATGATGGCGCTGAAGGGTGGCAAGCTCCGCTATGCGCTCGGGTTGCCGGGCGGCAAGCGCATCTTTCCGAGTGCGATGCAGGCCCTGGTCAATCTGATCGACCACGGCATGAGCCTGCAGGAGGCCGTCGAGGCGCCCAGGGTCTGGACCGAGGGCAACGCGCTCGAGGTCGAACAGACGGTGCCGGAGAGCGTGCGCACCAAGCTCGAAAGCCTCGGCCACACGATCCAGCCCGTTGCGACGGTCGCAGGCGGCATGAACGGCATCGCTTTCGACGACGACGGCACCATGACCGGGGCCGCCTGCTGGCGTGCTGACGGCACGCCGGTCGGGATATCGGGTGGTCTCGCGCGGAGTGGAATCAGATTCAGGTTGGGCTGACCGGGAAATTACAAGACCGGTTCGCTCGCCCGTCGAGGCCACTGAACTCGTCCAATCGCCTGCGGACGGCATCGCCTTCGTTCCAGCGTTTGGCAGTTCTCGGACTGCCGCGGCATTATTCGAACAATGGCCTTTGCCGGTGCACATCGACGTCACCTCGGACCCGATCCCCTGCGGATGACGGCATGAGCCCGGCAGTATATGCTGGGGCTGGCTGGCGGCAGGCGCGTCTGTCAACGTCTCAGTAAGGCTGTGCGTATGGGCAGGGATATCGGCGGCGACTTCTTGGCTGGCGGAGGCGAGTTGGGCGCTTTGACGCGAGCGTTTGACTGGTCGAGCACATCCCTGGGCGCTCCAGAAAGCTGGCCCCAAAGTCTTAGGGTGACGGTGCGGCTCGTTCTGACCTCGCGGCACCCCATGTTCATCTGGTGGGGGCCGGAGCTCATCCAGTTCTACAACGATGCATACCGGGAGACGATGGGGCCGGAAAGGCACCCAAGCGCTTTGGGGAGCCGCGGCCGCGAGTGCTGGGCTGAGATCTGGGACATCATTGGTCCTCAGATCGAGTACGTCATGTCCGGCAAGGGAGCGACTTGGAATGAGGACCAATTGGTGCCGGTCACGCGTCACGGACGTCGCGAGGACGTTTGGTGGACCTATAGCTTCGGCCCCATCGATCTTGAAGGCGAGGTTGGCGGCGTGCTTGTCGTCTGCAGGGATGTCACGTCCGAGCATATGGCAAGGGAAGCGCTCAACCTCATCAACGAGGAGCTGAAGCACCGCGTCAAGAATACGCTTGCAGTGTTGAGCGCGGTCGCTGCGCAGACATTTCGCGATCCCACGAGCAAAGCGAGCCTCGAAAAGTACCAGGCGCGGCTGGGCGCCTTTGGACGCGCGCAGGACCTGCTGACCGCGTCAAACTGGGCGGCCGCGCCGCTCCACGATGTGATCCGCACGGCTCTAGCACCCTATCGGACAGGTGAAGGCCGCTTCACGGTGTCGGGTCCTCCACTCGTCGTGAAGTCTCGCCAAGCGCTTGCTCTGTCCCTGGCGCTCCATGAGCTTGCGACCAATGCTTTGAAATACGGCGCTCTGACCGTGGCGGGAGGCTGTGTATCCATCACATGGACGGTCGAGACTGAGGATGGCGAGTCCAAATTCGTTTTTGTCTGGGAGGAGATTGACGGCCCGCTTGTGTCGGAGCCCGTCGGCGCAGGTTTCGGCTCCAGGCTTATTTCGCGCGTGCTGAAAGACGATTTCAGCGGTTCCGTCGATGTTTCCTACGGCTCGGCCGGGCTCAAATGTCGTCTGACGGCGCCCCTTAAGAATCTCGGGACTTCGCAAAATATCACGTGAGACTCTGCATGGGCGTGGCCGAGCGGAACGCATCACGTGCCGCACCGCATCGGACACGAGAGAGCATGATGATCTCTCGCTCTATTTCCTGACGCAGATCACGCGGACGACGGCGGCCTTTGCGTCAGTCGAGGTGCCGTTGGCTGCGACATTGTTCGCCTTCAGGAAATCGCGCACCGCGTCAGCGGACACCATCACGGCCTGCGAGGCCGGAATCGATGTCGCAGGTCCCGCCACCATGGCCGGCTTCAACAGCGTAATACCGGCGAACTTGCCATCGCCATCGATCGCCGGAGCACCGGAAAACCCGACCGCCGGCGGCGGGGACAGCATGGACTCGCTGCTCGGGACCGGCGCCAGCGCAGCCTTGACGATTGACACGCCGCCGGCACCGCCTTGGCTCTGCGGATCGGCGATGCCGACGACATCCACATTGGTCTTTGCTGCGCCGCCAGCAAGGCTCAACGGCTTCAGGCCGCGGGCGCCGTAGATGTGCAGGAGCGCGAGGCCGCGCTCCTTGTCTTCGGCCAGACGGTCGGCACTGCCATGGCCGGCGATCGTGATCGCGAGACAGCTGTCGGTGACGAGGCGGTCGGCAACAATCGCGCCGTCGTCGCTGACGACGATGCCGGTGCCGTATTCGACGGTCTTGCGCGGCGGCGGCCCGGCCTGCGGTCCCGACGGGAACGCGTTGAACGCACTCGACATCGCGATCACGACCGGCTCGACCGTGTTCTCCATCGCCTGGTCGTAGAGGATCGTCATGGTGCGGACCTCGTCTCCTTTGAAGGCGCCCCGCACGTAGAACTTCTTCAGGCCTTGCAAGCCCGACAGCACGAAGAAGTCGGGCTTCACCACGGTGTAATCGACCTTGCGTCCGGACGGCTCCTTCTCCAGCTCCGCGAGTTTTGCCGCGGTCGGGTTCGCCTCCTTGCGGCGGCTGAGCAGCACCTGCACGGTTCCGCTCGGCGAGGTCCATTTCGAGCCGTTGGCGTCGCTTGCCTGCTGTGGCACGAGTTTCGAGGGGATGCCCAGCCGGGCGCCGCTGGTCGGCTCCGTCACGATCTTCCAGCCGACGCCGTCCTGCTTCTTTCGCGCCGTCTCGGCGAGCGCGGCACGCTCCTGCGGATTGAGCACGCCGGTCGGCTTGCCGCCCTTGGCCTTCTGGTATTCCTTGATGGCGTTGACCATGCGCTCACTGACGTCGCCGGTGATGGCGCCGTTGTACTGGCCGACCCAGGCGAGGTCGGATTGCAGCGCCAGCCGCTCGGCCTTCGCCATGGCATCCGCCGTCGCCGCCGGCGTCTGCATGGCCGGAGGCTGGATCGGCACGGTCTGCACCGTCTTCGGCTTGGTGCCGGGGATCTGCGGCGCCGTCATCTGGGCCTGCGCGCCGGTGGCAGCCGCAAACATCAAGGTTGCCGCAAGCATCGATCTCATGACAAATCCAACCAGCCCATTGAACGCAATGCCATTGAAGCACATCTCGTTGGTCGCGAACAATGTTGGGGTGGTTCAGGCTGTTGACCCTCATCCTGAGGAGCCGCGGAAGCGGCGTCTCGAAGGATGAAGGCCGAGCTGCCGCAGCAGGGCCTGCATGGTTCGAGATGGCGCTTCGCGCCTCCTCACCATGAGGGGTGAGAGGAACGAAAGACGATGCTGAGCCCGGACGAACTCGAACGCTATGCCCGCCATATCGTGCTGCGCGACGTCGGCGGCCCGGGCCAGGCCGCGCTGAAAAAGGCCTCCGTGCTGGTTGTCGGCGCCGGCGGCCTCGGCGCGCCCGTTCTGATGTATCTGGCCGCGGCCGGCGTGGGCACGCTCGGCGTGGTCGACGACGACGTGGTGTCGCTGTCCAATCTGCAGCGCCAGGTCATTCACACCACGCCCGACATCGGCCGGCACAAGGTCGAGAGCGCCGCCGAGCGGATCGCGGCGCTCAATCCGCATGTCCGCTTCGTCGGCCATGCCACCTGGCTCAATGCCGACAACGCGCTCAGCCTGATCGGCGACTACGATCTCGTGCTCGACGGCTCCGACAATTTTTCGACGCGCTATCTGGTCTCGGACGCGTGCTTCTTCGCGAAGCGGCCGCTGATTACTGCCGCGCTCGGCACCTTTGACGGCTCGCTCACCACCATCCGCGCGCATGACAGGAACGAGCAGGGCGAATTCAATCCGACCTATCGCTGCCTGTTTCCGGAGGCGCCGCCACCCGGCACCGTGCCGGCCTGCGCGGAAGCCGGCGTCATGGGGGCGCTCGCCGGTGTGCTCGGCTCGATGATGGCGCTGGAGGCGATCCGCGAGATCGTCGGGTTCGGCGAGGGCCTCGTCGGCCGCCTCCTCATGATCGATGCGCGCGCGATGCGCTTCGAAACGCTGCGCTATGGGCGCGATCCGGCCAACCCGCTCAACGGCGATGGGCCCGTGGTCGCCGACCTCAGCGCCCATCGCAGCTGATCGCCGGGATTACGCCGTGGCCAATTTCTCGCTGTCGAGATGCGCCATCTGCTCGGCGGCGTAGCGCGTGCCGGAAGCGACATCCGGCGGGAAGGCTTTTGCCAGCGCCGCAAGATGCGCCTGTGTCAGCGTGAGCCTGGTCGCGCCGAGCGCTTCGGTGAGACGGTTGCGGGTTCGTGCGCCAACCAGCGGCACGATCTCCTTGCCCTGCGCCGCCACCCAGGCAATCGCGACTTGCGCCGGCGTTGCACCGATCTCGGTGGCGATCGCACGGAGGGATTCCACCAGCGCAAGATTGGCATCGAGGTTGGCGCCCTGAAAGCGCGGCGTCATCAGCCGGTAGTCTCTGCCGGCTTTGCCGCTGTCCTTGGTCCAATGGCCGCTGATCAGTCCGCGCGCCAGCACGCCGTAAGCGGTGATGCCGATGCCGAGCTCGCGGCAGGTCTTGAGGATATCGCGTTCGATGCCGCGCTCGATCAGTGAATATTCGATCTGGAGGTCTGCGATCGGATGCACCGCATGCGCGCGGCGGATGGTATCGGAGCCGACCTCGGACAGGCCGATATGCCTGATGTATCCGGCCTTCACGAGATCGGCGAGGCCGCCGATGGTCTCCTCGATGGGGACGTTGGGATCGAGCCGCGCCGGACGGTAGATGTCGAGATAATCGGTGCCGAGACGTTGCAGCGAGTAGGCGAGGAAGTTCCTGGTCGCGCCCGGCCTCGTGTCCATGCCGGCGAACTCACCGGCCGGACCGCGCAGCGCGCCGTACTTGACGCTGATCTGCACCTTGTCGCGGGCGACCTCCTTCAGTGCCTCGCGCACCAGCATTTCGTTGTGACCCATCGCGTAGAAATCGCCGGTGTCCAGCAGCGTGATGCCGGCGTCGATCGCCGCATGCACCGTGGCGATGGCTTCGCCGCGGTCGGCGGGGCCATAGACCTCGGACATGCCCATGCAGCCGAGGCCGAGGGCCGAGGTGGTGGGGCCGGCTGAACCGAGTTTGCGCTGTTCCATGATGGTTCTCCTCGAAAAGGCGGTTGATTGCGCCGCGTGACGAGGGAGATATGCGTCCGTTCGATTGCGCCGATAAGCTGGACAATCAAGAATAGCTTGTTCACATTAGCGAACAATGCCTGAGCCTGATCTGCGCGATCTCGATGTTTTCGTGGCGGTCGCCCGCACCCGCAATTTCCGGCGTGCGGCGGTCGAAATGCGGGTGTCGGTGTCGAGCCTCAGCCAGCGGCTCCGGGACCTGGAGGAACGCCTTGGCGTCCGCCTGATGAACCGCACCACCCGCAGCGTCGCCCTGACCGAGGCGGGCGAGTTGCTGCTGTCGCGGGTAGCGCCGGCCTTGCGCGATGTCGGCGATGCGCTCGATCAGGTCCGGGGCCTTCGCGAGGTCGCCTCGGGACGCCTGCGCATCAACGCGCCGCCACCGGCCGTCGATCTCGTGCTGGCGCCGATGGTCGGGCCGTTTCTGAGCGCCTTTCCGCAGGTCGATCTCGACATCGTCTCGGAGAGCGGCTTCGTCGACATCGTCAGTGCCGGCTACGATGCCGGCGTGCGCTATGGCGAGCATCTCGCGCAGGACATGGTTGCGATCCCGCTGAGCGGACCGCAGAGCTACGTCGTCGTCGCATCGCCTGCATATCTTGCGCGGCGCGGCCGGCCGAAACATCCGAAGGATCTGCTCGAGCATGATTGCATCCGCGCGCGCTACTCGAGCGGCGTCATGCACGATCTGGAGTTCGAGAAGGCCGGCCAGGTCGTGAAGGTCGATCCGCGCGCAAAGCTGATCTCGACCAACATGAACCTTGCGATGCGCGCGGTGCTCGACGGCGTCGGCATCTGGGCAACGATCGACGGCTATGTCGGCGATGCCCTGAAAACCGGCGCGCTGGTCAGCTTGATGGAAGATTGGTGCGAGCCGTTCCCGGGCCCGTTCCTGTATTACCCGAGCCGGCGACAAACGCCGCCGGCGCTCAGCGCCTTCATCGATTTCGTCGCCGACTGGCGCAAGTGCGAAGCGCGAAGCAAATAGGCTCTCACAGCATGCTCGGCAGCACGCGATCCGGCGGCTTGTGGGCGTCGAGGAAGGTGCGGATGTTGATGATCACCTTCTCGCCCATCTCGACGCGGCCCTCGATCGTGGCCGAGCCCATATGCGGCATCAAGGTCACCTTGCCGGCCTTGGCGAGCCGCACCAGCTTCGGGTTGACCGCGGGCTCGTGCTCGTAGACGTCGAGGCCGGCGCCGGCGATCTCGCCGCCTTCGATCAGCTTGATCAGCGTGTCCTCGTCGGTGACCTCGCCGCGCGCGGTGTTGACGATATAGGCGTCCTTGCGGATCAGCTTCAGCCGCCGCGCCGAGAGCAAATGATAGGTCGCCGGCGTGTGCGGGCAGTTCACCGAGATGATGTCCATCCGCGCCAGCATCTGGTCGAGGCTTTCCCAATAGGTCGCGCCGAGTTCTTCGGCGATCTTCGGGGCGACTGGACGGCGGTTGTGATAGTGGATCTGCAGGCCGAAGGCGCGGGCGCGGCGCGCCACCGCCTGGCCGATGCGGCCCATGCCGATGATGCCGAGGCGCTTGCCGCCGATGCGGTGGCCGAGCATCCAGGTCGGCGACCAGCCCGGCCACGGTTTTCCCTCGGTCAGGATCGAGGCGCCTTCGATCATTCGCCTGGGCACGGCGAGGATCAGCGCCATGGTCATGTCGGCGGTGTCCTCGGTGAGAACCTTCGGCGTGTTGGTGACGGTGATGCCGCGCGCGTGCGCGGCCTCGACGTCGATATTGTCGACGCCGTTGCCGAAATTGGCGATCAGCCGCAGCTTGCAGTCGGGCTGGTTGACGATGTCGGCGCTGATATGGTCGGTCACCGTCGGAACCAGCACGTCGGCGGTGCGCGCGGCTTCGGCGATCTGTTCGGCGGACATCGGCGTGTCCTCGAGATTGATCCGCGCGTCGAACAATTCGCGCATCCGCGTCTCGATCGAATCCGGCAGCTTGCGCGTCACCACGACGAGGGGCTTTTTCTTCACCGACATGTCCTGCTCTCATGAGGCGTCGCAGGCCGCCCCTGTCGCCAAAGGCTGGTCGTTGAGGCCTCATTAACCCGGTTGTTCGACACTGCCCTTGCCGTGTCCGTCCCCGGCGTTTCCTTCAAGCTCTCCCGAGATTTCCGGCCCGGAAAATCGGGGCAAACTGGTTGTTCAAGTGCCCGTCCTCTCTAGCAGAAGGCCGGGCCAAGACAAGAACCACGGGCCAGGCTTGGGGAACACCCGCGTGGGGCGGGTCGGGATTGACGCGGCAGGATTTGGATTTGGGGTGAGGGTCCGGCAAGGCCGGGTCTTCGACAGGAGACGGGTTGATGGCGTTGGGGCGTTTTTGTTCGGTGATGGCGCTCGTTTGCACCTGGTGGAGCGCCTCGGTCGGTCCCTCGCATTCGGCCAAGGATAATACCCCGCAGACCGCCAGCGGCCTGCCGGTGCCGCGTTACGTCAGCCTCAAGTCGGATCACGTCAATGTTCGCGCCGGCCCGACCAAGGACAATGACGTAGCCTGGGTCTACACCCGTGCCGGCCTGCCGGTCGAAATTACCGCCGAGTTCGAGAATTGGCGCCGCGTGCGCGATTCCGAGGGCGCCGAGGGCTGGGTCTATCATTCGCTGCTGTCGGGCCGCCGCACCGCGGTGGTCACCATGAAGCACAAGGACGATCTCGCCCCGATCTACGATCGTGCCGATCTCGACAGCGCGGTTGCAGCAAAGCTCCAGGCCGGCGTCGTCACGCAGGTGAAGAAGTGCACTGCAAACTGGTGCCGCGTCACCGGCAACGGCTTCGACGGCTGGATCCAGCAGGAGCGCCTCTGGGGCGTCTATTCGGACGAGCAGGTGAACTGACGTTCGAGGGCGGGGCGAGCTACCGCTCCACCGTCATGCCCGGGCTTGTCCCGGGCATCCACGGACTTCCACGTTCAGCCCAAAAACATGGATGGCCGGGACAAGCCCGGCCATGACGACGAATTCAGCAGTTCGGATCGATCTCAGCGCTTCTTGCGCAGGCGCACGACCATGTCGATGCGCGCAATCTCGTAGCCCTCGGGCACCTCCGGCATCTTGGACAGCGCCAGATGCGGATCCTCGATGTCGACCAGCTCATGGCTGTTCTCGAGGTAGTAGTGGTGGTGGGTGGTGACGTTGGTGTCGAAATAGGTCTTGGTGCCGTCGACGCTGACCTGCCGGAGCAGGCCGGCATCGGTGAGCTGGTTCAGCGTGTTGTAGACGGTGGCCAGCGACACCGGGACCTTGGCCAGGGTCGCTTCCTCGTAGAGCATTTCAGCCGTCAGGTGGCGTGCACCCTTGCCGAACAACAACCAGCCGAGCGCCATGCGCTGGCGCGTCGGACGAAGCCCGGCGGACTGGAGCATTTCGTTGACGTCGTGCCAGGGACAGCCGGTCAAAGCCGGCTGACGGCCGGACAAGAGGGCCGCAGCGTGGACGTCGTCGTCGTGATGGGGCGCAGTATTCTCGCTCATTTCCAGATTTCGGGCACGCGTGAACAAATATCTCTCTGCAATATAAGAACAGAAAGATGCAGATGCAAGTTTCTCGCAACTAGAGAGGTTCTAATCAGCCTTGAAGGTTCTCATCAATCTTGGAACCGGGCCGACATCGCGTCATTTTACCTTCATGGATGCACTTTGCCACCGGAAATGGCCTGTGTTAGAGAGCCCGCGGTTCCGCTTAGCCGATTTTGGCGCAGCCGGGCATGGAGGCCCGGCCGGCAGTCCATCCGGGGCATGCGGGAGCTGCGCCTGACGGTGGCAATTGGCGTTGCTCTCCGACCGAGACGGGGCCCATTTTCGCCAAAAAACGCCGCTCAACCGGAATTCAAACAGAGGCTCGTCCATGCTGAACAGGCGCAACGGTTACGAATACGAAGATCTGCTGGCCTGTGCCCGCGGCGAGATGTTCGGTCCGGGCAATGCCCAGTTGCCGCTGCCGCCGATGCTGATGTTCGATCGCATCACCGAGATCAACGACAATGGCGGCGAGTTCGGCAAGGGGCTGGTGCGCGCCGAGCTCGACGTGAAGCCCGACCTCTGGTTCTTCGGCTGCCATTTCAAGAACGATCCGGTGATGCCCGGCTGCCTCGGCCTCGACGCGCTGTGGCAGATGGTCGGCTTCTACCTGGGCTGGACCGGGGGTGAAGGTCGTGGTCGCGCGCTCGGCCTGAACGAGCTGAAGTTCAGCGGCCAGGTGCTGCCCGAGGCACGCAAGGTTGTGTACAACGTCGATATCAAACGCGTGATGCGTTCAAAGCTGGTGCTCGGTATTGCCGACGGGTGGCTTTCGGTCGACGACCAGATTATTTATCGCGCCAAGGACCTGAAGGTCGGTCTGTTCAAGCAGGGCACGAGCCTGGGCTAACGCGCATTCACCACGAAGAGAACGAGAAGATAACGAGCAGGGCGAGGCTGTCATGAGGCGGGTTGTGGTCACCGGGATGGGCATCGTCTCGTCGATCGGAAACAACACCCAGGAAGTGCTTGCGAGCCTTCACGAGGCGAAGTCGGGCATTTCTCGGGCTGAGAAATATGCCGAGCTCGGCTTTCGTTCGCAGGTGCAAGGCGCGCCGACGCTCGATCCCGCGACTGTGGTCGACCGCCGCGCCATGCGTTTCCTCGGTCAGGGCGCGGCGTGGAATCACGTCGCGATGGAGCAGGCGATCCAGGACTCCGGTCTGTCGCCTGACGAAGTCTCCAACATCCGCACCGGCATCATCATGGGCTCCGGCGGTCCGTCCGCCCGCACCATCGTCGAATCTGCCGACATCACCCGCACCAAGGGGCCGAAGCGCGTCGGACCGTTTGCGGTGCCGAAGGCGATGTCGTCCACGGCCTCCGCGACGCTTGCGACCTGGTTCAAGATCAAGGGCGTGAACTACTCGATCTCCTCGGCCTGCGCGACGTCGAACCATTGCGTCGGCAATGCCTATGAGACGATCCAGATCGGCAAGCAGGACGTCATCTTCGCCGGCGGCTGCGAGGAGCTGGACTGGTCGCTGTCCGTGCTGTTCGACGCCATGGGCGCGATGTCCTCGAAATACAACGACACGCCTGCCACGGCCTCGCGTCCCTACGACGTCAACCGCGACGGCTTCGTCATCGCCGGTGGCGCGGGAGTCCTCGTGCTGGAGGAGCTCGAGCATGCCAAGGCGCGCGGCGCGCGCATTTACGGCGAGATCGTCGGCTATGGCGCAACCTCGGACGGCTACGACATGGTCGCGCCATCGGGTGAAGGCGCCGAGCGCTGCATGCGCATGGCGATGTCGACGGTGAAGACCAAGGTGGACTACATCAATCCGCACGCGACCTCGACGCCGGCCGGCGATCCGCCGGAGATCGACGCGCTGCGTCGGGTGTTCGGCGCCGGCGAGAAGTGCCCGCCGATCTCGGCGACCAAGGCGCTGACCGGCCACTCGCTGGGAGCCACCGGCGTGCAGGAGGCGATCTACTCGCTGCTGATGATGAACAACGGCTTCATCTGCGAGAGCGCCCATATCCAGGAGCTCGATCCTGTGTTCGCCGACATGCCGATCGTGCGCAAGCGCATCGACAACGTCAAAATCGGCACCGTGCTGTCGAACTCCTTCGGCTTCGGCGGCACCAACGCCACGCTGGTGTTCAGCCGGATGGATGTGTGACGTCATTGTTGGTGCACCGTTGATTTTCTCGTCATGGCCGGGCTCGTCCCGGCCATCCACGTCTTGGCCTCAGGCTCCGAAGGGCGTGGATGCCCGGGACAAGCCCGGGCATGACGAAAGCGGAAGGTGGTCTTGAGATGGAAGGTTTGATGAAAGGCAAGCGCGGTCTGATCATGGGCATCGCCAATGATCATTCGATCGCCTGGGGCATGGCGAAGACGTTGCATGCGCACGGTGCCGAGCTTGCCTTCACCTTCCAGGGCGAGGCCCTCGGCAAGCGCGTCAAGCCCCTGGCCGAGCAGCTTGGTGTCGATCTGGTGCTGCCTTGCGACGTCGAGGACATCGCCAGCGTCGATGCCACCTTCGCGGCGCTTCGCGAAAAATGGGGCAAGCTCGACTTCGTCATCCACGCGATCGGCTTCGCCGACAAGAACGAGCTGAAAGGCCGCTACGCCGACACCAGCCGCGAGAATTTCTCGCGCACCATGGTGATCTCCTGCTTCTCCTTCACGGAAGTCGCAAAGCGCGCCGCCGAGCTGATGAATGAGGGCGGCAGCATGATCACGCTGACCTTCGGCGCTTCGGAGCGCGCGATGCCGAACTACAACGTGATGGGCGTCGCCAAGGCTGCGCTGGAAGCCTCGGTGCGTTATCTCGCCTCGGATTTCGGACCGCGCGGCATCCGCGTCAACGCGATCTCCGCAGGTCCGATCCGCACGCTCGCCGGCTCCGGCATCGGCGAGGCGCGCGCGATGTTCGCCTTCATGCAGAAGCATTCGCCGCTCCGCCGCGGCGTCACGCTCGACGAGCTCGGCGGTTCGGCGCTGTATCTCTTGTCTGATCTGTCCGGCGGCGTCACCGGCGAGATCCACTATGTCGATTCCGGCTACAACATCGTGCTGATGCCGCGGCCGGACGATTTGAAGTCTCCGGAGTAGCTTCGCGCCCCACGATCATGGGGCTGACTCGCCCACAGAATTATGCTTGCTGCTCCCCGGTGGCGCTTCAGGGTCGTTTTTCCCTGCGGTTCGGGAGGGGTGATCGTGCCAAGGCGGCATGCGATAAGGCTGCATGCGATGTGTCGCGCGAGCGCGCTGGCGTCCGTTGCCGGCGCGATGCTGCTTTGCGGCGGCTCGCACGCGCTGGCACAATCGACGATCTGGGACACGACCCTCTCCAACACGAATTGGTACGTCCCGACGGCGCAGCTGCTGGCCTATGCTGCGCCCAAGACCGGCTTCTCCAATCCGATTCCGATCGGCGACCAGACCCTGTGGCCGCTGGCGACCGCGACCAACGGCTCGTTCACGGGAACGAGCGTGGCGCAGCTCAAGCTCGGGCCGGCGCTGCTGACCGACACCTCGACCATCCAGGGCTTCGTCACGACCGCGGGCCAGATCACGATGCAGTTCACGCCGACATCGGGCGGCGCGGTGACGGTCGGCCTCGGTCATATGAGAACCATC
This sequence comes from Bradyrhizobium sp. 62B, assembly GCF_030272265.2. Taxonomy (NCBI): domain Bacteria; kingdom Pseudomonadati; phylum Pseudomonadota; class Alphaproteobacteria; order Hyphomicrobiales; family Nitrobacteraceae; genus Bradyrhizobium; species Bradyrhizobium sp. 62B. The sequence goes on along the minus strand of NZ_CP092841.2, from coordinate 67,569 downwards.
AACGGCGTGACCGCGATGGAAATGCAGATGATCACGGGCGACAGCCTGCTGGTGACGCATTGGGCCTATATGCTGCCCTACGATCCCACTACGTTCACGCCGCCGGCTTCGCAGCCCGTTCCCGCCAACTCGGTCCCGCAATGGGCGTGGACCTCAGGCACGCCGTGGCGGATCACCAGCAATTCGTTGTTCGGCACCTCCGCGCCCGGCCGCTTCGTCATCACGAATTACCAGAACGGATATTTCTGGGGCGCGGGCGTCGCGCCGGCGGGCAGCAATGCGGCCAACTTCACGCTGCTGGGATCCGTGACACCGGAGGGCAACGTGCTCTTCAACACGCTCTCGCGCGGCACGCTCGCCAGCCTCTACGGCTCCGCCAGCGGCGACGCCTCGGGCGCGCAGATGCTCGTCAGCACCTACGATCTCTCGGGCAATCCGACCGGCGGCGTCGCCTATCTCTCCCTGGTGCGCCCCTATGCCGAGACGCTCCAGGCCCAGAACAGCCGGGTGGGCCTGGGTGCGGCCGACATGCTGTATCGCCTGTCGGCGACATCGCTCGGCTGGAGCGGCAGCATGGCAACCGGCTTCACCGCGCTCGACAATCTCAACGGATCCGGTCTCGTCAACGCGGTCAACCAGACCTTGCCGGTTATAACGGGCGCGGCATCGCAGGCGACCTACGCCACGCAGCGCGTATTCCAGCAGGCGATGACGGGGCGACTGGACGATGTGCTCGGACTGAACACGGGCGTTGCGCCTGAACGGAATCTTTGGATGAAGCCGATCGGCGGCAGCATTCGGCAGGCAAGCGTCGACGGCGTGCCCGGTTATAACGCGACCGGCGGCGGCATGGCCCTCGGTGCCGACGCGACGATCTCGCCGCGCGCGATGCTCGGCGGCGTGCTCGCCTATTCGCATCAAGCCATCACCGGCAGCGACGATGCCGTCCCGAACCGGCTCGCCATCGATTCCTATCAGGCGGGTCTCTACGGGGCCTACGCCCTCGGCCATGGCGTTCAGCTCGACGGCCAGCTCGACGGCGCGCTGAATGACAGCAGCGAGAGCCGTTCGCTGACCTTCGTCAACGGCACGGCTGGCGCCGGCTATCGCTCCTATAGCGGTCATGCGGGCGCCGGCATTCGCAAGCTGATTCCGATTGAGCCCGGACTTGCGATCGCTCCGTCATTGCGGCTGGACTATGGGCATGTGCGCTCGCCCGCCTATCAGGAAGGCGGCGCGGGCGGCTTCAGCCTCCATGTGGATTCACAAACCTATCGCGAGCTGACAGTGACGGCAGGGCTGAAGAGCGCATACCGGATCGCGAAGCAGGTCTATCTCACCGGCGATGTCGGTGTCGGCTACAACACGTTGAACCAGGGATTGCAGATCAAGTCGGCGTTTACCGGCGGCGGCGATAGCTTCGTGACAGGCGGCCTTGCGTTGTCGCCATGGATCTACTCGACTGCGCTGGGCCTCGTCGCGGCGGACGGCAAGGGGTTCGATCTCGGTATCCGCTACAATGTTGCGATGACGTCCTCCGGACTGCTGCAGCAGTCCGGGCTCGCCGTCCTCAAGATCAAATTGTAAGCGCGCCGTCTCACCCCGCCGCGATCTTCTCCGCGCGCTGGAACGCCGGCCGCGCTGTGCAGCGCGCCAGATAAGCGTCGAAGGCGGGACGCGTCGGCACCATCTTGAACTGGCGCACCGCGAAATTCAGGCCCGAGCCGATCGTGACGTCGGCGGCCGAAAACTCCTCGCCGAGAATCCACGGTCCCTTGGCGAGCGCAGTCTCCAGCACGTCGAACACCTGCGTGGCGCTGCCCCAGGCCGCGGTCGAGGTCGGAATCTCGATCTTAGTGAAGATCTGGATGATGGCGGGCTCGATGCAGCCCGGCGAGAAGAACAACCATTGCAGATAGCGCGCGCGGCGTGGATCGGTCACCCCCGGCGCAAGCTTGGTCTCGGGATAGCGGTCGGCGATGTAGGCGCAGATCGCGGCGGCTTCGCCGAGCGCGGCATCGCCGTCGGTCAGCGCCGGCACCTTGCCCATAGGGTTGATCTTCAGATAGTCCGGCGCCTTCTGCGCGCCGGTCGAGATGTCGGTCAGCACGCGCTCATAGGGCAGGCCGCTCTCCTCCATCAGCCAAAGCGTCGTGAACGAGCGCGAGCGGGGCGACCAATAGAGCTTGATCATGCGCGGAACCTTCCATCGGCGAGGGGCGGGTGGCGCGCAATTCATGCCGCGTTTGCAGCGCATTCGCAACGCACTACGCCTGGGTAGAAGCCGGCCAGCCTGAACGACATGTGGGTCAATGTTGTTTGGTGTCGCTTTGGCGTGCTGCTGGTCGAAGTCCAAGCAGGAGAGGCAGCGTCTTATCGAGGCTTTCCGCCAGCATGGAGCGTACGCCGTCGCGCAATGCGGGATTGGCGGCGGCATCTTCAGGGTGCGTTGGGAACGATTCTGCGGGTAATTCGCGATAGGGGCCGCCGATGTGCTTGCCCAGAAGCCTCTGCACCGCCAGGGAATGATCCATGTTGATCAACGCAGAGCTCTGTCTGACGACGGAGAAGTCGCGGCCGTCGAAGATGCGGATAAATGCCAGGGCGTAAAGATAGATGCGCCGCCCAAGCACCACATCCTGGTTGAGGATGCCGAAGCCGCGGACCGTGTAATTGGATGACCCGATAGGGCTGATTGAATTAAGGATCTGGATATAGTGCCGGCAATTCGTTCCTTTCGCGACCTGGCGCATGTATTCGGCCAGCTCCGCGTTGAGATCGCGGAACAACCTGTCCTTCAAGGTGTCCTTGGACTCATCGCGGGGAGGAAACTTCGCCGGGTTATAGGGGATTCTCAGGACGGACACGCCGGCAGGGATCGCGGCGCGAGTCCGCGCGAAGATCAGATCGTTGAGTCCCCAGCCTGGGATCGGGATGACCGTCTTCTTGTTTTGAAATACGGTCAGGCCAGTCGTCAGCACGGTGAACTCATCGCCGGCGGTGACGACGACACCAAAGTCGCACGAGCCGCCGCCAGTGAAGACGGGCCTGCCCGTCGCTTCGCGCCGCGTTGTCACCTTGCCATTGGCCATGCCCGTCGTTGGCGCAGCCTGAGCCTCGACGCCGGTCGTCGAGAGCAGGTGCGTCGCGACGATCATGGCAAAGGCCCGAATCGTTCCGACCGTCGTTTCCTTACGAGCTCGACTTCCCTTCAGCATCGTCACTGCGCGAAATACTGCGGCAAGATCTTGTCGAGCCGCTTTGTCAGAAAGTCGCGCGTGGTGTCGCGCAGGGCGGTGTTGCTGGCGGAGTCCGCGGCCGCCTCCGGAAACATGGACTTGTCCACCTTCTGTAACAGCTCGTTCGACGTGAAGTTGTCCGCCATATGCTTCATGACACCTTCGAACGTCACGGCCGGACCTTTCATGACTTCGAAGGTGCGGCCGTCGATCCATGTCACGCCGATAGAGGCGAAGACGTAGGCGTAGGAGATGAGACCGACACCCCGGCTGAAGATGCCGACGCCGCTGAGCGACTGATTGGTCCCGTCGAGCTGTCCTTCGCTGCGCATGATGACGAGATAACGCTCGCAACCGGCATTGCCCGCGACCTTTCGGATCAGGTTCGACAACTCCTGGCGCTGATTACGGAACAGGCCGGATTTGGGGTGATAGTAGGAATCGAGCGCGCCCTTGGCGTAGCTGATACGTCGTACCGGCGTGTTGCCTGCCGCGGCCCGCGCCCGCGCAAAGACGAGATCGTCGAGGCCCCAGGACACCGGGACTTCTGCATAGTCGTTGCCGAACACGGTCAGGCCGATCCTCTGGACGACGAAGATGTCGCCGGTCCCCGCAATCACGCCGACGCCGCAAGGACCGGTCGTCGCCGGGTCCGCAGGCTTGGCTGCTGCCTTCGGTTTCGCGGCCGCTTTCTTGGGAGCCGGCTTCGCCTGTGGCGCGGACTGAGCGGCGGGAGCACTGGTTGCAGGCGTAGTTTGTGCCTCTGCCGGACCCAGAAGGGACAGCAGGATGAGCACCGGGACAGCAGGTCGAAACATGGATTCCAAGTGGGATCAGACGCAACGTGACAGCGGACGCGTCACACTAGGTTGTCAAGGCGACAACCGCAAGCTGCGCGCGGAGTTCGGTGCCTACCCGATGGGCCGCTTCCACCGGTAATACTTCATCACGAAGCCGTTCGACGGCTCGATCTCTTGCTTCTCGAACACAAAGCCTTCGCGCTCGTACCAGCGCCAGGCCTTTTCGTTCTCGCGGACGCAGCGCAGGTGCATCTCATCCGGCATTTGCGTGCGGGTGAAGGCGAGCAATTGTCGTCCGAGCGATTGGCCCTGATAGGCGGGCGCGACGAACAGCATGTCGAGATAGAGCTTCGGCACATGCAGCGCGAGCATGGCGGCGATCGTGCCGCGATCGTCGGCAACGAACAGGCTCCAGCCGTCCGCGATCTCGCGCCGGATGCGCGCGCGCAGGTTGGCGAGCAGGAAGTCGCTGGCCTCGCCGAGGCCGGTCGAGACCCAGCTTTCCATCCAGACGCGGCCGACCTCATCGTATTCGTTTGCGCGGGCGGGACGAATGACGGGATGCGACATCTGGCGCTCAGCTGCGGTGATCGCGCGCGGCCGAACGCGGGCGCGCCTTGCCGGCCGACAGGCACACCACTTCGGAGATCTGCAGCAGCTGCCGGGCCAGCGGGCTGGTCTTGCGCCAGACCATGCCGATGGTGCGGGACGGCTGCGGGTCGCGGAAGCGTGCCAGCGAGACCGAGGCCGATCGCGTCTCCACAGGCACTGCCATTTCCGGGATCAGCGTCACGCCAATGCCGGCGCTGACCATTTGCACAAGCGTCGACAGCGAATTGGCATCCAGCATCTCGCGCGGCGGCGCTGACTGCATGTTGCAGAACGACAGCGCCTGATCGCGGAAGCAGTGGCCTTCCTCGAGCAGCAACAGCCGCATCTCGCGCATCCTCTCGCGCGACGGCGCCGGTGTGCCCTCATCCGTGCTCGGCCGGACCAGCAGGAATTTCTCCTCGAACAGCGCAACCTCGGTCAGCGAAGGCTCCGACACCGGCAGCGCCACGATGGCGGTGTCGAGCCGTCCCTCCACCAGCTCCTGGATCAGCCGCGGCGTCATGGTCTCGCGGACGCGGATGTCGAGTTCCGGATGCATGCGCGTGAGATTCTTGGTGATCGTGGGCAGCAGATAAGGCGCGATGGTCGGGATCATGCCGATGCGTAAGCGGCCCGAGAAGCGATCCTGCGAGGCGCGGGCGAAATCGCCGAGCTCATCGACCGAGCGCAAAATGTCGCGGACGCGCTGTGCGAGCTCCTCGCCGAATCGGGTCAGCGCCACCTGGCGCGCGCTGCGCTCCAGCAGCAGCCCGCCCAGCGCCTCCTCCAACTCCTTGATCTGCATCGACAAGGCCGGCTGCGAGATGGAGCAGGACTCGGCCGCGCGGCCGAAATGGCCGTGACGCGCCAGCGCATCGAAATACCGGAGTTGGCGCAGGGTCACGTTGAGCATCAGGAATTCTTATTGCAGCGATCACTAAAGTCAACTTCCCCTGATCGAACGCGGCGCTTAGAGTGGTTCTACCTGGTCAAAGGCGCGAGTTCGACGCCACCAGAGGAGGTATTCATGGACGACACTTCGAAGTGCCCGTTTTCGGGCGGAAAACCCACGCGCGTGAACCGCGACTGGTGGCCGACGCAGCTCGATATCGAGGTGCTGCACAAGAATTCCGACAAGTCCGATCCGATGGGCCAAGGCTTCGACTATGCCAAGGAATTCAAGACGCTCGACCTGAACGCCGTGATCAAGGACCTGACCGCCCTGATGACGGATTCGCAGGAATGGTGGCCGGCCGATTTCGGTCATTACGGCGGCCTGATGATCCGCATGGCCTGGCACAGCGCGGGCACCTACCGCACCACCGACGGTCGCGGCGGCGCCGGCGCCGGACAGCAGCGCTTCGCGCCGCTCAACAGCTGGCCCGACAACGCCAATCTCGACAAGGCGCGCCGCCTGCTGTGGCCGATCAAGCAGAAATACGGCCGCAAGATTTCCTGGGCCGATCTGATGGTTCTCGCCGGCAACGTCGCGCTGGAATCGATGGGCTTCAAGACCTTCGGTTTTGCCGGCGGCCGCGCCGACGTGTGGGAGCCGGAAGAGCTGTATTGGGGCCCCGAGGGCACCTGGCTCGGCGATGAGCGCTACAGCGGCGAACGCCAGCTCGCCGAGCCGCTCGGCGCGGTGCAGATGGGCCTCATCTACGTCAATCCGGAAGGCCCCAACGGCAAGCCGGACCCGGTCGCCGCGGCCAAGGACATCCGCGAGACCTTCGCCCGCATGGCGATGAACGACGAGGAGACCGTCGCGCTGATCGCCGGCGGCCACAGCTTCGGCAAGACCCATGGCGCGGGCGATCCCTCGCTGGTTGGACCGGAGCCGGAAGCGGGCGCTCTGGAGGATCAGGGCCTCGGCTGGAAGAGCAAGCACGCCTCGGGTCACTCGGGCGACGCCATCACCAGCGGCCTCGAAGTCACCTGGACGACGACGCCGACGAAGTGGAGCAACAACTTCTTCGAGAACCTGTTCAATTTCGAATGGGAGCTGACCAAGAGCCCGGGCGGCGCGCAGCAATGGACGGCCAAGGGTGCCGACGCGATCATTCCCGATGCCTTCGACAAGTCGAAGAAGCATCGGCCGACGATGCTGACGACCGACCTCTCGCTGCGCTTCGATCCGGCCTATGAGAAGATCTCGCGCCGCTTCCTGGAGAACCCGGCTCAGTTCGCGGACGCCTTTGCCCGCGCCTGGTTCAAGCTCACCCATCGCGACATGGGTCCGATCCAGCGCTATCTCGGCCCGCTGGTGCCGAAGGAGACGCTGATCTGGCAGGATCCGATTCCGGCCGTCAACCACGAGCTGGCCAGCGATCAGGACATCGCTGCGCTGAAGAGCAAGATCCTGGCTTCGGGGCTTTCGGTGTCCGAGCTGGTCTCGACCGCCTGGGCGTCGGCCTCGACGTTCCGCGGCTCGGACAAGCGCGGCGGCGCCAACGGCGCGCGCATTCGCCTTGCCCCGCAGAAGGACTGGGAGGTGAACGAGCCGGCGCAGCTCAGCAAGGTGCTCGGCAAGCTCGAAGCGATCCAGAAGGACTTCAACGCCTCATCAGGCGCGAAGAAGGTCTCGCTCGCGGACCTCATCGTCCTCGGCGGCACCGCCGCGGTCGAGAAGGCCGCGAAGGATGCCGGCGTCGACGTCAAGGTTGCGTTCACGCCGGGCCGCATGGATGCTTCGCAGGAGCAGACCGACGCGGCGTCCTTTGCACCGCTTGAGCCGCGGGCTGATGGCTTCCGCAACTATGTCGGCAAGCGGCATCAGTTCATGCAGCAGGAAGAGGCGCTGATCGATCGTGCGCAGCTCCTGCGGCTGACCGGCCCCGAGATGACGGCACTGGTCGGCGGACTGCGTGTGCTCGGCGCCAATGCGAACGGGTCGAAGCACGGCGTCTTCACCGCGAAGGTGGGTACGCTCAGCAACGACTTCTTCGTCAACCTGCTCGACATGAGCACGCAGTGGACGCCGGCGGCTGACGGCAGCTACGAGGCCCGCGACCGCAAGACCAACGCAGTGAAGTGGACCGGCACGCGCGTCGATCTGATCTTCGGCGCGCACTCGCAGCTCCGCGCTTACGCCGAAGTCTACGCGACCTCGGATGCGAAGGAGAAGTTCGTGGCTGACTTCGCCAAGGCCTGGACCAAGGTGATGAACCTGGACCGCTACGACATCGTGGCGTGAGGCGATTTCGCCGCGTGGTCGGTGCAACCTCTCCCGCAAGCGGGAGAGGGGAGCGCGGATCGCCCGGAGCGAACACAAGCAAAAAGGGCGGCCTTTCGGCCGCCCTTCGTGTTTCTGATGTCGCGAGACTTACTCGCCAGCGGCTTCGCGCGGAGCCTTCTCGCCCTCGCCGCCCTTGCCTTCGAGGTCTTCGCCGGTGGTCTGGTCGACCACCTTCATCGACAGGCGGGTCTTGCCGCGGTCGTCGAAGCCGAGCAGCTTGACCTTGACCTTGTCGCCTTCCTTGACGACGTCGGAGGTCTTCTGCACGCGGTTGGCCGCGAGCTGGCTGATGTGGACGAGGCCGTCCTTGGAGCCGAAGAAGTTCACGAAGGCGCCGAACTCCATCACCTTGACGACGGTGCCGTCATAGATCTGGCCGACTTCCGGATCGGACGCGATCGACTTGATCCACTTGATCGCGGCCTTCATTGCTTCGCCGTCGCTGGAGGCGACCTTCACGGTGCCGTCGTCCTCGATGTTGACCTTGGCGCCGGTCTTCTCGACGATCTCGCGGATCACCTTGCCGCCGGTGCCGATCACTTCGCGGATCTTGTCGGTGGCGATCTTGAAGGTCTCGATGCGCGGCGCGTATTCGCCGAGCTCGGCGCGGGCGTTGGTGAGCGCCTTCGCCATCTCGCCGAGGATGTGGATACGACCTTCCTTGGCCTGGCCGAGCGCCACCTTCATGATCTCTTCGGTGATGCCCTCGATCTTGATGTCCATCTGGAGCGAGGTGATGCCTTGCTCGGTGCCGGCCACCTTGAAGTCCATGTCGCCGAGATGGTCTTCGTCACCGAGGATGTCCGAGAGGACCGCGAAGCGCTTGTCCTCGAGGATCAGGCCCATCGCGATGCCCGCGGTCGGCCGCTTCAACGGCACGCCGGCGTCCATCAGCGCGAGCGAGGCGCCGCAGACCGAGGCCATCGACGAGGAGCCGTTGGACTCGGTGATCTCCGAGACCACGCGGATCGTGTAGGGGAACTCGTGATGCGGCGGCAGCACCGGGTGGATCGCGCGCCAGGCCAGCTTGCCGTGGCCGATCTCGCGGCGCTTGGTGCCGCCGAGGCGGCCGGTCTCACCAACCGAGTAGGGAGGGAAGTTGTAGTGCAGCAGGAACGTCTCTTTGTACGTTCCCGACAGCGCGTCGATGTACTGCTCGTCTTCGCCGGTGCCGAGCGTGGTGACGACCAGGCCCTGGGTCTCGCCGCGGGTGAACAGCGCCGAGCCGTGGGCGCGCGGCAGCACGCCGACTTCGGCGACGATGTTGCGTACGGTCTTGCTGTCGCGACCGTCGATGCGCTTGCCGGTGTCGAGGATGTTCCAGCGAACGATCTTCGCCTCGAGCTCCTTGAACACGGCGCTGATGCGCAGCTTGTCGTATTTCGGTTCCTGCCCTTCGGGGAAGTAGTGGGCGATCACCTTTTCCTTGACCTTGCCGACCGCGGCGTAGCGATCCTGCTTGACCGGAATGGCGTAGGCGGCGCGCAGCTCCTGCTCGACGAGGCCGAGCATCTCTTTCTCGAGCGCGGCATTGTCGATCACAGTGACTTCGCGCGGCTCCTTGGCGGCCTTCTCGGCAAGCTCGATGATCGCGTTGATCACCGGCTGGAAGTGGCGATGACCGAACATCACCGCGCCGAGCATGATGTCTTCGTTCAGCTCCTTGGCTTCCGATTCCACCATCAGCACGGCGTCGGCGGTGCCGGCGACGACCAGGTCGAGCTGGGTGTCGACCATCTCGTCGAGGGTCGGGTTGAGGATGAACTCGTCATTGGCGAAGCCGACGCGGGCCGCGCCGATCGGGCCCTTGAACGGAGCGCCGGACAGGGTCAGCGCGGCGGACGAGGCCACCAGCGCGACGATGTCAGGGTCGTTCTCCATGTCGTGCGACAGCACGGTGACGATCACCTGGGTCTCGTTGCGCCAGCCATCGACGAACAGCGGACGGATCGGACGGTCGATCAGGCGGGAGACCAGCGTCTCCTTCTCGGTCGGACGACCCTCACGCTTGAAATAGCCACCGGGAATGCGGCCCGCAGCGTAGGTCTTTTCCTGGTAGTCGACGGTCAGCGGCAGGAAGTCGACGCCTTCGCGCGGCGCCTTCGCCGCGACGACGGTGGCGAGCACCACGGTCTCGCCGTAGGTGGCGACGACGGCGCCGTCGGCCTGGCGGGCGATCTTGCCGGTTTCGAGCTTGAGAGGGCGTCCGCCCCAGTCGATCTCGACTGAATGCTTATTGAACATAGAGGTCTTCTTTCATGGGTTCTCGAAAGAGGGGACGGCTCTCGAAAAACAAAAACCATGCGCAAGATTGCGGGACGCTGATCGGAGCGGGTGATCAGCGTCCTGCGATCCTGCCATGGTTTTCGGATTTCGGATGGCGTCCATCCTTTCGGGTCATACGGGCGCCTTGCCCGTTGTGCCCAGCCGCCGGATTGCTGCTGGACTGTCAGTCGGCACGAATGCGAACACCGAACCTTCGGTCTTCGCCCATCATGCCCCGGATGCTGGCCATCAACGGCCCGCATCCGACGTGCACGCAGCCTCGATCAAAAACCTTTAAACAAACGCTTTCGTCGAAATCACGCGCGAAAACGCGCGCCGTTGGGCGCGCGCAAGAACTCTTAACGACGAATATTGTGCTTCTCGAGCAGCGCCTTGTAGCGCGCCTCGTCCCTCTTCTTGAGATAGTCGAGGAGCGAGCGGCGGGTCGAGACCAGCTTCAAGAGGCCACGACGCGAATGGTTGTCCTTCACGTGGGTCTTGAAATGGTTGGTGAGGTTGTTGATGCGTTCCGACAGGATCGCGACCTGAACCTCGGGCGAGCCGGTGTCGCCGGCCTTGGTGGCATTGGTCTTGATGACTTCCGCTTTGCGTTCTGCGGCAATCGACATCGTCAATTTCTCTCGTTGCGACCGGGGCTGGCAGTCAGGCCGGTCAGGTTGAACACACGCTTGGGGATGATTTCGCCATTGCCAACTTCAGCAAGCGCCAAAAGACGGCCTGCCACCGTGACATAGACTGTGCCGCTACAAGTGGGCGCATCCCGTCCGCGCAACAAAACGGCCTGACCCCGATGGAGCCTTGCCGCATCAGCCCGAGTGACGGCCAGTGCCGGGATGTCGTCCAGCGCGGTCTCAACGGGCATAAGCGCGTCCGCGAGGCTACCCTCGCCGGACGCGGCTCTATCGCACAAAGCCTCCAACTGATCCAGCGGAATCATGTCGTTTTCGCCAAATGGGCCGACCAGGGTCCGCCTGAGCGCGCAGATATGGCCGTAAGTGCCAAGAATCCGGCCCATATCGCGGGCCAGCGCGCGGACATAGGTGCCCTTGCCGCATTCGGCCTCGAACACGGCGTGGTCGTTATCCGGTTGATCCAAAAGGGTTAAATGGTGAATCTCGACCGGGCGGGGAGCCAGCTCCACGACTTCGCCGTCGCGGGCGAGGTCGTAGGCGCGCTCGCCCTGGACCTTGATCGCGGAATAACGCGGCGGGATCTGCTCGATCACCCCGGTGAATCGGGGCAGCAGGGCCAGGATGGCCTCCCGGGTCGGACGCTGGTCGGAGGTCGCGGTCGCCCGGCCCTCGATGTCGTCAGTGTCGCGCTCCTCACCCCAGCACACCGTGAACTGGTAGCGCTTGCGGCCGTCCATGACGAAAGGAACGGTCTTGGTGGCCTCACCGAGCGCGATCGGCAAGCCCCCCGAAGCGAGCGGATCGAGCGTGCCGGCATGTCCGGCGCGCTTGGCGTTGAACAGGCGCTTGAGCACTGCGACCGCCTGCGTCGAGGTCATGCCGATCGGCTTGTCGAGCACGACCCAGCCGTGGACGTCACGCCGGTCGCGGCGAAACTGGTTGCCCTTCTGCTGCTTGGCGCGCGGATCGTTGTTGACGCGGCGCGGCTCCTGATGCGGCTCCGAATTGCCGCCCATGTCCGCGAAATTATTGTCCGCGAAATTATTTTTCTGCACGTCGCGCTGATCGGCCTGTTCGCCGCTGATCGTGTCGTGAGCCGGGTCCATCGTCATCGTTCTTCTTCCCGATCCGTCTCCGGATCCTGTTCCAAATCCTGTTCGAGATCCTTCTGCACCGCAGGTGTTCGCAAAAGCTTCTCGATCCGTTCCGCTTCGTCGAATCGCTCGTCGACGCGGAAGCGAAGGTCGGGTGCAAATTTCAGGTTAACGCGCCGCGCGACTTCGCCGCGCAGGAACTTCTTGTTGCGTTCGAGCGCAGCGATGACGATCCCGGTGTCGCGGCCACCGAGCGGCATCACGTAGACGGTCGCGAGCTTCAGATCGGGCGACATCCGCACCTCCGGCACGGTGATGATGTGACCTTCGAGGTCGGCATCATGCACATTGCCTTGCGCCAGAATATCGGCCATCGCGTGGCGAACCTGCTCGCCGACGCGCAACTGGCGTTGCGAGCCTCCGCCGGGTGCGGAACTCTTTTTCTGATGATGGCGTGGCATTGTCGAAAATCACCTCGTCATGCCCGCGCTCGAGCCACGGGCATTGCCATTTGTCCTGTTGAAACGAAGAGGGGTGGATGGCCGGAAAAAATCCGGCCATCGCACTCCCGCAATTTCAGTTCAAAATGATCCGAACGCTTCGGTAAGATTTGGACTTACAGGGAGCGCTGGATCGTCTCCACGCGATAACACTCGATGACATCGCCTGCGCGCATGTCGTGGTAGTTCTCGAAGGCCATGCCGCATTCCTGACCGGACTGGACTTCCTTCACTTCGTCCTTGAAGCGCTTCAGCGTCGACAGCTTGCCCTCGTGCACGACGACGTTGTCGCGGATCAGGCGCACATTGGCGCCGCGTTCCACGGTGCCGTCGGTGACGCGGCAGCCGGCGACCTTGCCGACCTTGGAGATGTTGAAGATCTCCAGGATCGAGGCGTTGCCGAGCATGGTTTCGCGCAAGGTCGGCGCGAGCAGTCCGCTCATCGCCTTTTTCACGTCGTCCACGAGATCGTAGATGATGTTGTAGTAGCGGATCTCGATGCCGTTGCGCTTGGCGGCCGCGGCGGCTTCCTTGTTGGCACGAACCGAGAAGCCGATGATCGCGGCGTTGAAGCCTTCGGCCAGCGTCACGTCGGATTCCGAGATGCCGCCGACGCCGGCATGCAGGATGCGGGCTGCGACTTCGTCGGTGCCGAGCTTCTCCAGCGAGCCGAGGATCGCTTCCAGCGAGCCCTGCACGTCGGCCTTGATGATCAGCGGGAATTCCTTGCGGCCCGCCGTCTTCAATTGCGACATCATCTGCTCGAGCGAGCCGCGCATGCCGGAGATCGAGGCAGCCGCGTTCTCGCGCTTCTGGTGCGCGCGGTAGCTCGTGACCTGACGGGCGCGGGCTTCGTTCTCGACCACGGCGAGACGATCGCCGGCTTCCGGCGGACCGTTGAAGCCGAGCACTTCGACCGGCACCGAGGGACCTGCTTCCTGGACGGTCTCGCCCTGATCCGAGATCAGCGCGCGGACGCGGCCCATCTCCGCGCCCGCGACGATGATGTCGCCGACCCGGAGCGTGCCGCGCTGGACCAGCACGGTGGCGACCGGACCACGGCCGCGATCGAGCTTGGCTTCGATCACGGTGCCTTCGGCCGGACGTTCCGAATTGGTCTTGAGGTCGAGGATGTCGGCCTGGAGCGCGATCATCTCGAGCAGCTTGTCGAGATTGGTCTTGTTCTTGGCTGACACTTCGACGTCGACGACGTCGCCGCCGAACGATTCGACCTGAACCTCGTGCTGCAGCAGCTCGGTGCGCACGCGCTCGGGCTTGGCGTCGGGCTTGTCGATCTTGTTGATGGCAACGATGATCGGCACCCGCGCCGCCTTGGCGTGGTTGATGGCTTCGACCGTCTGCGGCATCACGCCGTCATCGGCCGCAACCACCAGCACGACGATGTCGGTGACCTTGGCGCCGCGGGCGCGCATCGCGGTGAACGCGGCGTGGCCGGGCGTGTCGATGAAGGTGATCTTCTTGCCGCTCTCGGGCGAGGTGACCTGATAGGCGCCGATATGCTGGGTGATGCCGCCGGCCTCGCCGGAGACCACGTTGGCGTGACGGAGCGCATCGAGCAGCGAGGTTTTGCCGTGGTCGACGTGACCCATCACGGTCACCACGGGCGAGCGCGTCTCGGTGTCGGTGGAATCGTCGGTGACGTCGAACAATCCCTCTTCGACGTCGGACGCGGCGACGCGCTTGACGGTGTGGCCGAGCTCTTCGGCGATCAGTTGCGCAGTGTCAGCATCGATCACGTCGGTGATCTTGTGCATCGCGCCCTGCTTCATCAGCATGCGGATGACGTCGACCGCGCGCTCGGCCATGCGGTTGGCGAGTTCCTGGATGGTGATCGCTTCCGGAATGGTCACCTCGCGAATGAGCTTTTCCTTGGGCTCGTTCGAGGCGTGGCCCTTCAGGCGCTGGGTGCGGCGGCGGAACGAGGCGATCGAACGCTCGCGCACTTCGTCGGCATTGAGCGCCGTGACGACGGTGAGGCGGCCACGCTCCTTCTGCGGGCCGGGCTTGTGGGTGGGTTTGGGAGCCACCACGGGACGTGCGGCGCCGCCGGGACCACGACGGATCTGGCGCGGACCATCGTCCTCGTCGGGTCCGGCCGCGACCGCGGGCGCGCGACCCAAAGGTCCGCCAGCCGGCCGCTGCGTGCTGGTTCCGGGGCGAGCCGTCGTCGTTCCCGGGCGTGCCGTGGTCGTGGTGCCGGGACGTGAAGCGGGCGCGCCGGAACGCGGCGCAGGAGCGGCCGGGGCCGCACTTGCGGGGCGCGGAGCGGAGGGTTGCTCGCCTTCGCCAAAGCGCTTCTTGGCCTCGGTCTCGGCCTTGCGTTTGGCCTCGTCCTCGTGACGGTGGCGCTCTTCCTCGGCCTTGCGGCGGGATTCGGCGGCCTCGCGCTCGGCGCGCTCGGCGGCCTCGCGGACCGCGCGGCGCTGGGCCTCTTCCTCGGCCTGACGGCGCTCTTCGACTTCGCGCACCTTGGCATCGGCCAGCGCGCTGGCGCGGGCGGAGCGTTCGTCCTCGGTCAGCGTGCGCAGCACCACGCCGGAGCCGGCGTTGCGCGGCGGCGCAGGGCGCGACGGAGCGGGCGCGGGTGCGGCCGGTGCGGGCTTCGCCACCTCGGCAGCCTGCGGCTCGGGCGTGCCGTCGATACGGCGCTTGCCGCGCTTCTCGACCACGACCTGCTTGCTGCGGCCATGGCTGAAGCTCTGGCGCACGGTGCCCGTTTCGACGCGCGGCTTGAGCGATAGCGTCTTGCTCGGAACGCTCAGCTTCTTGTCGCCAGGGGTCTTGGTATCAACCATTCAGCAGTCCTAATCCTGATTTATCAGTGTTGTGCGTTGCCGCACCGTCCAATCGGGTCGTCGTTGTCTCTCAGAAATCCTGGCCGTGCTTTTCGGCAGTCTTGTCATCGTCCGCCATCCGGTATCGGACCAGCATCTGGCTACGTGACAGGAATGACTTGCTCGCCGGGCCCGCGAGCAGGGCAGCATGTATCACATTTGACCGGGTCAGTGCCAAATCCAATTCTACCGATTTCAGTGCGGTGACGACGGGAATCGGCGGCTTGGAGCCGCGATTTCCGGCATTTTGACGTGCCAGCATGTCTAATTTGCGGATTCCGTCCGCGGCCCCGTCGCTGGCGTGGATCAGGACCTCGACCGTGCCTTCCCGAAGGCCGCTTTCGACCTTGCCGAAGCCGGCCACGACCTGGCCCGCCTTGGCGGCGATCCCAAGGGCTTCCGACACGCTCCGAACCAGGAGTGCCTCGATGTCGGCAGGAAGCGTCTGGGGGATGCGCAGCTCGCGCTTGAAGGCCTTGGTAAATTGGTGACGCCGCACCGCTTCCGCAACCACCCCGCGGGAGGCCGTCAGCCACATGCCGCGTCCGGGCAGCTTGCGCTTGAGATCTGGAACGACGTCGCCCTGCGGCGAAACGACGAAGCGGATCAGCTCGTCGATCGGCCGGACCTGCCGACTGACAGCGCACATCCGCATGGTCGCGGACCTTTCGGTCCGCGGTCCATTGTCGAGTTCGCTGTCAATATTGGCGAGCATCCGGGCGACATCCTCCTTCGCCTTCTAAGTCGTGTGTTTACGCAAGGCCGGTCTCCACTTTTGCCGAAAACGCCTCAGGCCGGCTGATCTTCGGTCGCCTCGGCCTCTTCAGCGGGCTTGGCGAGATCGGCCTCGGTGATCCAGCCGGCCTTGACGCGGGCCTGCATGATCATCGCTTCAGCATCGTCGCGGGAGATATCGATGCCGTCGAGGGCACCCGGGAATTTGGTCTGCTCGCCGCCTTCCTTGCGCTCGGTCCAGCCGACCAGATCGTCGGTCGCGCAACCGGCGAGGTCTTCGACCGTCTTGATGTCGTTCTCGCCGAACTTCACGAGCATCTTGGAGGTGACGCCGGGCACGTCCTTGACCGCGTCCTCGACACCGAGCTCCTTGCGCCTGGCCTCGATCTCGGCGTCCTGCTGTTCGAGATATTCGCGGGCGCGGCTCTGCAGCTCCTGCGCGGTCTCCTCGTCGAAACCCTCGATGCTAGCGAGTTCCCTGAGATCCACCATGGCCACTTCTTCGACCGCGGTGAAGCCTTCGGTCGCCAAGAGCTGGCCGACAACCTCGTCGACGTTGAGCGTTTCCATGAAGACGCGGGTGGCGTTCTCGAAGCCGGCCTGACGGCGCTCCGATTCCTCCTGCTCGGTCAGGATGTCGATATCCCAGCCGGTGAGCTGCGAGGCCAGACGCACGTTCTGGCCGCGGCGGCCGATCGCCAGCGAAAGCTGGTTGTTGGTATCGGGCACGACGACCTCGATGCGCTCGCGATCTTCGTCGATGACGACCTTGGACACTTCGGCCGGCGCCAGCGCGTTGACCACGAAGGTCGCGATGTCGGGCGACCAGGGAATGATGTCGATCTTCTCGCCCTGCAATTCATTCACCACGGCCTGCACGCGCGAGCCGCGCATGCCGACGCAGGCGCCGACCGGATCGACCGAGGAATCGCGGGAAATCACGCCGATTTTGGCGCGCGAGCCCGGATCGCGGGCCACCGCCTTGATCTCGACGATGCCGTCATAGATCTCCGGCACTTCCTGCGCGAACAGCTTTGCCATGAACTGCGGATGGGTGCGCGAGAGGAAGATCTGCGGGCCTCTCGTCTCGCGGCGGACGTCGAAGATGTAGGCGCGGACGCGGTCGCCGTTGCGGAACACTTCGCGCGGCAGCATCTCGTCGCGGCGGATGATGGCCTCGCCGCGGCCGAGATCGACGATCACGCTGCCATATTCGACGCGCTTGACGACGCCGTTGACGATGTCGCCGATGCGGTCCTTGAATTCCTGGTACTGCCGGTCGCGCTCGGCCTCGCGCACCTTCTGCACGATGACCTGCTTGGCCGATTGCGCGGCGATGCGGCCATATTCCAGCGGCGGCAGGGTGTCGGCGATGGTGTCGCCGACCTGGGCGCCGGGATTGGCGCGCTGCGCGTCCACCAGCGAGATCTGGTTGGAATGGTTTTCGACCTTCTCGACCACCAGCATGTGGCGCGACAGCCGCAGCTCGCCCTTCTTGGGGTCGATTTCGGCGTGAACGTCAGTCTCGCTGCCGTAACGTGCGCGCGCGGCCTTGGCGATGGCGTCCTCCATCGCCGCGATGACGATGCCGCGGTCGATCGATTTCTCGCGTGCAACGGCGTCGGCGATCTGGAGCAATTCAAGTCGATTGGCGCTGACTGCCATGGCTAGTCTCCTTGGTCAGGATCGATCTCGCCGCGCCGCGCGCGTTCGGCGGCAAGGCGATGTTTCTTGGTGTTGGTCGGGGCCGGTTTCTTTTTCGGCTTGGTGTTCTTGGTGATCTTCGCGCTGATCTCCGCGTGCGGCGCAGCCGGCGGCTCCAGTCCGAGATTCCTGCGCATCTGGCGCTCCTCGGCCTTGCCACGGCGCATCGATTCCGCAATCAACTCGTCGGTCAGCACCAGCCGGGCCTCGCCGATATCCTCCATGGTCAGGAGCACGTCGGCCTCGGCGCCCGCCTTGACGTCGTCGCGACGCAGGTGCACGCGGTCGCCTTCGACGGCACCGAGCGTGCCGCGGAACCGCTTGCGTCCCTCATGCGCGACCGCCATGTCGATCTTCACCAGATGGCCGGAATAGCGCTCGAAATCGGAGCGGCGGACCAGCGGACGGTCGATCCCCGGCGAGGAGATTTCCAGCCGGTAGGCGCGATCGATGGGGTCGGCGACATCGAGCACGGGCGACAGCGCCCGGGAGATCGCCTCGCAATCTTCGAGCTGCATCGAGCCGTCCGGCCGCTCGGCCATGATCTGCACGGTGCAACCGGCCTCGCCGGAAATTCGGATCCGCACCAGGCGGTAGCCCATGCCCTCGAGCACCGGTGCTGCGACCGCGGACACCCGTGCCGCCACGCCGGGCTCGACGACGAGTCTCGGCTCGGCCAGCAATTCGGCATCCGTGGAACCAGGGGTCGGTTCGGTCATGTCCAGGGTCAGGCGCTCGATGGTTAAGGCTTGGTTACGATTCCAAAGCCCGCTTCGGAACTCTCCCGACACGCGTCGGGCCGCATCTTCCGCCAAGCCGCGTTCAGGTAATAAAAAAGAGCGGGTCCTTTCGGGCCCACTCTCACTACGCGGATCGTATGAGAAGATGAATTGGCGCTGATATAGCGCTTTTGATCCCCCCGGACAAGGCCCATCGCGGGCCAGACGAGGCTTTTTACGCCCGATTCGCGCCGTCGTTCGCGCCGTCCCGGGCCTAACGCTTCTTTCACCTCGGGCGGCTAAATTCCCTGATTGTGGGGCGGCTTCGACCAAGGGCGCACCCGCGGCGTGCCCTGATCGAGTTGTTTCATGACCGTTGCCACGTCGCTCATTCCCGGACTGGACGATATCGTCAAACGCGGCGATCCGCGGCGGCGCGGCGAAATCGCGCGCGCCATCTCCGAATTGTTCTTCCAGGATTCCGCCAATCTTCGTCCCGAGCTGATCGATCTGTTCGACAATCTGCTGATCGATCTCGTCCCGCATGCGGAGCTTGCCTCGCGCGCCGACCTCGCCGAGCGCTTCTCGCACCTGAACAACGCGCCGCCGCATCTGGTCAATCAACTCGCGCGCGAAAACGAGATCATGGTGGCCGGCCCCGTGCTGCGCCGCTCGCCGGTGCTCGATGATTCCGCTCTGGTCGAGATCGCGCGGCTGAAGGGCCAGGCCCATCTGCTGGCGATGACGGAGCGCCCGGTATTGTCGGCCGAGATCACCGACGTGCTGGTCGAGCGCGGTGATCGCGACGTGGTGCGCCGCGCCGCCGGCAATGCCGGTGCGGTGTTCTCGCCGAGCAGCTATTCCGAGATGATCAAGCGCGCGTCGCAGGACGGCGTGCTGACGCTCAAGATCGGCCAGCGCAACGACCTCTCGGGCGAGCACCTGAAAGAGCTTCTCGACGGCACGCTCGATGTCATCCGCCGGCGCCTCTCCAGCGTGGTCAACCCCGCGCGCCAGGTCGAGATCAAGCGTGCGATGGCAGCGATCGAGGATGCCAAGCTGCCGCCGGGGCCGCGGCGCGATTTCTCTGCGGCCCAGCGCACGGTGCTCGCCTTGCATCGTGACGGCCATCTCGGCGAGAGCGCGCTGCTCGGCTTTGCCAAGGCGCACAAATACGAGGAATCGATCGCTTCGCTGTCGGCGATGTCCGGCGTTCGCCTCTCGGTTCTCGACCGCCTGATCGCCGGCGACCGCTACGATCCGATCCTCATCGTCGGCCGCGTGCTGAATCTGGGCTGGCCCACGGTGCGCGCGCTCATCCTGCTCTGGTACGGTCCGCAACGCACGCCGGCCGATGCCGACATCGAGGCCGCGCGCGTCAACTTCACGCGCCTGATGCCGACGACCGCCGAGCGCGTCGTGAATTTCTGGCGCAACCGGCAGACGATTTGAGATTCCGAACAGTCTTCCTCATGGCCGGGACAAGCCCGGGCATGACGACAGCGGAAGGATCACGCGAAAAGTCTACACCCGCCTGAACCGCAAATAAGCCGCCTTGCGTCCTTCGCGCGCGGCCTTGCGGCCGTAGCGCGTCATGGTGTAGCCCGCCCATGGCTGCCTGAAATCGTCGGCGCGTTCGGCAAGCCAGACGAAGTCCTGTGAACGCGCAAGGTGCGACAGCGTCCAGGCGCAGTAATCGTCGATATCGCAGACGAAGCGGAATTCGCCGCCGCTCCTGAGCACGCGCGCCATCGCGGCGATCGTCCTGTCCTGGACGAAGCGCCGTTTCCAGTGCCGCCGTTTCGGCCAGGGGTCGGGATGGATCAGGTCGATCCGCGACAGCGATGCCTTGGGCAGCCAGGCCAGCAGCTCGGCGGCATCGCCCGCGAACAGCCGGATGTTGCCGATATTGGCGGCCTCGATCTGCGCGAGGATCTTCGCCATGCCGTTGACATAGGGCTCGCAGCCGATGAGGCCGGTCGTGGGGAATTTCTGTGCCTCGGCTGCGAGATGCTCACCGCCGCCGAAGCCGATCTCGAGCCGCACATCTTCGGTCTCGGGGCCAAAGATCTCGCTTGCGTTTGCCGGCGTCTCACTTTGGATGTCGAGCGCAAGATGCGGCAGCAGGTGATCGACCAGCTCGGCCTGGTGCTGTCTGAGCTTGTGGCCCTTGCGGCGCCCGAAGAAGGCGCGCTCGCTGTCCTCGCGATCGGGGTCTGATTTGCGCTCGCTCATCGCAGCGTCTGATACAGGCGATGGAGCAGCCGCGCGCGCGGCGCGAGCGAGGAGACATAGAGCTGCTCATAATGGGTGTGGGCGCCCTTGCCGTCGACGCCGAGTCCGTCGAGCGTCGCGGTATGCGGGGCGGTGAAATTGCCGTCCGAGCCGCCACCGGTGTGGGTGTCGATCAGCTCGAAGCCGATCTCGCCGGCGAGCGTCTTCGCATGCTCGTACAGCGAGGCGCCCGCATTGCTCTTCTCGTAAGGCGGGCGGTTGAGCTCGCCCGTGACGGTGACGGTGACGCCGTCGGTCTTCGAGGTCAGAGCGAGAATCCTGCCGACGAACTCGTCTGCGTCCTTGAGGCTTACAACGCGCAGATCGACTTCGGCATGGGCGTCTTCAGGCGTGACATTGGGGCGCGTGCCGCCGCGCACCACGCCGACATTGACAGAGACGCCACGCGCGAGGTCGTTCATCCCTTCCAGCACCAGGATGACGTTGGCGAGCTCGCGAACGGCGCTGCGGCCGTCTTCGGGCCGCGAGCCGGCATGCGCCGGCACGCCCTTGATGGACACGCGGAAGCGTCCGACGCCCTTGCGCCCGGTGACGATCTTGCCGCCGTCCCGCGCCGGCTCCGTCACCAGCACGTATTTGGCCTTGCGTCCCTCCCGCTCGATGAGCGCGCGCGAGGTCGGGCTGCCGATCTCCTCGTCGGAGGTGAACAGATGCGTGATGCCGAGCGGCGAGCGATCGGCCGTCGTACACAGCGCGCCAAACGCGTGATGGGCGATGTAGGCGCCGCCCTTCATGTCGTAGATGCCGGGACCGTAGGCGACGTCGCCTTCGACCTTGAACGGCAGGCGCTCGATGAATCCCATGGGATGGACGGTGTCGAGGTGGCTCAATACCAGGATGCCGGGCTGGTCCTGGCCCCAATTCGAGCGCGCCAGGAGATGATCACCGCAGCCATCGGTGCCGGCGATGCGCTCGAGCGTGACGGGCCAATCGCGATATTGCTCCGCGACCACGGAGATCAGCTTGTTGACCTGTTCAGGCGCTTCCGTCGGTGTCTCGATCTCCACCCAGCGGCGGATGCCATCGAGAATAGTTTGAGTATCGAACCAATTGGAGCTGGTCATGGGCGCATCTGTGCCTTTGAATCGCATCATCGAAGCGGACGCACGCCAAGGCGCGGCCACAAATGACGACATAGGCCAGATTTGACGCGGTCTCAAATCGCCATTGAGGCGGCGCGTCAGCGCTTGTCGGGACCTTCGCGAGCCGCAATCTGCTCGACGAGATCGACGATCGAGCGGCGCATCTTCGAATCGGTGATTCGCGTGAACGCCTTGGTCAGGGCCAGGCCTTCGGAGGTCGCGAGAAAATCCGATACGTAAGAGGGCGAGGCGCCTTCGGCGAAGCCATCCGGCCCGGGCACGCCGCTCGGACCGCCCTCGAACAGGAATGACACCGGCACCTGCAGAATCTCGGCGATCTGCTGGATGCGGCTCGCGCCGACCCGGTTGGTGCCCTTCTCGTACTTCTGAATCTGCTGGAAAGTCAGGCCCAAAGCTTCACCGAGCTTTTCCTGACTCATGCCCAACATGATGCGGCGCATACGCACGCGACTGCCGACATATTTGTCAACAGGGTTGGGCGCTTTCGACATTTCCTCAGCCCTCCAAACACCACCTTCAGCGCAATCAACCGGAGTGCCTCAGGTGCAAGCAACGTCAAATCAAACCCTGTTATTGGGAAACATTGCGGAGAAATTTAGCAATGCACCATTGTCTTTTGCAGCCGGTGCAGAATGGGGAGCCGGTGTGCAGTCTGTCAACCGTAGGACCGCGGTTGTCAAAAGTTTCCGGCTACCTCCGCGGCGACGGCGCAATCAGCCATGCCGCTTGGTGACACGTCGGCGGACAGCCAAAATCACCGCCAGCGCGACGAACATGGCCGCAGGTGCATCGCCCACCCGCGCATAAACGGTCGGCGGGATCGCCGCGGGCAGGTTTGCATCCAAAATGCCTTCGATCCCGAGACCGAGGCTCGCGACGGTACGGCCGACCGGATCGATCACTGCGGAGATGCCGGTATTAGCGGAGCGGACCAGCGGCAATCCCAGTTCGATCGCGCGCATTCGCGACTGCTCCAGATGCTGGTAGGGGCCGGTCGAGATACCGAACCAACCGTCATTGGTGAGGTTCACGATCCAGCCCGGACGTTCGTCGCGTCCGGCCACTTCGCCGGGAAAAATGGCTTCATAACAGATCAGCGGCAGTGCGGGTGGTGCACCGGGGACCGGCAGCGCGTGCCGCACGGTGCCGGGAATGAAGCCGCCGCGCACACGCGTCAGTTGCTCGAAGCCGAGCTTCTCCATCAGCCCCTGGTAGGGCAGAAATTCTCCGAACGGCACCAGATGCAACTTGTCGTACACGGCCAGCACGCTGCCGTCGTGATCGATCACGTAGATCGAATTATAGGCACGGGTGATCGGCGTGCCTCGCGGCAGATCGGGCGCGCGGACCGAGCCCGTGATCAGCACGGTGCCTTTCGGCAGGAGGTCGGCGATTTGCGCCATCGCGTCGGCTTCGCGGGTCAGGAAGAACGGAAAGGCGGATTCCGGCCAGATCAGGATGGTGGCATCGCGTACGCCCGTCGATTGCGGGCCGGAGGCGCGGTCTGACAGCGCCAAATATTTCTTCATCACCTCGGGCTTGGCGGCGTAGTTGAATTTCGCGTCCTGCTGGAGGTTCGGCTGCATCAGGCGCAGCTTGGCGCCTGACACCATCGTGGTCGGGTGCAGCGACAGGCGGATCGCGCCGAAGATGCTCATGACAATCAAGAGCGCAATGGCCGTCGCCGGCACGCGCCATGGCAGGCGGCGATCGGACGTGCGGTCGATCAGCGTCGCGGGGCTCGCGAAGATCGCAACCGTCAGGAACGTCATGCCCCACAGGCCGACCAGCGAGGCTGTCTGCGCCAGCGGCAGCGGCTCGGACAGCGCGTAGCCGAACGCGTTCCAGGGGAAGCCGGTCAGAGCGTGGCCGCGCAGCCATTCGCTGACGGTGAGGCTTGCCGCGAGCGCGAGCACGCGCGTGGCGTTCTTGGTCCAGAGCAGGCGCGCCAGCGCGAAGCCGATGGCCGTGAAGAGGGAGAGATAGGCCGGCAGGCCGAGCACGGCGAACGGCGTCAGCCAGGCGAACACATCGGCGTCGACGAAGAAGGCGTAGCCGATCCAGTAAAGCCCGGGCACGAAATAGCCGAGCCCGAAACAGTAGCCGGTCAGCGCGGCAGCGGGAGCGCCGCCATATCGGCCGGCGCCGGCGCCGTCGATCAGCCAGACCAGCACGGGAAAGGTGATGAACAGCACTGGAAAGACATTGAATGGCGCCAGCGCCAGCACCGACAGCGCGCCGCACGCCATGGCGATGATGGCGCGCTTCCATCCCCAGGCGAGGATGATGGCAAGCGCGATCTGCCGAAGTCGCTGGAACGGACTCACTGTTGGCTGGTCCCGTCGCTCGGCGGCGGGCTGGGCGTATCGTTGGCCGGCGGCTGGCTGCTATCCGGCGCGGCCTCGCGGCGGCTTCTTTCGCGCTGGGTCCGCGGCGCGGGACGCTCCTTCCGCGTCGAGATGCGCAGCCGCTTGACGCGGCGCGGATCGGCATCGAGCACCTCGACCTCGTAAGTGCCGGGGCCCGAGATCACCTCGCCGCGCACCGGCAGGCGTCCGACGAAGCTGACGAGATAGCCGCCCAGCGTCTCCACCTCCTCGCCGGCTTCGCCGGTGACGAAATCCTCGCCGATCACCGTGCGGACGTCGTCGAGGCTGGCGCGGGCGTCGGCGATGAAGGCGTTGTCGGGCAGGCGCACGATCGACGGCGGCTCGTCGCTGTCGTGCTCGTCGTCAATCTCGCCGACGATCTGCTCGACGATGTCCTCGAGCGAAACCAGCCCGTCGCTGCCGCCATATTCGTCGACCACCAGCGCGAGGTGAATGCGCGTGGCCTGCATCTGCGCGAGCAGGTCGATCGCCCGCATCGACGGCGGCACGTAGAGCAGCTTGCGGATGATCCGTGCGTCCTCGAGCGGCAGCGCGAGATCGACGGCGCGCAGGTCGAGCCCGGCCGGCAGCGGCTTCTTGCGCTTGGTCTTGGTGGCCTCCGACACGCGGGCACGCGCGGTCATGAAGGCGAGCAGGTCGCGGATGTGGACGATGCCGACGGGATCGTCGAGCGTCTCGTTATAGACCACGAGGCGCGAATGGCCGGCGCTCTCGAAGCGGTCCATCAACTCGCCGAGCGGGATGTCGCGCTTCACCGCGACGACGTCGGCGCGATGCACCATGACGTCGGCGATGCGCCGCTCGTGCAGGCCAAGGATGTTGCGCAGCATGGTGCGCTCGACCGCCGAGAAGCCGGAATCGCCGGGCGTCGTCGCATCGAGCACGACCTGGAGGTCGTCGCGCACCGATCCCGCCTTCCAGCCGAACAGCGTGCGGATGGCGCGCAACAGCCAGCCGTCCGCGGTCGGGCGCATCACCTCGCCTTGCGTCACCACGGCCGGCAGATTGGCCGTGTTGCGCGGGTTGTCCTGGATGGGGTCGGAGTCAGGCATCTCAGTGCGTCCCTGCGCGGTCTGCATAGGGATCGGGAATTCCAAGGTGAGCCAGGATCTGCGTCTCCAGCGCTTCCATCTCCTCGGCGTCGCCGTCGTTCTCGTGATCGTAGCCGATCAGGTGCAGGAAGCCATGCACCGCGAGATGGCTCAAATGGTGGTCGAACGGCTTTTGTTCCTCGTCCGCCTCGCGCCGCATGGTCTCGTAGGCGATCGCGATATCGCCGAGCATGCGCGGCGCATCACCTTCCTTCCACTCGCCTTCCGGCTGGAGTGCGGGAAACGACAGCACGTTGGTCGGCTTGTCGATGCCGCGCCAGTTGCTGTTGAGGGTGCGGATGCCGGCATCATCGGTCAGCATCACGGCCACTTCGGCGTCGGCAACGTCGTCGTCGACGCTCTCGGCGGCAGCCGCCACCGCGCGCTGGATCACGGCTTCGGAATCGGGCTCGCGCTGCCAGCAATCGGCGACGACGAGGACTTCGGTCATGGGAAGGTTCGGATGGGACATTGTGTTGTCTGGGACGACAAGGCGCCGTGTCCGCGCCCTCCGGGGTCCAGCTGTTGCCTCGTCAGGATTGGCCGGTGGCCGGCCGCTGCGGCGAACCTTCGTAGGCGGCAACGATCCGCGCCACGAGTTCGTGGCGGATCACGTCCTCGGCTTTGAAATGAACTTGGGCAATGCCCTCGACGCCACCCAGGAGCCGGGTCGCTTCGGCCAGGCCCGAGGTCTGGCCGTTCGGCAGGTCGATCTGCGAGGGATCGCCCGTCACGATCATGCGGCTGTTCTCGCCGAGACGGGTCAGGAACATCTTCATCTGCATCGAGGTCGTGTTCTGTGCCTCGTCCAGGATGATGGCGGCGTTGGTGAGGGTGCGGCCGCGCATGAAGGCGAGCGGCGCGATCTCGATCTCGCCGGTTTGCAGCGCGCGCTCGACGATGCGCGCATCCATGAGGTCGTAGAGCGCGTCGTAGATCGGGCGAAGATAAGGATCGACCTTCTCGCGGAGATCGCCGGGCAGGAAGCCGAGCCGCTCGCCGGCTTCCACCGCCGGGCGCGACAGGATGATCTTGTCGACCTCCTTGCGCTCGAACAGCTGCGCGGCATGGGCGACTGCGAGCCAGGTCTTGCCGGTGCCGGCCGGGCCGATGCCGAACACCAGCTCGTGGCGCTTCAGCGCGCGGATGTAGGAATCCTGCGCGGCGGTGCGCGCGCGCACCGGGCGCTTGCGCAGGTTGATGCTGTCGAAGGCCGATTTGGTCGATTTGGCATCGAACTCGAACAGCGAGCCCTGGGCGATCACGGCGCGGATCGCACCTTCGACCTCGCCCTGGTCGAGATCCTGTCCCTTCACGGCTTGCGCGTAGAGCATCTCCAGCACGCGGCGTGCGGCGTCGCAGCCGTCGCGCGTGCCGCCGATCGTGATGTGGTTGCCCTTGGAATCCACGACCACGCCGAGCCGCCGCTCGACCTGGGCCAGATGCTGGCCGTAGGGGCCAACCAGGGCCGAAGCGGCGCGATTGTCGTCGAAGTCGATGACGACCTGGGTCTCGGGCGGAACTTGCATGTCGCGGTCAAATTTGCGGGGAGCGAACGAAGACGAATCCGATGCGCTTTTTGGCAAGGGTTCAGGCTCCAGTGGCTTGCGATAAAACGGGCTCGCGCGCGCCACGCGGCATCACGAGCTCGCCGAGAAAGCTGTAGCGCTCGAGGCTGTCGATTCTGACAGGCAGGATCTGCCCGATGATGTCGGGCGAGGCCATCACGTGAGCGGGCTGAAGGAATGCGGTGCGGCCGACGATCTGGCCGTCTTTGCGCGCCGGACGTTCGAACAGCACGTCGACCGTTGAGCCAATCGCAGCCTTGTTGAAGGCCGATTGCTGGCTGTCGATCAGTTCCTGGAGCCGCTCCAATCGCTGGTCCATCTCGGCGGGGGATACCGTCTCCTGCATATCCGCGGCCGGCGTTCCCGGCCGGGCGGAGTATTTGAACGAATACGCCGCAGCGTAGCCGATTTGCGTGACAAGCGCGAGGGTGGCGAGAAAATCTTGCTCGCTCTCGCCGGGGAAGCCGACGATAAAATCTGATGAAAAAGCAATGTCTTGGCGCGCGGAGCGGAAACGGTCGATGACCCGCCGGTAATCATCGGCGGTATGTTTGCGGTTCATGGCCGCCAGAATGCGGTCCGAGCCCGACTGCACCGGCAGGTGCACGAACGGCATCAGGGCACCGAGATCGCGATGGGCTGCGATCAGGCTGTCGTCGACGTCGCGGGGATGGCTGGTCGAATAGCGCAGCCGCGCGATGCCGGGGATCGTCGCCAGATGTTCGAGCAATCGGCCGAGCGGCCAGGTTTTTCCGTCGGGCCCCTCGCCGTGATAGGCGTTGACGTTCTGCCCGATCAGCGTGAGCTCGCGCACGCCGTTGTCGGCCAGCCGCTTCACGTCGTCGAGGATCTTCGCCACGGGGCGCGAGACTTCCGAGCCCCGCGTGTAGGGCACGACGCAGAAGGTGCAGAACTTGTCGCAACCTTCCTGCACCGTGACGAACGCGGAAATGCCGCGCGCGCGGATCGCGTCGGGCTTCGGCTGGGCGAGGAAGCCGAACTTGTCGGCGGCCGGGAATTCGGTCTCGATCGCGCGGCCTTCGTTGCCGGCGCGCTTCAGGAGCTCCGGCAGATGATGATAGCTCTGTGGTCCCACCACGACATCCACGGCAGGCGCGCGGCGCACGATCTCCTCACCCTCGGCCTGCGCCACGCAGCCGGCGACAGCGATCTGCATCGCGCGTCCCCCGCGCGCGGCCTCGTCCTTGGCGACGCGCAAGCGTCCGAGCTCGGAATAGACCTTCTCGGAGGCCTTTTCGCGGATATGGCAGGTGTTGAGGATGACGAGGTCGGCCTCCTCGGCGTTCGCCGTCTCCACGAATCCCTCCGGAGCCAGCGTATCCACCATGCGCTGGGCATCGTAGACGTTCATCTGGCAGCCATATGATTTGATGTGCAGCTTGCGCGGCGGCGTCATGGAACCCGAAAATGGCGGTGGAGGACGGCCTTCAAATAGAGGCTGGAGCGGCGAAAAGCCAGCGAATGGAGCCGCTGACCGTCATTCCGGGGCGCCCGCAAAGCGGACGAACCCGGAATCTCGCGCCAAAACCTCTGGATTCCGGGTTCACGCGCATCGCGCGTGCCCCGGAATGACGAAAAAGACGAAATCAGCCAGTCAAGACCTTTGCTCCAGCCTTCCGGACCAGCTCCGGCAGTTGCAGCATGTCGTCGAACGTCAATCCGGCCCCGGCGGCGCGCAGCCTTTCGGAATGGCCCGGCGGGCAGTGGCTGCCGCCGTGAAAGCCCAGCACGGTCATCCCGGCCGCGTGCGCGCCCGTGACCCCGGGGACGCTGTCCTCGATCACTAGGCACCGCTCCGGCGCGACATTCATCTGCTTGGCGGCAAACAGGAACAGGTCGGGCGCGGGCTTGCCGCGTGCGACCTGGCTCGCCGAAAAGATGTGCGGCGCGAGCAGGTCATGCAGCCCGGCACAGGTCAGGCCATGAAGGATCTTCTCCGGCGTCCCGCTGGACGCAACGCATTTGGGCAGATCGATCGCGGCGATCGCTGCGGCGACATGGGTGATCGGCTGCAGATCGCTGGCGTAGAATTTCAGTGTGGCGGCATTGATCTGCTGCTCCAGATCGTCGGGCAGGCTGCGGCCGATTTCCTGCTCCACCATCCGCCGCGCGTCTTTCTCGGACACGCCGAGGAAACGGACCAGCACCTGCTCGGAGCTGATCGGATAGCCGTGCCGCGTCAGCACGTCGGCATGGGCGCGGCAGGAGATCACCTCGCTGTCCACGAGCACGCCGTCGCAATCGAAGATGATGAGGTCGACGGGCACTTAGTTGGTAGGCTTGTCGTCGTCGAGCGGGACGCAATAGAGTTCGAGCCGGTGGTCGACCAGCTTGTAGCCGAGCTTGCGGGCGATCTCCGCCTGCAGCTTTTCGATCTCTTCGGAGGTGAACTCGATCACCTTGCCGTCGCGCAGATTGATCAGGTGGTCGTGATGGCTGTCGCGCATCGTCTCGTAGCGCGCGCGGCCTTCGCGAAAATCGTGGCGCTCGATGATGCCGGCGTCCTCGAACAGCTTGACGGTGCGATACACGGTCGAGATCGAGATCTTGTCGTCGACGGCGACGCAGCGCCGGTACAGTTCTTCGACATCGGGGTGATCGATCGCTTCCGCAAGCACGCGGGCGATGACACGGCGCTGCTCGGTCATGCGCATGCCGGTAGCGGCACAGCGCGCCTCGATGCCGGACGCCTTGGATGCGGAAGAAGGTTTCAGAGCGGTCATTGTTTGTCTGCCTGGCGGGGGCGCTTTCTGCCACCAATGTTACGACAAGTCACGTCGCATCAGAAGGGCGTTCAATTGTTCCCCGTTCGGCTGCTTATAGTAGCGTTCGCGGCGCCCGACCACCACGAATCCGCACCCGGCGTAGAGCCGCCCCGCTGGCTGGTTGTTTTCCTCGACCTCCAGAAATATTCTGCGCACGCCGCGCCCGGCGAGGTGGCCGAGATGGGTCATCAGCAGCATGCGGGAGAGGCCGCGGCCGCGATAGGCCTCGTCCACCGCGATCGAGAGGATTTCCGCTTCGTCCGCACCGATCCGGGATACCGCGAAGCCGATCGTCTTGCGGCCGAGGCGCAAGCGGTGCACCAGCGTGTTGCGCTCACTGAGCATCGTCTCGAATTCGCCTTCGCCCCAGCCATGTGCGAAGGAGGCGCCGTGCATCTGCGCCAGCCGCGCGGCGTCGCGCGCGGAGGCTGGCTCGACGGCAGCGGTGCCGCCGCGCCACCATTGCGACAGCCATCTCATCATGAGGTTGCGGCTTGTGCTGCGAGCGGCGGAGTTGCGGCCGGCTTGGCGTCGGGTGCCTTCAGGTAGAACGGCCGCGCCGGATTTGTCTCGGGATCGGCCGCCGCGCCGAGCCATGCGACCCAGCCGATATCGGGCGCTGCTTGCGCGTCGACCGCGACCGGCTGCTCGCCATCGTTCGGCCAGCGCTCGGCGAGGATGTTTGCGGCATTGCCGACCAGATGCGGCGCGCCGAACTGCGAGGCCGCGATCGCCTCGTCGATCGGCGCGACGCGCGGCCGGACCAATTGACTTCCGTCGCCGGCGACGATCTGGAAATAGACGTGGTCGTGCCGCGCGTCGATCGCGGAGATCACGGGTGCCGATTTGCTCTGGCCGACGATTGTGGCGGCATAGGCCGACAGGGTGGTGAGGCCGATCGCCGGGCGCCCGGCCGCAAGCGCCAGGCCGCGCGCCGCCGAAATGCCGACGCGCAGGCCGGTGAAACTGCCTGGGCCGACGGTGACCGCGATGCGGTCGAGGGAGGTGAAGGCGAGACTGGCCGACTGCATGACGCGCGCAATCATCGGCATCAGGGCCTCGGCATGACCGCGCTTCATCAGAAGCTGCTCTTGCGCAAGCAGCTCGGCCGTTTCGGTGTCGAGCACGGCCACGGAGCAGGCGTCGAGCGCAGTATCGATGGCGAGGATCAGCATGGAAAAGCGAATGGCGAGTGGCGAATAGCGAGTAGTCTAGCCGATCGGAATGCCATTCGCCATTCGCTACTCGCCATTCGCGGACCGATCACATCGGCCGGACTTCGACCACGTCGGGCACGAAGTGCTTGAGCAGGTTCTGGATGCCGTGCTGCAGCGTCGCGGTCGATGACGGGCAGCCGGAGCAGGCACCCTTCATGTTGAGATAGACGATGCCGTCCTTGAAGCCGCGGAAGGTGATGTCGCCGCCATCATTGGCGACCGCCGGCCGCACGCGGGTCTCGATCAGATCCTTGATCATGTCGACCGTCTCGGCATCGGCCTCGTCGAAGAACTCGTCCTCGTCGTCGAGATCGGCATCATCGGCCGCCGCGCCGTCGGCGAGCAGCGGCGCGCCGGACATGTAGTGCTCCATGATGGCGCCGAGGATCGCGGGCTTGAGCTGCTGCCATTCACCGCTCGCCTTGGTCACGGTGATGAAATCCGATCCATAAAACACGCCGGTGACGCCGGGCACCTCGAACAGCTTTTCGGCCAGCGGCGAGCGCGTAGCGGCTTCGCGGCTCGAAAATTCCATGGGGTTGCCGTCGGTCACGACGCGGCCGGGAATGAACTTCAGCGTGGCGGGATTGGGGGTGGCTTCGGTTTGAATGAACATGGTTTTCTCCAGACGTCGCCGGTTCAAGGCCGGCGCGTTGCCCTATTCCCTAGCAGATGGCGACGGGGAACGCACGATCAAGGGGAAACGAGGTCGTTTCGTTGTTATTTCAGTGGGTTAGGGTGTCGAAATTTCCGCGGCGTCGTGGCCGAGCTTGACGAGCAAACACCTGGCCGCATCCCAGTAGGGGTACCTACGACAGCGAGTCCACGCTTTCGTCGCTGAGCGCGCCGGAAATGATGGTCACGGGAATCGGGAACGTCCCCACCGCATGCGCGAGCAGCGCGACCAATGGTCCCGGCCCTTCCGCGCCGGGATTGGCGGCGAGCACCAGCATGGCGATGTCGGGGTCCTCGTCGATCACGGCGAGCAATTGTTCCATCGGCACGCCCTCCCGGATCACCCGCTCCGGGGTGATCGCGGCGATGCCGTTGGCACGGCCCGCGGCGCGGTCGAGCGCGGCTTCGGCGGCTTCCTGCGCCTCGGCGCGCATGATGTCGGCGACCCCCAGCCATTCCTGGCTCTGCTGCTCGGGCTCGATGATGCGCAGCATCACCACGCCGCCGCCGGCACGGATCGCCCAGCGGCTGGCATAATAGACCGCGCGATCCCATTCGGCGGTGTCATCGACGATGACGAGGCATTTGGGCTTGTGACCCGGCTCGTAGCAAAGTCGTTTGCTGGTCATGCCTATCCCGGAATGTGCAGGGACGGCATGCTGCCACACTCCCGCAAGCTTGGGGAGGGGAGAAGCGGGTCGGCGCTTCTAGCGCCGACCGTCTTCAGCGCGGGCGGATGAAGCCGACGATGTCCTTGGAGAGCTTCATCGTCTCGTCGGCAATCGCGCGGGCCCGGTCGGAGCCGTCGTTCAGGATCGCGTCGATATGGCCGGGGTCGGCGACGAGGCGCTTCATCTCGCCGGCGATCGGCGCGAGCTTGGTCACGCACAGCTCCGCCAGCGCGTTCTTGAAGCTGGAGAACTGGCCGGCGCCGAATTCACGCAGCACGTCGGCCTTGGCACGGCCGGAGAGCGCGGCGAAGATGCCGACCAGATTGTCGGCCTCGGGGCGCGCTTCCAGGCCCTTTTCTTCCGTCGGCAGCGGCTCCGGATCGGTCTTCGCCTTGCGGATCTTCTGCGCGATGGTGTCGGCATCGTCGGTCAGATTGATGCGCGAATTGTCCGACGCGTCGGACTTCGACATCTTCTTGGTACCGTCGCGCAGGCTCATCACGCGCGTCGCAGGGCCGGTGATCAGCGGCTCCGGCAGCGGGAAGAACAGACCGTCATTGGCGCCCTGGGCGCGGATGGAATCGCCGAAGTCGTTGTTGAACTTCTGCGCGATGTCGCGCGAGAGTTCCAGATGCTGCTTCTGGTCCTCGCCGACCGGCACGTGCGTGGCGCGGTACAGCAGGATGTCGGCGGCCATCAGCACGGGATAGTCGAACAGCCCGACCGAGGCGTTCTCGCGGTCCTTGCCGGCCTTCTCCTTGAACTGGGTCATGCGGCCGAGCCAGCCCATGCGCGCGACGCAATTGAAGATCCAGGCGAGCTCGGCATGGCCCGAGACCTGGCTCTGGTTGAACACGATGTGCTTCTTGGGATCGATGCCGGCGGCGATGAACGCCGCGGTGACCTCGCGGGTGTTGCGCGTGAGCTCGGCCGGACCGCCCCAGACGTCGATGCCCTGCGTGATCGCGTGCATGTCGACGACGCAATAGATGCAATTGTGGGTTTCCTGCATCTTCACGAAGTTGACGATCGCGCCGAGATAATTGCCGAGGTGCAGATTGCCCGTCGGCTGGACGCCCGAAAAGACCCGTTCAACGAATGGCATGGTCAGCTTTCCCATAGGTATTCGGCCGTCGTTTCCAACAGCGGCGCTGCCCCGTCAAGGGCAATTCCACGTTCGCGGTTTAGGCGGACCGTTTCAACGCGTTAACCGCCTCGCGCCACGAGGCCGCGCCGAGGATTTGCAGCAGCAGGCCATAGACCGCGATCCCGGCCCCGATCTGCAGGCCCAGCACGATGAAGCGGACGAGGCCGTGCGCCTCGGAAGGCAAGAGGCGCGCGGTGAGCCAGAGCAGGGCGCCCATGGCGGCTGCGGCCAGCACGATGCGCGGCAATCGCTTGCGGGCGGCGGCATCGACCGAGAAGCCGAACTCGGCCTTGCCTTTGCGGAGCAGCGAGAGCGCGCTGCTCCAGGCGCCGGCCGCGATACTCGCCGCGATCCCGCTCGCTCCGGAAAAATGGCCGAGCAGCAGGGCAAGCACGATTGCGACCCCAAAGCCTTTGGCGGTGGCGAGAAGCGGCGTCATCGTGTCGCTGCGGGCATAGAAGGCCGGCGACAGCGCCTTGATCAATACATGCGCCGGCAGGCCCAGCGCCAGCCACATCAGCGCGTGTGCAGTCGCCGCACTGTCATCCGCGCCGAACGCGCCGTGCTCGAACAACAGCCGCACGATCGGCTCGGCCAGCACGATGAGACCGAGCGTCGCCGGCAGTGCCAGCCCGGCCGCCAGCTCCAGCGCGCGGGACTCCGCATGCGCCACCGCCTCGCGGTCGCCGCTTCCGACAGCGCGCGTCAGCTCCGGCACCAGCACGGTGCCCATCGCGACGCCGACGATGCCGAGCGGCAGCTCGATCAGGCGGTTGGCGAAATAGAGCCAGGACACCGCGGACGGCGTCGCGGAGGCGATGATCGCGCCGGCCACCATCAGCCATTGCGGCCCGGAGCTTGCGATCATGCCGGGGATGGCCTTGGCGAAGAAGCCGCGCATCTCCTTGTCAAAGCTGACGCGCAGCGGCGTCGCGAGGCGCGCGCTTCGCTGCGACAGCAGCATCAACAATTGCAGCAGCCCGGCGATACCGACGGTGGCCGCCAGCAGCCACGCCGCGAAGGTCGCATCGGCATGCCAGACGAGCAGTACGGCGATCGCGGCGATCAAGGCAATATTGAACAGCAGTGGCGAAAATGCCGTGAGCGCAAAGCGCCCTTGAGCGTTCAGCAGGCCCATCAGCACCGTGACCGGGCCGGCGAAGGCGAGATAAGGCAGCATCAGCCGCGCGTTCGCGACGGCAAGATCGAGCGTGCCGCTGCCGAGAAAGCCCGGCGCGATGACCGTGATGATCAATGGCATCGCCAGCGCGATCACGATCGAAATCGCGACCAGGGCCGCGCTGACCGTGCCGAGCACGCGTCCTGAGAATGCGGTGGCGGCCTTCTCGCCGTCACGCTCGCGGACCCGCAGCCAGGCCGGGATCAGCGCCGCATTCAGCGCGCCCTCGCTGAGCAGGCGGCGCACCACATTGACGAGCTGGAACGCCGCCAGAAACGCATCCGCCACGGCGCCGGTACCGAGCAGCGCCGCGATCAGGGAATCGCGCGCAAAACCCAGCAGCCGCGAGGCCAGTGTTCCCGTCGAAACTGTCAGGAAGGAGCGGATCATCGGCTCTTTATAATACCGTTGCTTGCCCGCTTGGGGCCGGTCGTGATAGGCCGCGAGCCAGATTTCAGGCCGACAGGAAGCGGATTTTCGTAGGGTTCGCAATCCGCCAAACAGGATCAAGGTGAATGGCTGACGTGAAATATGACGTTCTCGGCATCGGCAACGCGCTGTTCGACGTGCTGGTCAGGACCGATGAGGCCTTTCTGGCCAAGCACGGCATGACCAAGGGCAGCATGTCCCTGATCGATGAGGCGCGGGCCGCCGCGATCTACAAGGACATGGGGCCGGCCACGGAAGTCTCGGGGGGATCTGCCGCCAACACCATCGTCGGCATCGGCAGCCTCGGGGCCCGCGCGGCCTATGTCGGCAAGGTGAAGGACGACCAGATCGGCAAGCTCTACGTCCACGACATCCGCGCTGCCGGCGTCGCCTTCAACACGCCGGCCGCGACCGACGGCCCCGCCACCGGCTGCTCCTACATCCTCGTCACGGATGACGGCGAGCGCACCATGAACACCTATCTCGGCGCGGCGCAGGACCTGTCGCCTGCCGATATCGATCCGGCCGAGATCGCCGGCGCCGGCATCGTCTACCTCGAGGGTTATCTCTGGGACCCCAAGAACGCCAAGGACGCCTTCGTCAAGGCGGCCAAGATCGCCCATGACGCCAAGCGCAAGGTGGCGCTGACGCTGTCGGATTCCTTCTGCGTCGATCGCTATCGCGACGAGTTCCTGTCCCTGATGCGCAACGGCACCGTCGACATCGTGTTCGCCAACGAGTCCGAGCTGCACTCGCTCTACATGACGTCGGATTTCGACACGGCGCTGAAGCAGCTGCGTAACGACGTCAATCTCGGCGTGGTCACCCGCAGCGAGAAGGGCTGCATGGTGGTCTCGTCTGAAGATGCCGTCGCTGCGCCGGCCTTCCCCGTGGACAAGGTCATCGACACCACCGGCGCCGGCGACCTGTTCGCCGCAGGCTTCCTGTATGGCCTGGCGCGCAATCTTGCCTACAAGCAGTGCGGCGAACTCGGCGCACTCGCGGCCGCCGAAGTCATCCAGCACATCGGCGCCCGCCCGCTGGTGTCGCTGAAGGAGCTGGCCGGCCAGCGCGGGCTGACGGCGTAGAGCGCGTCTCTTTCCCCGCTTTCGCGGGGAATGACACGTGATTGGGGAGGCAGCGCAAGCCCCTCACGCCGTCTTCGCCGCCTTCAACCCCAGCCGCTGCTCCACCGCATCGCGCATCACGAATTTCTGGATCTTGCCCGTCACCGTCATCGGAAATTCGTCGACGAACTCGACGTAGCGCGGGATCTTGTTGTGGGCGATCTGGCCGTCGCAGAAGGCGCGGACCTCCTCGGCGGTCAGCGTCTCGCCCGGCCTCACGCGGATCCAGGCGCAGAGCTCCTCGCCGTAGCGGGTGTCCGCGACGCCAAAGATCTGCACGTCCTGGATCTTGGGGTGACGGTACAAGAACTCCTCGATCTCGCGCGGGTAGAGGTTCTCGCCGCCGCGGATCACCAGATCCTTGATGCGGCCGACGATGTTGCAATAACCCTCGTCGTCGATGGTGGCGAGGTCGCCGGTGTGCATCCAGCCATTGGCGTCGAGCACGTCGGCCGTCTTCTCCGTCTCCTCCCAATAGCCCAGCATGACGCTGTAGCCGCGGGTGCAGAGTTCGCCGCGTTCGCCGCGCTTGACGATCCGCCCCTCGAGATCGATGACCTTGACCTCGACATGCGGGTGAATGCGGCCGACGGTGGAGACGCGCCGCTCCAGCGGATCGTCGGTTGCGCTCTGGAAGCTGACCGGGCTGGTCTCGGTCATGCCATAGGCGATCGTGACCTCGCGCATGTTCATCTCGGTGTTGACGCGCTTCATCACCTCGATCGGGCAGGGCGCGCCGGCCATGATGCCGGTGCGCAATGACTTCAGATTGAAAGTCTTGAACTCGGGATGATCGAGCTCCGCGATGAACATGGTCGGCACGCCGTAGAGTGCCGTGCACTTCTCCTGTTCGATCGTACGCAGCGTCGCGAGCGGATCGAAACCCTCGCCGGGGTAAACCATGGTGGTGCCGAGCGTGACCGAGGCGAGGTTGCCCATCACCATGCCGAAGCAATGATACAGCGGCACCGGAATGCAGATGCGATCCTGCTCCGTCAGCCGCATCGCGCGTCCCGTGAAATAGCCGTTGTTGAGGATGTTGTGGTGGGTCAGCGTGACGCCCTTCGGCGATCCCGTGGTGCCGCTGGTGAACTGGATGTTGACGGGGTCGTCGAATTGAAGCGCAGCGCCGAGCGCGGCAAGTTGCTGGCGATGCCGGTCGCCGCCCATGTGCGCAACCTCGTCGAAGGCGATCGTGCCGGCCGCGGCGGGGCCGCCGATCTGAATCACCATCCGCAAGGCCGGCAAGCGTGCCGCGTGCAACTGTCCGGGCTTTGAGCCTGCCAGCTCCGGCAACAGCGTGTTGAGCATCTCCATGTAATTGCTGGTCTTGAAGGCGGTGGCGGTGACGATCGCCGCGCAGCCGACCTTCTTCAGCGCAAACTCCAGCTCGCTGAGCCGGTAGGCGGGGTTGATCGTCACCAAAATCAGCCCGGCCTTGGCGGCGGCGAACTGGGTCAGCGTCCATTCCGGCCGGTTCAGCGACCAGATGCCGATCCGCATCCCGCGTTCGAGCCCGAGTGCGAGAAAGCCCGCGGCGAGCGCGTCGACCCGCTCGGCGAATTCCCGCCAGGTCCATCGGACGCCGTGGCTGGGCGAGACCAGCGCCTCGCGTTTCCCCCAGCGCCGCACCGCGTGGTCGAGGCTGCGGCCGATGGTGTCGCCGAGCAGCGGCGTGTCCGAGATGCCGCAAACGTAGCTGTCCGCTTTATCCGCCAGGTCGCTCGCCAAGTTCGTCTCCTCAAAGTTGGTGCCTCGTGCCTGAAGCCGATGGCTTTGGGCACGAGGTTATCGATTGCTGCGAAGGCGCGCGACGTCGCGCACCTCATACTAAGTGGCTAGGCCGCCTTCTGTCCGCTGCCCGCATCGAGCCCGGCATAGACCCCGCGCTCGAAGCCTGCGAACGCCTCCAGGCACTTGCCGTCGGCGAACGGGAGCAGCTGCATCAGGATCACGCCGGTGACGTCGCGCGCGGGATCGATCCAGTAATAGGTGTTGGCGAGGCCGGCCCAGGCGAGGCTGCCGGCGCTGCGGCCCTCGGCGGTCTTGGCGGTGTTGATCATGAAGCTGAGGCCCCACTTCTTCACCTGCTCCGGATAGAGATCGACGTCGTTGGTGTACATCGGCGCCGATGTCGTCATCTTGCCCATGGCGAGATCGCCGATGTGGTTCTGGCCCATCGTCGCCACGGTCTCGGCCTTCAGCACCTGGTTGCCGTTGCCGCGGCCCTTGTTCAGGATCATCTGGGTGAACTTGATGTAATCGGCTGCGGTCGAATAGAGGCCGCCGCCACCCATGTGGAATTCCGGCTCCTGCTCCAGCTCGAACGGGATCGCTGCGAGCTGGCCGTCCTCGCCGCGCGCATGCATGCCGACGAGGCGCTTGCGCATGCTGTCGGTGATCTTGAACGCCGTGTCGCTCATGCCGAGCGGGTTGAACAGGTTGTCGCGCAGGTAGGCATCCAGCCGCTTGCCGCTGACGGCCTCCACCGCCTTGCCGACGAAATCAATGTTCGTGCCGTATTCCCAGCGCGTGCCGGGGTCGGTCATGATGGGCGTCTTCAGCGCCGCGTTCTGGCAGGTGGTGATCGCGGGAATGCCGTGCTTGTCCAGATAGACCGCGAGATCGCCGTTCCACATATTGTAGCAGAACCCGGCGGTGTGGGTCATGAGCTGGCGCAGGGTGATCGGCCGCTTGGCCGGCCGCAGCTTGGCCTCGCCCTTGGCGTCAAAACCTTCGAGCACTTGCGGATTGGCGAGATCGGACAACAGCTCGCCGATCGGCGCATCCAGCGACAGCTTGCCCTGCTCGACCAGCTGCATCGCTCCCGCTGTCGTCACCGCCTTGGTCATCGAGGCGATCCAGAACACGCTGTCAGCGGTCATCGGATCGGGCTTCGACAGGTCGCGCTTGCCGAACGCGCCCTGATACAGCACGTCGTTACCGCTGGCGGCGATGGCGACGACGCCGGGAATCTCCTTGGCTTCGCTCTTCTGACGCAAAATCTCGTCGATCTCAGCTTTGTTTTGCATGGCGTTTCCTCGGGTTTGATTATTGTTGGCAGTGATCGATTGTCCTCCCGCACGCTCTGTGCGGCAAGCGTGTCCAGATGCCCGCTGCGGTCGCGATGTCGTGACTTGACGGTCCGTGCGCCACGCAGGACGACAGGTGGGCTCAACGGCAACACTCCGTCACAATCTGCGGTGGATGGCCGCACGTCGCAGTGACCGTGGATGGGCTCTGGCGATATGTTTCACCTGTTTGAAAGCACTTGAAACATTTTGTGCGTTGCGGCGTTTCAGCTCGCGGCCAATCGGCCGACGACGTTAAGACTTGATGCAAATTGGCGGCTGCTGACCGGCCGCGAGGGGACCTCAAATGATTTCGACCTGGAGTGAATGGAAGCGCTATCCCCGTCCCGGACGGGGCGAGAACCTGGAGGCGCCGATCTCGCCCGGCATTTACGAGGTCCGTGTCGCCGGCACCGGCGCGCTCTATTCCTTCGGTGCGGTCGACAATCTGGCGCAATCCCTGGCGCTGCTGCCGGTCGGCTCCAAGTCGTGGTTCGGACGCCGCAACGCGTCCGACGTGCCCGATCTCGAATACCGGACCTGCGCGACCTCCTCGAAGGCCGACGCTAAGGCCGCGGCCGAGCGCATGATTGGCCGCCGCGAGACCTATATGAGCGGCGCGGCGTAAGGCCGCTCTCTCCCAAGCTACAGGCAGATGTGCGTTGCGGGGCGGTGCATTGGGCACCGCTTGCCCCTATATTCCGGGCCGATCCGATCGCCCAAGTCCGATTGCCCCTGGGAGTAACGCCATGACACCGACCGCCGCCGCACGCGCCCCGCAAGCCACCGCCACCCTGCGCGACCGGTTGAAGGACCCTTCGCTCCTGAAGGAGGCCTGCTACATCGACGGCGCCTGGGTCGGCACGCCGGTGTTCGCCGTCAACAATCCCGCGACCGGCGTCGAGCTGGCAAGAGTTCCGCAGCTCGGCGCGGACGAGACCACCAGGGCGGTGGAAGCCGCCGAGCGCGCCTTTCCGGGCTGGGCCAAGCACACCGCCAAGCAGCGCTCCAACATCCTGCGCAAATGGTTCGAGCTGATCACAGCCAACCGCGAGGACCTCGCACTGATCCTCACCTCGGAGCAGGGCAAGCCGCTCTCGGAGGCGCTCGGCGAGGTCGATATTGGCGCGGCCTATATCGAATTCTTCGCCGAGGAAGCGAGGCGCGTCTATGGCGAGACCATCCCGACGCAGCGGCCCGATGCGCGGCTGCTCGCGATCAAGCAGCCGATCGGCGTCTGCGGCGCCATCACGCCATGGAATTTCCCGAACTCGATGATCACGCGAAAAGTGTCGCCGGCACTGGCCGCCGGTTGCACCGTGGTGCTGAAGCCCGCCAACGAGACCCCGCTGTCGGCGCTGGCGCTGGCCGTGCTCGCCGAGAAGGCGGGCATCCCCAAGGGCGTGCTCAACATCATCACCGGTGACGCGCCGCCGATCGGCAAGGTGCTGTGCGAGCATCCGGCCGTGCGCTTCGTCGGCTTCACCGGCTCGACCGCGGTCGGCAAGATCCTCTATCAGCAGGCCTCCGTCGGCGTGAAGCGGCTCGGCCTCGAGCTCGGCGGCAATGCGCCCTTCGTGGTGTTCGACGATGCCGACATCGACGCTGCGGTCGAAGGCGCCATCGTCTCGAAGTACCGCAACATGGGCCAGACCTGCGTCTGCGCCAACCGCCTCTACGCCCAGGACAAGATCTACGACGAGTTCGTGCAGAAGCTCTCGAAGAAAGTCGCCGCGATGAAGATCGGCGACGGCACCGAAGCCGGCGTCACGCAGGGCCCGCTGATCAACATGAAGGCGGTCGACAAGGTCGAGCGCCACATTGCCGACGCCGTCAAGCGCGGCGCCAAGGTCGTGACCGGCGGCAAGCGCAGCGAGCTCGGCCGCTCGTTCTTCGAGCCCACGGTGCTCGCCGACGTCAAGTCGGACTCGCTGGTGTCGCAGGAAGAAACTTTCGGCCCGCTCGCGCCGGTGATCCGCTTCAAGGACGAGGCCGACGTCATCGCGATGTGCAACGCCTCGCCGTTCGGCCTGGCTTCGTATTTCTACTCCCGCGATCTCGGCCGCGTCTGGCGCGTCGCCGAAGCGCTGGAGTCAGGCATGGTCGGCGTCAACACCGGCCTGATCACCACGGAAGTCGCGCCGTTCGGCGGTGTCAAGGAAAGCGGCCTCGGCCGTGAAGGCTCCCGCCACGGCATGGAAGAATATGTCGAGATCAAATACGTGATGATGGCGGGGGTGTAACCCGACGATCGACGATGCGCGCCGGCGATTTGAGTTCGCCGGCGCGAATGGCATCAGCGGCAGACGTAGGCGCCGTTCACATAGACGCGGACGCACGCCGTGCCGGCAGCTGCCGCACCCGCAGCCGCGCCCCCTACGACCGCGCGGCGCGTGGTTCGACGGGCGACGCCGGCAACGCTCACGGGGGTTAACGGCCGGCCGACTCTGGCTTCAGCGCTTGGAACGCCGAACGCGATGCCGGCGTCGTTTGACCAGTTGGTCGAGCCAAAAATTCCGCAGCCCAGAGCGGCTGCAAAAAGTAACGTTCGCTTCGTGCCGACCAGCCTCATGGCAATCTCCCTCGTTGTTGTACCAATCCGAGGGGATCAGCTTTCTTTGATCGTGGGCGCCTGGCTTGATCTGGATCAATGAGTCGAGATCGCGCGGCAGCAACCGCGCGCTAGATCTTCAGCTCCGCTCCCGTCACCCGCCGATACGCTTCCAGATACCGCTTGCTGGTCGCCTCCACCACGCTCGCCGGCAGCGGCGGCGGGGGAGCGTCGCCGTTCCAACGGCCGGCGCGGCGCTCGACGTCGAGATAGTCGCGCAGGGGCTGCTTGTCGAAGCTCGCCTGCGGCTGGCCGGGCTTGTAGGCATCGACCGCCCAGAAGCGCGAGGAATCCGGCGTCATGACTTCGTCGATCAGGATGATGCGGCCGTCCTTGTCGAGGCCGAACTCGAACTTGGTGTCGGCGATGATGATGCCCTGCTCACGCGCCAGCTCCTCGCCGAGCGTGTAGATCGCGCGCGTCATGCTCTCCAGCGTGTATGCGGTCTCGTCGCCGACCACTTCACGCATCTTCGCGATGGTGATGTTCTCGTCATGGCCGGTCTCGGCCTTGGTCGCCGGGCTGAAGATCGCAGGCTCCAGCTTTTCGCTCTCGACGAGACCCGCTTTCAGCGTCTCGCCGGCGAGCGTGCCTGAGGCGGCATACTCCTTCCAGGCCGAGCCCGAGAGATAGCCGCGGATCACGCATTCGATCGGGAAGACGGTGGTGCGCTTGCACAGCATGGCGCGGCCGAGGATCTCGGCGCGGTGCGGCTTCAGCGCCGGCACGGCGGCGATGATCTCGTCGGTGTCGGCACTGATCATGTGATGCGGCACCACACCTTCGAGCTCGTTGAACCAGAACGCGCTGATCTGGGTCAGCACCGCGCCCTTCATCGGGATGGTCTCGCCCATCACCACGTCGAAGGCGCTGATGCGGTCGGTGGTGACCAGCAGCAGGCGGTCGTCGTCGACGGCGTAGATGTCGCGCACCTTGCCGCGTCCGATCTTGGGCAGGGGCAGGTCGCTGGAGAGCATGGTGGTCATCGGCAGAGCTTTCGCGGGCAGGGCAGGGGAATCCGGTCGCGCCTGATGGTACGGCCGGACACCGGATTAGCCTATTCCGGCAGCGGAATGAACTCGTGTTCCTGCGGAACTGCGGCGAAGCGGCCGGTTTTCCAGTCCTGCTTGGCCTGCTCGATCCGCTCCTTGCTGGAGGAGACGAAATTCCACCAGATGTGGCGCGGCCCCTCCAGTGCATCGCCGCCGAGAAACATCATTCGCGTCGCCTTGATTGCCTTCACGGTGATGCGGTCGCCGGGGCGGAAGATCAGCAGCCGCGGCCCCTCATAGCGCTCGTTCGCGATCTCGACCTCGCCCTCCACCACGTAGATCGCCCGCTCCTCATGGTCAGGGTCGAGCGGCACGCTCGCGCCCGCGACGGCCGTGACCTCGGTGTAGAACCAGGGCGACACCATCGTGACCGGCGAGGTGATGCCGAACGCCGAACCCGCGATCACCCGCGCGGTAAAATCGCGCTCGGAAATCATCGGCAGATCGCCGGCCGCGTAATGCTGGAATGACGGCGCGATCTCCTCCGATCCCGCCGGCAGCGCGATCCAGCTCTGCAGGCCCAGCATCTTCTGGCCCGAGGCGCGCTGCGCGTCCGGCGTCCGCTCGGAATGCGCGATGCCGCGCCCCGCCGTCATCAAATTCATCGCGCCCGGCGCGATCTCCTGGACGTTGCCCTCGCTGTCGCGATGCATGATCGCGCCGTCGAACAGATAGGTCACGGTGGCAAGCCCGATATGCGGATGCGGCCGCACATCCATGCCCTTGCCGGAGACGAACTGCACCGGGCCGAAATGGTCGAAGAAGATGAACGGCCCGACCATCTGCCGCTTGCCGTGCGGCAGCGCGCGCCGCACCGCGAATCCGTCGCCGAGATCGCGCGTGCGCGGCACGATGACGAGGTCGAGCGCGTCGCAGGACATGGGATCGCCGAGCACGGGATCGTTCGAGGGCTGCCAGCTCATGAGGGGACTCCTTTTTGACTTTCTTGGACGCGAGCCTAGCAGGAATTTGCAGCATCGTCGCGGCAAAGGCGGCGCTCTACGCCGCGGGCCGCAACAGCGCCAAATGCACAAGTGGAAGTGGCTCTAGGCGTGGCATGCGGATCGTCCTTGAAAAAGCCGGCGCAACCAACGATGTTCGGCTGCTTTCAACTGCGACCGTTCGCCCAGCCGATGACCCTTGCCGCAACCGAGCTCGCCTTTCGCGCCGCCAGCGTCGCTCTGCTGCTGGTGCTGGCGGCGTCATTGATCGCCGATTTCCGCAACGTGCTGGCGGGGCGGCTCGGTGCTGCTCTCG
The DNA here is from genome assembly GCF_030272265.2 of Bradyrhizobium sp. 62B. Taxonomy (NCBI): domain Bacteria; kingdom Pseudomonadati; phylum Pseudomonadota; class Alphaproteobacteria; order Hyphomicrobiales; family Nitrobacteraceae; genus Bradyrhizobium; species Bradyrhizobium sp. 62B. The sequence continues at coordinate 23,509 of NZ_CP092841.2, read as the reverse complement.
CACTGGGCTTGGCCGCGCATGCGGTGAGCTATTCAGTGGGTGTCACGTCGCGGATCCCGGTATCGCATGCGCCGTTGGTTGCGCTATCGACCGGCAACATCGTGGTATTCTGGCTGTTCACGCGCGCGCTGTTCGACGACGAGTTTCGCCTCCGCTGGTGGCACGGGTGGGTCTGGGCGCTGGTGACGGCTTTCAGCTTCGCCGGCTGCGTCTGGATTGCGCCGGGCGGCCATGTGCGATTCTCGGTGACGGTGGTCAATCTGATCGTGCTTGGCTTCATCGCGCTTGCGATTGGGCAGACGATCGCCTCGTGGCCGGCCGATCTGGTCGAGCGCCGCCGCCGCGTTCGCGTGTTCATCGTCTGTGCGGGCGCGCTCTATGGCGGCGTGAATGCGGCTCTCCAGATCGCCGTCGCGGGCAGCAAAGTCGGCGATGTCGCCGACGCGATCAATACTGGCGTGCTCGCCTGTATCGTCGCGGCCATCGCCTACGCCATGATGCGCGTCGATGCCGCCGATCTGTTTCCGGTCGAAGCGAAGGCCGCGCCGGTGGTCGTTTTCGCTCCGCAAGCCGCTGAAGACGCCGCCGATCAAAAGCTCATCGATGCCCTGATGCGGCTGATGGCGGACGAGCGGGTCTATCGCCAGGAGAACATCACCATCGGCGTGCTGGCGGGTCGGCTGAAGATCCCGGAATACCGGCTGCGCCGGCTGATCAACCAGCGCCTCGGCTATCGCAACTTCAATGTGTTCCTGAACAATCACCGGATCGAGGAGGCCAAGGCCGCGCTGGCCGATCCCGCCCAGGCCGAGGTCCCCGTCATCACCATCGCCATGGACGCCGGCTTCCAGTCGCTCGGCCCGTTCAACCGCGCCTTCAAGGCCGTCACGGGCGTGACACCGACGGAGTACCGCCGGCTGAAAGTGAATGCGGCCTAAATCCTAAGCTGCTGTAATCGCAACGCGATTTCAGAATCAGCCAGTCCTCTCCGACTTTGACCAGACCATTTTCCAAATCCGGCGAGCATGCTTCTGCCCGCTCCGGCTTCCTCCCGGGCTCGCGCCCCAAGCCGGAGAAAGCCAGTGACCCGCCGCCAGATCGTCCTCCTCACCGCCACCATCACCGCTGCCGGCCTCGCGCTCGGCGTCGCGCGCGCTCGCGATGTGCCGAAGGTCGCCACCGGCTTCGTCGCCGACATCCTGTGCTCGGAGACGTTCATCTCCGGCCTCGATCCGCAGCGCAACTTCACCGAGACCACCGATGCGATGCCCGGAACGGGCCTGATCACCTGGGCCATGGACACCCGGGTCGATCGCGTCCGCAAGGACGTCACGGTGACGCTGTTCGGCGTCGGCCGCAGCCGTGCCGTCTATCGCGAGGGGCTCGGCTGCACGCTCGACCATGGCGCGGGGATTGCTGCTGTCGAGCCGCCCGCGAACGACAGGCAGCCCGCGCTTCTGCCCGAGATCGCAGGCCCTGCGATCGTGCCGCCGCAAAGCTCCTCACTTGCAGCCGCGCTCGGTCGCGCCTTCACCGAGCCGACGCAGCCGCCTTACCGGCGCACCCGCGCGGTGGTCGTGATGAAGTCGGGCCGCGTCGTCGCGGAGCGTTATGCAGAGGGCATTGGACCGGAGACGCCGCTGCTCGGCTTCTCCATGACGAAGTCGATCATCTCGGCGCTGATCGGCGTGTTGGTGCGCCAGGGCAAGCTGAAGCTCGACGGGCCCGCGCCGGTCGCGGCCTGGAAAGACCCCGATGATCCCCGACATGCCATCACGGTGGACCAGCTTCTGCGCCATACCGCAGGGCTTGCGCTCGGCAGCTCGCTGCAGGCCTCGCTCGGCTCAGCCTTCGAGCCGGTCAACCGGATGAAGTTCATGGAATCGGACATGGCCGCCTATGCCGAGACCATCCCGCTCGAGACCGCGCCAGGCGCTGCCTGGAATTATCACGACGGCAACATCATCATCCTCTCGCATCTGATCCGCGAAGCGGCCGGCGGCAATCCCGAAGACGCGTTACGCTTTGCGCGCCGCGAATTGTTCGCCCCGCTCGGCATGCGCCGTGTCGTCCTCCAGCTCGATGGCTCCGGCACGATCGAAGGATCGAGCGAGATGCTCGCACCCGCGCGCGACTGGGCGCGCTTCGGCCAGCTCTATCTCAATGACGGCATCGCCGGCGGCAGACGCATTCTGCCTGAGGGATGGGCGAACTATTCGGCGACGGCAACGCCGAACGCGTGGGTCGGCATCGGTGCCGGCTTCTGGACCAACCAGGGCGACAGCTTTGGCGCGAAGTTGCGCATCGCCCATGGCTGGCCGCGCGATGCCTTCTTCGCCAAGGGCACCATCGGGCAATACACCATCGTGATCCCGTCGGAGCAATTGGTGATCGTCCGCCTTGGCCGCTCGCCGAACGGTCCGCCGGAAGCGGACGGCGTGTTCGAGCTCGTGCGTGATGTCGTGGCCGCGACGCGGGAGAAGGGAAAGCTGGCGGGGGCGGATTGAGAAGAGCGGGTTGCTTCTTCTTCCTTCTCCCCTTGCGGGAGAAGGTGGCGCGAAGCGCCGGATGAGGGGTATCCATCCGCACGACAGATGAGAGAGATTCGTCTGCTGAGGCATACCCCTCACCCGTCTCGCCGCTGCGCGGCGAGCCACCCTCTCCCACAAGGGGAGAGGGAAAGATGACGACTACCTCCCCAGCTCCGTCGCCTTGGCCACGCGATCGAACCGCTCCAGCGTCATGATCGCGTCCGCAAACTTCTCCGCACGCGCGTTCAGCACCGGGCGCGCCAGCGTCAGGAACTTCTGCTGCATCGCCTGCGCATCCGGGAACGAATTCGGCTCTCCGGACGGATCGGCATAGAGCCGCTCGTGCACGCCGTCGTCCGTGGTGATGCTGACCCGGGCGCCGAACGGATGCGTGCGGCCGACCTCCAACCGATCATCCTGCACCACGTCGAACTTGTCGGCGAGCGCATCGATCGCGGCGTCGCCGAGGCGGTTGTAATCGTCCCAGCCGAACGAACCCTGGTCGAGCGCAAGCGCGCCGGTGAAGAACATCGAGAACTGGCCGCCGACGATCGAGGTCGGATGCCGCTTGGTCGCGGCATCGCCGGTGAGCGTGATGCCGTTGCGATGCAAGCCGATCTCGACGCGCTTCACCTGGTCGGGCGTCAGATTGTGCTCACGCCGCATCGCGATCAGCGCGTCGATTGCTGCATGCGTATAGCGGCAGCTCGGATAGGGTTTGACGCCGATCTTCATGGTCTCATAGGTCTTGCCGAGCTCGGCGACCGCCTTGCCCGGATGCGCGTCGTCGGTGTAGCCGGCGAGCAGGCCGTGCTTGCCCTCGACCGATTCCGTCGCGCCGACAAAATCGTTGCGCGCCAGCGTCGCGGCGATCACGCCGTTCATCGCGGCCGCGCCGACCTGATAGCGCTTGTTCCAGGCGCCGTTGACCAGGAATTGCAGCGAGCCCGCGGCCTGGCTGCCGGAGACGCCGAAGGCGGCGATCAGCTGCTTCTCGCTGAGGCCGAACAGTTTTCCGGCCGCCGCGGCGGCGCCATAGGTGCCGGCGGTCGCGGTCGGGTGGAAGCCGCGCGCGTAATGCGAGGTCGGGTCGAGCGCATTGCCGAGCCGGCAGCAGACCTCATAGCCCGCGACGATCGCGGTCAGCACGTCGCGCCCCGACGCGCCGACCATCTCGCCGACGGCGAAGGCGGCCGGGACTACAGGCGCGCTCGGATGCAGCGAGGAATCAGCGTGGGTGTCGTCGAAATCGAGGGAATGGCCGAGCGCGCCGTTGAGCAGGGCCGCGACCGCCGGTGTCCAGGTCTTGCTGTCGCCGAACACGGTGGATTCGCCCTTGGTGTCGAGTGCCAGCGCCTCCAGCATCTTCAGGATCGACGGGGTCGATTCCGCTTCGCTGCGGGCCCGGATCGCGCTGCCGAGGAAGTCCAGCGTCAGCACCTTGGCGCGCTCCAGCACCTCTGCCGGAATATCCCCGTATTTCAGATTGAAGACATAGGCGGCGAGCGTTGCGGTTTCGTGAGCCATCGTGTTTCCTCGTTTTGGCGCGCAAGTTAGGCGGGCTGATTTGGCCTTTCAAGCAGCCTTGCGGCCGCGGGCAGCAGCCATGCTTTTGCCTGGCCTCGAGAGGATCGGGACTTCTGACCATGGCACTCGCAAAAGAGCTGTTCGACCGGATCAGGTCGCGGCGGACCCAACTGGGATTGGCGATCCGGGTCACCGTCGCGGCGACCGCGGCCTATGCACTCGCCACCGCGCTGCATCTGTTATTGCCGCTCTGGGCGGTCCTGACCTCGCTGATCGTGACCCAGATGAGCGTCGGGCGCTCGCTGAAGGCAACGCGCGACTACATGCTCGGCACCATCGGCGGCGCGATCTATGGCGGCGCCATCGCGATCCTGATCCCCTATTCCAGCGAGGTGGGCCTGCTCGGGCTCCTGGTGCTCTCGGTCGCCCCGCTCGCCTTCATCGCTGCGATCAATCCGAGCCTCAGCGCGGCCACCGTGACCGCCGTGATCGTGCTGCTGGTTCCGACCATGCATCATTCCGATCCCATGACGTCGGCAATCGACCGCGTCAGCGAGGTTGGTGTCGGCGCGGTCACGGGACTCTTGGTCTCGTTCCTGGTGCTGCCCTCGCGCGCGGTGCGCCAGATTCGTGCTGCTGCGGCACAATTGCTCGAGCTGATCGCGGATGCCTTCACGGAATTGCTCGCCGGCCTCACGCGCGGCCGCGACAACGACGCGCTGCACCGGATCCAGGACGGCATCGGCACCGCGATGGTGGGCATGAATGCCATCGGCGCGGAGGCCGAACGCGAGCGCGCCGCCCGCCTGTCGAGCGGGCCCGACACCGGCCCGCTGCTGCGAACGGTTCTGCGGCTGCGCCACGACGTCGTCATGATCGGCCGCGCCACCGTGGTGCCGCTGCCGGTCGAGGTGCAGATGCGCCTTGCCGCTCCGCTGACCGAAGTGTCGACCGCGATCGCGCGCTTCCTGCGTTCGGCAGCCAGTGCCTTGCGCGAAGGCGCCGGCGCGCCGCCCATCCACCCCGTCCACGTCGCGCTCCAGCACTATGCCGAGGCGGTCGCCGCCGTCCGCCAGGATGGTTTGATTCGCGGTCATCCCGGCGACACCGCCGAGCGCTTCTTCGCGCTCGGCTTCTCGCTGGAGCAGATGCACCAGAATCTCTGCGACCTCGATCGTGTCGTCGGCGAATGGTCGGAGGCGGCGGCAGGTGGGCAGGCGAAGCTCGCGGAGTGAGCTGGTGCTGGAACTATCCGGCCGGTGCCATTCGCCGGTCACGCACGATCAGCAGTGCCAGAGAGACAATTCCAGCCATCAGCAACGCCCAGTCTTGTGGCACGCGAAGAAATATCGCGGCGCTGCCTCCGACAAGCGACCACAAGAATGGGATCACAAGCAGCCAGCGCGAGACCGGCGCTCTCGTCAGCAACAGCATCCCGAAACTGAAGATGGTGACGGGACACGGCGTGACCCCAAACATCGGTAGTTGGTTGGGGAGTTGACCCATCTCGAGGCCGAACAGCGGGTAGATCGCCGCTGCGTAGACCACCAACGCGACCCCGATGAATCCCGCCGGTCTCCCCGCATAGCCGAAATTCAAGTGGCTCCGAGACGCGGCAAAATAAATGAAGGCCGCCGCCTGCATTGCAAACAGCGCGCCGAAAACATAGGCCAGCTTGTTGATCGATGCGAAGAAGATCAGGTGATAGACGATCCCGGTCCACGCCCACATCGACGCGAGAATTCCGGCGATGATCTGATCGGACCATCGGCCCTTGCGAAAAACCAGCGAGAAGGCCAACCCGCCCATCAGATATGCGAGAACCTGCGCCGGCCAGATGGCCCGGTTGTAATTCGCAAAAACGCCGAGGAATTGCTCGATCGTGAACGGCAGCATGATCGCGACTCCTTCCGGATGTCAGACGCTATGCAGCCGTTGAGATGAGTCGTTTGACCGATGTCAACGGGGACGCACTGATGGCCGCGGCATGTTGACCTATGTCGGTACGCGTGGCCGGCTTGTATCTCCGACGTGTCAAGCGACGGCTTTTCGAGATCGCGCGGAATCTGGCCTAGCGCTTCGCCAGGCCCTTGCCCTGCATGCGCCAGACCAGGAGGTCGATGCGGTCCTGGCCGAAGAACGGCTCGTTCTCGAACACGAAGGTCGGCACGCCCCAATGGCCCGACGCGGCGTGGTCCTTCTCGTTCTCCGCAATCACCTGCTCGTAGCGATCCGGATCGGCGGTGATCGCGGCGTCCATCGCGGCGAGATCGAAGCCGGCGTTCGCGGCCGCGCGCGCGAGATGGTCGCCCTCGTTCCATCCGGCGACCGAACCATCCCACAGCACGCGCGCGATCGCATGAGTGAATGCGAGCGCGCGTCCCTCGAGCTGCGCCATCGCGCCGAGCCGGGTCAGGCGGTGGATATAGGGTTGCTCGGCCGCGACATCGAAATTCGTCTTGTCCTGCACGATCGGATCGGGCCGGGGAAAGCGGAACGGAATGCCCTCGTGCTGGGCGACGCGCGTGCTGTCGAGCACGACATAGCGAATGAAATTCGGGCTGGCCTTCTTGAAGAAGCCGGGCACGCGCACCGCGAGCGGATAGACCGGCCGCAGGTTCACGGCGAGATCATAGTCCTCCACGAGCTTCAGAGTCTTGGGCAGCGCCAGGTAGCTGAAGGGGCTGCGGAAGGAGAAGAACAGGTCGACGGACAGCGTCATTGGGCCCGCTCCACGATCGGTCCCATCATGCCGCGGAGGACGAGTTTCTGGAAGAGCATGACTTCGTAACCTGTCGGCGTCATCCCGCCAGTCTGCGCGTCAGCATCCGGAAGCGCAAGATCAGCAGCCCGGCATACACGAACGTCCCGACCGAGAACCCGACCCAGATGCCGACCGCGCCCAGCCCCGTGTGGAAGGCCAGCACCCAGGCGACGGGAAAGGCGATGCCCCAATAGCCGATCGCGGCAAACAGCAGCGTCATCCTGGTGTCGTTGATGCCGCGCAGCGCACCGCCCATGATGGTCTGAAGGCCGTCGGCGATGAAGAAGGTGGCGCCGACCAGCAGCAGCGTGGCGGTCAGCCCGACCGTAGGCGCGCTGGCTTCATTGCTGCCGAAGAACAATCGTCCCAGCTCATAGCGAGCGAGGATGATCGCGAGCGTCAGGGCCGAGACAAGCGCGATACCGAGCACGGCTGCGGCGAGTCCCGCGCGCTTCACCGCCGCCGGATCGCCCCGGCCGAAGGCGTGGCCAACCCGCACCGTCGCCGCCATGCCGATGCCGAGCGGCACCATGAACAGCACCGCGGTGACCTGCAGCGCGATCTGATGCGCGGCAATCGCGGTGGTCGAGATCAACCCCATCAGCAGCGCCGCCGAGGAGAACAGGCCATATTCCAGCAGAAGGGAAAACGAGATCGGCGCGCCGATCGCGATCAGCTGGCGCATCAGGGGCCAGTCGATCCGCCACAGCCGGGCGAGCGGGCGGTAGTCCGAAAACGGCTTGCGCAGCCCCGCGATGGCGAGGGTCGCGATGAACGTGCCGAGATTGACGAGCGTGGTCCCAAGTCCCGCGCCGAACAGGCCGAGCTCGGGCAGGCCGAACAGGCCGTGGATCAGGGCGTAGACCAGCACGGCATTGATCGGGATCGCCGCGAGCGTGATCCATAGCGGCGGCTGCGGCCGGTTCACCGCGCTCATCATGCTGCGCAGCGCGATGAAGCCGAGCGCCGGTGCGATGCCCAAGGCCAATCCGTCGAGATAGCGTTGCGCCAGCGCGGCCGATTGCGGCGCCTGGCCGAGCGCGAGCAGGATCTGCTCGCCATAGAGCGGCGAGGCCATCATCGGCAGCGAGATCAGGAAGGCGACCCACAGTCCAACGCGCAAGGAGCGCCGGATCAGCCTGACGTCGCCGGCACCGAAGGCCTGCGCCGCCAGCGGCGATACCGCGGACATCAGGCCGAGGCCGAAGGTGAAGCTGACGAAATAGACGGTGTGCGCCAGCGCCGCCGCGGCGACCGCGTCCTCGCCGAGCCGCCCGATCAGCGCCAGATCGGTCGTGATCATCGCGATCTGCCCGAGCTGCGTCAGCATCAGCGGCACGGCCAGCCGCAGCGTCTCGACAAATTCCTGCGCGAGATGGTTTTGCGGCACGCCGGCTTGCGGCTGCCGACGAGGTTGCACGGTGTCGAGCATGGCGGCTCAATAGCATGGCCGGGCGACGGAAACATGGCTCTCGTGTCCCGGACGCGCGAAGCGCGAGCCGGCAACTGTTATGTTGGTCTGGTGTACAGGTACGGCTTTCGATCGCGCATGATGGCGTTGAGGACCGTCAACAGCTTCCTGGCAACGGCAATGAGAGCGAGCTTGGCAGGTTTACCGGCCTGTCGCAGTCGAGCGTAGAAGGCCTTGAATGGATCGGCCCGGCGGACCGCATTGAGAGCGGCCATGTAGAGGGCATCGCGGACGCGCTTTCGGCCCCCGACGATCTTCCGCTTGCCGCGGTAAGCGCCGCTGTCGACGTTGAAGGGAGCCAGGCCGGCGAGCGCGGCCACCTGCTTCGGTCCCACTTTTCCGAGTTCCGGCATCTGCGCGATCAGCTGCATGCAGGTTACGGGGCCCACGCCGGGAAGTGACCGCATCAACTGCGCATCATCGGAGACCTCCGGCTCAGTCTTGATCAGCGCGCTAATATCGGCCTCGATTTCGGCGATCTCATTGTCGAGGACTTCAATGAGCCGACCGATGCGATCGGCCATGGCGCGGTCCTCGGCCTCGCTGCGCCTGTTCTTCTCCTGGGCACGCATGAGAACCAGTTGATCCCGCCGTTTTGCAAGCCCCGCCAGGGCATTGCGGGCAGGATTGGCAGCCTGCTCAGCGGCAGGCTGCATGGCCCGGGCAAAGCTCGCCAGCATCCGGGCATCGATCGGGTCGGTCTTGGCGAGCTGGCCGCTGGCGCGCGCAAAGTCCCGGGCCCGGGCCGGGTTGATCCGGGCAAAGCGGATGCCGGCCTGGCTGAGCGCCTCACGAAGCTCAAGGTCATAGACGCCCGTGGCTTCAAAGACGACCAGCACATCGCATCGCCAACGCGCCGCGATCTGTGTGATGGCCTGCGGCGCGTTGGCGATGCGCTCCGGCACGCCCAGGCTCTCATCGAAGATATCGAGATATCGTTTGGAGACGTCGATTCCGACGTAACGAGGGCGTATGATCATGGTGCCTGTCCCTGTGATGCGAGGTCTGTTGGCGCAGCCTCGTGCAACTGTTCAGGTTGATAGATGGAACGGGCGGGAGACCGAGCCGGCTCACGGCGTCAAGCGCCAAGGACCCAACGGCTTCCCGCCCACTCCACCATGACAGAATTTCGATACACAGGGACCCAGAAGTCACGGGCGTAGATCTCGGCAACATGGGCCCCGGCTCAGCAGCGCATCACTCGCGTGCTGCGCTGCGTCCGGGGCAGGAGACCATTCGCGGATGCAGAGGCAGCGCCTCAGCCCTTCCGCTCCGGCACGCGCTTGATCTTCGCGCCCAGTGCGTTCAGCCGTTCCTCGATGCGCTCGTAGCCGCGCTCGATCTGGTCGGCGTTGTTGATGGTGGAGGTGCCCTGGGCGCACACGGCCGCCAGCAGCATCGCCATGCCGGCGCGGATGTCTGGCGAGGTCATGGTTGCGCCGTGGAGGCGGCTGGGACCGGCGATGATCGCGCGGTGCGGGTCGCACAGCACGATACGCGCACCCATCGCGATCAGCTTGTCGACGAAGAACATCCTGGATTCGAACATCTTCTCGAACATCAGGATGACGCCCTCGCATTGCGTGGCGGTGACGATCGCGATCGACATCAGATCGGCCGGGAAGGCCGGCCAGGGCTGGTCCTCCAGCTTGGGCACGTGGCCGCCGAAATCGTCCTGGATCTTCAATGTTTGATTGGACGGCACGATCAGGTCGTCGCCCTCGACGCGGCAGACGATGCCGAGCCGCTCGAACCCCATGCGGATCGAGCGCAGATGCTCGACGCCGGCGCGCGTGATGCGCAGGGGCGAGCGCGTCACCGCGGCAAGCCCGATCAGCGAGCCGACCTCGATGTGGTCGGGCTGGATCCGGTAAATCGTCCCACCCAGCGTCGCCGGCCCGTGGACGATCATGGTGTTGGTGCCGATGCCCTCGATCTGAGCGCCGAGCGCGACCAGGAAGTTGGCGAGGTCCTGCACGTGCGGTTCGGAGGCCGCGTTGCGCAAATAGGTGACGCCGTCGGCGGCGACCGCCGCGACCAGCGCGTTCTCCGTCGCGGTGACGCTGGGCTCGTCCAGGAACACGTCCGCGCCGGCCAGCCTGGGCGCGCGGAATTCGAGCCGGTCGGTCGCGGTGACCTTGGCCCCTAACTGCTCCAGCGCCAGCACATGGGTGTCGAGCCGGCGGCGGCCGATCACGTCGCCGCCGGGCGGCGGCAGCATCACTTCGCCGCAGCGGGCGAGCAGGGGGCCGGCGAGCAGGATCGAGGCGCGGATCCGCACGCACAGCTCGGGGTCGAGATCGGCGGCGCGGATGCTCTTGGCGTGGATGTGGAGCGTGTTACGGGCGGTCCATTCCGCGGACGCACCGACCGAGCGGATCAGTTCGACCAGCGTCTCGGTGTCGCGGATCCGCGGCACGTTCTCCAGCGTCACCGGATGCGAGGTGAGCAGGGCGGCGGCGATGATCGGCAGTGCCGAATTCTTGTTGCCGGACGGCTCGATCGAGCCCGAGAGCCGGTGACCGCCCTCGACGATGTATTGGATGGGCGCCACTTGCGTTTCTCGCTGTCCTGTTGCGTTGGGGCGGGCTGCTTCGGGAGCGGAAACTACCGAGAATTGAGCAGGGTAGCAATTCTGCACTTGTCGCGGCGGAAGCCGCTTATTGGCCCTGAACAGGCCCGCTGCGCCAGGCGTTTAGAACAAGCCGATGATATTGGCCACCACATAAAGGATGACGATCAGCATCAAGACGCCCATGACGAGAAAGGAGATTTCGACGGCAATGGCGCCCGCGCCAAGCGTGGCCGCGACCCCCGCCAAAAGCCTCTCTTCGCGAAACACCAGCGCGAGCACGGAGAACAGGATGGCAAGCAGGCCGAGCGAGATCGCACCGATCGAGGACATCTCCCTCAGCTGGGTTCCGGTCGACTTTTCCCGCGGCGGCGCCTGATACTCGACGCCCTTGACCCGCGCGATCAGGCGATCCCTGAGGCGATGGCCAGTGTCGACGATCACCTTGTCCGCCGGCGGCGGCGGATACAGCACCGGTACAACCCAGTGCGGCAGCACGGCCGCGATCAACGCCAGCACCCCGACGATGCTGCCGATCACGCCAAGGCGGCGCGAGGGGAGGGCTGGGCTGGTCGTTGCGGATGCGGTCACGGCGCGGTGCTTCAGTTGCGGAGCAAATTGATGACGCCGCCCTCGCCTTTGACTTCGAAATACATGAGATCGACGTAGATCGCAGCCGCGAGAACCAGCGCGCGCTCGTCTTCCGTCAGGCTGCGTTCCAGATATTCCACCAGAAAATTATCACGGTCGGTGAACAGCTCGGATCCGAGGCCGGACCATTTCTTCGCAATGCGCGCCTGCTCTCGCCCGCCACGCATGAACGGAAAGGTCCATACTTTCCAGAGTGGCGAAGTGACTTCGAGCACCACTCTTCCCTGCGCATCGTGCACATGGAAGCGCTTGGTGAAGATCGAAAACTGACGCTCGATGGTTCCGATGAGGCGGTCGTCACGCGAGCGCAGCTCCAGACATTGAAAGAAAAAGCGGAAGGGATGAATGCCGCGCATGACCGGCTGTCGGGCGGCATCGAAGAAATGCACCTCGAAGGAGCGCCAATGCCCGAAGAGCTGACGAAACAGGAAGCCGAGAACTCCCTTTTGCTGTTCGGCAGCATAGAGCAGATCGCGGCCATTTTCGTCGCGAATGCGATATTTGTTGCGGGTTTCGAGGCCGAACAGCTCGGCCATTTCGAACACCTGCTGCACGTACATGCGGTGCTGGTCGGCTAACATCGGCAACATTCGCTTGGACCTCTTCCAGTGCCAGCTACGCCATTTTGTCGCGGTGGCCGGGGATGAGGTTCAGGCGGCGGAGCCGCCGTGAGGGCGGTGCGCCCCCTCTCCCGCAAGCGGGAGAGGCCAAACAAGCCTCAGATATCGATCGTCGCGCTCAGCGAATGTTCTTGGATGAAGTCGCGGCGCGGCTCGACCACGTCGCCCATCAGCTTGGTGAAGATGTCGTCGGCCTCGTCGACCTCCTTGACCTTCACCTGGAGCAGCGAGCGCGCTTCGGTGTCGAGCGTCGTCTCCCAGAGCTGCTCCGGGTTCATCTCGCCCAGGCCTTTGTAGCGCTGCAGCGAGATGCCCTTGCGGCCGGCGTCGGTGACCGCCTCGAACAGGTCGGACGGACCGTGGACCACGTGCTCGCTGTCCTTGCGCCGCAGCTTGCCGGAGCGGGCATAGACGTCCTGGAGCTTGGGCGCGTACTCGTCGAGCTTGCGGGCTTCGGCGGAGCCGAGCAGCGCATCGTCGATGACGGCCGCTTCCTTGACGCCGCGCACCGTGCGCTCGAACACAAAACCCTGGCCCTCGACGAATTGGCCGACCCAGCCGCGCTCGACCTCCTCGGCCTGGCTGTCCAGCCGGGTCGCGATGTACTGCGCCGCGGCTGCGGCGTTCTCGGGGTTGCCGTACACCGACTTGTTCAGCACGCCGGTGATGGCGGCCTGCTCGACCACCTTGCGGTTATAGCGGCTGTGCAGGTTGCGCAGGATGCTGCGGACGATTCGAGCGTCGTCGACCAGCGCGCGCAGGTCGCGGCCGGTGCGGTCGCCGCCGTTGCCGGGCATGTACACGCAGTCGTCGAGGCCGGCGTCGATCAGGTAATCCTCCAGCGCCCGCTCGTCCTTGAGATACTGCTCCGACTTGCCGCGTGAGACCTTATAGAGCGGCGGCTGGGCGATATAGAGATAGCCGCCGTCGATGATGTCGCGCATCTGCCGGTAGAAGAAGGTCAGCAGCAGCGTGCGGATGTGGGCGCCGTCGACGTCGGCGTCCGTCATCACGATGATCTTGTGATAGCGCAGCTTCTCGATCGAGAACTCGTCGCTGATGCCGGTGCCGAGCGCGGTGATCAGCGTGCCGATCTGCTCGCTTCCCAGCATCTTGTCGGGGCGCACGCGCTCGACGTTCAAGATCTTGCCGCGGAGCGGCAAGACGGCCTGGAATTCGCGGTTGCGGCCCTGCTTGGCGCTGCCGCCTGCGGAGTCGCCCTCGACGATGAACAGCTCGGACTTGGCCGGGTCCTTCTCCTGGCAGTCGGCGAGCTTGCCGGGCAGCGAGGAGACCGAAAGGGGACTCTTGCGCGTCAGCTCGCGCGCCTTTCGCGCAGCCTCGCGCGCCGCGGCAGCCTGGATCACCTTGCCGACGATCATCTTGGCTTCGGACGGGTGCTCCTCGAACCAGGCTTGCAGCGCCTCGTTGAGCACGTTCTCGACCACGGGGCGCACTTCCGAGGACACCAGCTTGTCCTTGGTCTGCGAGGAAAATTTCGGATCGGGCACCTTCACCGACAGCACGGCGGTGAGACCTTCGCGGCAGTCGTCGCCGGTCAGCGCGATCTTCTCTTTCTTGGCGTTGGCCTCGGCATAGCCGTTGACCTGGCGCGTCAGCGCGCCGCGGAAGCCGGCCAGATGCGTGCCGCCGTCACGCTGCGGGATGTTGTTGGTGAAGCACAGCACGTTCTCGTGGTAGCTGTCGTTCCACCACAAGGCCGCCTCGACGCCGATGCCGTTGGCTTCCGCGCGCACCATGATCGGGGCCGGCACGATCGCCTTCTTGTTGCGGTCGAGATATTTGACGAATTCCTCGACACCGCCGGAATAGTGCATCTCCTCGCGCTTCTCGACCGCATGACGCATGTCGGACAGCGCGATGTTGACCCCGGAATTGAGGAAGGCGAGCTCGCGCAGCCGATGCTCGAGCGTCGCGAAATCATATTCGATGTTCTTGAAGGTCTCGGACGAGGCGAGGAACGTCACCTCGGTGCCGCGCTTGCCCGGCGCGTCGCCGACGACCACCAGCGGTGCGACGGCATCGCCATGGGCGAACTCGATATAGTGCTCCTTGTTGTCGCGCCAGATGCGCAGGCCGAGCTTGCTCGACAGCGCGTTGACGACGGAGACGCCGACGCCGTGCAGGCCGCCGGAAACCTTGTAGGAGTTCTGGTCGAACTTACCGCCGGCGTGGAGCTGGGTCATGATGACCTCGGCCGCCGAGATGCCTTCGCCCTTGTGGATGTCGACGGGAATGCCGCGGCCGTCGTCGCGCACGGTGACGGAATTGTCGGCGTTGAGCACGACATCGACACGCGTGGCGTGGCCGGCCAGCGCTTCGTCGATCGCGTTGTCGACGACCTCGTAGACCATGTGGTGCAGGCCCGAGCCGTCGTCGGTGTCGCCGATATACATGCCCGGGCGCTTGCGGACGGCATCGAGACCCTTGAGCACGCGGATCGATTCCGCGCCGTAGTCGCTCGGATTGGACGGCTCGTTTTCGGCAGCGGGCTGCCGAGCAGGTTCTGTCATGAGAGGCCTTCGAAATGTCGCCCGAATCAGCGGCGCAAAAGGCGCTGATTTGCGGGCTATTTGTGCCATGAAAGCGAGATTGCGCCTAGCGCAAAGTATGCTGCCGCAACCCTTTGAGGAGATAGGGTTTTTTGGCGAGTTTTCAAGGTTTTTGGAGGCCGATTTCGGGGCCCGTGAAAAGCCCGATTCGAGACCCCGTTCCGGGTCCTCAAAGACGTGGATTTTGCGGGGCGCGGAGCCTCTTCCCAAGGCGCCTCGGCGCCGCGGAGCAGCCGTCGGCTCAGTAGATCTGGTTGGACTCGCCGTCGCCGTCACGCAGCTTGAGGAACCACGCTTGGTCCGCGGCCAGCGTGATGGTGTCGCTGCGCACCAGATGACCCGACACGTGCAGGGCGTAGGAATATGTGCCGGGCGGCAGATCCAGCGTTTGCGGATGATTCAAGCCGCCCGCGATCTTGACGATTTGATCGTTGATCGCGAGCGACGCCACATCAGGCACGAGATAGCCGAAGATCAGCCGTGCTTGTCCTGGCATTGGCAGGAAGTTGGCCTTGGCCGCGGCCTCCGTATTTCGCTGCACCAGGCCGACCGTGGTCTCGCCCTTGGCACGGCCGAGCGTCAGCGTGCCCGGCCCCTTCGGAGAGGCGAAGACGAGCAGGGCGCGATCGGCGGTGACCACCGCGCCATCGGGCTTTTCCTGCCAGCCGCGCTTTCCAAGCTCCGTGCGGTAGAAGGCGAGGACGTCGCCGAGCTCGGCGGGCACCTCGGCCTTGAGCTCGAGCCGGAGCGGGACTTCGACCCCGTCCGCGCTGGTGCGGCTGAAGCTCGAGTGGCTGGCTCACGTCGGCACGGGCATGTCGGCGTGGGCATCTGCTGCGGTCAGCGGCTGCTGCGAGCAGCTCGCAAGCAGAGTGAGGCTGCACGCCAACAGTCGCCATCGTGCCGGGACCTTCGTCCCGCGTCTTGCCGTCGTCATGTCCATTCTCCCGGAAGGTCGCGCGTCACGATCTTCGCGCGATGAAGGTGGCTGCGACATTGTCGCGGCCACCTCCGACCAACTGGTCGCCCCATGAACCTGATGGGTTCAACCGGCCGGGACAGGCACAGGGGATCAATACATCTGCAGCGGCAGCACGGCGCCATCAGGGCCCACCACGAGGCCCCAGGCATCGCCGGCCGCAACGGTGAGGCTCTCGGTGCGGGCGGGATGTCCGGGCACGCGCAGGGCGTATTGGTACTTGCCGGGCGGCAGATCGACCATCGGACCTTTCGGCGATTGCGGGCCGCCGGCGCCGGCCGCGATCTTGACGGTCTGCTTGTTGATGGTGAGCGATGCTTCCTTCGATCCGATATTGCCGAGCATCAGCCTGGCCTGGCCCGCCTTCGGCATGATGTCGGCCTTGACGGCGGCTTCCGGATTCTTTTGCGCCAGACTGACCGTGGTCTCGCTCTTGGCACGGCCGAGCTTCAGCACCGCCGGGCCTTGCGGCGAAGTGAAGTCGATCTGCGCGCGCTCCGCCGACACGATGGCGCCGTCGGCCTTTTCCTGCCAGCCGAGCTTGGACAGCTCCGTGCGGTAAAACGCCAGGACGTCGCCGAGCGGGGCCGGGATGCTGGCTTCGAGCTCGCGGCGGAAGGGCGTTTCGCTGCCCGGCATCTTGGTGGTGGCGAGCGAGGTCGACGACCGCTGCGTCGGCACGGGCAACTGCGATTCGGTGTCGGGCTTGAGCGGCTCGGACGATTTGGCCTGCGCTTCCACGGGCTTGGCGGTCGCCACCTTGAGGCCCGATCCCTCGGCGCTGACTCTCACTTTCGGCCCCATCTGCATCACGGTGAAGGAGATCGACTTGCCGCTCTTGGCAAACTCCAGCATCGCCATGTTGGGCTGGTTGATGACCGAAGGCCGCTCGTTCCAGCCCAGCGGCTTCAGCGAGGCCCGGTAGAACGCGGTCAGCGCCTTCACGCTCGATCCGGACGAGAATTCGAGGCTGCCGTCGTCGCCTTTGAATCTGACGTCTTCGGCGGTCTCCGGCAGCGGCACCGGCGTCTTGCTGTCGGCAAGTGCACCGAGCGGCGCATCGGACAGCGCGGCCGCCTGCACCTTGCGCCGCGCTTCGTCGGCGGCGATGACCTGCTTGGCCATCGCCTCGGCGTCTTTCATGAATTTCTCGTCGGCCTCCTTCTTCGCCTTGGCACGGGCCGCAAGCGCGGATTCCTTCACCTGTGCGGTCAGGCTGACCATGGTGAAGTCATATTTGCGGCCAAGCCGCAGCACGCCGGTCTCCTCGGCGTTGGAGATCTTGAGCGCAACGTCGTCGCCGGGGATGAGCGGGGCGCTGCCATCCTCCTGCCAGCCTCGCGCAGCGAGCTCGCGATGATAGAAGGCGAGCACGGCAGGCAGCTCGGCCATCGCGGCGGCGCTCATCTCGCGCTTGTTGGAGCTCGCGCTGCCGAGGCCCCTGGCCGACTTGGTTGGATTCGGCCGCGGCAGGCCTGCAACATCGCTATCGGCGGTGAGGTCGGCGGGCAGCACGAAAGGTGCGATCCGGACATCGACATCGGTGCGGCCGTCGTTGCGCTTCGTCAGCGTCAGCATCACCGGCTTCTGCTTGTAGAACTGCGTCGTGTCGCCCTCGGGATGGTCGTAGAATGCGCGCATGCCGTTCGGAACGGCCTCGTCGAGGCCCGTCGTCGTCCAGCGTGCCGCCGTTTCAGCCGTGAGCTTGCGCCAGCCGATCGCCTCCATCTGGCGAGTGTAGAATTCCGACGTCGCATCGAGCGCGCCCGGCGCGATGCAGCCGAGATAGGGCCTGGTGCCGTCGAACACGAGATCGCTCGCGCCGTCGGGGAGCGGTACGTTCGAATAGATCCGGTCGGTCGTGTAATAGACCACGGACTGATCGGGCCGGCCGCCGGCCTGCGTGAAGTGAACGGAAAGGCCCTGCCGTCCCTTCTTGAATTTCAGCGTGGTGCTCTTCTCCTCCAGCGGCAGCACATAGGGCACCCAGCCCTCGGCACTCAGGAGTTTTCGCACCGCCTGTGACGTCACGGCCGGCGGCGTCGGCACGCGATATTCGACGCGGTAGGGATCGGGGCGCGAAGTGTCTTCCACCGCGCCCTCGAGCTGCGGCAGCGCGTGGACGTCGACGATGCCGGCATCGGCCGCGGCGGCAACCGAGCTGCTCGCCAACAGGAAGAGGCCGCATGCAAGCAGCCGCCAGCGTGCCGGGACCTTCGTCCCGCGCGTCATCCTCGACATCGTCACTTCTCCAAGGGGCGTGGCGCGGCGCATCGGCTCGCGCGCAATTGCAGGCTGCGGCACCGTCGGCGCGGCCTCTGACCAGAAGTCGCGACAGGAACCCGTGAGGTTCAAAGATCGCCGATGCTCCGGAAGCGCTCAATACAGCTGGAGCGGCGGCCAGACGTCTCCGTCGGGCCCGACCGTGAGCTCCCAGGTATCGCCGGCCACAATGTCGAGGGTCTTCGTGGTGGCCGAACGGTCCGGCACGCGCAGCTCGTAGGAATATCGGCCGGGCGCCAGATCCAGCGAGACCGCGTTTGTGCCGGCAGCGCGCTTGACGGTTTTCGCGTCGATCGTGAGCGTGGCATCCGTCCCGCTGATATTGCTGAACACCAGCATCGCCTTGCCGGGCTCGGGCATGATATTCGCCCGGCTCGCCGCATCGGCGTTCTTCTGCACGATATGGATCGAGGTGCTGCCGTCCTTGCGGGCGAGCTGCAGTGCGGCGGGCCCGAGCGGGGAAGCGAAGGTGAGCTGGACGTGATCGGCTGCGATCACCGCGCCTTCGGGCTTTTCCCGCCAGCCGAGCTTTCCGAGCTCGGTGCGATAGAAGCTGACGACGTCGCCGAGCTGTGCAGGCACCGTGGTTTCGAGCCTGGTGCGGAGCGGGGCTTCGATGCCGGGCATCACCGTGGTGTGGGTGCCGCGAAAGCTGTAGCGGGCCGGCGCGGGCAGTTTGGCGGCGGGGTCCAGCGTCAGCGCGGGCGAGAACAACGGCGGCAGATTCGACACGAACGCGCCGGCACTCGCGGCGAGCAGGCAGCTTGCGAGGAGAACGAGGCCGCACGCAATAGGTTGCCATCGTGCCGGAGCTCGCGCCCCATGCCCCACCGTCGCCATGCCTGTGCTCCAAAAGATATCGCGCGTGTCCGAGATACTTTGCGCGATGGCCGCGTGTCGCGGCCTCAAGCAGCTAGTCGCCGGCGGAAACGAGCGGGTTCAACGCGGCGGCTTAGCTTTGGGCGGAGACTCGTCCGCTCTCGACGTCAAACACTTCGCCTCCCGCGCCGATCTCGGCGAAGGCCGCCGGGTCGGCGCCGGTGAGCCAGACCTGCGCGCCGAGCTTCTTCAGCTCGTCGAACAGCGCGGCGCGCCTGCTGGGATCGAGATGCGCGACGACCTCGTCGAGCAGCAGCAGCGGCACGATGCCGGTCATCTCGGCCACCAGGCTCGCATGCGCCAGCACGAGGCCGATCAGCAGCGCCTTCTGCTCGCCGGTCGAGGCGTCGCGCGCCGGCATGCTCTTCGGCGCATAGATCACCTGGAGGTCGGTGAGATGCGGGCCGTCGGTGGTGCGGCCGGCGATGGCATCGCGCGGACGGTTGTCGCGCAGGATCTGCCGGTAGCGGTCCTCGACCGAGGTCGCGGTCTCCTGAAGCAGCGCATTCTCCATCCAGCCGTCGAGCGCGATCTGCGCCGACGGAAACGCGGACGCCTGCGCGCGCGCGTTGAGCATGCCGGTCAGCCTTGCCGCCGTCTGGCCGCGCGTGGCCGCGACCGCGACCGCGAGCTCGGCTGTCTCGCGCTCGATGGCGTCACACCAATGGTCGTCGTAATTGCGGGTCTCGAGCAGGCGGTTGCGCGAGCGCAAGGAGCGCTCCAGCGCGTTGATGCGGCTGGAATGCTCGCTGTCGATGGCGAGCACCAGGCGGTCGAAGAAGCGCCGCCGCTCGGAGCCTGCGCCCATGAACAGCCCGTCCATGGCCGGCGTCAGCCAGACCATGCGGATGTGGTCGCCGAAGGCTGCCGCCGACCCCACCGGCTCGCGGTCGATGCGGCAGCGCCGGCTGACGGCGGCATCAGCGCGCGGTGCATCGATGCCGGTACCGAGCGTCGCCAGCCCCAGCGCGCCCTCGACCTGCGCCGACACCGCCCAGGAGCCGTCGCCCTGGTTGTCGGCGACGTCTTCCAGCGTGGCGCGCCGCAGGCCGCGCCCCGGCGACAGGAACGAGATCGCCTCGATGCAATTGGTCTTGCCCGCCCCATTTGGCCCGACCAGCGCCACCAGGTCAGCCGCCGTCTCGAGCCCCCCCGCCCGATAATTGCGAAAATGCGTCAGCGTCAGGCGATGAATGCGGGAGGGGGTCATGCTAGCTCGTCATTGCCGGGCTTTACTTCCCTCCCCCCTTGTGGGGGAGGGTGGCGCCTCACGCAGTGAGGCGACGGGTGAGGGGTATCTTACCGCCCGGCAAGCTTTGCAAGGATATCCTCCAATACGGAAGTGGACTGCTGAAGCACGTCATTGTTCCAGTAGCGCGCGATGGCAAAGCCTTCAGTAAATAGAGCTGCGTCACGATCCGCATCGCTTCGCGATTCTGCATGCTGGCTTCCGTCGATTTCGATCACGAGACGCTTGTCGAAACAGACGAAGTCGAGGATGTAGTTTCCGAATGGGACCTGTCGGCGGAACTTGTATGCCGACAGGCGGCGGTCTCTGAGCAGGCGCCACATCGCTGCTTCCGCATCCGTCGGTTCGTGCCGCATGTTTTTCGCGAATTGGCGGAGACGTTTGGGGACTGGCCGATGGGATGGCTCCTGCGGCACGAACCCCTCACCCGACTGAGTGTGTATCCGCCTGCGGAGATGCCCTCTCCCACAAGGGGAGAGGGCACAGCAACGTGCATCGCGCTTGTTTCGACGGGGAAAACTGTAGCTTTACCCTCTCCCCTTGTGGGAGAGGGTGGCTTCGCGCAGCGAAGCCGAGTGAGGGATTGTCTCCACACAGAAGGTGTCGCGAGAGGAGGAACACGTCCCTCACACCCGCATCGGCATCAGCACGTACAACGCGCTCTTGTCGTCGCGGTCTTGCACGAGGGTCGGCGAGCCGGGATCGGCGAGCTTGAGGGTTGCGACGTCGCCTTCGATCTGGGCGGCGATGTCGAGCAGATAGCGGGAGTTGAAGCCGATATCGAGGGCGTCGGAGGCGTATTCCACCTCGAGCTCTTCGGTCGCGCTGCCGGAATCCGGATTGGTCACCGACAGCACCAGCTTGCCCGGCGACAGCGACAGTTTGACCGCGCGCCCGCGTTCGCTGGAGATGGTGGAAACGCGGTCGACCGCGTTCTCGAAGTCCTTCTTGTCGACGACGAGCTCCTTGTCGTTGCCTTGCGGGATGACGCGGCCGTAATCGGGGAAGGTGCCGTCGATCAGCTTCGAGGTCAGCACGACGTTGCCGATGGTGAAGCGGATCTTGGCCTGCGACAGCTCGATCGTCATCTCGGCGTCGGTGTCCTCGATCAGGCGCTGCACCTCGCCGACGGTCTTGCGCGGCACGATCACGCCGGGCATGCCCTCGGCGCCCTTGGGCTGCACCAGATCGAGCTGGGCGAGGCGGTGGCCGTCGGTGGCGACGCCGCGCAGCGTTGCGGCCTTGGCCGTGCCCGCCGCGTGCAGATAGATGCCGTTGAGGTAATAGCGCGTCTCTTCGGTCGAGATCGCGAACTGGGTGCGGTCGATCAGCCGCTTGACGTCCTTGGCGGCGAGCGAGAAGGAGTGCGACATGTCGCCGGCGGCCAGATCCGGGAAGTCGTTCTCGGGTAGGGTCTGCAGGGTGAAGCGCGAGCGGCCGGCGCGGATCGCCAGCACCGCGCGGTCACCGTCGGCCTCCAGCACGATCTGCGAACCATCCGGCAGCTTGCGAACGATGTCGTAGAACATGTGCGCCGGCACGGTGGTGGAGCCCGCGGTCGCGGTTTCCGCTGGCAACGTCTCGGTGACCTCGAGGTCGAGGTCGGTCGCCTTCAGCGACAGCTTGGCGTTCTCGGCCCGGACCAGCACGTTGCCCAGGATCGGAATCGTGTTGCGGCGCTCGACCACGCGGTGGACATGGCCCAGCGACTTCAGGAGTTGCGCGCGTTCGACCGTAACCTTCATTGCACTACTCGCCCGATCCCCAAGGAAACACAAATTTGAGAACGCCGGGCGGCGGGACGCGCGCCACGGCACCGAAGACCCCGGAAAGCCGGATCATCCAGCCGATATGACCAAAGCTGTCAGGGTCGCGCAAGGTGGCTCGGATGGCCCCCGGATTCAAGAGATCGGAGGCAGTTCCCCACGATTTACCGCCCAAAACGAAAACCGCCGCCCAGGCGAGGCCGGGGCGGCGGCAGAATGGCAGGAGCGCCTAGGCGTTTATTCCTGAAGCTGGCGCTTCAGCGACTCCACTTCCTCCGACAGCGCGGTGTCCTTGGAGACCAGGGCCTCGATCTTGCGCACGGCGTGCAGCACCGTGGTGTGGTCGCGTCCGCCGAAGCGGCGGCCGATCTCGGGGAGCGAGCGCAGGGTCAGCGTCTTGGCGAGATACATCGCCACCTGGCGCGGGCGCACCACGTTGGCGGTGCGGCGCGAGGACAAGAGGTCGGACCGGCTGACATTATACTGCCGCGCCACCACGCGCTGGATGTCCTCGATCTTGATCCGCTTCGGCTCCTGCGGCCGGACCAGGTCGCGCACCTCGTGCTCGGCCATCTCCAGCGTCACCGGCCGGTTGTTGAGCTTGGAGTGCGCCAGCAGGCGGTTGATGGCGCCCTCGAGGTCGCGGCCGTTATGGGTGATGGTGCGCGCCAGATAATGCAGCACCTCTTCCGGCACCTCGAACGTCGCATGATGGGTGCGGGCGGCGGCGACGCGCGACTTGAGGATGCCGTGGCGCAGCTCCTCGCCGAGCGAGCCCATCTCGACCACGAGGCCGCCGGCGAGCCGCGAACGCACGCGGTCGTCGAGGCTTTCGAGATCGGACGGCGGACGGTCGGCCGCGATCACGACCTGGCGGCCGGCGTCGATCAGCGCGTTCAGCGTGTGACAGAACTCGGCCTGGGTCGACTTGCCTTGCAGGAACTGGAGGTCGTCGATCACCAGCACGTCGATGCCGCGCAGCGCTTCCTTGAAGGCCAACGCCGTCTGCGTCTTCAGCGCGGCGACGAAGCCGTACATGAACTTTTCAGCCGTGAGATACAGCACCTTGCGCTCGTTGCCGGAATTGCCGGCCCAGGTCACCGCCTGCAAGAGATGCGTCTTGCCGAGGCCGACACCGGCATGGATGTAGAGCGGGTTGAACATCACGGGGTCGCCGCGGCGACCTTCCGCGACCTGACGCGCGGCCGCATGTGCCAGCGTGTTGGAGCGGCCGACGACGAAGCTCGCGAAGGTCAGGCGCGGATCGAGCGGCGAGCCGCCGAGCGCGTCGTGATTGGCCGAGACCGGCGCAGTCGCGGTCGAGCGCAACTCCGGGGTCGGCGTGCGCCGCGTCTCGGCCGGCACCGGGGCTTCCTTCTGCGCCACCGGACGCACGGCCGTACGCACCGTGAGGTCGATGCGATGCACTTCCGGCATCTCGGCCTGCCAGCACGACAGCACGCGCTCGGCATAATGGGCCTGGATCCAGCTCTTCAGGAAGCGCGTCGGCACCGAGAGCCGCACGCTCTCCTCCTGCACGCCTTCCAGATCCATGCGCGCAAACCAGCTCGTGTAGACGTCTTCGCCAACGCTCGAGCGCAGCCGACCCTTCACGCGTGACCAGCGATCCTGTTCCATTGTCAT